>NC_014759.1:670000-1340000 GCF_000183425.1 Marivirga tractuosa DSM 4126
GTGCTGGGCTTTGCTGTTTTTCTGATTTTTCTCCAGTATTATCGCTATCGGCAGAAGCACCTCCCTCTGTTTCTATAATAGCTATTGGCTTCCCAACTGCTACAACATCACCTTCCTGAACCAATATTTGCTTTAAAACACCAGCTTCCAACGCAGGGACTTCCGTATCCACTTTATCGGTGGCTACTTCCAATACTGATTCATCTTCTTCAATAGTGTCACCTTCTTTTTTTAACCAGGTAAGCACTGTTGCTTCCATAATACTTTCGCCCATCTTGGGCATTACCATTTCTACCGTTGCCATGTAATAATTAGTCGTTTATTGAAATGAAAAACTTCTTGAAATATAATCAATTTTCAAAAGGACATTTTCCTTTATATAATAATATATTAAACCTGACTGGTTCAGTTCCCATAGTAAAACCAAATCAAATTTGTACAAAATTAGCATTTATAAACTTTTTCTCAATTATTTTGAGCTTAAAGTTTGCCGAACCAAATTTAATAACGAATTAGAGGTAATCTCAATATTACTCTGTCTATCAAACTGAAAATGGTACAATTTCGTTTGGGTATTCATACCATCTGCCAAAGCAACCCAAGTTGTACCCACTGGTTTCTCTTTGGTTGCGCCCCCAGGACCCGCGATTCCGCTGGTTGAAATACCAATATCAGCACCAAAAAGTTCACGTACTCTTTCAGCCATTTCAATAACCGTTTCCTTGCTTACTGCTCCATGCTGCTCTATTGTTTCTTTCTTTACTCCCAGTATATTGATCTTTAAGTCATTATGGTAAGGATTAATACCACCTCTGTAATATTCAGAGCTTCCTGCATTTGATGTAAATAGATGAGCAATGTATCCTCCAGTACAACTTTCAGCGCATGCAATTGTCAAAGCTTTTTCTTTCAACAATTCACCTATTTTAGCTGGAAGATTAGTATCATCAGTTCCATAAATGTACTTCCCAATCAGTTCATATAATTTTTCTACTTCTTTATGAATCAAATTTTGAAGATGCTGCTCATCTACTCCTGAAGCAGTCAGTCGCAACTTTACTTGATTTAAACCAGGTAAATATGCCAGCTTTATTTCTTGAGGTAAATTATTCTCCCAGTCCTCCAATCTTTCGGCTAAGATGCTTTCTTGAATTCCTACCGTCTTCACCATTTTATGAATGAGAACTGGGGCTTTATAGATTTCTTTAAATTTTGGAATGATGGTGTCTTCCATCATATATTTCATTTCTTTGGGAACACCTGGCATGGAGATAAATACTTTTCCATCTTTCTCAAACCACATTCCAGGAGCAGTTCCGTATTTGTTTTCTATTGGCTGACATTTTTCTGGTAATTCAGCCTGCCCTTTGTTTAATTCATTTAGTTCTCTTCCTCGCTTAGCAAACCTTTGCTTTAAGTCTTCCAATATATCCTCATGTAGCCTCATCCCACAATCAAAGTATTCAGCTAAAAGTGGTTTTGTCAAATCATCCTTGGTTGGTCCTAATCCTCCGGTTATGATGATCAGATCTGCATTGGATTCTGCTTCTTTGAAGGCTCGCATCATGGCCTCCCTATTATCGGCCACCGTCACTTTTCTCTTCACTCTAATTCCTAGTTTATCAAGTTCAGCACTGATAAAATGAGAATTGGTATCTAATGTTTGTCCGTACAATATTTCATCTCCAATTGAAATGAGTTCGGCATAAATATCTTGCATCATCTTTAAACTTTTTAACGTCTTATAACAAATAAAAAGGAGGCTTCTTGTTTGCCTTTTCTTATAATTAAATAATAAGGACCTTCCTTTAATGCTGAAATGTCTATAATTTCAGTTTGAATGATAGGTTTATCATTCTGTCCCTTCATTAATTCCTTTCCCTTAGTATCAATAATCGAATAACTGTCATATTTAAACTGACCATCACCAGTTAAGTGGATTAGTTTATCTGCCGGATTAGGAAATATGGAAAAATAAGATTTCAACTCATTTTTTGTACCCAGAAGAGGATCATTGAAAACCACAATTTCCTTTTCAGATAAAGTATTACATCCCAATGAATCTGATACTGATAACTCAATTTTAAATACACCAGCTTGATTCATTTCATATTGCAAACTTTTAGTATTGCCAATTTCTTGTCCATCAAAGTACCATATCCATTGATTCGCAGATTCCGATGTGGCTTCTAATGTTATGCTTTGCTCAAAAGCAAGATTCAGAGTATCATGTGAAACAGTAAAATCAGCTGAAAGATCACTTACGAATATTGGTACTTCAACTACTGCTGATGGTTCAATTTTTTCCACATTTACTGCAAAAATAGTGCTATTGCTGGCTACTTCAGACAGTATCACTTCCGGGCCTTTCCCTATAAATTCACTTAAACTTTCATCAGCAAAATAATACACAGCATTAGTATTTAAGGCAGATAAACTAACTGATTGACTTTGACATAAATAGTAATCATCAAACTCAGGAACATCGCTTCTAATTGTTTCATAAATGGTAGAATCTATACAGCCCGATTCCGAAATAGCAATCAATTTCAATTGTCTATCATTCAAATCAATGAGATTAAAATAAATTTCGTTTTGCGTGCTTAATGTATCATTCCCCATCATCCAAATCAAATCAGTAGCGTATTCACTCTTACTTACTGCAAATCCCAACATACTCTCATGTGAAGAATCTAAATCCAAATTAACATTCATTTTTGCAGAAATAGGAACAATCTTCACATCCACTTTAGCTAAGCTAGACGGATATTCTCCTGTCTCATTTCGAACGTAAAAAACCGTATCCTGAGTTAAGTTCTCAACAGTAAATTCAGCTCCTGAAAACAGCTGATTACCCATTAAACTATCACTATAGATCGTGATTTCAGCAATAGTGGGATCATGGATAGTTAGATTTGAATTTTTACATATTTCCTGATTGGCAATTTGTGGTTTAGGTGACCTCATTACCGCCTGAAAGCTCTGCTTTAAGGTATCCTTGCATCCCTCAATATTACTTATAATTAATTCAACATCATACTCTCCTGCTTCTTCAATAGGAATATTAGGATGCTGATTTGATGATGAATATCCATTACTGAACGTCCAGTCCCAGCTTACAGCGTCTATACTTTGATCTGTAAAACGGAAAGTATTATCAATTTCTGGCGCAAGCATTAATGGCTCCACAGGAACATTAAAATTGGCTGACGGCTTAGTAATGGTTAATACCCATCTTTTTCTAATAGAAGTAATACCTGCAGTATCGATTTCCTCAATATAGAAGGTAGAATCATTACTAATAATGTCAGTTTCAAAGCTAGCACCTTCATATAAGGTGGTATCCACTGAAGGACTAGCATAGACTTTAAATGAATATCCCTCTTTTGCTTCCAAAACAGGAGTATCATCCTGACAAATGAAAATTTGTTTTTCAAAAGGTGGGTTTAAAACAGCTAAAGAATCCTTTTCACGTGCTTTTTTAACTAATCCTTGTAATTCCTTTAAGCTATTGGCTCTCAACAAAGCAAAAGAAAAGGATTGTGAACTAGTTGCTGGAAATTCAGGAATCATAAGTCCATGCAGTCCTCCAACATTGTTCCCGCCAGCTAATTCTCCAGCTTGCCTTTTTTCAAAGGGATTTTGTAAAGCATTTTGAATAATATTTTGCTTTAAACTGTCATTCTCCAAATCACTGTTATGCCCATTTTCTTCAGCTAAATCAAAGGCATAAAATAATGAGTCTTGATTTCCCATAAAACTCAATCCCACAAATTCATCTTGAGCTTCATTGTAGGCATAGGAAAGTTGATAAGCACTATCGTAACTTACTTTGTTATCCGTTTTTTCTGATAACGCGTAATCCGTAAAAAGGGCAAAATATACTGAATCATAACTTGTTTCACTCCTATTTTGCAGTTGATATTGATGAATTAAAATATTGCTTTCATCATTCCATCCCAGCAAACGTTGATCTATGTAAATATTTAATGGGCTTGAGGTGGTATCCTGTTCTTTAAAAATGCTCCTTACATCAAAATCAGCAGTAATGTCATCATATCTTTTGAGCGGTTTCCAACTTTGAAAATCTTCCAGGTATTGAAATGCAGTTGCGTTTACCAAGGTATTTCTTCTTAGGCTATCTTTTCCTGCTGATAAAATCAGCCCCATGTGATCAATCAATCCCTTGCCCTCAAAATCCACAGCATAATTAGAAAATGGTGTAGCATAGCTTCTACCTAAGTTCCCTGTTGCTGTAAACCCAAATTCCCATCCGTTATATTGAAACAATCTAATTTTAGGGCTGCTTTGAATTTGGAACGACTGATAATCATTATAAAATTCCCCTTCAAATAAGATTCTGAAATTCAAGGCTTCATCCTCAGGTAAATCTTCAGAAAGCACTACTCTAAACTGCTTGTTTTCATTTGTGATCTTCTCTGAAGTTCCTAAAGTCTGAATATTAAAATCGCCTTGAAGGATATTGACATAGGGGCTAGATGAAGTTAAACTCACATTCACATTTTCAGCAGCTTCCAAGAAATTGGTGAATTCCACTGTGATATCCAATGTATCGCCAAAATAAGCTGCTTCTTCTAAACCATTGGTGTATTCCACCTTCGAGATCCGGATGGATGGCGTTTCATAATCTGCTAAAGCTATGAAAATATTCAACCTACCCTTTCCGAATTTATATTGAAAATCACTATTACTTGCTACATCATAGATATCATCAGAACTAATCCTCAATTGCTCCATAACCTGCAATGCATTCCATTCTGGGAAAACTGAGCGAACCAAAGCAGCAGCACCAGCAACCATAGGAGCCGCATAAGATGATCCCCCATCCGCAGCATAAGCATCATCATTTTGGGTCGTATAAACCCCTGATCCTGGAGCTACCAAATCAATAAAATCGCTGTATGTCGCATTAGAATTTCGACTATCATCCGAATTTACAAAGCCTACAGAAAGTACATTATCATAAGAAGCAGGGTAAAAATCGAGTTCAGCATCCGTATTTCCAGCTGCTGCGACTATCACTACATCCTTTTCCAGTGCTGCATAATTAATAATGTCCTGAGCAAACTGTGAGTATCTTCCAGCACTACCCCAAGAAAGATTTATTACATCGCAGCCTTGATCCGCTGCATAAATAATGGCTTCATAACTGTTTCTAGAAAAATTGCTCTCGGTTTGAAATATTTTAATGGGCATAAATTTCGTATTGAAGCCAATGCCAGCTATACCTGTATTATTATCCGTAGCTGCAGCAGCAATACCCGTGACACCCGTTCCATGAGTACTTCCATCTGCTTCGGGCGAATTGTCATTATCTGCGAAGTCCCAACCATTATAATTATCTACAAAGCCGTCATTATCATTATCTATCCCATCAATTGGGTCATCAACATTTAAATATAAGTTTGAAACCAAATCTTCATGATCCAAATCAGCTCCAGTATCAATCACTCCTATGACAATATCTTCATCTCCTTTAGTGATATTCCATGCATCATAAACATTGATTTGCGCTAAGTGAAATTGCTTTTGACCAAATTGAGCCTCGGGATCATTAGGTACATAAAGTGGTTTTACGTTTGGATATTGCTCTGCATATTCAATATTTCCAAAGCTCTGTAAATAATTTATATATTCCAGCTCTGAAATATCCTCCTGGATTTCTAGTTTATAAATGTTATCCAAGCGGCTTTTTTGCTCATTCCTTTGGAAAAAGTTCCTTTTTTTTCCTAAGTGTTGGATTTTTTCAACTTTACTATCTTTTTCTAGTAGATCTAGGCTTAGCGCATTAATATTTTCTTTTCTGTTGGATTGGTCTTCATCCTTGAGTTTCACTACAATAAGCCCTGGAACGTAATCCTGAGCCAAACTTTGCTGAAAAATAAAAACACTCAGCAAAAGCGGTAAAATGTACTTCATAGGTTGATTTTTATTTGTTGTTTTTTCCAAAAACTTTCCCTTCGATAGAAAAGCATTTTCTCGCTTCAAATCTTAAATGTATATTTAAGCCTTGAGAAATTAATGCAAATTTAAAAATATTATCCATGAGTTTATACGAAAAGCACAAAGACACATTAAAAAAGGCAATAGATGCTGTTCATGATCGCTCTTTCTATGCACAATATCCTGAACATCCATCTCCTAAGATTTACGGAGAAACTGCAGATAAAGATGGTCAGGACAAATTCAAGGCAAGTTTAGATAAGAAATTTGAAGATTTATTGCAAGCTGATCCAGAAGCTTGGGTGGGTCAAGAAGAATCTCCTTATTTACAAAAACCATTGGGAATTTTATATCCTTCTTTTAGCGCTGAAACTTTGATTGACAGAAGCCAAAAAGCTTGGACACAATGGAGAAACACTCCTATTGATGACAGGGCGGCTATATTGGTGGAAAGCTTGGATAGATTCAAAGAACGCTTCTTTGAAAATGCTTATGCCACAATGCACACAACTGGTCAGGGTTATATGATGGCATTTCAAGCATCAGGACCACATGCAGCTGACCGTGCGATGGAAGCTGTTGCATTTGGTTATGATGAATTGAAAAGATTCCCTGAAAAGAAATTCTGGGATAAGCCAATGGGTAAATTCAATGTGCAGTTGAATAAAAGCTGGAAACCAATGCCAAAAGGATTGAGCATGGTGGTAGGATGTAGCACCTTCCCTACTTGGAATTCAGTTCCAGGATTATATGCTTCCTTAATAACAGGTAATCCTTGTATCGTAAAGCCACATCCAGGTGCAATCTTGCCAATGGCGATAGTGGTTTCAGAAATCCAGAAAGTGTTAAAGGAAAACGGAATTGACCCAAATGTGTGTCAATTGGCTCCCGATACTTATGATAAAATGATCACTAAAGATTTAGCAGAAAATAAAGCCATTAAATTAATTGATTACACTGGCAGCTCTGCATTCGGAAGCTATTTGGAAGGATTAGAAGGTAAAACAGTCTTCACCGAGAAAACCGGTGTAAATTCAGTGATTTTAGATTCCGCTGAAAATATTGACAAAGTCGCTCAGAATTTGGCCTTTTCAGTTTGTTTGTATTCTGGTCAGATGTGTACTTGTCCACAAAACTTCTTTATTCCTGAAGATGGCATCAACACTCCTGATGGAAAAGTAAGCTTTGATGATTTTGCAGAAAAACTAGTTGCAAACATCAACGGTTTAGTAGACAACCCTAAAGCAGGACCATTTGTATTAGGTGCAATTCAAAATCCAAATACATTAAGTCATACTGAAGAAGCTAAAAAACTAGGAGGCAAGGTTTGGTTAGAAAGCAGAGCCATTGCAAATCCGATGTTTGAAAAGGCAAGAACTGCAACACCAATCGTTGTAGAAATGCCGGCTTCTGATGAAGAAAAATTCACTAAAGAATTATTTGGCCCAGTAGTTTTACTAATCAAAACTAAAGACACAAATCAATCAGTGGATTTAGCTTCAAGTTTAGCCGAAATCCATGGTGCAATCTCTTGTGCAGCCTATACAACTGATAACACCATAAAAAATCTGATCATGGACAAAATGGGAATGGCGGCCACTTCAGTTAGCTTTAATTTAACAGGTGCTATTCATGTCAATCAGAATGCCGGTTTCTCTGATTTCCATGTAACAGGTGGAAATCCAGCTGGAAATGCTTCTTTGACTAACCCTGAATATGTGATCAAAAGATTTACTTGGGTAGGGTTTAGAGAGCCTGCTGAAGGTTAAATTGGAATTAGCAATTTATTCAAAACCCAAGCCTCTCAGCTTGGGTTTTTTTATGTTGAAACTGGTAAAACTTAACTTTGACTAGTATTCAGCTCAAAAGGAGACTTTGCAGAAGTGAATAAGAAAGCATGATAAAAGTACAATTCTATAAAATTAAGAGACTAACTTAAAATAGTCTTAAGTATATCACCTATAATCAATTAGTAATTTTACCTAGGTTCACAAACAGGTAATTAAAGCATTTTAAACGCATATTTTAAATAAACTGAAAACAACATAAGTACAGAACTCCAATCAATCTATCAATATCTCTAATTCATCGAAAACAAAAATCTAAATATAGTTATATATCGTATAGATTATTAAGTTTGTCAAACATCATCATCCATCCTTTAATTAATTAGTAGCATCATCAGTAAGCCTACAAACTTTAGTTGTAAGGATATGGATACATTAAACATTTTACTTGTAGAGGACAATGAATCCGACATCCTCATTACCCAGGAAATATTAAACCAAAGAAGCGGTTTAACCATCCTCAATTCAGTAACTTCAGCTGAAGAAGCCATTCTGTATTTGAGCAAAAGAGGCCCATTTTTATTTGCAGAAAAGCCAGAGGTAATTCTTTTAGATTTAAACTTACCCAAGAGCGATGGCTTTGCCGTATTGGTGGAAGTCAAAAGCACTACGGAATTAATGGATATCCCAGTGATTATCTTAACTTCTTCCAGCTGTGATTACGATAAAGAATTTGCGATGAAAAATGGTGCTGATCTTTATTTAGAAAAACCATTGGAACTACATGTCATGGATCAATTTTTGACCGAGCGGAAAGCTAATGAGGATATTCTACTACTAAACGCAAATCACCATAAGGATTTTTTTTGTAGACCACTAAGTTAATCAAAATTTGGCTTTATGATTTGGGAATCATAAACTTTGACTGCTTCCCATAAGCTTTGGTAGTTTTCTATAAATTCCATGTGATCTGGATGCTCGGCATATATCTCGTAATTATCCTTTGATTTGAACCAAATGAAAAGAGAATAATCAAAGTCATGATCCGTGACTTCTCGCGGTTTAGTATCAGCTGTTAGGCCTACTTCCGATTTATGAATAGCATCAATTGAAAGGAGCTTTTGAAGTCCTTTTTCGAACTCTTTCCGATCTGAATTGGAAATACTATCATTTAAATAAAAATAGACATTATGTTGAAGCATACTTCCGGTTTCTGGCATTTGCTTCTTTTTAGGTTCAGCACAAGAAATCATCAACAAGCCAATCGAAACCTGAAATAAAAAATAAGATATCTTCTTCATTGAATTAATTGTTTGTTATAAACCAAATACAAGCTACTTACTACCTAAACCATTATTAGGCCCTAGGTTCATTTCCGATAACTTCTCCCCTCCTTTTATACCAAAATCCAATGTTCTGATTGGAAATGGAATGGTAATATTCTCTTTATCAAATGCATCTTTAATTGCCATAACAGCCTTGGATCGCATCTCCAAAAAAGATGGATTATCAGGAAATTTAATCCAGAATTTAATTTCAAAATTAATGGAACTGTCTCCAAATTCTTTGTAGGTAAATATCATATCTTCCTTGCGGATTACACCTTCAAGATTTTGCAATGTTTCTAAAACTAAATCACGGACCTTATGCAAGTCATCGCCATAAGAAACGCCAACTCCCAAATCAATTCTCCTTTCACCTAATATTGAATAATTGGTGATGGCATTTGATAAGACATCTTTATTTGGCACATAAACCTCTTGGCCTTGATAGGTTCTGATAACAGTCACCCGTAAATTTGTACGGCTCACGATTCCCATCAAATCGCCAACCACCACTACATCATCTATCATAAAAGGCTTTCGAAAAGCCAAGATAATCCCTGAGACGAAATTTGCAGCAATATCCTGAAAGGCAAATCCTAAAGCCAAACCTACAACCCCTACCCCTGCCAATAATGAAGTAACTGCCTTATCCAAATTCAAAATATCCAAAATAATGAACAGCCCTATGCCCATCATGGCGTAATAGATAATAGTAGAGAACAGGCCTTCCAGCGCTTTATTATCCGATGATTTTCTAAATATTTTTATGAATAATTTTCTTACTAGGCGAGACAAAACAATAAAGAGAACCAGTAAAACAATGGAAAGCAACATATTGGGAATCATGTCTACCAAGACTTCTACCCAAGTTTCTATTTTATTCGAAACGATATCTAATGGTTTTTCAAATTCATTGCTAACTGAATCAATTTTATTATCCTGCATTTTAGGTCGGCTATCTTATGTATTATACTCTTAAGTTCTCAATTATTTACATAAAACCAAAATAATTCTTATCATTAGGATATGTGTTATGATGTCAGCTATATCACGCAGAAGAAAAAAAAATATGCTAAAAGGCATCCTGATAAGGACATGAGTGCTTTGGAGAATTTATTTGATGAAAAAGGTGAGCCTATCAAACCAATATTCCATATTACTGGCTTTGAACATCCTAAATTGCCCGTCATTACCAATGAAAACCCTGATGAATTTAATTTATTTCAATGGGGATTGATCCCTTTTTGGACGAAAGATGAGAAACAGGCAAATGAGATGCATAATAAAACCATTAATGCCCGAGGGGAAAGCATATTTGAAAAACCAGCCTTTAGAAAAGCAGCAACAGACAGAAGATGCATTGTAATGGTTGATGGATTTTTTGAACATCATCATAAACAAAAGCAATTGGTTCCTTATTATATTAGCTTGAAGGATAATAGCCCTATTAGCTTAGCGGGAATTTGGGAAGAATGGGAAAATCCGGAAACAGGTAAAAGGCTATCGACAGTGAGCGTAGTCACCACAAAAGCCAATCCTTTAATGGCTGAAATTCACAATAACCCGAAATTGAAAGAAGCCAGAATGCCATTGATTTTACCAGAAGAGTTGGAATCAGAATGGCTCATGAGCATTCAAGAAAAAAGTAGTGAGGGACAAGTAAAAGCCCTTATACAGCCCTATGATGAAGATTTGATGCAAGCATGGCCAGTTAAACCTATTAGAGGTAAGAAGAATAAGTTACAATCTGCTGATATCATTGAAAAGCATGAGGTTGGAGAGCAATTAGGGTTGTTTTAAACACAGGGCTTCACCCTTTGTTATGGTAGGACGTCCTTACAGGACTAAAAGGAAAGAAAGATAAGTAGTTTGCTTTATTCAAAAGACAAGACATTTAGAAAAGTGAATATTTCGAAAAGTTTAACTTAACGACATTACGCATGCGCCAAAAAGGGGGTGAAATAGTCCTGCTATTACATTTGAAATTCAGAATTAAAAACTGCAAAAACATATCGACTTTAACCAACAAACATTTACAAGCCATTAAGTTTATCAGCCAATTAATTAATACCTTTGCAGCTTAATTTTATACTATATGATTTCAGCAGATGCAGTAGGCGTTGAATTTAGTGGCTCTACCCTATTTAATAACATTACTTTCAATATAAATGAGAATGACCGGATTGCCCTTATGGGTAAAAACGGTGCAGGTAAATCAACTTTACTTAAAATAATTGCGGGGGAAAATAAACCTACCTATGGTAAAATTTCTGCTCCCGGAGATGCCGTTATAGCCTACTTACCGCAACATCTTTTAACAGAAGACGACTCTACAGTTTTTGAAGAAGCTTCCAAAGCATTTGCTGCCATTTTGGAAATGAAAAATCAAATGGAGTGGTGCAATCAGCAGTTAGAAACACGCACCGACTATGAATCTGATGAGTACAGTAAGATCATTGAGCAAGTTTCAGAACTTAGCGAAAAATACTATAGCATTGATGATATTAATGTGGATGCTGAGGTTGAGAAAACTTTGCTTGGTTTAGGATTTCTACGATCTGATTTTGATCGCTCTACTGCTGAATTTAGTGGTGGATGGCGAATGCGCATAGAATTGGCGAAAATTCTATTGAAAAAACCTGATTTAATCCTACTAGATGAGCCAACCAATCATTTGGATATTGAGTCAGTGCAGTGGTTGGAAGATTTTTTAATAAACCATGCCAAAGCAGTGATGGTCATTAGTCACGATAAAACTTTTGTGGATAATTTAACCAATCGAACTATTGAAATAACCCAGGGCAAAATTTACGATTATAAAACCAACTACTCACACTATTTGGAACTCCGAAAAGAGAGACGTGAACAACAGCAAAAGCAATTTGATGACCAAGCAAAACAGATAGCTGAAATTCAGCAGTTTATAGATCGGTTCAAAGGCACTTATTCCAAAACGCTTCAGGTTCAATCACGTGTGAAAATGTTTGAAAAAATGGAGATTGTAGAAGTCGATGAAGTAGATACCGCTGCACTGAACATAAAGTTCCCTCCTGCCCCGCGTTCTGGCAATTATCCGGTCATTGCCGATGGTTTAAGTAAATCCTATGGCGATCACGTTGTATTCCAAGATGTATCCCTGACTATTGCTCGAGGCGAAAAAATTGCTTTCGTGGGTAAAAATGGTGAAGGTAAATCAACCTTAGTGAAAGCCATTATGGGTGAAATTGATTATGAAGGTGAATTACAAGTTGGCCATAATAGCATGATTGGCTACTTTGCGCAAAACCAGGCGGCTTTATTAGATGGCGAGCTAAGTGTTTTCCAAACCGTTGATAATATTGCAAAGGGAGATGTAAGAACTAAAATTAAAGATATGTTAGGTGCTTTTATGTTTAGTGGTGATGCACTAGATAAAAAAGTAAAAGTACTTTCCGGTGGAGAGCGCACCCGATTGGCGATGATCAAATTACTGCTTCAGCCTGTTAACTTGCTCATTCTGGATGAACCCACCAACCATCTGGACATCAAAACAAAAGAGATCTTAAAGGATGCTTTAAAAGCTTTTGAGGGCACTATGATATTAGTTTCTCACGATAGGGATTTCCTCGATGGTTTAGCTAATAAAGTATTTGAATTTGGCAACAAGCGTGTAAAAGAACATTTCGAAGATATTGGCGGATTCCTTCGTAATAAGAAAATGGAAAACTTGAAGGAGATCGAGCGGAAGATTTGAGTGCTTTCAACTCCTAAAATTATTGAAAGGACATAGACTAAAGGTATCTATATGAAAAATCTTTAGTCTGGAGGAAAAATTCTCAACACATTTAATTTTTTATTTAAATAAATCGTTAGTTTTGGTCGATATTTCAACTATTATTTTAAAATGAAAAGAATACACTATTTTCTTGTAGCTATCTTAATAATTCTATGTACCAACCTACAAAATTCTTATAGTCAAGTATTTAACGATGGGTATATAGTTAATCATGATCAAGACACTATTGTGGGATACGTGAATCCTGAACTCCCAAAAGACAGGATTACAAAAGAAGCTGAATTCATAGCTCTTGACGGCAAAGAGAAAATTGTTTATTCTTATGAAGATATAAAAGCCTATGGAGAATTTAACGGCTTTGCCTACATTTCAATTTCTGATACAGCAAAAACACATTTCCCAGGCTTTTACAGATTGATCTATCAAGGCCGAATTTCGCTACTTAAACTTAATGATAAAATATTCCTGCAAAAAGAAAATGGCAGACTTACCCATATTGAAGAAATACGAAAGTCTAATAAGCATATTGGTATACTAACTACTCTGCTGGACGATTGTGAATCTTTAAGGCTTGATAATTATCATGTAAAGGTTCATGAGAAGAGCTTATTGAAAATTCTTAATGACTATGATAATTGTTTTGGAAGCAACTCCAAAACTTTTAAAAACAACACTGATTTTAAGGTGAATTGGGGAATAATGGGAATGTTAAATCATAATTCATTATCAATTAAACATTTAGATGATGGTGTAGAAGATATTTTACATGGTAAACATAAAATTAACCATACTATTTCGCCTTTAGTTTTTATAGAGTTAGCTGATAAAAACATTTCCAGAAATTTTCTCTGGAGAATAGAGTTAGAATTTACTAGAGATCAAATTTTTTCTGGGAACCTAATATCTAGTAAATTTAATGAAACAACGGAGGCTCCGAAATTTAACTCCATAATAGAAGAATTTCATTACAGCCTAACTACCATAAAGACTGCAATTGGCATGAATTACTATAAACCTATCAATTTGGATTATTCCCTATTTATGGGTGCTTCTTTAATAAATAATTTACATTTAACTTCAGATGCTAGTCGGTATAGGTTTTCTCACAGGGAACTTAAAATGGTAGCAGATACAACGATCAATTTGACAAAATTCGCCCCTGGTGGTAATTTAAGTTTTGGTCTTCAAAAAAAGATGGGCAATCTATATGGGCTTTTCGGTTATAGAATTGAGTATTCTGCTAGCCCATGGTTTGAAAAAGAAGGGTTTCATGAAATAATTAACTCCAAACTAATCAGAAATCAAGTATTTTTCGGAATTAAATTTTAATATAAAGTAAAATTTGAAATGATAGATCAAATTAAAAAATTCAGCACCTTTTCGATATTATTATTTTTGATGTTTGGCTGTAGCATTACGGATTATGATTATGATTTTCCGACTATTGAAGAATCTTCAATAGAAAGTATATCAGAGGAGGGCGTAGTTTTATCTGCAAAAATCTCAAAAAATAAGTCCGCCTATGAAATTACTGAATATGGATTTATTTGGTGGCAGAATTCTGTAAGAAAAGTGACGAAAACATTTGAGGAGCCTCTAGAAGCAGATGAATTTAGTTTTACAATATCATCAGGATTGGCAGCCAACGAATCCTATTTTTATACTCCTTACATAAAATTTGGTAATATAAAAGCAGAAGGGGAAATAACAGAATTTATTAGCAAGGGAAGCCAAGCTGTAGTTTTTGATGATTTTTATCCTAAAGTAATTTCTTGGACAGATACTCTTTATATTGAAGGAAAGAACTTTAGTTTTCACCCTTATGATTTAAATGTCTATGTGGATCAAAGGCTAATTCAAATTGTAGAAGTGACCGATACTAAAATAAAGGCATTTCTACCACTCAATTTGACTAAAAGAATAAATAATGTATCCATAAGAGCTACTGGAATAGAAGTAAAATCAGATGATCAACTTACATTGTTAATGCCTGAGATTATAGACTTTACACCTAAACGAGCCAAAGAAGGTGATAAAATACAAATAACTGTCAAAAACCTTCTTCCACTTCCTTATACCTTCAATAAATTTTATTGGGGTGATCAGGAGTTTTTCGTTCATGAAGAAAGGGGTAATTTAATCACAGTGGAAATGCTATCTGGGTCAAATGTAACAGGGAGCAAAAAAATTAGAGCGGAAATAGCCAACACTGAGTTTTTTGCAGAATCAGATGAGGACTTAATTTTTGTGGATAATTAAGGTACAAAAGCTCGACTTTGCTGGCATTCAGGCTGCTGCCTTGCCAACACACCAAGGGCATTGTGCTTCACACGGTATTTTTTCTTGCTGGGAAGGAAAGATAAATGGCTCACTATCGTAATGCACTACTCTCCGCCTGATCCCGCCCATGCGGGTTCAACTACTGCACTGTCCTAGCTTCTGGACGATCTGTTAGGTACTCTCCTTTGTTACCTTTTATCTTATTGCTCTGCCAACGGGATTTTAACCAACTTCATGACGAATTTTGCTAACAGAAGCAAAGTACCTTTAGAAACTTTTTGTTTTTATAGGAAGGTTTTGGTGGTTATGAAAATTCCGTGTTTCATTGCTGATTGGTCATATGCACCAAGACTGTTGATAATCGGTAACAGAAGATACCAAGAAAACAACTCTGTTCAGCTTGCTATAGATGCAAAAGAGCTATCTCACACCATTTGGAACATGGCGGGAACGGGGGTTTTAATGTAAGGCATGGCTCTCGTAAAACATTTCAAAAGATTTAGACTGGAAATTTAGTAAGACTTTACAGTATCAATTATTTCGCCATTATTATACATTACATCATAGGTTCGATTACCCAAAGAATCAGAGAAACTTACTACTCCTTCCCCAAATGTATCTGCCTCAGCAAAGATAGAACCATTAGAATAATACTGCTTAAAATTAACGGTTTTACCTCCTTTATTTATGTAAATAGTATTAATATTCCCATTAGGGTAATAGTCTTTTGACAACCCCTGTTCTTTGCCGTATACATAATTAGTTAAGGCTTTAAGGTTCCCATTTTCATAATATATTCTTAACTCACCATGCTTTATAGAATCCGTAAGCTCCTCTTCAATAGCCAGATTTCCATCTATGAAGGTTTGTCGAAAATTTAATGAATCATTACTATATGTAAGTTTTTCAATAACATTTCCATCTTTATCATAAACTGACCATTCTCCTTGTCTCTTTCCTTCTACTTTTTGACCAGTGTATCTTAACTCACCTGATTCATAATATTCTTTTACTTCCATGGTTTTTGAACAGGACCATAAAAGCACTAATAACATAATCGACAGATTAACTTTACAACTTTTCATTTAAATTCCAATTACTGATTTAAAAATAAATTCTGTTTCAACTGTATCAATATTTCCATTGCCAAAATCCCTTCTTATTTGAAAATCGTACCCCGCTCTACCATTCAGCTGGAAGAAACTATTTTTTCTTAATGTATCAAGTTCAATCTCATTACCACTTCCCGATGCACTTGACTTATTTCCATTTTGCACATTTTCATTTGAGCTTGCAGAATTACCACTACTACCTTCGGCAAATAATTCTTTTACCTTGCTTAAGGATTCTGCAATATCTACAGACGGATCACTTGAACCACTATGCTTACCAGCTCCACCCCCAGACGAAACCAAAAGTAGGTCAATATTTAATGTTGCTTCGGTCTTTTCTGCGGTGGTTTTTGTAGATTCTGAAGGCATATCAACAGCCGTCACTAGTGGGATTCCACCAGCGACCTCTTCTCCAGCTCCTTCAAAATTTGAATCTGGGCCTACAAAGCTTACGACAGCATCTAACCCTTTATTAAATTCCCGACTCATCATTTGGCCAAATGCCTTAAATCCTTCAACTGCAGTTTCAGGACAAATCGGACAATCACCGTACGGATCATTAAACCGTATAGGATTATTGAATGAGTATTGGTATGGCGTAAGACTTTCTTGTGAAAATTTGTCAGCCATAGGATCAATATTCATAAATCTACCTAAAGCTGGATCATATGCCCTAAATTTTGTCAAATCCCATCCAAGTTCTGGTACTCTCTCTGTTCTAAAAAACTTTCCTTCCGCTCCTTGAAATGTTTTATCACCAGTTCCTTGATTATACTTATGGTTATTAGCCTTTGAATAACTCCTTTGGTAGGAGTTAAAAGTTAGACCAAAGGGATAGTAATCATCCGCTTGCAGCACCGCATTATAATGGTGGTCGACCCTAAAATCGTCCCAGAAGACCTCAACGGATTGCTGGCTTTCGTTGCTCAAGAACACCATCAGATAGCCATCCTCTTCTATTTGTATTTCCTCAAAAGTAAGTTTTTGGTGCGTACCACTGCCAACTCCTGGGTCAGCTGCACTTTCTGACAATCTTTCAAAGCCTGAATTTACATAATTGAAATTTTCATCCAGCATGATATAGTTCAAATAGGCTTTAGGGCTTTCTTCTTCGCTCCCGTCTGCCATGGCAGCTGAAATAAAATCTGAATTCAGGTTATTTTCTATTATTGTCCCTTCACCGGTTAGCGTTCCACCACCCAACATGGTAACCAAAGCATTCACCAATGCTGCCCCGTTAATTTCATCGTTGGTAAACTGGGCATCTAAATATTTACCATATACTTCTGCACTGACTTTATCGCCCTTGCTTACGTAAAGGGTTTTCATCAAACCTACTATATCCGTGCCACCGCCACTTAATCGGTGTGCATAATTGCCGCTCTTTTTCAGTGGATTACTTAAAATGGTAATCTCATCATAATTATCAAAATAAGGATTGCCAGCTGTCTCAAAATCAGTGGCATAATTATCATCTCTCACGGCAAAGGTTGTACGTACATTGCCCAAATGATCTTTCAAGTGGTACTGGTATTCATTTTTATCGACTCCGTCCATGGTTTTGGGCACTACCCTGCCCTCTGCGGTTTGGATAAACTGCAAGGTGTCATTTTCTAAGATGAGTGAGCCGATATAGTCCGTAGCTTTTATCAATGTATTGTTTTCGTAGACTTCTTGGCGGAGTTTTGTACCTGAAGCGTCATAAATATAGACAATTTTGTTTTTATGGACAGGTTTTGAGGATAATTGAAAATTTCTAGTTCCAAGCCAAATGGACACACGCGAAAACGCGTGCGCCAGCGGGGGACTAAAAAAACTATCTTTCAGGTCATTGATACTTTTCTTAGGGATTCTAAAACCAGAGTGGCTTATTCATGATAAAGCCCAACCATTCCTGATTGGGCTTTATTATTTTTACATACTCTTAGCATAATACAGAAGTCGCTCAACTAAGTAGGAGTAAACAGCTGAGTCTATAGGATTGGGTTTGATAAAGATAGACAACCTTGCTTCTCCGTACCTTTTGCCGTGTTTATCCTTCATAACAAAATATGTAATATTTCCCGATGAGGCTTCATACTCTGGTTTGAAAAAATCCGAATCGAATGTGATAAAATCATCTCTATAAATTGTCTTATCAAACATCCTTTTGGCTAATTCACCAGATAAATTCAAAGTTGTATCCTTCAAAATCCTTGTCTCCCCATTGTCCATGCTTCTGATGTAATACTCTCTGTAGGAACCAGTGTTTTCCACAAGAATTATAAAGTCTTTATCAGCTACTGAAAATATGATGTGAGTACTACCTTCAATTTCTTCTTTCAGTTGACTTTTTGCAACATTATCAGCTTTCTGTCGACTTTGCTTATCAGCTTCACTTAGCTGTTGTGAGCAAGCAACGAAAGAAAATGAGTAAAAAAATATGATTAGTATTCCTTTCATAATTCTGTTTCCTTAATTCCCTATCTTCGGTAATGCATTTGGATCAACAACTTTACCACCTGCGTGATTTGAACCATCTCTAGTTTGTATACCCAAAACCCGCCTTATTAAATTATCTGTCCTAATAGCATGAGTATTATTTGTTTTAGCATCAGCACCTCTTGCGGAAGGTATACCATGCCCCATAACTTCATGCCCTGTAGTTACAGCCCTATTTCCTCCTGACTGTTGCACTCCTTCCCCTTCAACTATTATTGAATGTGACCCATTTTCAGTAGGTACATTAAATCCAGCACCTCCAAAGACATTAATAACAGAAGAGTTAATATTCCCTTCTGCGTTTCTTGATGCATCTCCAATTCCACTTTGAGCATTATTCAAATGCTCGACAACCGCATCTCCTCCATCTGATGAAATATCATCCCCCAGCTCTACAAATTCTACCTTATGTACATCCTCTGAGTTGATAGCTCCTGCTACCAAATTTACAAGGGCTAAATCATCTCCTTCTAGACCTTCGATAGCTCCTGATAAAGCATCTGAATCAATTGCATTAAACTTCTTACCATTACCCTTTCTACCTGAACGAGTAATCAGGCTTCTAAAAGCTGCAAATTGCTCTCCTGCAAAAATTGCATTTAAATCCTCATGAGTCTTTTCAGCATCTTTTTTCGTAACACCCTCTATCTGCATCCCGTCAGGATCAATGTACCTGACAGGGTTGTTTAATGCATAGTGGTAAGGACTATGCATGTCATATTTATTAGCCAAAGGATCAACATTAAACCACCTTCCTAAGTCTGGCATGTACATCCTCGCCCCATAATCCAACCACCCAGTTTCTTCCTGCTCTTCCTTGCCGTTGAACTTATAATTATTGGCTTTTGAGTAACTTCTTGTATAGCTGTTAAAAGTCAAGCCAAAGGGGTAGTAATCGTCCGCCTGCAGCACCGCATTATAATGGTGGTCGACCCTAAAATCGTCCCAGAAGACCTCAACGGATTGCTGGCTTTCGTTGCTCAAGAACACCATCAGATATCCATCCTCTTCTATGGCTATTTCCTCAAAAGTAAGTTTTTGGTGCGTACCACTGCCATCTCCTGGGTCTGCTGCACTTTCTGCAAGTCTTTCAAAACCTGAATTCACATAATTGAAATTTTTATCCAGCATGATATAGTTCAAATAGGCTTTAGGGCTTTCTTCTTCGCTCCCGTCTGCCATGGCAGCTGAAATAAAATCTGAATTCAGGTTATTTTCTATTATTGTCCCTTCACCGGTTAGCGTTCCACCACCCAACATGGTAACCAAAGCATTCACCAATGCTGCCCCGTTAATTTCATCGTTGGTAAACTGGGCATCCAAATATTTACCATATACTTCTGCACTGACTTTATCGCCCTTGCTTACGTAAAGGGTTTTCATCAAACCTACTACATCCGTGCCACCGCCACTTAATCGGTGCGCATAATTGCCGCTCTTTTTCAGCGGATTACTTAAAATGGTAATCTCATCATAATTATCGAAATACGGATTACCAGCTGTCTCAAAATCAGTGGCATAATTATCATCTCTCACGGCAAAGGTTGTACGTACATTGCCCAAATGATCTTTCAAGTGGTACTGGTATTCATTTTTATCGACTCCGTCCACGGTTTTGGGCACTACCCTGCCCTCTGCGGTTTGGATAAACTGCAAGGTGTCATTTTCTAAGATGAGTGAGCCGATATAGTCCGTAGCTTTTATCAATGTGTTGTTTTCGTAGACTTCTTGGCGGAGTTTAGTGCCAGAAGCAGAGTAAATATAGGTAATTTTGTTCCCGTTTTCAAAGATAACTTCCTCCGGTAAGTTCAAATTATTGTATTTTATACTATCTATCTCCTTGTTGGCATCTGAAATCATATTTCCGTTGTCGTCATAGGTATAGTCAAGACCAGAAGTATTACCGTCCTTAAATCCAGTTTCCACATCTCCTATATCACTCACAAAATTTAGTTGATTGCCCGATCCTGCATAATCATAGGTCAAATCATCCATTAAAACCCCGTCTGCATCTCGTCTTTTCAACTGCTTGATATTCCCATTTTGATCGTATTCATCGATCCTTAACTGATACTTTTGGCCTGAAGTTTGTGCTGACCCTTCATAAAAGTCAGCCGCTGTTATTCTATTCAAGCCATCATATCCATACCCATAGGCATTTTGCTGCAGCACATTTTCAGCATCAATATCATTTCTTTTTCCTCCCCATTTTACTGCAGCGATATTTCCGTTGTATTGTGCCTCTGCGTTTAAATCAAAATTGTCGGTATAGCCCAGTTCCATCCCGAACAGGTCAGCTTTTTCATTGGCATTGTCCGTACTTAGGTCCGCATGGTTGATGCGGGTAAGCCAGCCCCTGATGTTATAGCGATAGTCCACGCTTTGGGCAAAATTATCCCCGTCCTCGTGCAATTTTCTATTTATTAGCTCACCTAGTTCGTTGTATTGGTTGGAGACCATGAGTTGCTTACCTGATGTAGAGATTTTAGCATCTAAAATTCTGTCACCTACATTATAAGTGGTTACATCGGCATAAAGATCCGTGGTTATAGCTTTGCTAGAAGTCCAAAAAATTTCACCATTATGTACATAGTGAATTTGTCCATTTTTTTTTCTGATTTCTACCACATCACCAATTATATAACTATTTAAAAAATCGGCACCAGTTTTTCTTGCTCCATTTTCGTAAATATATAACCATCCATTGCCAGCAACATAAAGTGCGTAATCCATGTTGCTATATGAAGTACTATTAGGATCATCATTTAATCCAATTAGGAATCTTCCTTGCGTTTCTATTTCAACACTATAACTCCCATTATTTTCAAATTTAATGGGAGTTTTAGAATATGCATTGGTATTTGTATAACCAGCTGCCCCTGTGTGAGTCAAATCACCATTGGCATCCATTTCATAACCTACTAAGCCTTCCCATTTCACTGGTTCAGTTACTTCATGAGTAACTTCCATTAATCTATCTAAGTGGTCATAGGTGAAGCTTTCGGTGATAAAATAATTCTCATTATTAACATGATATTCAGTAATAGTCCCCAAAACATTCCCGGCAAAATCATAGCCGTTGTTGGTGGTGATCAGATTCCCTCCATTTTGCTCACTGATGTTTTGCATCAACCGATACCTTTCATCATAATAATTAATAGAAGCAAGCATCTCATTACTTCCCAGCACCCTAGTTAAACTACCAGTAACCTGACCCTTTACGTGATTAGATTGCTCAAAGGCATTTTCCATTCCATGGCCTCCATAATCATATTCAGCACCTTCAAGTGAAATTTCACTTCTAAAATCATAATTATCGTAATAAGTAACGGTATGAATCTCGACCAAGTCAAGATTCTTCGGTAGCGAGTTGGAGGTATACCCGTATTTGCTTCCGCCCAAGGTTTCAAAGGCATCATAGTTTTGAAGCCAGTCGCTTCCATTTAACAAATCCCTCAAATTAGGAATGGAATTATTGATTTCCGTTTCGCCAGTCATGATGGTTCGGTTGAGGGCATCGTATTTTGTAAAACTAAACAAATTGTCTTTAGCCTGTTCTCCATCTTGCGTTAGCACCAACCGGTCGCGATCGTCATAAATCATAACAACTGGTTCTGCTCCTGGTACCTTTTTCCATTCCATACGATCTCTGTTGTCATATTGGTACTGAAAAACAAACTGATCCAATAAATCGGATGGAAACTGACCTGTGCTTATGTCAAGCTGGTGAATGGCTTCTGGTGGAATGACAAATCGTAGGTTATCATAGACATCATAAGCATAATAGGTATCAAAGTTCATTCCGCTCGCAACATTTCTTTTTAACACGGTTTTGTTAGAAGCATCAGTAAAGGTGATACTCTGATTTCCGTTTTCATCGATCACTATTGTTTTTTGAAACACGCCACTGCCATATTCACCATCAACTAGCAATGAATTGCCATCAACATTAAATCTCATTACAGAATCACTTTCGGAGCTAATTTGGTATTCAGTAGCAACAGCCTTTGCACCCTCTTCTTTTGCCCAGTTTTCGCCAGGTGCATATTGCGCTACTGGGCGGTTTAACGGTGAATTTTCATAAACTGTCTCTGCGAAAGGTGCTGTTGTATTTGCAATCTCATTAGTACCACTTCCAGCATAAAAAGCATATTGGCTAGATTGTAAATAATCATTACCTGCCCCTCGTAAAGCCGTTGGATGTATCAAGCCATCTTTTTTATCGGCTGCATAAGGAAGAAATCTTTTATTCGGTCGTCCTAGCTCATCATACTCAACTGGTGAAATCAAGTCATTCTTATTAGGTGAGGCTTGAGTTGCCACAGTTTGTGTGGGTCTCCCTAATCCATCGAAATAGGAAATCTGTTCGTTTACTTCTCCAATTTCCTTAACTGATTCTCCTTCTTTCTTTGGAGTCTTGTAAATGATGGTTTGGACAAAATTTTCATTTTGTTGGGAAGCTAGATTGATAAAGTTAATTGGGTCGAGATTTAGAGTCGCTCCTGAGGCAGCGGTAATTTCCACATGGTATTCACCGATTGACTCCACAGTATATGAATTCGATGTAGCGCCATTTATGGCCTCCGCATCTTTGTACCATTGATAGCCTGAAAAGCCAGGATCTACGGTAAGTTCTCGGTCTTCTCCCCAAACAATATCCAATGTGCCCTCTACTGTCATTTCAGGATTAGCTAGAACAGAGAGTGTTTTGGTAGTGCTTGCAGAGCAGCCATCGGAGTTGGTGTAGGTATAAGTAACTGTAAAATCTCCTACACCACTTTGCGATATATCAAAGGAGTTATTATTTACATATGCCCCAGAATAAGTACCGCCTGCAGGAGATTCTCCTGTTGAGTTTAAACTCACTGAATTTTCAAATTTGTGAAAAGAAAGATTAGCACCAGCATCCACGCTAGGAATAGAATTAACATATGCATCAACCGCCACTCTGTCACTTTCACAACCCGTTGAAGTATTGAAGGTGCTTATATAGAAAGTCTGATTAGCTGAAAGACTTGGTGAGTAGCTAAGAGATTGCCTAAAATGTACTCCTCCGCTCATATCATTGTACCATCTTACAGTATTTCCACCTGAACCTGCAGTACCACTTAAGCTGACTATTCCTGATCCACATCTTGAATCTGAGTTCGGACTTGGAGCATTGGGTATAGTCCTAACAATAGCTCCTACACTCACACGAGCACTCTCACAACCAGTGTTTGTATTATAACTGCTTATATAATAGGTCTTAGAACTGCTTAAACTAGGATTATAGCTGGTTGATTGACGAAAATGGCTTCCGCCACTGGAGCTAGTATACCATCTAATCGTATTTCCATTTGAGCCTATTGCTCCTGCCAAAGAAAGTGTTCCAGCTCCACATCTTGCATCAGAGTAAGCAGTGGGTAGTGCAGGTATTGGATTTACAGTTGCTGAAATACTTACTCTTGAACTCTCGCATCCGGTACTGGTATTATAACTGCTTATATAATAAGTCTTAGAACTGCTTAAACTAGGACTATAGCTGGTTGATTGACGAAAATGGCTACCTCCACTAGAACTAGTATACCATCTAATCGTATTTCCATTTGAGCCTATTGTTCCTGATAATGAAACTGTTCCAGCTCCACATCTGGAAGAGGAAGACGCTGTTGGGGTGGAAGGTATAGAATTTACAGTAGCCGAAATACTAACCCTTGAACTTTCACAACCAGTACTTGTATTATAACTGCTTATATAATAAGTTTTAGAACTGCTTAAGCTAGGACTATAGCTGGTTGATTGACGAAAATGGCTGCCTCCACTGGAACTAGTGTACCATCTAATAGTATTTCCATTTGAACCTATGGATCCTGATAGTGAAACTGCTCCAGCTCCACATCTTGAAGCAGAGGAAGCAGTAGGCGTAGCTGGTATTGAATTTACAGTAGCTGAAATACTAACCCTTGAACTTTCACAACCAGTATTTGTATTATAACTACTTATATAGTAAGTTTTAGAACTACTTAAACTAGGACTATAGCTGGTCGATTGACGAAAATGGCTTCCTCCTTTCAATGCAGTGTACCACCTAATGGTATTCCCATTGCTACCAACAGACGCAGATAAAGAAAGAGTACCACTACCGCATCGTGAAACAGAATTTGCTGATGGCAGACTTGGTACCGTGTTAACTACCACAGAAACAACATTAGAGTATGCAGTTTTCCCGCAAGAAATAACTCTTCTTTGAAAGTCCTTTGACGATGATAGGGATGAAGCTTGATAATTTTTGTTTGTGGCACCACTAATATTACTCCAACTTCCTCCTGGAGACCTCATTCTCCATTGATATTGGTAAACACCATTTCCGTGAACCGCCTCTGATCCCGTAAACTGAGAAGGAGTTTCACCGCCACATATATTCTGAGATGTACTAATTGATCCTCCTTGAACCTGTGAGTATATTGTGGCCGTAACAGGCGTCCTACTAGCACTATAGCAGTTAAAAGCTGATTTGGCCTGAACATAATAAGTTTTAGTTGACGAAAAACTTGTGGTGTAAGACGATCCTGTATGAAAAGGAGTACCCGAAGTTGCAGATGTATACCATAAATCAGAACTACTAGTTGAAGAAAGGGTTACACTCCCTGGTTCACACCTAGATCGACTTGTGGTTGACGGAGCTGGTGGCACTTCATGATCCGGCCATGATAGATTTAGTATTGCAGCACTACTCCATCCAAAATCATTTTTCGCCCTTAAGTAATAATAATTTGTACCAGTACTAGGACTTACTATTCTTGTAGAACTGCTATTGCTAACAGATGTGCCATTAGAACTAGATTGCCAATACCATGTTTCACCGGACGATGGGCTACCAGAAAAACCAATATTTACTTGATCGCAAAGATACTCATTGATTTGAGGTGTATTAGGTGCTGAAGGGGCATATCCTCTAGCAACATTGAGCGTTACATGATTTGTTCTACCGACTCTCCAGGAAATACTTCCCGATCCTGCATTTGAATCCCATTGCACACTTACAGAGTTATAATTAGAATTGGAACCCACTACAGTTCCTCCTAAAACAAACCAATAACCAGATCCTAAATACAAATGGCATGAAGAACATGAATAAGATTCAGTGCTACCAGGCAATACTTTGTTGGGCCCTTGGATACTTGCTTCGGCCAAAAAAGAAACCAATAGTAAGCAAATACTTATTAAAATATATTTTAGGTAATTTTTTTTCATTTCACTATGCTTAATTTCTTGTAGATCATTTATAGCAGATCAGTTTGAGTCCCCCTCTTCTGACTTGTATTTGTAGGTCACTTTCTTTAATATATTCTCATCTGCATCTTTAACCATGATAAGATTACCAAATTCATCATAATCATAGGAAGTATCTCGTCCATTTGCATCTATGATTTTTTTAATTCTACCGAGTGTATCATATTCATATAATTTAACATCATACACTCCTTCCATACTATTAGGATCATTTAACATCGACATTGAAAAGTCAATAGGAAAGGCACTTTCAGCTACACCCGATAAGGTTACTTGATAATTTGACCAGCCAAAAGAATGCACCCGCCCATCCTTTGCTACATAAGAAGTAGGCAAGCCATTCGGATCATACGACAGGTATTTTAAAGAAACTTCGAAAGGAGAAGTACCTTTTGAAGTAAGAACCTCATCCAGTCTGTAGTTTGAATTGTATCGGAAAAGTTGTCTATTTAAAATCTCATTTTCTGAAATATTACTAACTTTTTTGTAGTATGGGACAATAATATTCCTTTGTTGATACATTTCCTGCAGAGTATCATAATCGGAAGCACTTAGAATGCCTTGAGCTTCATTAGTATCACTAAAATTATAGAAAAACTCTTTTTTTCTAGTCGTCCCATCAGGGTATTCAACCTCTTCTGAATCAATGACCTGGTGATCGGGATTCCAGTTATATGTAGTTGTAATTTCACTTTCTATCCCATCTTCAATTTTTTTCTGCATCTGTTGGTATACATATCCCCTGCCTGAATAAATAGAGTATAAATTTATAGAAAGAGGACAAGCACCCTCTTGACAATTCCCATATACACGAACTCCAGGGATTGAATTAGACTGTTGACCATCGTTTTGGTACATTATGAAAATAGGATCTCGAACATACCCTGAAGATTCTTGATAAGTTCCCATAAAAAATGATGAATCTTTTTTTAATAATGAAGAGTCATACTTAAATATATTTCTATTGAAAATTTTTCCTCTTAGATAATCCCTTGTGGTATGTGGTGACCCAGGCCAAACATCAATCCTCTCTCCTGTATTGGTAAGATGGAATGCCCCAAATTTTACATCCTTAAGAAATTCTGGTGAAGCATAAGAAGTAACAATTTTACCATTTTCAGCTTGATTAATACTTTCAGTTACTTCTGAATAGCCAACATTACCCCCCAAAGTGGTGAGCGTTGGCTCGTTAGAACTGTATGTTCTGACCCAAGTTGCTGGATATGAACTGCCAAAGTGATCCGATAAAAAAGCAAATCCATAAGTGGGAATAGATACCAAATAGCCACTGGAAGAACCATCCGTTCTTAAATAACTATACGAGCGTGTCACACAATCTATACTATCAGAACAATTTACCAAGGATGCAACACGACCACCACCAACTTCCTTTTCAAGGGTTTCAACCTGATTCTCCCAAGTGAAAAAAAGCTGAACCACATCGTCAAAACAGCTACCACCATTGGGGTCATTTATATCGGTTGGACTAATGGTGACATCGTACGTCCCAGGATGTAGAAGAATGTTGTTAATGGCAGAAAAATCGATTCTTTTTGTTTGTCCTGTACTAACATTCTCGAAATCAATAAAAACGTTACATTGTTCTGTTGGAAAATATGAAAGTGCTGTAACCACCAATTCTGTAAATGGTCTTTCAATTAAATCTATTGTGATGGAGGTGGTGATTTCATTCGGAGCATCTAAAGTAAATGCACGGTTTTGAGAAACCTTATCACTCTCTATTTCAGGATTTGAACATGTATTGGCTTCATATTCAAGTTCTGTATAACCTCCTGTGGGATATGTTATTTTAGTAAGTATGCCTGCTTTCCCAAATTCGAAATTGCTATCCCTATCTGCACTCCCATATTTGACAAAAGGCTTAGAGCTATGAGATAAATAGCCTGTAAGGTCTATATATTGTACTGGCTCAAGTGTTGTATTGTTAACTGCACCATTATAATACCCCCAATGGTCTCTTGCCTTTGAATATCGACTTGGTAAATACTTTGATTCTTCATATTCAAATTGATGTGGGTTCATCTCCTTCACACCATCACTTCCAATTTTGGTTACCTTATCTAACTTCAACCTCCATTTGTGATTACCATCATCAAGTGGCTGTGAATTAATAGAATAAGGAACATAACTACAAGGATCTGAAATTGGAACTGTACCATTTTCGGTAAAATATGAGTAGTCAAAATCATATGATTTTACTCTTTGACCATTATAGTCAATTTCAATTTTATCAAGAAATTTGGTGTTTTTAAAATCGCATCGATCTATAGAACTTTGAATAAGATTGACCTCATATCCCCGACTATCATAAATTCTAATAGGTTTTAGCTGTCTTACTTTTGTTCTGTTAACAGCAATTAATTCTAGAGCCTCTGACTGGCTATTTGTTCTTGTCTCACTAAAAATATCCACTATGGAGTTGGTGCCAACATCGTACGGATTACCATCTTCATCAGCGTATTCAATATTTATGTAGGCAGTACTATCATGGTTCGTAATCTGAGTCAAGTACCAAGAAGAGACTTTATATCGGTTATCAGGACTTGTTCCTGAAAGACTAGTGCTAATCATCTCCTCCATAGCAGAAAATTTATAACGAATACCTTCAGGATTAATAACAGTGAATTCAGTAAATCTGTGGAATCCATTTGTGCTATGTGTAAACTCAATTTTGTTATCAGAATACGGTATATGAAGTATAGACGGATCGTGATGATCTTTATAGATCATAAATGATCCACTTATACCAGGGGCACTATACCTGAAGAGATCAGGCTCCCCATCAATTAGTCCGTAATAAATATCATCAAAATAAGGTTTGTTTTGGATAGATAAAGCAGGAATATCTGGTTTGAGATAATATCCTTCTTGAAAATCATCCGGCCTGTTTCTAATCTCCCGTGACACAGCACCTCCCGCACTTAAAGCCCATCCTAAACCAACCCAAGAGGCTCGTTCCTGAACTTTCACTCCGTTATTAGCTACATAGCTTAATTTAATAGGGAGTGACAAATCTTTTACCTCGAAGTTAAATATATCTATTGAAATATCTGCTGAGCCTGAATAATTATTGATGTTGGATACTCCACTTCTGTGAAATGACATTGCCTCTGGAGTTGGAGGAGTAATATTAGGATCAGCACTTTGTGCCTGCAAAAAGCTAGGCAAATTAAATAATAATGTAAAAACTAGATACTTGTATTTCATATCAAAAAATTAAATTTATCCTGATGGTCCATCTGTTTTCAGGGGCATTACTAAAATCAGGCTCTATTAAATTATACAAAATTTGAGTTTGTCCCTTAATGTCTTTATATAGACCATATTGTAAAGCCAGCCCTACCCAAGCCCTCGACTTTTGTGGCGCTAAGTTATACCACGAACCTTCCTTGTTTTCAGCTGGTTTCTTATAAGGCAGTTCATGTTCTAAATGCAAGAAAAAATTTCTGTAGAAATTGAACTGATTGAATATTCTGTGAGATAACTCTTGATTTGGTAAAAATGTAAATGAACTGTCTATGTCCATTATTCTCATTTGATAACTTATTCCAATACCACCTACCCATCTTTCATGGAGCTTATAGCCTAATGAGGGAGCAATTTGTATGGAAATACCATTTTGAAATTTAGAGCTAAAATTCAAGCTGAACTGCCATGGCTTGGAGGGTTTATTGCTTATCTTCTTTAAAACTGGCCCCTTAGGATTCAAGAGATTAACTTTACTGTACTTCCCTTTGAGGTCCTTCATTTTCTCCATACCCGCTTGGACAGTTTCCACATTTTCACTTAAGACCTTGGCGACATTTTTTGATGAATTGATTTTCGATTTATCCCACTTTAAATCATCCATTTGCGAACGGGCATTATTAGCTGCCCCTTCCATTCTATCTAGTTCTTGAAGTTCATCTATATTATCTTTTGCTAACGTCCCTGCCTTTTTTTCAATATCCTCAATAGTTAATGAATCTAAGTTTTGCCTTAAATTTAGATTTGAATTAATAGTTGATTTATCTTTTAATATTTTTTCAGGTATGACTTTTATAGGTTCTAGCTCAATTTTATTTAAGTCTGGTAGTTTACTTAATGGGATATTTGGTACATCATGCGTTTGAGCATGATTTAGAATATTTTGATTCTCAAATATAATACTTGATCCTAGATCTGATCCTTTAGGAAGGACCTTATGAATATCGGTACGATGAATTAAGGTATCTGCTATTTTATTGTAGCTGGTTAATTGCTCTCTATCATAACTACTAACAGAATCCAATTTTTTACTAAAATCTCTACCAACAATCTGATTATCAATATTTTGAATCGATACTTTTGAATGCTGTATTTCTGAACTAATTACATTAAGGCTATCTTCAACAATTTCAATAATGTTTAAGGAATCAGATTGTTCTTGACCAAGCAAGCTTAGAGGACTTGTCATGCTTACCAGCGAGATCACAAAAAGTCGAATGAGTTTAAAGGTTTTGTCAGGTTTTGGTTTCAAAACGTTCTTAAATATTACATTATCCTACAAGGATAAAACAGGTAAATTTAAAAACAAATTATTTGTTATTATTTTTCATCCCTTTGTAATTATATTCTATTAATATTACTATATTTATTACAATAGTTATATACGAGAATTAGAAGTAAATTTGATCTGGATGATGAGACAAGGTAACAAGTTTTATATCAGTCTCATTTTGTCTTGCTGTATTTAACAACGAACAGAAATTTCGGTAGTGAAGTAATTTTTTGCAAGCCTTTTGTAAGGAATATCAATCCATGGTTGAGAAATTTGTTTACTGGGTATTATCATCTCTATATCCTTTCTTTAGCCCTACAACAGTTCAGATATTTTAAAAGCACAGAGTTTTATCTAGCAAAAAAAGTCCCTAATTAAGAATCTTATTTAATAAAAATAATGAAAGTGTATAAAAATACAAGGCTTAAGCGGCCGCTTAAGCCCTTTACGATAGAGTTATAGATAAATCACCCCTGCCTCAACTCCAAAATTGTAATCTCAGGTGGGATTCCAATCCTTCCAGGATAACCAAGATAGCCATATCCCCTATTCACATACAGACTTTGATTTCCTTCTTGGTAAAGTCCTGCCCATTGCTTGTAAACATATTGAGATGGACTCCATTTGAAGCCTGGGATTTCTATTCCAAACTGAAAACCGTGAGTGTGCCCGGCAAGCATCAAATCAATATCTGGATAGTCTTTTCTGATTTGGGCATCCCAATGGCTAGGGTCATGGGAAAGTAATATTTTGGTTGGTAAACCTTCGGTACCAGCATAAGCTTTGCTAATATCTCCATATTTGGCAAATCTTCCTGCTCCCCAGTTTTCTACTCCTAAAACTGCCAAAGGCTCTTTATCCACTGTCAGGATTCGGTTTTCATTGGTTAGTAAATCCCACCCCATGAGTTTATGAGCTTCTTTTAAATCCTGCAGGTTTTGAGCTTTTGCTTTTTCACTACTCCAGTTTTTATAATCACCATAATCATGATTCCCCAGGGTAGAATAAACTCCTAAATCAGCTTTCAACTTTGAAAAGATAGGGATATATTTCTCTACTTCCTTGGCTTCATTATTCACCAAATCACCTGTAAAAAAAACCATATCAGGTTTTTCGGCCATCAGCATATCTATTCCGCCTTCAACTGCTATTCTATTCCAAAAACTACCACTATGAATATCAGAGAGCTGAGCTATTTTCACTCCGTGCCAAGCTTTCGGTAAATTGGGTATCACAATTGATTTTCTTCGGATGCGGTAATCATGTGCTCCTGAGATTATTCCAAAACTCATAGCTGCCAAAGGCAGAGTACCTGCGACCAATGCAGACTTAGCAAAAAACTCAGATCTACTTATTTTTTCTCCCTCAATACCACTTTTTGAATTATTTAAAAGATCAGTGATCTTATAAAAACTCCATTGTCCGAATCGAATTACATCGCCAATCAATAGCACCAATAAGGCAATAGTTTTTGAAAGGTAATTCATAAATACCAGCACCAACATAAACTGCCGAGCCACACGCGAAAAGAAATCAGGATTTCCAAAATGGTATAGGAAAAAGCCCAATAGCGTGATTGCAGTAAACCCCCAATAAATACCATAAGCAATGTTTTTCCCTAATTGAGAGAAATTTTGCACTCCTATTTTCAGTGCTTGAAAGACATATAGGTCAATCAAAATGAAAATGACAGCAACTAGCGGTATGAGGATTAGTTTGGACATGTGGTGGAGTTGGAAGTTGGAGGTTAGAAGTTGGGAGCGGAAACTTCGAGCTTCCTACTCCCAACTTCTAACTTATCGCCCTATCCCAAATTTAGCATTTAATTGATTTGCAATAAGATACATAACAGGTACGATTACCAATGTTAAAAAGGTTGCGAATGTCAAACCAAATATTATAGTCCAACAAATCGGTTCCCAAAACATAACGGAATCTCCACCTAAATAAAAATCTGGATTGTAGCTGGTGAATAACTGTATAAAATCAAAATTGAATCCAATTGCCAAAGGAATTAAACCTAGAATGGTTGTGATAGCAGTCAACAATACTGGTCTCAAACGAGTTTTTCCCGCTAGCATCACTGCCTCTTTTACCATTTCATAAGTTAAACTTTCACCTTCTTCCAAATTCAACTTCTTATTGGCCTTACTGATTTCAATAAAGTCAATAAGAACGATAGCATTATTTACTACTATACCTGCCAGTGAAATAATCCCTATCATAGTCATTACAATTACAAAATCCATCTGGAAAGCAACCAGTCCTAAGAATACACCAATGGTACTGAAAATCACAGAACTCATGATAATAAATGGAGCTGTCAATCTATTGAACTGAGCCACTATAATTAAGAATATCAAGAATACGGCAAGCAATAAAGCTATGCTTAAAAACTCTAGTTCCTCAGCTTGTTCTTCCTGTTCACCTGTAAATTTAATTTCATAGCCTGCAGGAACTTCAAAGTCCTTCATGGCTGCTTTTAATTGATTATTGACATTAGTGGCATTATATCCATCTAAAATATTGGAATAAACCGTCACCACTCTATCCAATTCTTTACGATTAATAGAACCATACGTACTGGTATATTCCACATCTGCTACAGCACTAATCGGCACTTGATTAACTTTTCCTGAAGATTGATCTCTATAGGTTATCTTTTTATTAATCAATGCATTTACATCATAACGATATTCATCATTGTAGCGCAACTGGATTTCATAGTCATCTTCACCTTCTTTATATTTAGAGATTTCCTTTCCGAAAAGCCCTGTTCTGATTTCATTGGCGATAGTTGCAGTACTTAAACCAAACCTTCTAGCACTTTCTCGATCAATGTTGATGGTCAATTCTGGCTTCCCTACCTCTAAATCTGTTTTTAAATCTTCAATACCTCCAATATTTTGATTATTAATAAAAACAGTTAGGTCTTCCGTAATTTGAATTAACTTATCATAATCTTCCCCACTAATTTCGATATTAAGCGGCTTCCCAGTTGGTGGTCCTGCCTGATCTTTATCTACGGTAATAGAAACACCAGCATATTTATCTGCCACAGCCTCCCTTATCTCATTCATCACTTTTGTGGTTGAAATTCCATTTCTGTATTTGAATTCCACAAAATTGACCGTAATTCTGGCTTTATTTGGCGTATCGGATTGCCCCATAGCAGTCGGATCACTTGGGTCACTCGCCCCTTTTCCTACATTAGCCACAACTGATTCAACTATTTCAGAATAAGGTTCAATCACTTTTTGAACTTCTTTCTCAATTTTAGTAGAGAATTCATTAGTATGTTCCACATCAGTTCCAACCGGAAACTCTACAAACACATTGACATATTTTGGTTCGTTTTCAGGGAAGAATAAAACATTTGGGGTAAAAACTCCCAATAACATTACGGAACCAAACAATGCTACAACTGTCCCTCCTAGGAATAAATAAGGATTTCTTCCTTTTATCGCAAAAGCAAGTGTACGTGAATATAAGCCTTCAACCGCAGGTAAAAATCCTCTTTGAAATTTTCTAGAAAGTGGAGTAAGAATATAGGTGTTGATTAAACCTAATGCACCAAACAAAATTGCCAGATTACCTAGCGCATAAACTTTCAACAGAATAAAAATTGCTCCAATGGCAAATGAAATTCCAGCAATTCTCCAAACTCTTTTATAATTCAATCTACCGCCTTCATCTATTCTCATGAATGAAGCTATAAATACCGGATTTATAACCAAGGCCACAAACAAAGAGGAACCTAAAGTAATTATTAAAGTAATCGGCAAGTATTTCATAAACTCCCCAATTAAACCAGGCCAAAATGCTAATGGCAAGAAGGCTGCTAAAGTGGTAGCTGTGGATGAAATAATAGGCAAGGCTACTTCTCCTACTCCAATTTTAGTGGCTTTGATTGGAGAATATCCTTCTTCCATTAAACGATAAACATTTTCCACTACCACAATGCCATTATCAACCAACATTCCCAATGCCATAATTAAAGAGAATAATACAATCATATTAATCGTAATTCCTAAGGCACCTAAAATCATGAAAGCCATAAAAATTGACATCGGAATAGCAATCCCCACAAAAAGTGCATTTCGAGTTCCTAAGAAGAATAACAGCACTAATACCACCAATATAACACCAGAAATAATGTTATTTTCCAAGCTACTTACCTGATCTCTTGTTTGTTGCGATTGGTCATTTGTAATTGTAACCTCCAATCCATCAGGAAATACTTCTTGTTTGGCTTTTTCAATTACCTCGTTAATTTTTTCAGTTAATATCAGTAAGTTTTCACCACTTCTCTTTACCGCATCCACCATTACAACCGCCTCGTTATTTAATCGAGCATAACTTTGCTTTTCTTTATAATCAAACTCAATTTCAGCAATATCTTTCAGGTATACGATGTTAGCATTTTCATTTTTAATGATAAGGTTTTCCAATTGCTCAGGATTATCATATTCACCAGAAATTGAAACTGTTCTTCTGATTTTACCCATTTTAATATTACCACCTGACATGGTCATATTCTCTTGCTGAACCGCTGTTTCAATATCGTTAAAGCTAATTTTACGAGCTTCCATTTCCAGTGGATCTACCATAATCCGAACTTCCTTTTCGTCTACTCCTCTAATCTCTGCTTTAGACATTTCTGGAAATTTCTCCATTTCCTCTTCCAGATACTCTGCATAGGAATTTAAGGTCTCTACACTGTAATTACCTGAGAGATTAATATTCATAATTGGAAATTCCGATACATTAAGCTCAAATACATTCGGATCATCTTGCAAATCAGATGGCAACTCTGATTTTGCTTGATCCACTGCATCTTTTACTTCTTGTAAAGCCTCTTCAACATCTGTATCAGTAGTAAACTCAACTATAATTGTTGAGAAATCCTGTACTGAGGTTGATTTAATATTATCCACTGAAGAAATGGTGTTAATTTCTTTTTCAAGTGGTCGAGTAATTAATTTCTCCATATCAGCTGGAGAGTTTCCTGGGTGTGGCGTACCAATATAAATAGTGGGTTGAGCTATTTCAGGAAAATTCTCTTTTGGTAAATTTATATAAGAAAAAATACCTAACACCACTATTAAAAAAGCCAATACATATACAGTAGTTCGGTTGTTGACCGAAAGGGTGGTTAGTCCAAACTCCTTTTCTACTTTCTTTTTATTCTGATCGCTCATAAATATCTTTTTTCGGAATTATTGTGCAATACGAACTTCTATTCCATTAACAGCTTCTCGGTAACCTTCTGAAATAATCACATCCCCATTTTTAAGACCGTTTAAAATTTCAGTTCTATCATTATAAGTCTTTCCTCTTTCAACTCTTACTTTTTTAGCTTTCTTTTGATTACCCTTGTTTTCAACCACAAAAACAAAATCACCTACATTATCTTGTTGAACTACATAAGAAGGAACTACTATGGCTTCCTGATTTTCATAATCCACCAAAGTTAGACGTGCAAACTGGTTTGGTTTTAAATTATCAACGAATTCATTGACTTTCACTTCCAATTGAAAAGTTCTGTTTGCCGGATTTATGACATAGCTTACTGCACTCACTACTGTAGAGAATGATTTCTTTATAGAAGGCAGATATACCTCTACTGAATCACCCTGATCAAAATCATTAATATATTCTTCAGAAACATCCGCTTTAAGGTACATTTCTTCTTGGCTTACCATGCTTAGTACGGGCAAGCCTGGCTGCACCATTTCTCCCATATTAACATTCACATCATTAATTCTTCCATTAAAAGGAGCTTTTAGATAAGCCATATCCAATTGAGATTGAGCAGTAGCTAATTGTCTTTCTAGCGTTTCCTTTCTGTTTTTAGCTTCCAAATACTGCACTTCAGTTCCAATTTCTTGTTCCCAAAGGTTTTTTTGCTTTTTGTAAATAGTGGTAGCTAAATCTAAAGCCGTTTTTAATTCTTTAATACTATTTTCTGTAGTAGAAGCATCCAATTTTACCAATAGTTGATTCCGCTTTACCATATCTCCAGGCGAGACATTGATCTGTGTAACCCTTCCCATGGTTTCAGCTCCCATTGTAATATTTTTTCGAGATGCCACTTCACCTTGAACATTGATTTTATGTTTAAAATCTTGAGGTTTCACAACCGCTTGCTTTATTAATACAGATTGATCTGTTTTTTTAGCAAATTCTGGGTCAAGTTTGGCAATTTCTTCTTGCAACTCGTTTGCCTCAATTGTTTTTTCTTGAATATCTTTCTCTATTCTTTCTAGTTTTGACTTCAATTTCTCAACATCGGAATTTCCTCCGCAAGCTGCCATGAAAACCGTAAGTGCAATTATTAAAAGTGAATTTCTCATTTTTATAGTTATTCTCATTTTTATCAAATCAATACAATATTCCTAATGCTTTTTCTAATTCTATTTTGGCAATCACCGCATCGTAAAGTGAGCTATAATAATTGGTTTCAGCCTCTTTCTTGGAAGTTTCAGCATCCAATAATTCACGACTGCTTGCTAAGCCATTTTTATATTTAGTTTCAATTTGCTCGTAAACAGATTGCGCCAAAGCCATATTTTGCTTTTGTACATCCATACTTTCTTTGGCCGACTTCAGATCGTCTTTTGCTTTTTTGATTTCCATGTCAATGGAGCTTTTCAATTGCTCCTTCTGAATTTCAATTTGCTCAATCTGAATTCTGTTTTTTTCCATTTTGCTTGATCGATTTAATCCAGTAAACAAATTCCACTGTATGCTAATACCAACAGCTCCAAAACTCAACCAATTATTACTGAAGTCAAATAATTCACTGGTGCCATTTACTCCCGAGTTCCATCCATAACTAAAATTTGCGTGTAACTTAGGAAGGTGGGTGGCTTTATTATTTCTCAAATCCAAATTGGCCAAATCTTGGTTAACTTGCAGGATAGAGAATTCACTTCTCTCTCTATAATCGAAATTTTCAGATTTATTCAAGTATTCCTCTGCCTCGAGGGTTAGGTTTGATATGCTACCAGAGAGTTCCAAAGGTGAGTTAATAGGCATTCCCATTTGAAATTTTAACATATCCATGGAAACGTCAAAGCTCCTTTTAGCCTTGTTATTTTCTGTCTGAATATTATTGTAATTCACATTGATTCTATCTACATCAATTTTCTCTGCAAATCCATTTTCATATAAGACTTTCGTTTCCTTGAGTACTCTTTCTAATTGCTCTTGATTAGCATCCAGCAATTTCAAACGCTCCTCGGTAATCAATACCAAATAGTAAGCTTTTGTAATAGCTTCCACGGTTTCCACCTCCGATTGATTAGATTCCTTTTGTCTTAATTCTCTTAAGGTTTTGGCTGCTTGAAGACCCACGAAGTAAGAGCCATCAAACAGAAGTTGCGAAACAGAAAAAGCAGCATTACCATCATATTCGGGACTAAATTGAACAGGGGTAAAACCTGGCTCAGGATTTCCTAAAATTTCATTGGGTAAAAATGCCTTTTGCACTTCATAATTATAATTCATCCCACTTTGAAACTTTACTTGCGGAAGACCCATAGATCGTGTTTCTCCTACTTGAGTCTCTGCAATGGCTTCTTCCATTCTCGTAGTTTTCAAATTTCGATTATTTTCCAATGCGTAATTCACACATTCTTCCAAACTCATAGGTTTGGTAATTTCCTCTTGCGCCAATATGCTAATAGGCATAAAAAAGGCAACTGCACAAAAAATTCTGATTTTGTTAAGCTTCATGCTCTTCATTTAAATATTGATTATATTTTTCTTTTCCTTTTTCAGTTAATATTCCATGAATAAAATGATCAAACAACTGTTCGTGAACTTCCTTGAAATCGAATTTATCCCTTGGGAAAACTTCATTATTAAAAGCCAATTGAACTTGTTCAATTCTTTGAATAATTAGAATTTCAGTATTAATTTCTTTTCTGAAATAGCCAGTGGAGATTCCATTTTCAATGATTTGACTCATTCTATCCTTCATAAAAGTGTTTTTAAACTCCAAAAACCTTTTATACGCCTTGGGGAAATAACGCTGTAAATCATAAAGAACCGTTGGATTTATTGCCTCTATCTGTACCTTCATACATTTTGAAATTCTATAAATAGATTCTATTGCGTCTTTACTGTTCTCTAAAACATTTTCTATTTCCTTGCGGTGGTCTGAAAAATGTTCATGAACAGATTTGAATACAATGCTATTTTTGTCATTAAAGAACTGATAGATTGTTTTTTTGCTTACCCCTACTTTTCTGGCTATATCATCCATTGTGATAGACTTCAAGCCAAATTGCATAAATAAGTTCTTTGCTCCCTCTAATATATTTTTCTCTGTACTCAAATTATTATATTGCGATTAATACTTCGGAAACTTTAATCAGATTGAAAGTTTCCTCGGTTTCCAACGGGCAAAGGTAGCTTTTGTTTATAATTTTTTAGAAAAATCATAAATATATTTTAACCTATTGAAAATTAAGCCGTTGGGTAGATTTTGCTATTTGCTAATTAATAATTTTAAATTTGGTTTTTAACAGCCACATAACCCATTAGTTTTTTCTAAATGAAGTACGACCATATAATATTTGGAGATAATATTTTAAATTATTCTATTAATGGAAATGGTAAAACACCACTTTTAGCCTTTCATGGATTTGGGCAATCAAAAGAAGTATATCTTCCCTTTTCTGAATTATTAGGGGATGAATATACTGTTTATGCATTTGACATCTATTACCATGGGAATAGTGAATGGAAGGACAGAAACCAAGCCTTGGAAAAGCAAGATTGGGAAGTAATATTAAAATCTTTTTTGGAAAAACATCAAATTGAAAAATTTGCAGTTGTAGGTTATAGCATGGGAGGAAAATTTGCTTTAGCTAGTTTAGAGCTATTTCCAAGAAAAATAAAAGAGTTTTTATTAATTGCACCAGATGGAATTAAAACTTCATTTTGGTACAGTTTGGCAACCTACCCTAATTCTTTTAGAAGATTTTTTAGAGCAATGATAGTGAAGCCGAAATACTTCTATCAGATTTTAACTTTCACAAAAAAAATGGGCTTGGTCGATAAAAGTTTACTGAAATTTGCCAATACCCAAATGAACACTAGAGAAAAAAGAAGAAGAGTTTATTTAACTTGGGTAGTTTTCAGGCATTTAAAATTTGATTTAAAATTAATAGCCTTCCTTATCAACCAGAATAAAATCCCGACAATGATGTTTACGGGCAAATATGATAAAATCATCACTGCCGAGAATATGATGGATTTATTAAAGCATGTAAAAGAATATGAGCATGTAATTCTGGAAGCGGGGCATAATACCTTGATTGCTGATACGGCTAAGCATTTGGCCAAAGCCCCTTAATCCCCAAAGGGGAAACTGGGCAGAATCAATTATTGAAATATAGTAGTAATAATTTAAAATAAATATTCTTGAATTTAAAGATAGAGCACCCTTATCTTGATTCTTGACTCTTGATTCTAGATTCTAGGTTCTTGGTTCTAGGTTAAATAATGGATAATTTCTAACTTTGCAGCTTTATTAATTCCACCTACATAAAACACATTATGCTTAGCTTTTTTCAGGGTAAAAATCATCAAATCTACGCTTTAGGACATCAAAATCCATTTTCAGAAACTGACTTAGAAAAACTTTTATGGTTGCTTGATGCAGAAAAAACAATCCCTGCTTCTGACTTAACAGGCATTTATGTTGGCCCTCGGAAAGAAATGGTGAGTCCTTGGAGTACCAACGCAGTGGAAATTACGCAAACCATGGGCTTAAACGGCATCTTCCGAATTGAGATGTTCGAAGGCATTGAAAAGCTCAGCGATATAATTGATCCAATGCTTCAAGCAAAATATCAAGGCTTGAATGAAGATATTTTTACGATCGATAAACAACCTGATCCAGTAGAATTAATTGAAGACATTGCAGCCTACAATGAAAAAGAAGGCTTAGCCCTGAGCAAAGAGGAAATAGATTACCTTGAACAAGTAAGCAAAGAATTAGACCGCCCTTTGACCGACAGTGAAGTTTTCGGATTCTCGCAAGTAAATTCAGAACACTGTCGACACAAAATATTCAATGGGACATTCGTAATTGACGGAAAGGAAATGCCCAATACGCTTTTCCAGATGATCAAGAAGACCTCAAAAGAAAACCCAAACAGAATTGTATCGGCATATAAAGATAATGTGGCTTATGTTGAAGGTCCTGAAGTAGAACAGTTTTCATCTCAAAATCCTGAAAAGGCAGATTATTTCCAAAAGAAAAAATTCAAATCCGTAATTTCCTTAAAAGCAGAAACTCACAACTTCCCTACTACCGTAGAGCCGTTTTACGGTGCTGCAACGGGTTCAGGCGGTGAAATCAGAGATAGAATGGCGGGTGGTAAAGCAGGAATTCCTTTAGCGGGAACAGCCGTTTATATGACTTCCTATTCACGATTAAAAGGTAATCGTCCGTGGGAAAACCACATGGGAGAAAGGCCTTGGCTTTACCAAAGTCCAGTAGATATTTTGATTAAAGCTTCCAATGGAGCTTCTGATTTTGGAAATAAATTTGGTCAGCCCTTAATCTCTGGTTCTGTACTGACTTTTGAACATGAACATGCTGGTAAAAAATACGGCTACGACAAAGTCATCATGCAAGCCGGTGGAATTGGCTATGGAGTTGCCGAACAAAGCAAAAAAGATGTTCCGCAAAAAGGCGATAAAATTGTGGTAATGGGTGGTGATAACTACCGAATCGGCATGGGCGGAAGTGCCGTTTCATCAGTAGACACTGGTTCTTTTGCCAATCAAATCGAATTGAATGCAGTTCAGCGTGCCAATCCAGAGATGCAAAAAAGAGTAGCCAATGCAATCCGTGCTATGGCTGAATCTTCAGAAAACCCAATCGTTTCTATCCACGATCATGGTGCTGGTGGACATTTAAATTGTCTTTCAGAACTAGTAGAAGATACTGGTGGAAAAATTGATTTAAGGAAGCTTCCAATTGGAGACACTACCCTATCGGCCAAAGAAATTGTAGGGAATGAATCGCAAGAGAGAATGGGCTTAGTGATTAAAGAAAAAGATATTGCCAAGCTGGAAAAGGTTTCACAGCGCGAGAGAGCGCCATTTTATGTAGTAGGAGAAATTACGGGTGACCATCATTTCAGTTTTGAAGATACTGAAACCGGTACAAACCCAGTAGACTGGCCATTAGCTTCTATGTTTGGAAGTGCTCCAAAAACGATATTGGCGGATCAAAAACAAAGCACAACTTTTACTACCTTACAATACGAGACTAAAGAAATTGAAGGATATATCAGAGATGTTCTGAAATTAGAATCAGTGGCTTGCAAAGACTGGTTAACTAACAAAGTGGATCGATGCGTAACCGGAAAAGTTGCCAAACAACAAACTACGGGTCCCATCCAATTGCCCTTAAATAATGTTGCGGTAATGGCGCTTGATTACAAAGGTGAGAAAGGAATTGCTACTTCTATTGGTCATGCTCCAGTGAGTGCATTAATTGATCCGAAAGCTGGTTCTGAATTATCTATAGCAGAAGCCTTAACCAACATCATTTTCGCTCCTATTCAGGATGGATTAAAAGGAATATCCTTAAGCGCCAACTGGATGTGGCCCGCAAAAAATGAAGGAGAAAATGCCAGGTTATATGAAGCTGTGGAAGCCATAAGTGATTTTGCGATCGAACTAGGCGTTAATATCCCTACAGGTAAAGATTCACTTTCCATGGTGCAGAAATATCCATCAGGTGATAAGGTTTATGCTCCTGGGACTGTAATTATATCCGCAGCAGGAGAAGTTTCTGATATTCGTAAAACCCTAGAAACTGCATTAATCCCGCAAGAAAATAGCCAATTGATTTATATCAATATGGGAAAAGGAAATTTTGAATTAGGAGGTTCTGCATTTTCTCAAACTCGTGCTTCCTTAGGAGAAGAAACCATAAAAATTAATTCAGTAAGTCATTTCAAAAATGCTTACGAGACTGTTCAGAAGTTAATAAATGAGGAAAAAATCTTATCTGGCCATGATATTGGATCAGGAGGATTAATTACTTCCATCTTAGAAACTACCTTTCCGCATCAAAATATTGGATTAGACATCAATTTCGATGGATTCAAAGAAGATGATTTAGTAAAACTACTATTCAGCGAGCAACCTGGCTTATTGCTTCAAATCGAAGACAATTCTGTAATCGAAGAATTGAAAAAATCTGAAATTGACGTTATTGCATTAGGTTCAATTACTAAATCAAACAAAATTCAGATCCATAAAAACAATCAAACTATTGATCTTGACATAGCAAGTTTAAGAGACGAATGGTATGAAACCTCCTATTTATTGGATGAAAAGCAAAGCGGAAAAGCGTTAGCTAAATCACGTTTTGATAATTATAAAAATCAAGCATTGTCATTTGACTTTCCAAAGCATTTTAAAGGCACTTTTGAGTCTTTAGGATTAGACTCCAACAGGAATTCAGAAAGTGGAATAAAAGCAGCTATTATCCGTGAAAAGGGCGTGAACAGTGAGCGTGAAATGGCTTATATGATGTATATGGCAGGCTTTGATGTCAAAGACATCCACATGACCGATTTAATGAGCGGTGAGGAAGATCTATCAGATGTCAATTTCATTGTGTTTACTGGAGGATTCTCAAATTCTGATGTATTAGGTTCTGCAAAAGGTTGGGCAGGTGCTTTCAAATACAATGAAAATGCACAAAGAGCTCTGAAAAATTTCTATGATAGAAAAGATACCTTGAGTATGGGAGTTTGTAACGGATGTCAATTAATGATCGCCTTGGATCTAATTTATCCTGCACACAAAGAGAAAATTAAAATGGCACATAATGATTCTCATAAATTTGAATGTGGTTTTGTGAATGTAGAGGTACCGGAAAATAATTCAGTAATGCTATCGAGTCTTAAAAATAGCAAGCTAGGTATTTGGATTGCTCATGGAGAAGGAAAATTTGTAATGCCTTTAGCGGAAAAAGAGTACAAAATTGCTGCTAAATACAGTTATAATCAATATCCTGCAAATCCAAATGGATCAGATTATAACACCGCTGCAGTTTGTTCTGAAGATGGTAGACATTTAGCCATTATGCCGCACCTAGAAAGAAGTATTTTCCCTTGGAACTGGGCAAATTACCCTGCTGAAAGGAAAGCTGATGAAATCTCACCTTGGGTAGAAGCTTTGGTAAACGCTAGAAAATGGGTTGAGAAAATGTCGTAAAATTGACTTTTTATAAAATTTAGCAAAACTGCTTAACAATAGTATCAAAATCTTGTTAAATTGGTGATATGAAAAAGTTGTGTCATATTTTACTAGTTGTACTACTGTTTTCAAATGGATGTTTTATATCAAAAGAATATCCAGTCGAATATGATTATAATTTTTTGGGTGATTTTGATAATTATAAGTCATTTGATTTTTTTATGACCCCAAAAACTATGGAGGACGATCAAATCGATCTAATCCAGTCAACTATTAAATCGCATTTAGAATTAATAGGGTACAGCTACAATACTGAGAACCCAAGTTTTTATGTAAATTTTCTATACCTAAGTGATTCTTTAAGATACCGTGGTTATGAACAACCCAAAATGGAAAATTTTGTATTGTTCAAAAACAAAAATCAAAAAGAGAAAGAAGAGTATTTAAAGAAAGACTTAAACATTACAAATGGGACTTTAGTCATTAATTTTACTGAAACCTCAAACTATTCCATGATTTGGCAAGGATATACAACTGATCTGTATTCAGAAAATATTTTCGATGACCCTAGAAAAGTGAGGGTTGCAGTTTTAAGTATTCTGAACAACTATGCTTACCTACCGATGGAAGAAAAAAATAATTAATTTTTTTCACCTCTTTGTTTGCAAATAATAAATCCGTTTTTACCTTTGTATTCCCTTAGCGATAAGGCAAACAAAACTGCCCGATGGTGTAACTGGCAACACGTCTGTTTTTGGTACAGAAGAGTCTAGGTTCGAGCCCTAGTCGGGCAACAAAATCCCGTCCAAAAAGTAATAGGACGGGATATTTTATTTTAAGCGCAAAAAATAAAAACATGTCTTCCGTTAAAATCTTCTCTGGTTCTGCTTCAAAATATTTATCTGAAAGAATAGCTGCTAGCTACGGCAAACCATTAGGAGATGTCGAATTGCAAAAATTTAGTGATGGAGAGCTTTCTCCCTATTTTACAGAATCGATTAGAGGTCATCATGTATTCTTAATCCAATCTACCTTCCCTCCTGCTGATAACATTATGGAATTGCTTCTAATGATAGATGCAGCAAGAAGAGCAAGTGCTTATAAGGTGACTTTAGTAGTTCCCTATTTTGGCTATGCTCGTCAGGATAGAAAAGATAAACCGAGAGTTGCAATCGGGGCAAAAATGTTAGCTAATATTTTTGAAGCAGCTGGTGCAGACAGAATTGTAACTTGTGATTTACATGCCGGGCAAATTCAAGGTTTCTTCAACATCCCTGTTGATCACATGGATGCATCTGCTATTTTTGTACCTTATTTACAAGAAAGTATCACTGAAGACACCATTTTTGCTTCACCAGATATAGGAGGTTCAGCAAGAGCAAGGAAATATGCAAAGCACTTCAAAGTAGATATGGTAGTTTGTGACAAACAAAGAAAAAAAGCAAACGAGGTTGACGCAATGCAGGTGATTGGTGATGTTGATGGTAGAGATGTAATTATTTTTGATGACTTAGTGGATACAGCAGGAACCTTATGCAAGGCTGCAGATATGCTGAAAGAAAAAGGCGCTAAATCGGTAAGGGCAATTATTACGCATCCTGTCTTATCAGGAAATGCTTATGAAAATATTGCCAACTCTACTTTAGATGAGTTGATCACCACCGATACTTTGCCTTTAAAGCAAAAATCAGATAAAATTAAAGTGCTTTCGGTAGCAGATATGTTTGCCAAAGCCATTAGAAAAATACACGACAATGAATCTATTAGTTCATTGTTCATATAAATAGTAATTATTCACTTTTAACAAATATATATTATGAAAACTGTTGAGATTATAGGGTATAAAAGAGCAAATCTTGGCAAAAAAGAGGCGAAAAGATTAAGAGCGGAAGCTATGGTTCCTGCCGTATTATACGGTGGTGATGAGCAAATCCACTTTTATGCGCCAATGATTCTTTTTCGCCCACTAGTATTTACTGCTGAAGCACATTTCGTTAACATCAATATTGAAGGCGATGAGTACCAAGCAATATTACAAGACGTTGCATTTCACCCAGTAAGTGAAATCATCTTACATGCTGATTTCTTACAATTACACAAAGGAAAGAATATCAAAATGAATATTCCTGTTCATTTGGAAGGTACTGCACCTGGTGTAACTAAAGGGGGTACATTGATTCACAAGAGAAGAAGCCTTCTAGTAAAAGCCTTACCTAAAGATATGCCAGAGCATATTACATTAGACATCAGTGCACTAGATTTTGGTAAATCAATTAAAGTAGAATCAGTTTCTGTTGAAAATTGTGAGATATTGGATACTCCACAAGCATCAATTGCCGTTGTTGAGATTCCAAGAGCACTTAGAGGAAAAGCAACAGAGGATGAAGGAGAAGAAGTTGAGGGAGAAGAAGGAGCTGAAGGAGAAGGTGCAGACGCACCTGCTGAAGGAGCAGAAAGTTAATTCTCAAAAATCTTATAAATTATTCAAATCCTGTTCATGTTTCATGGACAGGATTTTTTTGTTTATAACTTATCCGTTACTATTTAACGCTAGTTTTAATATCTTAGCAAGAAAATGCTAAGTAGATTATTAATTGATCAATCTTCAAAGTTTTGGACACACAATTAAAAAGAATCAATAAATTCCTAAGTGAGGCTGGATACTGTTCCCGTAGAAATGCTGATAAATTGATAGAGGAAGGAGCTGTTACTATAAATGGAAAAATTCCTGAAATGGGCACTAAAGTTGGGCCTGACGATGAAGTTAGAGTAAAAGGTGAGTTAATCACAGAACCTAATTCTAATTTTGTCTATCTGGCTTTCAATAAACCTAGAGGAATTGTATGCACAACTGATACTCGCAGGGAAAAAGATAATATCATAGATTACATCAATTATCCCGAAAGAATTTTTCCTATTGGAAGATTAGATAAATATAGCGAAGGGTTAATTCTGCTAACCAATGATGGGGATATTGTCAATAAAATTTTACGAGCCCGGAATAATCACGAAAAGGAATATATCGTTCACTTAAATAAACCCATCAAAGGAGATTTTATTCAAAAAATGGGTGATGGAGTTCCTATTTTGGATACGGTCACCAAAAAATGTTTCGTGGAACAAATAGGCAAAAGCTCCTTTAAAATTATTCTAACGCAAGGTCTAAACCGCCAAATCAGAAGGATGTGTGAATATTTCGATTATAAAGTGGCTGGTTTGAAGCGAATTAGAATCATGAATGTGAAATTAGATACTGAGAAAGGGAAATGGAGACATCTTACTCCAAATGAATTAAAAGAAATCCAGGAATTAGTCAGTCATTCTGATAAAACCCATGATAGTTAAAGGCTTCATATCAATCATATTTTTTAGCCTTTGCAGTTATAACATTTCATTCTCGCAAGAGACACCCATTATCTATTTATTTCCCGGGCAAGGTTCAGATGAGCGATTATTTGATAGCTTAGAATTCAAAAATCATACAGAAATAGTTCACATAAAATACCCTATTCCTGAAAAAGGAAGTTCTTTGCCTGATTTTGCAATAAGGATTTCTCAGCAAATTGACACCTCTCAGCAATTTGTTTTGATTGGCGTTTCTTTAGGTGGAATGATAATCACAGAACTCAATGAATTTCTCCATCCTTATAAATCAATTATCATTTCCAGTGCCAAATCTCGCTCCGAACTCCCCTTCCGCTATCGATTCCAAAAAGTAATTCCTCTTTATAAAATAATACCTCCGAAATTGATGTTGGCTGGAGCCAAATTTTTGCAGCCAATAGTAGAGCCTGACAGAAATACCAATAAAAGTACTTTTAAAAGTATGCTATCAAGCAAAGACCCCATTTATATGAAACGCACTGTTGAAATGATCATTAAATGGGAAAGGGAAAATGCTAAGGAAAGCATTATTCATATCCATGGAACTAAGGACCATACTATCCCCATAAGAAATGTAAAGCCCACCTATATCGTTGAAGGAGGTTCGCACATGATGACTTTAACACAGCCCTCTCCTATTAATGAAATTATAATGAATTATTTGAATCATTAAAATACTCGGCACTCCCATAAAAATCATTTATTTTTGCGTTTTGAAAACTGAAGAGCATTAAGAAATAAGCAAAAATAAGTGAAGACGAATTTACACCAACCGTCTGATAAATATTTCTTGCGAATTGCATCCCGGGAAATACGGGACAAGTTGTGACAATAAAAAATAAACATAAACACATGAAATACCTGATTGTAGGTTTAGGAAATATTGGAGCTGAGTATGAGATAACCCGTCATAATATCGGTTTTTTAACTCTGGACAGATTAGCTGACCAGCAGAAAGTGGCATTTGAAACCTTGAAACTTGCCATGAAAGCTGAGTTCAAATATAAGGGAAGGCAAATCCATTTAATTAAGCCAACTACGTACATGAACCTATCAGGAAAGGCGGTAAACTATTGGATGCAAGAACTTAAAATACCAAAGGAAAACATCATGGTGATCACAGATGATATTGCTCTTCCTTTCGGTAAATTGCGACTGAGGGCAAAAGGTTCATCAGCAGGTCACAATGGGTTAAAAAATATTGAAGACTTAACAGGGGGACAAAATTACGCCCGATTGAAATTTGGCATTGGGGATAATTTCCACAAAGGACAGCAAGTAGATTATGTATTAAGCCCTTTTACTCAGCAAGAATTTGATGAGTTGCCGTTTATTATGGATAAAGCTTGTGATATGGTTCTAGGATTTACGACCATTGGGGTCAATAGAACTATGAGCGAGTTTAATGATTAAATCCCCTATCGCTAGCCTCCGGCTAGTGATGGTTACTTGTGCCTGGCACGTATTGCAGGCTAGACTGAAAAAGTGATTTTAATTGTAAAAGCTGAAAACCGCCGGAGGCGGTAGTAATTTCCACTAGCCGGAGGCTAGCGAAAGGATATATTTGAAATAAAAATAAGGCTGTCCCAAAAAATTTGAGACAGCTTTATAAAAATGAGTCAATAATAATTTACTCTGCAGATTCCTCTTCAGGAAGTAAAATAGCTTCTACAAATTGATCTTCATTTAAGAATTCATTTGCCGCCATTTTCAGATCATCTGCCGATAAAGACTGAATCTTATCTTCTGTAACGATAAAATTGCTTAAATCGTCATCATAGTAATAGAAGCTATACAATCTGTTCAACCAATAATCATTCTTTTTCAAATCCTCTTTCAATCCTTTCAACTGAGCTTCTTTCACCTTATCTAGATCTTCTTCCTTTACACCATTGGCCTTGATATCAGCTAAAATTTCATGGGTAGTTTTAACCAACTCATCTACATTCTCAGGTCCACAAGGGAAGGCAATTCTAAATGAATAACGACTTTCCGGTAGTCTTGACATACTTCCAGAAGCACCAACTCCATAAACACCACTTTTCTCTTCTCTAAGGATGTCAATCAATTCATTTGTGACTAGCTCTCCTAGTGATTTTAGATAATAACTTTTTTGCTTATCATATTCTGTATCACCGTGATATAAGATAGTAGCATAACTTTTTTGATCAGTTCCTTTAATAATTTCTTCTTTCACTATTCCTTCAGGAGGTCTGATACCTAAATCTACCCAATTATCTTTTCTTTCAATTGTTGGCAAGCTCCCCAAATAAGTTTCCAACATTGGAGTGATCCCCTCAACATCAAAGTTTCCAACAAAAACAAATGTAAAATCACTGGCATCTGCAAACCTTTCTTTGTAAATGTTGTAAGCTCTTTGAAAATCAATTTTATCTAAATCTTCTGCCTTTGGAAATCCGCCACCTCTAGGGTTGTCTTGAGAAAGAATCATGCTCAATTTATCACTGTAGTAGAATTGAGGATTTGACATTAAATTACCAAATAACATTTTATTCTTACTCACATAAGAACCAAAGGCTTCTTCATCCATTCTTGGAGCTGTAAAGTAAAGATGAGTAAGCTGGAACATCTCTTCTAAATCCTGTGGACTTGCTTCTGCTCTAAAACCTTCTGATAAACTTGAAATATAGGGACTTACCCTTACAGTTTTACCAGAAAGCATTTTTTTGATCTCGGTATTAGAAAAATCGGCAACTCCCGCTTCAGTAATTAAAGAAGTCGCATTAGAGGCAGAATAATAGTCTTCCATTTCGTATTGGCTATGACCACCAAAACTATAGGCCCGCATCTTAACTTCATCATTTTTGAATTGCGTTGGCTTAAGTATTACCCTAACTCCATTATTTAGCTCAAGTTCTGTTACACCAAGCTCATCATGCACGACCCTATTTTGCACTTTCCCTGCTTTTGGAGCAGTAGTCATGAAGCTTTCAGCTACATCTTCATCTTTATAAGGTTCCAAATCAGAATTTTCGACTTCCTCTAAAATGGAAAGTATTTCTTCCTCACTTGGCATTTCCACTCCTTCTTTTTCAGCTCCTGTAAGCACTACAACCCTATTTTCATCTGTCACCCATTTGCTAGCCAGCATATTGATCTCAGGTAAAGTGATAGTGTTAATCAAGTTTTGATAAAATTCGAATTCAAATTCTGCACCTGGAATAGGGTTCTCACTTAAAAAATGCTGAATATAGGCACTTGCAAATCTGGTTGACTCGGTCTTGTCCAGCTCTTTAACTCTCTTTTCAGCATTATTCAAAAAAGTCTTTTTATAGCGATCGAGTTCAGATGCGGTAAATCCATGCTCTTTGATTCGCTTGTTCTCTTCGGCCAACACTTGTACTCCTTTCTCAAAGCCATTCTCACCAACAACAGCAAAAGAAGAATAAGCACTTTTATTTCTAACCATTTGGGAAAAGCTGGTACTAGCAAATAAAAATGGTGGATTAGCTGATTGCCTCAACTCATCTAATCTTTGACCTAGCATTCCATTATAGAGGCTATAAACCAAATCTCTTCTCATATCCGATAATGTTTTCATTTCTTCATTATCATGCTTATAATAAAGTTGAATCTGATTGAAATTAGCTTCTTTATCCGTTACAATGCTAACATAGGTTTCTTCATGAGCAGGCACTTCATATAATTTTTTCTTTTTTGCCTTTTTAGGATTTTGCAAATCACCAAATCGCGCTTTGATTTCCTTCTCCATTTCTGCTGGGTCTATATCTCCCACTGCAATAACTGCCATCAAATTAGGTCTGTACCAATCCTCATAAAATGAACGGAGAGTTTCATATTCGAAATTCTCTAAGATCTCCTTTTTGCCAATCGGTAGTCTTTCAGCATATCTTGAATCTTTAAATAAAACAGGAAAGTATTCATCTCTCATTCTTTGACCTGCTCCTTGTCCCAATCTCCATTCCTCCAAAACAACCCCTCTTTCTTTATCAATCTCATCTCCAGTCATCAGCAATCCTCCTGCCCAATCTTCTAGTACAGTCAGACCATTATCCAATGTTTCTTCATCTGTAGGAATTGGCAGAATGTATACTGTTTCATCAAAACTAGTATAAGCATTTAAATCAGCACCGAATTTTACACCTGCAGACTGTAGATAATCTACTAATTCGTTCTTTTTGAAATTTTCGGTTCCATTAAACGCCATGTGCTCAGTAAAGTGAGCTAGGCCCAATTGTTTGTCATTTTCCTGCATGGAACCTGCATTAATAACCAAACGAAATTCTACCTTATCTTCGGGTTTTTCATTTTGGCGAATGTAGTAGGTCAAACCATTTTCTAATTGTCCTACTTTCACCTTAGGATCCAATGGAATCGGTTTCTCTAAGGCATTGTTAAGTTCTGAATTTTGTGACCATACTGGACTTACTGCTAAAAACAGCAAGAAAGCGATCACTAAAGATTTCATTTTAAGCATAATTTTAAGTTTTTATTTTGTTACAAAGTTTCAAATTATCATAAAAATTATCTCTAAGCAACTATCCAGTTAGTTTTGTTCCTTAAAATAAACAATCAGAAATTCAGATCGTTATTGAAGCTATATGAAGGTAAATTTCGAGAAAGTTAAAAGTGATAAAATAAAGAATAGCTTTTTAGAAGCATTAAGTAAATTTGAAGACTTGCATGAATACCCTATTACCCTTTATCAGAAAAGGGTAAAATCATCCACCATGCAGGCACAGCCAATCATATCTTTAAAAAATATATTCAGTGGTGTTAAAAGATATAGGATAAAATTAGGCGTTTATGTAAGCAGTAGTGAGCGCTTAAAAATAGAGGAAGTTCCTCAAAAAGTAATGACAGGATGGTTTGCACATGAATTAGGTCACCTAATCGACTACCTCTCCTACTCGAATTTTGGAATGATCAAATATGGGCTGCAATATGTACTTTCGAATTCATTCAAAATAAAGGCAGAACACGAGGCTGATTATATCGCAATCAAAAAAGGTTTTCGAGACGAGATCATTGCAACAAAGGAATGGGTTCTTAATCATGATTTAGTAGGCCAACGCTATAAGGACAGACTTAATAAGTACTATTTATCCATTGAACAAGTTGAGCTTTGTAATGTAAACGAACCACCATTTGTACCCATAATAGAATAAAAAAAGCTCCCCATTTGGAGAGCTTTTTAGTACATTATTTATCTTCATAATATGGACTTGGCCATACATCGTTACTTCCATTAATATCCGGAAGAATTTTATTAGGATCAAGTTCGATTTTCTCCACTTCTTTGCCAGTGCTTAACAAATGATTCCATGAATTTCCTCTTTGCCAGATTTCAACTGGAAGTTCAACCATTTCGTCAGTTCCATCTGCGTATGTAACTTTCATTTTCACTGGCATTGGTACTTCGCCTTTATTAGCTAAAACCAGTAGATAGCTGCCTTGATAAGGGTAAACACCATCTAGAGCAATGTCAATATTGCCATTTCCGTAGAACCATGTTTTCCAGAACCAAGATAAGCTTTCACCTGAAACATTCTCCATTGTATTAAAGAAGTCTCCTGGAGTTGGGTGCTTATAAGCCCATCTGTTTATATAAGCTTTGAAAGCATTGTCAAATCTCTCATGTCCTAAGATGTACTCTCTTAGCATTAAAAGTCCCATTGCAGGCTTCATATAAGCTATCATACCCAAATTTCGAGTATCTGCAACATCAGGGTAAGTAGCGATTTTCTCTCTGCTTTCGCTTGTCAACCATCCTACATAGCTCCTTGTTTCATCCAAATCATCTGCAAATTCGCCATCATTAAATTCCTCTGAAGAATAGAAATTAATAAAGGTATTGAAGCCTTCATCCATCCAGGCATAAAGTCTTTCATTACTTCCCACTATCATTGGAAACCAGTTATGGCCAAATTCATGATCTGTAACACCCCATAATGATTTGTTTTTTGATTGATATCCACAGAAATTCAAACCAGGATATTCCATTCCTCCAATATCCGCTGCCACATTCACTGCATTTGGGTAAGGATATTCGAACCACATATTAGAATAATGCTCTACTGATGCCTTAGAATATTCCGTTGATCTACCGTAACCATCTTCACCATCACTTTCTTTAGGATAAGCAGATTGAGCCATTGCTTTTTTTCCACTTGGTAAGTCAATTTTAGCTGCATCCCAGATAAAAGCTGGTGATGAACCCCATGCTACATCTCTAGCATTTTCAATTTTAAATTTCCAGGTTAAGTTTCCTGATTGCTTTGGTCTTGTAATAGAAGGATCACCTACCTCATCAGCCGTTATAATATGAACCGTTTCATCACTTTTGGCTGCTTTAGCCATTCTATTTTGCTGTTGGCTGGTCAATACTTCTTGAGGATTTAACAATTCTCCAGAACCCACTACAATGTGGTTGTAAGGAACTGTTACATTATATTCAAAGTCACCATAATCTAAATAAAACTCACCTGCACCTAAATAAGGCTCAGTATTCCAGCCTCTAACATCATCAAACACAACCATTTTCGGATACCATTGAGCCATAGCGAATATAGTGCCATCATCAACTTTCAACTGCCCCATTCTATCCATACCTTTTACAGGAATTTTGTATTCGAAATTCATGCTTATAGTAGCAGTACCGCCTTTTGCTTCAATTGGTTCATCGAAGAAAACCTGCATTCTAGTATCAGTAATAATATATTCGCTTGAAGGATTCCCTCGTCTTCCACTTACTGCTTTTAAATTGGTGATATTATAACCACCATCCATATCACCTGCATAGCGATTTCCTTGGATTGGAGTGGTCAAAGTACCTCTAGAAGTTTCCGTAAAACGATTTTGCTCTAAATGCAACCAAACGAATTCTAATGCTTCTGGACTATTATTAGTATATTCAATGGTTATATTACCATTTATCATTTCATTTTCTTCATCCAAAGTGACGTTAATCTTATAATCAGCACTGTTCTGCCAGTAGTTATATCCAGGTTTACCCGATGCTGATCTGAACTCATTTCCACTTCTGTCGCCAAAAAATTTGAATAGATCCTGATTGGTTTCTTGAGGTTCTTGTGCAAATAGGCTGCTCATTACGCCTAAAAACATCAATACCGATAGTTTTAATACTCTCATATATTTCATTTATCGTTTAAATTCAATTAAGCACGAAATTAATATATTTTTATTGCCCTGCACAGATTTGTTTGATGAATGGGCTACAAGTTGGCAGGTTTTCAGGTTGACATCTTTGAAAGTTGACAAGTTTGCAGGTTGGAGGAATAACTTGAAATTTTTCAACATCTTTTACCAAAGCGGGTTATGGGTACTAAGTAGATTTTATATCTTTGCCACAGCTAAAAATAAATTAAAATATACTATGGAAAATATAGCAGTAATTGGTTCAGGAACGATGGGTAACGGCATAGCGCATGTTTTTGCTCAAAATGGTTTTAAAGTTTCTTTAATTGACATAAGTGAAGCTGCTCTTGAAAAAGGAATGGCTACTATCGCTAAAAACTTGGACAGACAAGTAAAAAAAGAAAAAATAGACGAAGCCAAGAAAACTGAAACGCTTAATAATATCACTACTTTCACATCAGTAAAAGAGGGCGCAAAAGGTGCTGATTTGGTAGTGGAAGCTGCAACTGAAAATACAGATTTAAAACTAAAAATCTTTAAGGAACTAGATGAGGTTTGCGATGAGAAAACAATCCTTGCTTCCAACACTAGTTCAATTTCAATTACAAAAATTGCGTCAGTTACCAACAGACCAGAAAAAGTGATTGGAATGCACTTTATGAATCCAGTTCCTGTAATGAAATTAGTAGAGATTATCCGTGGATATTCTACTTCTGATGAAGTGACAGAGCGAATCATGGAGATGTCTAAAAAATTAGGCAAAATCCCTGAGGAAGTGAATGACTATCCTGGTTTTATTGCCAACAGAATATTAATGCCTATGATCAATGAAGCGATCTTTAGCTTATTCGAAGGTGTTGCAGGCGTGAAAGAAATTGATTCCGTGATGAAATTAGGTATGGCTCACCCAATGGGTCCATTACAATTAGCTGACTTTATTGGTTTGGATGTTTGTTTAAGCATTTTAAATGTATTGCATGATGGTTTAGGCGATCCTAAATACAGACCTTGCCCGCTGCTTATCAATATGGTGCAAGCTGGGAAATTAGGCGCTAAATCTGGGGAAGGGTTTTACGATTACGGCCATGGAACAAAAGATTTGGTAGTTGCAAGCACTTTCAAAAAGTAATGGAAGGTCTTAATCCTGAAATTTTAAAAGATTTAGTCAGAGTAAAGATGCCCTTCGGTAAATACAAGGGCACTTTACTTTGTAATTTACCTGTCTCCTATCTTGAGTGGTTCAAAAGAAAAGATGGTTTCCCTCCTGGAAAATTAGGCATGCAAATGGAAACACTCTGGGTTATTAAAACCAACGGACTGGAAGACTTACTGAAACCACTTCGATGATTAACCACAAAGTTTTTTTTTACCACAAAGTTACGCTAAGTTGTTCACGAAGACCACAAAGTAACAGCTAAAGCTGTTGAAGGATACTCGTCTTACCAATTTGCTCAATTAGAATACTTCATTTTTTAATGACTGTAAACATACGAGTTTCTTTAAGTTGTTCGCAAAGATTCTGTGTTGAAAACCAAATGATTTTTCATTAAATTTACAATTAGGAAAACAAATCAAGAGCGGACTTGATCCAGCTCGGTTAGGGCGGCCTCTTGGGGCTGCTCTAATAAAAATTTATCTTTGCAATATTCTGGATTATATCTTTCTTCTTTTTTCCATAGTGTATAGATCAGTATCAGCAATTTTCTTTGCACGGCCACATAGCTTTTCATTTTAATCTTTTGTCTGTCGAACAGACGGTTATAAAAATTACTTAATGGCTCATCATGTTGGACTGCCGTTAATGCTGGGAAGTAGAGTGCTTTTCTAATATGTTTATTTCCTTTGTGGGAAATTCTAGCTTTGGTGTTAACCGATGTTCCAGATTGTTTGTTGTTGATGTCATAACCGGCATAACATACCAATTGACGGCTGTTTCTGATAAGGTTAAAGCCATTTGTTTCTGCTATTACAATGGTTGCTGTAATAAAGCCAACTCCTTTTAGGGAGCATATGTAATTAATTTTCTTTTTTAACCATGGGGTTTGATCGACTATGTCTTTCATTTGAGTTTCTACTTGGTCAATCAGCTTATCCAAGAACTTAATGTGTTGCTTGGCTCTTTTTAATGTAAACTTATCGACTTCTGCCATGTGTTCTTTGGCATGTTGTTGGTTCTTGGCCCTGGTTCTTTCATTGAGTAATTGCTCTCGTTCTCTGCTCAGACCTTTTAATTTCAATAAAGAGGCATCTGGTTTTGTCCAGTTGTCTATCTTTTTTAATAACCCAAATTCAGCGATGTGCCTTGCACTGATTTTATCGTCTATGCGTCTCACATCAGTGCTACGGCCATAATTAGCTACTTTGTTGGGCAGAACAACGGCAAGTTCAAAACCATTATCGTAAAGCGCGTAAGCCAATTGCTCATGATAAACACCTGTTGCTTCCATGACTACTTGAAGAGGAAGATCATTAAGTTGATGTCTTTTAACCCAATTCATCAATTTCTTAATATCCTTTTTGGTATTGGCAAACTGACCACTTGATACAATTTTTAATTCAAAATCCTCTTGGAGGGTCATCAAAACAACATCCAGAGCATCCATTGAAACATCGATTCCACAGCATTGTCTAAGTACTTTCATGGCTTTAAAGTTTAGTTCCACAATAGCAATAAGATACTCTTCTGGCTCCTGTCTCGTGTTAATACAAGATATTTCAATTGATGAAATTCTTTTGATTCTGGTTCGGAATTTAAAAAGAGTAAAAACAAAGTGAGGAATATCTTTGCGAGAACATAGCTCTTAGCTTGTTTGTTCACAAATACTGCTCTCACTTTGCCTAATTGCTTTATTAAAAATACTTATATTTTTAATAATTCTTGAACATACGAGATTACTAAGGTTTTTCGATATTAAGCATAGGGTAAATTTCAAATTTCTTTGCGGTTAAATCTTTTCTTTGATTAAATGTAGCCGTTTATCAGCCTTTTGATGCCAGATTTTAAAAAAGAGACATTAAAATTGATTAATAATCCTAATTTATAATGACCCAGCTTCATATAAGTCAAAGCTTGAGCTTTGTGAACATCATTCAGTTTATCAACGCTCTTAAGTTCAATTACCACTTTATCTTCAACTAATAAATCTATCTTGTACCCACAATCCATTTTGATTTCTTCATAGATAACAGGCATGGATTTTTCTTTTATAACAGCTAGATTTTGATTTTTGAGTTCGTAGAAAAGACATTCTTGATAGGCATTCTCTAATAAACCAGGGCCTAAAGATTGATGTACTTTGATAGCAGAGCCAATGATTATCTTGCTTAATTCATTTTCATTCATAATTTATAAGGTTTGGTTAAACCACTAAAGTATAAATTTCAAATAAATATTAAAAGAACAGAACCTATTTAACTACAAAGAACTTTTTAAACACAGAGACAAATTTAACCATGAAGTTTCTGTAAGTCTTACACAAAGGTCGCTAAGGTTTTCTTTGTTGTGTATATCTCTATGTCCATAGTGGTTAAAAAGTCTCAGTGTCCATTGCGGTTATATGTCTTCTTTGTGAAACTTTGTGAAAATCTCCGTGTTCTTTGTGGTTAAAATTCAGTGCTGACTGTGGTTAATCCGTTGGATGTAGATTGCAGGGATTAACAGCACCATTAAGGTAGGATTTATAATCAGCCTATGGATAAAGCTGATATACATGTGATCAATTGAGGTGTAATACCTCAAAATAAAATAGGGAATCAGTAAAAAGAAAAAGCCCACCGCTTCAATTGCTAATCCAAACTTTACGTATTTATAATCATAAAAAATAGCGTAAATTAATAGCAATACTAGATTATCATTCAACAAAAATCGGATTATCCTATTGATAATAAATTGATTTTGAGTACTAAAATCATCAGAAATCAATAAACTATAATCAAAACGTTGAGCAATAAAAATTATTCCCAAGCCTGTTAAACTGATAAATATCAACAATATTCTAAGTCCTTTATTGGGTTGTAACCAATCGTTATTTTTCATTGACCTTAAAAATCCAAAGTGCCCACATACCTAATACGCCTATGTAAATGAATGCCGTAAATAAATATTTATGACTAAAATAGAGGAAATCAGGCATTGAAATGGTGACATGAAACAACAAAAGAATCCTTAAAATATTGAAAAAATGAATTACTAATAAACCTAAGGGAATAAACCATAACATTCTTGTTCCAATTTTGCCATAGGCAATCAAGAAGGATACAAAAATCACCATTACATTTAAGCCATTGCAGCCTTCGTAAACAGATAGAATAGCCTGGCTTTCTTTAAAAATAAAAATACTTTTCAAATCATCTTTTGGGCCTGTAGCGATTTTATCTTCATACAGATCGATGACACTGGCTGTTTGTTCTGTTACCCATTTCGTCATGATATCTGCTTCCCCTTTTGAGGCATCCAAATAAAAACCATAGAGAATATTGAGCACTACATATAGACCGATAAACTTGGCTAGAAAAAAAATAGAGGGCTTAAAATCCTGATATAAACTCATTTTTCAATAGTTTTAGCAGGAACACCAACAGCTGTTTTTTCTGCATCTAAATTTTTGGTTAGAACTCCTCCAGCTCCTAAAATAGTGTTTCGCTCCATTACAACTCCATTTAAAACCGTTGCTCCGCTCCCTACAAAAGCACCTTCATTTAGTTTCACATCTCCTGCTAAATTGGCTCCCGGCATCACAGAACTAAAATCCCCTAAACGACAATCATGTCCAATCGTAGCATTCAGATTAACTACAACAAACTCTCCAACCTCTATATTTGTGGTTAAATTTGCTCCTGCACAAATAATACTACCTTTTCCGATAGAAATGATGTCATTAAAAACAGCATAAGGAGAAATTACTTTTGAAAATTCAACTCTCGGATTCCTTATTCTATCGACTACTTTCTTTCTGGTTTTCCCATTTCCTATTGCTAATGCAACAGAAATTGGGGTTTTCCAATGGTTAAGCGCTGCAGTATTGCCTAAATATAATTTTCCTAATTCAGAGGACTTATCTTCATCATCAAAAAAACCTAAAAAATGATACGGGTAACCTTTCTTAATAAGCTGTTGCACTATCAAATTCACTTCTCTGCCAAAACCTCCTGCTCCGTATATTGCAATTTCCGTCATTTAAACTGTTGTTTTAATAATTTTGGCTGGATTTCCAACGGCTATAGAGTTGTCAGGCACATCTTCTACCACCACTGCTCCAGCTCCAATGGTACACCACTTCCCAATTTTAACTAAAGGAATAATGGTTGCCCCAGCTCCAATCAAAGTTCCTTCACCTACTTCTACTCCACCACATAAGGATGAATTGGGTGCAATATGGGCAAAATCGCCAATCTTGCAATCATGATCAACACTAGCTGCAGTATTGATAATTACGTGCTCTCCAATCTTAGTATCTGCGTTAATAACGGTACCTGCCATTACTACTGTTCCCTCCCCTATTTCAACATGGGAACCTACTATGGCACGGTCATGAATAGCTGTGCCAAATTCCGCCTCAGCTAATTGTTTCACTACCTTTTTGCGCGTATCATTTTTACCAATAGACACAATACATTCCTCTATTGGATCATTAAAATCTTTGGTCTTACCTACAACAGGAATTCCCCATAGTTCCTTTTTTGCTTCGTCCTCATCGTAGAATCCTTTAACCTGAATTCCCTTGGAGAGCAGGATGTCCACTATCACTTTTGCATGTCCACTTGCACCGAATAATAGCATTTTTGAAGTTGTAAGTTTTAGGTTTTAAGTAGTAAGATTATAAACAAAGCATAAAATTACTAATTTTAGTAATAGAATCTATTGCAATGCTATTACAAAATGAGTGAAATGATAAAATTCTTAACTCATAACTAATCCAGCTTTGAAAATTTCAACTGAAAATCAATCTTTTTCTTTAAATAAAAAAGTTCAAAAACATACATTTTGACATAATGCATTGCGAACAATTTTGAAACTTTAATATGAATAAAATATTCATAAATAAAAGATAAAAACCGATGAGTACTGTGATCTATTAGATAGAATTTATCTTAAATATATACTAAGCTATTCTTTTTAAGATTGAATCGCAATATTTAGTATTTTAGTACATCACAATTTTTTTTTCATCATAAAGATTTATAAACAATGCCAGATCCTAAATGGTCTATCTGTCTATAAACAAAATTTTTTAAGAAATGATTGAAACAGTTACTGACATTAATTTAGAAGAAACGTTGATGAAAAACGAGAAAGTGGTAGTGAAATTTTTTGCAGATTGGTGTGGTGTTTGCAAAGCATTTGCTCCACAGTTCAAGAAAATGGCTGAAGAAGCTGACGAGAATATAAAATTTCTCGAAATTAATGCCCCTGATAATCCAAAAGCCAGATTGTCGGCAGGAGTCTACAGTTTGCCATTTTTTGCCAGTTATGAAAATGGAGAGCTTAAAGAGAAAATATCTTCATCAGATCGAAAGGCAGTGCAACAATTGATTGATGGGTTTAAAAACAAGGAAGCAGCAAATTAAGATCTCTATCTATTTTTACTAAATTTTACATAAAAGTCCGATTGAATTAATTTCTTTCGGATTTTTTTAGGATGGCTTGGGCAGTTATATCGCCCTTTCAGGGCTGGGTTTAGTTTATTTATCTATGAAGTAGGGCTTTACCCTACTTTAAGATATGACGTCCTTTCAGGAGTTTAGTATATCCATTAATACAAGAATTTTCCAACTATAAATCAAGGAGTTTGGTGAAGTTTTCACAAATGTTCTCCTAGTAGTTTTTAAATGATATATTTTAAAAGCAAAAATCAACCACACTTTTTTAACTGCAATTATTTTAGTCCTGAAAGGACGTCATATCACAACACAGGGTGAAGTCCTGTGTTATAGATATATAGCTCCAAAGCCCTGAAAGAGCGGAATAAAAAAAGCCCGCATTTTATAAATGCAGGCTTTTCCTAAATACAGGCTTTTAAACCTATTATTCTTCAAATGTTGGTTTCAAATGCTTTTCAGCATTAAAAGAGTTATTCTCTCTGTCTACATCCGCCATGCCTTCTGCTTCATCTATAACCATGCTTTTAATACTCGAAGCCGGTTTATTTAATTCAAAAGTATAAGTAGGTAATACCCATGGCCAATCAGCCAAAACTTTTACATTTTGATTTGCATCAAATGACTTTTCACCTCTCATTATTCTTAATGGAATATAAACCATTTCAGAGCTACCGTCATTATAAGTAATAGAGACCTCTAAAGGCATTGGCATTTTACCTACTTTCTCTAAAGTCACAAATGATTTTCCATCTTTCTCCAAAACAGCTTTAATCCCATAATCAATCCTCTTAGTAGAATAAACAAAATATTCTTTATACCAGTCCAATTCTAAACCTGAAGCCTTCTCCATAATTCTAATGAAGTCGTTATCATTAGGGTGCTTGAATTTCCACTCGTCAAAATAAGTTCTCATTGCAGGGTAGAATACGTCTTCGCCCATTATGTAGCGCAACTGCCCTAAGAAAGTAGCCCCTTTTGAATAAGCCGCTCTTCCATAAGCAAAATTAGTCACATAATGATCTGCATGCGTACTCATCGGTTCTTCATATCCACTTTCTGCGAGTGCCAAGTACCCTCTGTAATTCCCTGATTGAGGATTTTTCTCACCCTGCTCCATAATCACATTCATGGTTTCAGCAGAACCGAAAGAGGTGAAACCTTCATCCATCCATTCATATAAAGCTTCATTAGTAGCCAAAACTCCTTGATACCAGCTGTGGAACATTTCGTGAACTGTTACACCTACTAAGCTTCCTAAGCTTCTTTCCCCTGTAATTAAAGTAGCCATAGGATATTCCATTCCACCATCGCCACCTTGAATTACAGAGTATTGATCGTAAGGATATTTACCAAAAGTCTTATTGGCATATTCAAAGGCCTTAATAGTATACTCAGGTAACTTTTCCCAATTTTCCTTCGTTTTATCGTTCATTTGGTATAAGAAATGCAATTCCGGTCCATTAGGAACTTGCGCTTTCACATGGGTAAAATCAGGATCAGCTGCCCACATAAAATCAATTACTTTAGGAGCTTTAAAATGCCAAGTATGTTTGCCATTTTTCCCCTTACCTGGCTTCACACCTTTATCCTGATAACCATGTCCTACTTCATTTGGATTCTGAAGATAACCAGTACCGCCTAATACAAAATCCTTGTCAATCGTAATTTTCACATCAAAATCGCCCCATATTCCGTGAAATTCTCTTCCGATGTATGGATTTGAATGCCATCCTTGATAATCATATTCAGCCATTTTAGGATACCATTGCGCCATTGAGTAGCTTACCCCTTCAGCATTATCACGACCTGTTCTTCTGATCTGAACCGGAACTTGTGCTTCAAATTCCATTTCAAAAGTAGCGGTTTCACCTGGATTGATAGGCTTATTTAAGTCAACTTCCAAAATAGTACCCACTACTTCAAAGCTTACTTTTTTCCCATCTTGTTTCAGGCTTTTGATTTTTTGATAGCCAATCTCATCTTCAGATAATTTACTGATTCTATCCCCTACTCTTCTGTCTGGATCTTTAATTGTTCTGGAACGAACATCCATCATGCTGTTGGGCTGAAAAGCATTAAAATACAAATGATAAAACACCTTACTCAACTGATCTGGTGAATTATTGGTATAAACTGCTTTTTGTTTCCCTTCAAATTGATGCGTTTCCACATCCATATCAATTTCCATTTCATAGTTAATAGCTTGCTGCCAACGGTCTGTCTGCCCAAAAGCAAAAACAGAACTCATCAACATAGCCATTACAAATCCTAAAACTTTTATTTTCATAATGATTATATTTTGGTTTTACTTCAACTTCAAAAATGGTCATTTCTAATTAATATGCCAATCTATTTTATATAAGCTTTATAATTTCACTGATGAAAAGAGTTTAAAGCGGTTATTTCGAAGGCGAATTTTCGTTTTAAGAAATAAAGAAATAAAATTGAATAGTATGTAAATGGTATTCCAGAAAAGAATTAGTAGATGGTCGGTGTGCCACCGACCATGGATTCTAAGATTTTAGTGTTTTGCTCCCGAAGAGCTAGTAGCCATCACCATCCAGAGGATGGCGATAGAGGAATACTCCCTTCCTTGCGTCCCGCTAGTGAAAATTCCCACCGCCTCTGCGGATTTATTAAAATTACCTTATTTAGGGCTTGCTTAAAAACAGAATTACGTAATAAAAATGAACATCTAAGGTATTTTATCAATGATTATTGAGTAATAGTTTTTAAGCAAGTGCAAGCTTTTTTAAGTTAAAACTACATATTGTTTGCACTAGTAAATCAATATTTGATTTACTAGTGCTCTAGCCTCAAGCACCTCATCTACTTCTCGGGCTAAAGCTCGAAGTATTACAATACTCCGTCACTTAGCCCGATTGTATATGAGGCACTTGAGACTTTTTAAGCAAGCCCTATTTAAATTTGGGGGCAAATAACCAATTTTGATCACGAATAATTTTATTCGTTTTTAATGTTAAATGAACAAAATTTTTAATGACGTGCTGAAATTTTATTCTAGCTTGGCAATCTGAAATGCTTCTATAGAGACTTTTGGATAAATGAATATTTTATTTTTACCTGATAAAATTGTAATGCCTGTTATTTCTTTCTAATTTTCTACCTTTGTGAAAGAATAAGCTAAGACTATGTTAGATTATAACACCCAAAGACCCGAAATGAAATTAAAAGAATATGGACGCAATGTCCAAATGTTGGTCAAACATTTGCGCACTGTAGAAGATAAAGAAACGCGTAATAAAATGGCTTACACTGTAGTGGATTTAATTAAGCAGTTAAGCAGCGGGCCTAAAGACCATAATAATGACAATATGCAGAAGTATTGGGATGACTTATATATCATGTCCGATTTCAATTTGGATGTTGACAGCCCATACCCAATGCCCGAAAAGGAAATATTAGGTAAAAAACCTCAGCCAGTGAAATATGCTTCTGATGAAGTGAAATTCAAGCACTATGGTAGAAATATTGAATTATTGGTAGAGAAAGCAATCAGCATTGAGGACGAAGAAGAAAAACAAGCTGCCGTTTATTATATCGGCCGATTGATGAAAACTTTCTACACCACCTGGAATAGAGACAATGTAACCGAAGAAGCTATTGCAGATAATATTGTACAATTATCAAACGGAAAATTATCGGTTGATATTGACCATGTGAAAGCTACAAATGGTTTTGATGCCATCTTCAAAGATAACAGACCAAGAAATAATAATAATAAAGGCAAAAGAACTAATAAAGGAAGCCACCAAAAAAGAAGAAAAAACTAATCAATGGCATCATTTAAAATAACCGGAGGACAAAAACTCTCTGGTGAAATTCATCCTCAAGGTGCAAAAAATGAGGCTTTACAAATTCTTTGCGCTGTATTATTAACTCCCGAGAAAGTGACCATTCACAAAGTCCCCAATATTGTGGATGTCAACAAATTGATTGATCTTTTAAGAGATTTGGGGGTTGAAGTAAACCAAATCGGAGAAGAAAGCTATGAATTTACTGCTAAAACTGTAAATCTTGATTTCTTCGGAACTGCTGAATATACTAAAAAGGCGGCTTCATTAAGAGGCTCCATAATGCTACTAGGTCCCCTTTTGGCAAGATTTGGAAAAGCCATGATCCCTAAACCCGGGGGAGATAAAATTGGCAGAAGAAGACTAGACACCCATTTCATAGGATTTCAAAAATTAGGAGCTAAGTTCCTATTCGAATCTGAAAAGAACTTTTATCATATTGATGCTTCCAGTCTGAAAGGCGCCTACATTCATTTGGATGAAGCTTCCGTTACCGGAACAGCCAATATTGTGATGGCCGCTTCTATGGCCGAAGGAAAAACTACCATTTATAATGCAGCTTGCGAGCCTTACTTGCAACAATTATGCAAGATGCTGGTGAGAATGGGGGCAAAAATTGACGGTATAGGTTCTAACCTATTGCATATTGAAGGAGTTAAAGAATTAAAAGGCACAGAACACACTATGTTGCCTGATATGATTGAAATCGGAAGTTTTATTGGCCTAGCAGCCATGACACAGTCTGAAATCACTATCAAAAATGCGGGTGTTGAGCACTTGGGTATTATTCCAGAAACTTTCCAGAGATTAGGTATTAAGATGGAATTTAGAGGGGATGATATCTTTATTCCTTCCCAGCAGCATTACGAAATAGAAACATTTATTGATGGGTCGATCATGACTATAGCTGATGCCATTTGGCCGGGCTTCACTCCCGATTTATTAAGCATAGTATTGGTTGTGGCCACGCAAGCCAAAGGAACTGTCTTAGTGCATCAGAAAATGTTTGAAAGCAGGTTGTTCTTTGTGGATAAGCTAATAGACATGGGAGCTCAAATCATCTTATGCGATCCTCATAGAGCTACCGTGATCGGTCTTGACAGGCAAATTAATTTAAGAGGCATTTCCATGACTTCCCCTGACATTAGGGCTGGGGTTTCCTTATTGATTGCCGCTTTATCAGCAGATGGCGAAAGTACCATTCATAATGTGGAACAAATTGATAGAGGCTATCAGAATATTGATACTAGATTAAAAGCATTAGGAGCTAAGATTGAAAGGGTGGAGAGTTAGAAGAGGGAAGTTAGAAGTGGGAAGTAGGAAGTTTGAAGATGGACGTAGGAAGTTAAGGTCAGTACCGAAGGACAGACCGGCTATAGCTCAAATGCATTAACAAGTTAGGACTTTAAAAAAAATACCTATCGCCAGCATCTTGCTGTTGATGGTTACTTGGTGCCTCTGGCATAGAATAATTGCTTGACCTAAAAGGAAAATTGGCTTTCCATAGCTGATATCCGCCTGAGGCGGTAGTAGTTTCCATCAGCCGGAGGCAGGCGGAAGATCAAGCTTACCAAAAAAGGTTCCTTAACCTTATAAAGTGAAAAGATTTGAGGACATTATATTTCAATAAACCTCAAGATTAAAGCCATAGGTTTCATTTTCATTAAACCACCTTCTTAAGTCTTGAAGGGCTTTTTCGTAATCGTCCACCATTAACTCTCCAAATTCATCCGTGGGAATAGGGAAATCTTTAATAGCATGAGGTAATGCTTCCATAATTCGGTAGGCGCATGTGATTTTTTGATTGCTATTTGGGTTGGGCACACTGCAATTGGCTTCATTAGATTGAATTTGGGTTTCTAAAAATTCAAATATTTTTGGTTGCCGGGTATAGATTAAATCCGGAACTATGTCATAAGCGAAGGCATCATTTATTGGTGCTTTTTGCAAGCGGTTGCTGATGTAATTGATAGCAGTTTCATCTTCCATTCGGGCTAAAGCTAATCTTATATGCCATCTTGTGACCGCGCTTTTCTTTAGTGTTAAAAGGCTTTCAAGTTTTGGGATTGCAGATTTGATTTGTAAAAAGCCTATGAGCTTTACAAAATCATTAAAATGAGGTGTTTCAGTATCTAGTTGGCTTAGAGTTCGAGTCTTTTGGTCTTCTGTGAAGATGGTATTATTGAAATTGGTCATAGCTGAGATCGCATTTCCTGCTATTCCTCTATCCTTATCATTTAATGCATTTATTTGCTGATCAATTGCTTTTTGTTTTACTGCTTCATCATCCGAAACCTGAGCAAATCTACTGCTTAAACGATATGCCTTCGCACGAATCTGGGCTGTGCTATCGGATTGATATTTTTCCAGTTCTGAGAATGGCAAATCAAAATCATTCTCTTGATCAAATAAGCTTTTGGGGGCTGTTGCGTAGCTACCGTTTTTGGCTTACCAACGTATTAGATAAGTCTTAAAAAGCGATACTTATAAAAATAATTAGATAAAATCTTTACAAATCAACTTACAGACTAAAGATCTGAAATATATTAGTTCCAAACCAATTTAATATTGTTGATTTTGAGTTCATCATCCCTTTTAGTCAGTAAAACATGGGAACGAACAAAAACCTTGTCTTCAATTAAGATACTGACAATAACTGAAAAATCGCCTGAGTTTTTCTGGACTTTTTCAATTTTATACCCGTCAATTCTCTCACCTTGTCCTCCAACCCACTGATTACCCCATAAATAGTTACATGCATCAATATTAAACATAGGCTCTGGCTTATAGTCCCATTTAATTTTCCGCATTTCTGAATTACAGTTTTCCAGCCTGCCAACTAGTTTCTTCTTATAGTCCTCAGAGAAGTAATCAATAGTATTTATCCTTTCTTTAAACTCTCTTAAATCAAAAACATAAGTAGTTTCATCTAGCTTTTCAAAAGGTGGCACCTGATAATAACTTACGCTTTTGGGATAGGCATCATTTATATACCAATCATAAAATTCATTGACAGTTTTAATTGCAACTGAATCCTCATTAGAATCAAAATTTAAACTAGTTGACTTACAACCTAAAGAGTAAATGATCATTAATAATATTAAATAAAAGTTTCTCATAATTTAATCATTTATTTCTTCACTTGGTCGAACCATGGTCACGGTATAAGTTCTTTCGTAAACACTACCTTCCCGGTATGTATCTGTAAGCGTATAATCATCTTGCTCACACAATTGATTTTCAGAACTAGTTCCTATTGTTTCATGTGCCGTTTGCGCATCATAATATCTATAACAAGTTTGATTATTGGTTGTGGTTCTTCCCACTATAACTAGCCAATGATCAGTAGTTTCATCCAAATTCCCAGGGTGTCCAGCTCGATAGTCCACTCCATCCATAATTGGAATATCATCATCAAGATACTCATTAATTAAATGAATACCATCAACTATATTATCTTGAATTTCTAATATATCATCCTCATTATTTCTAGTCATTTGAACAATATCTTCATGATTAGGTGCTACTGTTTCATATCCGGCATTTTCTAGCATATCTGCAGCTCTCCTAAAGCATCCTGCAGGATCGCTACTATCAAAACCTTCAAATTCTACATCATCTGTAATTGACATATCAAAAGGAAATATTCTAATTTCACTTGAATCTTGGAAGCCATTGGAATAACTTGAGTCAATAGACGCCACTATATTAACTAAATAATCTCCAGCTTTTATATAATCGCCATTAATATCTTTTCCAGACCATCCAATACTATCCTGATCTTGGGTATCTATAAAACTATTTTCTTTTCCAGTATCCAAATCACTATAGTTGTTAACTAAAACAGTATCATCTTCGGTAAGTTGAAAAATTTCAAACTTATTATAGCTTAAAGATAAGGTGTCCAGAATTGTATATGTAAAATTATACCTATTTTCTTTTAGTTGATAAGAGTTTGGTAAAGATTCAAATGCTACAAATTCTAAATCTTCACTCAAACCCTCAATATCTATTTCCGGAAGTAAATATGGGCAGACCATACCGAGCAATTCGCTCCATTCATTATCTGTCAATCCTTCAACATAAGGTGGCTGTTCACCATTTAATTTATCAACTAAAAATTCGAATCTATCTATAATAGATTCATTCTCTTCTATCAAGGATATCAATTCATCTTTATTGCTTTCATAATATTTTATCTTTTCTAAAACGTCCTGTAACTCGTCAACATCATCTGGCAAACAATCAGGAAAATCCGACATCTGCTTTATGATTACTTTGTCTAACGGCCCCTTCTCGTAGTTCTCTATCCATGCGTTAATTTGTTGCTTATAAAACACTAATACTTCCCTAATTAATTCTTCTTGGACATTTTGAGAATCTTGTGCATTTTCTCCTTCACCTACGTCACCGTCAGGATTATACGGCCCACTCAGCTCTCCATCCTCATCCACCACATACACATTCCCCTCTTCATCTTCTAGCACAGTTTCCCCATCTTGATTTTCATCTGCTGTTTCTGGATCTATTTCAGTAGTATTGCCCTCCGTATCGGTCACGGTGATGGTGCCCTCTTCTTCATCATATTCCACATCCGCTATTTCTCCTTCTATATCGATATCGGTGTCGGGTAGCTCCTCGAAACTATTATCCGCATTCTCTGTCTGTTCGCCTGTTCCTTCTTCGCTGAGTTCTTCAATCACTTCATCCGTATCCAAAATAAAAGGACCGTTCGGATTGAGCGTGCTTTCCACATTCCCACCTATCAATTGCTTGTCAGTGTTTACCTTGATATCATTCAGTACTGCTTCCACTCTTGCGGAGTTGAAAAGCGGGACTTCGATCAACCCCATGCCTGTATAGGTTTCACCTGTTTTGATCACTTCCGTCAGGATGACGGTGAAGCCGGCTGCCGTTATCTGGTCACCTGCGTTTAGTTCTGCTATGGGCTCCCTGTTCTCTATTAAAGGAAGATCAGATTCTGCTCCGCAATCTAAGTCTTGTACATCCTGTTCTGGAGTGGAGAGTGTCAGGGTGTTTTCTGTCGTTCCCTCTAGGGCACCACAACTAGGCAATACTCTAATCTGGTATTCTGTATTGACTTGTAGATCATAGACCACCTTGGTTTCTATGTTGGTGCCATAGTTGATCCATTTTTCTTCTCCTTTCTCTCTGATTTGGGCTACATAACGATTGTGGTTCCAGCCACCTTCCCAAGTGATGCGGATCCGGTCGGTGCCCAGTGCCTCTGCCCCCAAATTGGTAATAGGAAGGCACTCATCCCCATATTTAAACCAGCGCACTTCGCTCTTGCCTTGGTTTTTAAATAAATCCCTTCCGTTAAGGTTTATTGCTTGTACCTGCCAGGCATAGCTCCTTCCAGGGATCAGCATGGCATCGTTCAATCCATAAAAATAACTGGTGGTCATGATTCTCCTTTCAAACAGTGGACGGGTTGTCCTTGCCACTTCGTTGGCATCCCGTCCTTCTGGCCAGATCTCCCAAAGCTTGAAGATATATTCGGTTTCGAAGGCACTGTTGGGAGAGGAAGTATGTCTTGGCGTCCATTGGAACTGTACTTGCTGCGGGTCTTGTATGCGGATTTTTTCTTGAAAGGGAAGATTCAGCAATGGCGGATCGTTGAGCACCAGCCACGCTATGGAAGTACCGATATTGCTGACCCTATTGTTTCTATTATAATCCAATACCTCAATCTTAAAATGATAAAAGCCTTCTGGCAGTTTCTGGGTAGAGGCCAGTTTGTTGCGATTGATGCCGCTGACTTCCATATTTTGGATGCGGAGGTATTGGGTCAGGTCGGTGGCATCCACTTGGTAGGGGATTCCGGGGTTCAATCTGATTGGCCCAGGACTGAAGCCTTGCCTGGTTCTGAGTCTAATTCCTGCCCCTTCTATGGTGATTCGGAGTTTTGCTTGATAATCGGTCTTCGTAAAATCCTTCAACAACAACTGGATGTTCCACTTCTTTTGGCTGGCATCGCTGTAGTCTGAGAGGTACAGGCTATAAGGAGTCATCAGGTTGGAAGTGACTTGGACGGGGTTGGAGGCGTTTTGGGCCTGTGCCGATACTGATAATAATAAAGTAATGGTAATTGATAGTAAGCACACGCGGTGCGTTAGCTTTGAAATGTACTTGGAGCACGAGCTAGAAGCTCGCGCTAACATTTTGGTGCTGGAAGCTCGCGCTATCAGGTATGGTTTTGGTTGAAGTTTAATGTCTGGGGATTTCTTTGGTTCTTTCTTTATTTTAAGTCCAAAAGTATGGGTTTTGGGGCGATTTCAAAAAATAATGTTGGAAAAATTAATTGGAGGGGGATTTTAGCGGGAAATGAAATGATGAATGATTAATGATTAATGATGAATTGATTTGAGTCCATCTCTGTACCTTGTCGGTTTTAAATTAAATTCTATTCCAGTTGTCAATAATTAAGCCATCCAAAAAGCGGAAATCTTTTTCATTATCTGTGACAAGAGTTAAATTATTTTTCAATGCAGAAATACCAATAAGAAGGTCAAACTCATCATGCATTGGTGTACCTTGTTTTCTTAGACGTGTTTTCTCTTTTGCATAAAGATCTACGCATTCATAAATTGGTATTATTGATAGCCCTTTTAGAAAATCATTAACAGCCTTATGTGATTTTTTTGGGTTATTACTATTTTCAGCCCCATATTTTAATTCAAAGACACTTATTTCTGAAATAAAGCAATTTTCTCTACCGATTTGATAAATTCTATCTTTTAAATCTAGTTCTCCTCGTAAGAAGAAAATACATATACTCGTATCAAGCAAATATTGCATCAAAAATTTAGGTCTCTTGATTTAAAATTTCTGTTAGCTTTTATTTCAGAAACAATTTCCTTGGCAGATTTATCTGAGACAAATCCCCCAAATGAATCATAAAAAACTTTATCATCATTGACCGTGTTCTTAGATAGGGACTTCTCTAACTTTTCAATCAATTTAATTTTAATCCGCTTACTGAGCATATCAAATATTTTCGAATAAGAATTCACAATATGTTTTTCCACTATTGTCATATAAGTATAAAGATAACTTTTATCAGATTCTTGAGCAAACTTAAAATACGAACTATTGCTTTTTGATAATAAAAGATGGTGAAAGATGGAAATATAAAAGCACAGAGGGCAGAGGGAAGTGCTGTTTGAAGTTTGAAAAGGGAAATTGAGATTAGGACGGAAACAGCTTGAAGTGGGAAGTCCCTAGTCTGTTAATTGGGGTGGGGATTTAAGTCAGTACCGAAGGTCGGACTTTTGTGTGAAGCCTTGCTATTAAAATGAAAGATGAAGACTGAAATACCTATCGCCAGCAACTTGGTGGTGATTTATACTAGGTGCCTCTGGCACGAATAAAAGCCCCCTAGCTCCCAAAATAATTTGGCATTCTATAGCTGATATCCGCCTGATGCGAAAGTAATTTCACCAGCCGGAGGCAGGCTGACGGAAGTAAAGGTCAGCACCGAAAGTCAGACAGGAATTACCTAAGAAAATACAGAAGGGGAGTTCCAAACTAATAATTGCCAATTATAGGTGAAAGCTATTTTACTGAGCTTAGATTATGATATTCTTGTAATATCGCTTTCCAAACTTTGTATTCATTGTTTTTTTATAAATCTAAATTTATTGCCCTCTTCTTTGGATTGCAAAACTGGCGTTATTGTCATTTTCCATTGTCAAATAAATCAGTTCCCAATCATATTTAACACAAAATTCAGAAACTGCTTCAATAACTCCAAATCTACTAAATCCATCCCTTGACCATCTTACAAAATCATGTCCAGTTAAAATACCATTTTCTTTAACCTTATTCCTGTAATCTACTAATTCTTGATATGTTACCTTGTAACTATGCCCAGTATCAATATAGACCCAATCGAAGTATTGGTCAGGAAACTCATTTACAACCTCTACTGATAAACCAAGGTTTATTTCAATTTTACCTGATCTAATTTCGCTATCAAAAGTTTCTTCTACAGATTTTCGTTTTTTTTGATTATACTTGTTAGTTCCCCAATAATCAACTAAATGTAGTTTTTTTGGTTTACATTCTTTTAGAATAAGTTTTGAAAAGTGTCCCTGATCAACACCTAATTCAGCCACAATTCCATTTTCAGGCAATAATCGTAGTAAATCTAACCTACTTGGTAGTAATTTTGCATTTTCTAAAAGTTGATCTGTGAAATTATATTTAGGTATTTTCTCTTCTTGCTGCTTTCTTAATTGCAAAAGTTTTCTTTTAAAGAGCTTAAAAATTGATTTCTTTATAATCTTTGGGCCAAAGATTGTCATTCTAAATACCATAAATTGAATTTAAATAGTCTATTTAACGAAAAGAAAGTTAAGATTTTTAGCTATAATTTTCACAGATTGCTATTAAAAATAAACGACAGTAAGAAGTTTGTGTGGAATATTTTATACTTAATTCAATAAATGATATACCATCTCAGGAGAAAATAGTATGATCTTTTTTATCAGAAATAGTTACTTTTACATAAATGAAATATATAAATATGATTTTAAAAGCATTAAAACTTAGGATGACTAAAATTACCCATCGTAAAGTTTCAATATCAAAAATCAAATGGAAAGTCCAATATCAAGATACAAGATTAAAACTTTCTTGATAAATTAGTTTACTTTGCAACATTATAAAATCCGTTGAGAATATTATAAAAACTATTAATTTATTCTGTAGTATGAAAAAAAGAAATGTGATTTTTGGAGTTGGGGGATTTGGAAGAGAAGTTTTAAGTTGTATGCTTGATTCATATAAAGGAACTGGCATAGACATTTCGAAAACCACAGTTTTTATGGACGAGGATCCAAAATGGATCAATCAAACCATAAATGGTTTAAAAGTTATTTCAAAGGAAGAGTTTAATGTGAAAAATGATGAATTAATAATTGCTGTTGGTGATCCTAAGACTAGACAAAAAATTGCAAATAGCTTTCCAAAAGAGACAACTTATTTTTCAATTATTCATCCTTCAGCAATCATATCACCGTGGACTAAAATTGGGAAAGGAGCTATAATTACAGCTGGCACAATTATCACTTGTAATATTGAAATTGGAGACCACTGTCATTTAAATTTAAATACCACAATTGGTCATGATTGCAAAATAGGAAATTACTTTACAACTGCTCCAGGAGTTAATATTAGTGGCAATTGTATAATTGAAGACAATGTATATTTCGGAACAGCCTCTGCTATTAGACAAGGAATAAATGTAGTCAATAATGTAACTATCGGTATGGGTTGTATGGTTGTTAAGAATATTGTAGAAAGTGGAGTCTACATCGGCAATCCAGCTAAAAAATTGAAGTAAATTACGAAATAGGCACTTCCGCTTTATTTCGTCAAATCCTTCTGTTATGTATTTTTTCTTAACAGGTCGCTATGATTAGCTTGAAACAATAAAATTCTATTTATTTTTTACACTAGCTCATTTAAATACACAGTTTCCAATTCTCTCCAAATTGTTTGACTACTAAATTGTTTAGAAAAAGAAATTCCATTTTGAGACATCTTTTCTCTTAATTTTAAGTCTGCAATTAATAAATTAATCTTTTCAGCCAATTTCTCAACGTTTTTCTTCGGCACAATAAAACCATTAAAATTATCCGAAACTGCATCCCTACAACCTGTTACATTATTGGTAATGGCAGGTATTCCTAAAGCAGCCGCTTGAATTAACACATTACCAAATCCTTCTCTATAAGAGGGCAATACCAATACATCGAAATTTGCCATAAAATATTCGACAGAGCTTTGAAAACCCACATAAATTAAGTTTTTATCCAGATCTCTATTTTTAAGCTCATGAGCAATCTCATCTGATTCCAAACTTCCGACCAATAACAATTGAACCTTTGAATGCATTCTTTTAATCATATCATAAGCTAAAAACAACTCCTTTAATCCTTTATCAGGATGTAATCTTCCAGCATAACCTATAGTGAAGTAATCTTTGTTAATACCGTAATCAGTTATTACCTTATTTAGTTTTGAATTATTTAATTTAGTTCTGTTAAATTTTTCTAAATTAATGCCATTACTACTTCCTTTCCCTAATACTACAGTTTTTACCTCTTTAAAAACCCCCTCACTTACTGCCAATTCTTTCAGACTTGGACTGATACAAATAATTTGATGTGCAAATCTTCCACAAACTGTTTCTAAGGTTTTTAAAATTTGTTTTTTTAGTCCTAATTCCGTCTCAAATCGGAATCCTCTACAAGTGTAGATACGGTTTGGCACCCTTAAAAGCCAGGAAGCTGTCATTAAAATTAATGAGGCTTTAGGAGTACCAGCGTTGACGATAGTTGGTTTGATTTGCCTTAACAATCTTATGGAGGAAAAAAGTGACTTAATATCTTTTAAAAGTGAGATTTCACGTTCAAAGTCAATAGGATGTGTAATGCCACCCTCTCTCTCTACCAGTGCTCTTGTCTTTGCTGCAACTTTTGTAATAATATGTACTTCATAACCCTTATCTTGAAAATATTTAACCTGACCAGTTATAAGTATAGCACTGACATCTGCAGTATACGCTAAAACAATTTTCTTTTTATTCTTTAACATTAGCTATTATCGATTGAAAAAAAGCTTTTCGTCTGTCATTCAATTTAAAGTATTGATAGTCCTTAGCTCTTTTAAAATTACGTATACTTTGATCTCTTAATAATTCCGGAGAATTTAAGAAGCTTTTAAGCTGATGTGACAAAGTATTGTAATCACCTGTTTGATGTAATGCCTTACTTGACAATAATTCAGGAATTCCACCTGTTGTTGCTCCCAAAACTGGACATGCCCTGCTCATGGCCTCAATGACAGAACGAGGTAAACCTTCTTGCCGCGAAGGATGAACATAAAGATGAAGCTGATCCAAAAAATTTAAAATCTCTGCTCCGGATTTCAATTTTCCAATTATTTTCACCTGTTCTGATACATTATATTCAATAGCTAATTTTTTTACCCAATCAGCATTACCCGGACCTACCATTCTTATTTCAAATGGAGGTAAATCCTTTTTTACTTTTGATAAAGCTTTAATTATTTCTTCATGACCTTTATATCGAACATTAAAGGAACCAATTAATCCAATAATACAGGTGGATTTATTATCTGCTTTCGATAATAAATCCTGCTTATTCAGTAAAGCAGTTTCATTCATATCCGGAATAATTGCATTAGTAGCATGAATACTTTTTCCTTTAGTAGGGTATCTTTTTTGCAAGAATTTTTCTGTCACATAAACAGCATAGTCGGCATTTCTAACTGCCCATTTCTGTCGTAAATAAGCAAAAGGAGCAATAAATCTCCCTAAAACACTTCCATGATTCCAGTAGGCATCCCATGGACAACCCACCACCTCCACCCAATACGGTTTTTTATGTTTCTTAGATATTCTGATGGCATTATATGGCATTTCGCCCGGCACTCTGGCAGCAATTGCGGAAACTTTCCTAAGCTCTTTTTCAAGCTTTTTATTGATAAAAAATAGATTTTTCAGAAATGCCTTGAGGCTTGAAATGTATTCAAAGGATTTAAATTCCACATCTGGTAAATCCGACTTACTAAGATTCTTAATTTGCTCAGTATCCGGTTCCTCTATCAGAGTTCCCATTACCACTAAATTATCAGCTACTTCCAGATACCGCTTCCACGCTTCCGCAGCCATTGGGCCCGAAGAATAAACATCTGACTTATTTACATAATATCGATGATCGTAAATAAATGCAATAGAATTAACCTTCATGAAACCGATATTTATACCATTCTAGTAAAACGAAAATATTCCAAAGCTTATCAGCATTTATTGGCTGGCCTTTAGACATTTTTCTATTTAATTTAAAGATCTCTTTTGGATTTGATATTCCTAGATCTGCCCATTTTGCAGATCGAAGTAATTCCTTCCACTCAGTGTTTAATTCTCCTAGCATCCATTTATATACAGGAATATCGAACCCCTTTTTCGGCCGTTCAAAAACATCTGGACTAATAAATCCTGAAAGATATCGCTTCAACAGTATTTTAGATTGATTTACATAATCAAGATCATCAAGATCATCAAGATCATAAATAAATGCAACCTTAAATGACACCTAAAAATACCTTTTCGTACTGACGGGAAACTACTTCTGTATTATACCTCCGCGATTGATTTAGTGCTGCTTTACTCAAATTAGCATAAATTACGTTCCCCTTTTTTAGGTCTATGATCTTTTTCGCCATAGCTTCATGATCACCAACGGGTACTAAAAAACCATTTTTACCCTCCTCAATAATTTCCGATGGACCATAAGGACAGTTTGTAGCTACGACAGGAAGACCATATGACATTGCTTCCACTATCACATTGCCAAAGCCCTCCCATCTACTAGATAAAAGCAATATATCAGCTGATATATAATACTTCCCAGGATCTGAAACATATCCTTCAAAAAATACTTGTTTCTCAATTCCCATTAATTTCACTTGGTCTTTTAGGCTTTCCTCTAATTTTCCATCCCCTAATATTCGCAGATTAAATTCAGTTCCTGATTTCTTTAAAACCTCAACTGTCCTCAACATGGTAGGGTAATCTTTTTGCTCCACTAGTCTACCAACCGCTAATAAAGCTATTGGGTCATTCAATCTATTTCTCGCGGATTCTACAAAGGTATTGGTGTCATCAATACCAATATTAGGAATAATAGAAAAACTACCAATTGTAGCAGGTATCATTCTTTCATAGGCTTTCGCAACTCCTGCTGATAAAGAAATACATTTAGAAGCGGAACCGTATGTCTTTTTAGCCAGCTCTTTTACAGAGGTGCCAATTACACCAGATAAATGATTCGGATTATTCTGCACCCCAATAATCGATGGTATCTCAATCTTTAGCGCTTTCATTAAGGACAGTAAAGCAACGTTGGGGCCATCCTGTAGTGAAAAAATTAAATCCGGCTTATATGATGTGATCTCTTTTTTAAGCCTGGGAATAGATTTTAGGAGTGATAGCGTATATGATCTAATATTTCGGTTAGGATATGATAGCTCTATTTCATCATTTAGCAGTGACTCATATCCACCTCCTCTTTGTGTTACTACAATTTTCACCTTCCAGCCTCTTTCCCATAGACCATTGCACAACCTCACCAGATGCTTTTCCGCACCACCTCTATGAATCTTTGAAGAAAAAATCAGGATCTTATTCATCGAGTCTGACAATTAATTTTTTACACTTTTCAACTTCCTCTTTGAAATAATCCCGAAGTGAGTCTAAGGCAACCATACTATCCCCGGATAGCTTTTGTTTTTTAGAATCTCCATGTACAATTTTTTTATAGCGGCCTTTTATTGGTGTCAAGAGCGGGGAATGTCTCAAAGACCCAAAGGCACTTTTCAAAAAACCATGTAATTGTGGATACTTAATTGATAAGGTTTTATTCTTGCTTGATTCCTTTATTGATATAGGGTCTAACCCGAGCCAGCTGAAAATAAGAGATGTGGTTTCTTCTTGTCTTTCTATTAAATCCTCAAATGAAATAAGTAGTACATTACTTGATCCAAGTTCCTGCTTCCATCTCTTCAAATGATCAGAATATGTTGAAATATGCAGTTCCTGTTCCAGAATATACTTGCTTTTTCGATGAGAAACATAATCAAGACTATTTCCCTTAAGTAGATCAGTGACATATTGACTAAAAGTGATAGACTGGGGTAATCGCCCGAGCATATCTCTTGTAAAAAAAAAACTTGACATCACCCGATCTGCAGGATCTCTGTAAACAGCGATTGCTTTAGACTCCCCACCCATGCTCGCAATAACTTTTAATGTCTCCTCTTGATACAATAAATGAGTTGTACCCTCTAAGATGTATTCCGCCTTTTTGGTGGAAAGTTCAAAAAACTGCGTCCATCCCTCTGCACCTTCTCTCCAATAATTAGAAGAACTATTTAACAGACCAAATTCTTGATCCAGCAAATAGAAGGTTTCCTTCGGTGATGAACTTACTACGGAAGGATGTTGCGAAAGAAGTGAAAAAAGAGTGCTAGTACCTGCCTTAGGTGGGCCGATTAGCCAAAGATTGGGAAACATATTATTTACTTGTTATAAGCTTTCTGCTTTTTCTAAATTAATTTTACCTTTTTAAGAGCTATAATAGCTTCTTAGGCAGGCTAGTTTAAACTAAATTGCCAGCCCAGTGTTGATCAAAAAACTATTTAGAATAACTTCTTAAATACTATCTTTAACTAGTATGCCAACATATCGGTCTCCAGCTGAAGTAATCGAGTGAGAAACATAAGGTTTTTTTCCAATATCTTCGGCAAATTCCTTAAACGCCATATTGTCCCCTATATCATCAGAAATAAAAATACCTCCCGGCTTTAGGCTTTTCCAGAGTTTGGGGTAGGTTCTCATTCTACCTTCATATGATTTATCGCTATCATAATGACAAAGATCATAGGATGGGTGTAACTTAAAAGCCTTTTCAAGCCCTGAGATATCAGCTTCTTTGTATAAAACCCAATTTTCTCTCAGATCATTCGGAACTGCAATCCCAATATATCGATTTGTCTCTTTATCCGGCACAGGTTTATCTGTACTGACTAATCTACCATTACTATTTTTAATTGCAGAAAGAATAACTAAAGAAGACCAACCAAAGGCAACTCCGGTTTCAATGATTCTATTAGCCTTAGATAAGACAATCAAATTGTACATTAAGTGTAAATTACCTTCATCCCCTAACACTACATCAGCGCTATTTAGATCTTTCTTCTTTTCTTCTATGTAATTCACTAAATCAGATGGCAAAGCCACAGAATCACTATTTGTCGTATTTCTAATTATTTCATCATCGGCTATCTTCATTTCTTTACACCACTTTTCAGCTTCAATACTTTTATCAAATTTTTCTCTACCAACTATTAACCAACGAAATCTTCTTTTGATTGCAAAAAAGAAATGATTCCAGTGATTAGGATTCCTTAAATACCATAAAAGCCTCTTGACAAACGAAAAATTCTTAACCATACCCTTTTTTTAATAAACTTGATAATTATTGTGCCCTTGATGAAACCTCAAAGTTTAGGGCAGTATTTTTTGACTTTGTAAACATAGCAGATAAGAGTGAGTTTTCCTTACTCCCACATCAAAAAATCAGATCATAGATTTTTGATTTGCTCAGGAATTGTGGAACGCTTATCTAAAAACAATGGATCTCTATAGTGGTATTCAGGAACTTAATGAAGAATTTTTGAAAAATTGAAAAATATACCTTTGGCACATTTTAGAAAGCCTACAATAGAAAAAGATTACTCGTTAACTTAAATCAGTCTTAAATATTTCAATACGAGAAAAATAAAAATAGAGCTCTGTAATAGTGCAGTTAGCACCAATGTAGACATACTAAAGCCTGAAATCAATATAAAAACATAAAATATAACGACACCCGGCACAAAATAATACTGCCTAAAAGTATTTACGATAAGTTTGGATAATACACCTTGCACAAAGGCTATAATTATCACTCCTAAATATCCGAAATTCCAAAAAGCTTCCGCATTAGGAGGAGGGGGTACGCCTCCCCCACTATTAAAAATTTCTCTCCCTGTATAATATCCAGCACTGTGTGGTTTATCAGACCATATTGCACGAGGGATCCAAAACATGATAAAAGCTACATAACTCTTCCCATACAAATAATCTATTTCATCTGGAACCTTATCATAAATAGCTATTGAAGTACCCAAACCTGCCCATGCTTCAGCTTCCTGGCCAGCATCCTCTATGTTTTCTTTAATATCGAACTCAATATTCTCCCATGCAAATCGACCTTGATTATAGGTTGATTCAGACCTTATCTGACCTAAAAGACCAAATAAAAACACTGCTACAAAAAAACTGATGACAGGTACTACTTTTGGAATTTTATGCGTTTTTATCATATACACCACAAAGAATGCTAAAATGACAGTAATAACAGATGACCTAGAACCAGTAGAGAAAAAACCAACGGAAATTGTCAGGAGTAAAATCAGCAAAAAAACAGGATTTCTAAAGACTTTAGTTCCTTTCAGCAAATACCAAATTAGTGGAATAAAATAAGCAACCTTAAGCAATCTCATTATGGGACCTAATCCTTCAGCTGCTTTATCTCTGCCTCCAGCCAAACCCCAAGTTGAAATCCAACTCGTGACGCCTCCTACGCTATAAAAGAATACCATGATTACGATAACAGCAACTAATGACAATAAGTAGAATCTCTTTTGTGACGCTGTTTTAGCAATACCTTTTAGCTGCAAACTTAGCTGTGGATTAGAATAGAAATAACCAACATAAACAAAAATTATCCAAATGAATGTTAAAAAGGTAGATTGTAGGTTAAGGTCAATCAGTGAATACGGTGGAATATAGCCAGCACTTGTAGTGTTAAGAATCACGCCATTCTCGTAGCTTAATTCAAAAAAGCCAACTGGGTTTTTGGCAAATCCTTTAAATAACCCTATTAAATCCGGGAAGATAAGCAGATGTAGTAAACCAAAACCGCGGAGAAAGAAAGGAAATATACCTAAAGCGCCAGTTAGTATATTCAAAATTACTATAGTAATAATGGCAACACTAGGTTCCTTTTCATGTGCCAATTGCAATAGATTTTCAGTTAGTACAAACACTACAAAGTATAGTACTATTAAAAATTTAACCAGAACTGGTATTTCAATGAAAACGTTCAGTTTTTTATTCAAGAGAAATAAATTGATTTATATTGTTCAATATTATGAATTTTATCAAATTTCCCTACTGCAAGCACTCTACCATTTGCTGCATATTCTTGATACATTTTGGTATTGGAAGATAGTTCCAAAACTTTATCAAAGAAAGATCGGTAGTCACCTTGTTTAGCAACCAACCCACATCGATTTTTTTCTAAAATTTCTTTGGCACTAGTTACATTGAAAGAAACAAAAGGTTTGCCACATGCTATGCTTTCAATCATACACCTCGCCATACCTTCTCTTTTGGAGGCTAAGATCACCAAATCAGCAGCATAGTAAAATTCATGAATATCTTTTTTAAAGCCATGAAAAGTATAATGATTGTCTGCCTTATTTTTGCTTACAATTTCCTCACATTGCGTAGCATATTCATTAAAGTCACCAACAAAATGAATATGAACATTATTCTTTTTTACAAATTCAAGTGATTCGGTTATGAATTCCTTTTGATTCTTCACTTCTTTAAAAGCTGCTGGGTAAACTAGATTTAATTGATTTTCATCAAAATTAAATTCGCAGGCTAGTTTATTTTTCACACTATTACTAGCTGGTTTAAATTTATCTAAATCTACAATACTGTAAATTACACTTGACTTCTTCTTTAGACTATTTTGATTTTTCACAGGTAGCCGAGTTAAAAGTTCATTTTTCATTTCACATGAAAGAGAAACTATATAATCACAAAGATCTACAATTTTCCATTTAAGACTGTAAACTTGGTTTGGCTCTTTTACTGCTCTAATATTAAATAAAATTCTTTTTTGAAACAATTTTGATAAAAAGACTCCATTTAATAAAACCAAAATATCATTAAAATGTGTGACTTTAATATTATGGCTCAAAAAGACCTTAAGCATAATGAATTGAAAAAGAATCAAATTAAATAGTCTATTAAATAGACCGAAATTTTCGTTTTGCTTGAAAAGGTAAACTTTTAGGCCTCTTGATTTTGCTTTTCGGGTAATATCAGAAGCCCTATTCGTCAATAGAACTGGCTGATATTCTTGAAGTCCTTGAATCACTTCCCATAAACTATTTACTCCACCATTGGCCTGATTTGGAGTTTGATAAAAAACATATAAAATCCTCTTTTCATTCATAATCTTTGTGAATAACCTGCATTATATTTTTTGCTCTTTTATCCCAAGTGTATTTCTGCTTGAAGTCTTGATATGCATGAAAGGCAATTAAATCTCTCTTTTCTGAATTTTGTTTTAATGATTCTATGGCTTCAACCCACTCATTTGCATTTTCTGGATCACAAAAAACAGCATTTTCAGTATTTAATACTTCATGCAGAACTGGTAAATCAGAAATAATTATAGGCTTTTTGGTTGACATATATTCGAAAACCTTCAGCGGACTCATATAATCTACAGTATTTTTTAGTCCGCCCCATATCTTCACCTCCTTCTGGTAGGGAGCAAGTAATATATCCATTGATTTTCGAAGTGCTCCTACTTTAGAAGGTGGTAAAAATCCATGAAAAATAATATTTCGAGGGGGTCTATTTCCTTTATGCCTTTTGATATCTGTGTCATTCCCTCCAATCAAATGAAAATAATATTCTGGTAGCTGCTTAGCCATTTCAAAAATCAACTCTATCCCCCTACCTTCGTACAGATGACCAACATAACCAATATGAAACCCGTCTACTAATCTTTCAGGTATATGTTGACCTTCAGAAGCAGCATCGTGTGCCACCAACATACGTTCCTTTGAAATGTCAGCAGCCATAAAAATTTTTTTTAAAGCTTCTGATATCACAATAATCTTCCTTAATCTAGCATTGCTATGAAACTTTCTGGATAGAAAACCACGCCAACCTCTATATTCTGGCAAAGGTTGATGAAATTCATGATATACATTTAAACCAAAAAGACAAGCAAATAATGCCCCCCAATAATCTCTACTATAAATAATTGCTTTATTTTTTTTAGCAAAAATAGCAGCCTGTATCGCGCGGATATACACCCCCCCAGTTATAGAAGGTTTTTTTATGAATTTAATTTTGAAAGTTTCAGGAACACCGTAGAACTTAAATACATTAGTTACTTCCCGTTCAACTTGATTATTAGTAAATTTCGGAACTACAAGGGTAATTTGATTTCCCAAATCAGACATGGCAGCACACATCTGCATTACGTGAATGCTATTTGCAGCTCTTGATGGGATAATTGATTCGGCTAAATAAAATATTTTCACAAACTCTTTTTTAATTGATTGTTTAAATCTTTTAAAATATCATTAGTGTAAAATAGAAATTCATTAATTTCTTTCTCTGACCACTCAGGAAAACTTGAGTAAGCACCTTTACCAGGTTTCTTAGTCCGTATTTCTTCAAACCTATTTTCAGTAATTTCAGATACTCCTAAAAACTTACAACAATTTTGATAACTTGAGTAATCAAAATCTTCTAGCTTCACTAGATAAATTTTAGCTGGATGACTCTTCAATTCAGAGAGCCCCGTTTTATATACCTGCCTCCACATCCAGGATATTTTCCCTACTCTTGTTAATGTTTGCCAACCATCCAATTCCCTTCTCGTATTTGGATGAAATCTACCAAAAAAATGATTGGGACTTTGATACTCATATTGATACCCTGGCAACCGATGCTGATCAATTTGAAATGCTAACTTATGGTCTAAATACCAACCCTTATTATAATGTGATTCAATAACTTTTTTAGGATCTCTATATATTAGAATAACTTTAGTATTCAAGTGTTTAATGAAATCAGAAATATGTAAGGACAGGTATGGATTTGACTCAAAAAATATCTTATTCTCTGATTTTGCCTCCTTAATTAAGTAATTTCTAGAAGACAATAAAGGATAGGTATCAACATCAAGACCATACCATTTTGCATATTGATAGAAGCTATCTGCAGTAGAATTACCAACTTCATCTAAGTGAAGTGCATCAACATTTTTAGAATTATCAAATAATTTTGCCATGAAGTGAGTGCCACTTCTACCCATACCTGTGCAAAGGAGAAAATTGTCATTGACGAAATCATTATAATAAGACAATGATTTGAACGGATTATCATTAATAGCCTTTGGTGAGCCTAGTAGTAATTTCTTTATTGAATTTAACATATTTATTTCGGCAAGTATCGATTATAAACTTTAATCTTTCCAGCAGATTTTCTTACATCTAATTTTAAATTTTGCCTGCCATTTGTTAATAACAGAACTTCATAACTATTACTTCTTAAGATTTTAAATGTATCTTCATTTACACTATCATAATTACCAAATGGAGCAGCAAATACTTTTGAGATTGGTAAATCTAAATCCACCAAATCCTGAAAACCACTTTCAATTTCTGTCAATTGTTCTTCATAAGATAATGAGGAAAGAAAATAATGGCTTTTTGTATGATTTCCCAAATGAAAAAATTTGACCTCTGCCAATTCCTTTAAATCATCTTTATTCATATACAAATCATTTTTGTGGCCAATCCCCTTTCTATAAATAAATTGATTAAGTTCAGATTCTACAGATTTTGATGAAATATGAGGTGATTTAGAATCTTTATACAAAGAAAAATTAGCGCATAAAGTCATATTTTTTCTAAGCTCTTCTAAAAATTCGTTCTCTAAATTATGATTATATAGTAGACGAATTTTGTCTCTCCATAGTATGTCACCATTTAAAGTCTTGGAATTAATAAAAAAAAAGCCGGTATTTTATGCTTTTTCAATATCGGAACTGCAGTTTGTAATAAACTTTTATAACCATCGTCAAATGTTATAAAAGGTTTAATCAAATTAAAATTCAATGACAAATCTCCCCAAATTTTAGGGATAGTAGTAATCTGCTTCTTAAATTTATCTACACTTACATTATGTAAATATTGATCATCTAAATCTGAAATGTTAGAAACGGAATGATAGCATAATCCACACTGTCTATAAAAGGTCTTAAATAAATCAATTAAATGTTTTGAATGCATATTTTTATTATATTATTTCCATTAATTTATTCATCCGATACTAGGGAACTTCTGTTTTATACCGATATCTGCATATTGGAGCTTAATATTCTAATGGAATACCAAAACATTCCATTCTTATTCGGATAGCATATTCAAAATCAATGGATTCCAATAATTGACTTGAGTTTTCTTTCAAGATTATATAGTAAAGGATAACTATTTTTCCTTTTCTTCACTTTCCATTTAATATAAAAATATTTAGCCCAGTCTGATTTTTTATTTAAAATCATCTTTTCCTCCTTGTATTTATTTCTTTCCTCAATTGATAAATCCTCACGGTGGAAATGCATACTGTCAGGGGAGAACGCAAGCTTCCATGGTGATTGTTTAATTTGCAACATAAAGTCCTCATGTTCGCCATGAAAAGGTAAAGACTCATCCCATGAAATATCATTAAAAACTGAACGTCTTATCATTAAAAAATTTCTTGAAAAGTCACAATAAGAAAACCTATGATTCTTGTTTGTTTTATTAAATTTCCAATTTTTTACAGGAACATTGTTCTTAATTAAAACTTCATCTTCAATTTTAAAAAAACCTTGTCTTGGACTTATTTCTCCGTTCAAAACACCTTTACCCGTTCCAATTTGTTTTTCAATACCAGAAATGACTCCAATTCGAGAATCAAAATCTAAAATTGAAATTAAAACTTCTAATTTTGTATCTTTGTTAAATTCAAAATCATCATCTATTCTGAGAACATATTTTTCATCTTCTAAATTTTGAACTAAAAAATTTCTTGCCGCTGTTACAGAAGTTTTACTTTCCGTACAATAGATAAAATGATTACTACATTTTAGCTTATCGTAATAAATGATTTTTTCATTACTTATTTTATTACTATCATCGAAAATGTACAGTTTATACTCTATATTTTTGCAAAACTTAGAAATGCTTTCTAAAGTATTAAATAAAGTTTTTTCTCGATTATACGTTTTAATCAGTATTGCTATCACTATTTCAGAAAAATTATCTTAATTGAATAAATTGTTTTTTTAATATTAAGTTGCTTAATGGAACTCTTTAGCATATAAAATTTCCTGGTTCTAATTTTCTCTTTATAGAAGGAGTAAATATCTTTATCTTTTTTATAGTACGCTTGAATGTATTTAAAAGTATCTAATCTTTTGGCATTTCTCTCAAATTTATTTAAACTAGAGTAAATACCTAAATCATGAATTCTATACCTACTTGGCTCTACAGTATCTAAATATTTGGCACCTCCAAATTCTCCTAAAATAGCCCAAAGAAATGTATCTGCGTTAAGCACTTTATAAAAACCGTCAGGAATTAAATCAATATTAAACTTTCGAAATAAAACTCCTGATGTGGGTAATGTGACAATTCTTTTTAATTTTTCTCCTTCAAAATCTTTGCACTCAGATTTATTTAACTTAAGACCAAGGCTATTTGAATTATCCTCATTTATACACATAGCATTATGGTAGCTTAATACAAACTCTTCATCATTTTCCAATAAATCTGCTTGCTTCTGCAGTTTAAGAGGGTCTGTCCAATAATCATCTCCTTCGCAAAGAGCTATATATTTACCGTTACAATTTTTAATAGTATCTACCCAGTTTCCATTCATACCCAAATTCTCAGTTCTTTCGAGAAGTCTTATTTTATCAGGAAACTTTGAAGCATATTCTCTACAAATTTTTAATGTTTTGTCGGTTGATTTATCCTCTCCGATAACAATTTCATAAGGATATTCTAATTTTTGCTTTAAAGCTCCCAGCAAGCATTCTTCAATATAAGCTTCATGATTATAAGCAATAATACAAGTGCTTACTAGTGGTTTATCCATTCTCCTTATTCAATTTTATTGACACAAAGACTTTATCACCTTTTTTATCTATGAAGTAGGCATTTTTATAGTCACCATGTGTCATTGCTCTTAAAAAGTCTAAAGCCTCTCTAAAACTAACCTTCTTATCTAAATCAATTTCAGACAGGTTTTTAAAATCCTCTTTATCAAAAAAGTGCGAATTTTCTCCCGCTATTGTAATTGTTTTATAGGTGTTACTAATAATCTCTTTAAAATTTTCTTTAAACAATTTTAATTCTTCATTGATCACTCTGGTATAAATTTCCAGTGAGGTATCTTCTTCATGTTTCTCTATCATTGCTCTTGTAATAATTGGTCCATGATCTAACTTTTCATCCATTTCATGGATTGTTGCTCCAATTGGCAAATCATTTACTATAGCAAATACTTGGGGATACCAACCTCTGTTAATTGGATTATAACCAGGATGAATATTTATACAGCGAATTTGATTCACTAATTTTTTGGGGAAAAATTGTTTACAATGACCGGAAATGATCAGATTATAATTGTTAATAAGGAACTCCTGATCTTGCTTAACATTGATTGCTTTATCAAATCCTCTAAAGTCCTCATGACTCCAAATATCAGATTTTATATGACTATGCGCAAAATCAACATGATCATAATTGTAATCATCAAAAATTTTTTTTAGACCTTCGTAAATGATCACATTATCAGTTAATACCAATGTCTTCATTTTAATTATTTTGAATTCTCAGTAAAATTCGACAAACCATATCTTGTTCCTCCTTACTAAGCGTGTGAAAAACCGGTAGGCAAAGTATCCTTTTGGAAATAGAATTAGAACTCGCTACACTTTGTGTGCCGACATATTCCAACTTACTTAGTGAAGGATAAAAATATCTTCTAGGGAATATTTCATTTATTTCTAAACCTTTTTTTGTAGCTAAACAGATTTCCTCAGATTTGAAGACTATAGGATAGTAAGCAAAATTAAAGTCACACTGCTCTTGTATTTTCTGATATTTAACTTCTAAATTAGATAATTTCTCGTCATAATACTTTGATTGCTCCCTCCTCCTTTCCAAAATTACTTTTATATCATCTAATACAGCTAAGCCCATAGCTGCATGAAATTCAGAATTTTTTGCATTTATCCCTACACCGTTAAATTTCTCGGGGCCATCATGCCCAAAATTACGCATGTAAGCCATTCGCTTTAATAAATCTGGATCCTTAGTAACTACCAATCCCCCTTCTATGGAATGCATCAATTTTGTTGCATGCAGACTACAAGTACTAATATCACCATATCCAAAGATACTTTTACCTTTATATTGAGTACCAAAACAATGAGCTGCATCATAAATAACCTTTAAATTATGCTTTTTAGCAATACCGTCTATAGCATCTATATCACAAGCATTTCCAAAACAGTGAGTAGCTAAAATAGCTGATGTTTTACCTGTAATAGCATCTTCAATTTTTTTTGGATCGATATTTAATGTTCCTTCATCGATGTCAACATAAACAGGAGTACAACCCTCCCAAACTATACTACTTGTAGTAGCTACGTATGAAAATGGAGTTGTGATAATCTCTCCTTTTAATTTCAGAGCTTTAATAGCAATTTGCAAGGCTATTGTACCATTACTAACATATAGCAAATGATTCTGTTCCAGATAATCTTTCAACTGAAGTTCAAATTCATTTACCAGAGGCCCGTTATTGGTAAGCCATTGTCGCTGATAAATGCCTTCAACGTACTTTTGATACTTTTCAATAGGTGGAAGATAAGGTTTAGTAACAGGAATCATTTATTACTTTTATTAGCGTGAATATTATAACCATCCTTGACTTGAAAATTTAAAAATTTTCCAATTTTTTTCCATTTATCTTGATCTTCTAATCGAGTATGAATTAATCTATCTTTACCAAACTGATCAAAAAATTCTAAAATCTCTCTATTTCGTAAAAGGTAAACTTTTTTATAATGTTCTCGATAACTCTCATCTAATTCTAATAAATTATCAATTTCAGGAGAATACAATTTAGTACTTTGAATATTTAGATCATAATAATCAATCTCCCTTCCATATAATTTACTGTGGCTGTAGGTATTCCCTAAAGTTTTACCTCCTGAATGGCTTATCATTGAGTCAAACCATTTATCAGCATCTCTTTCTAATAAGATAAACTTCGAATTTGGGCATCGATGGAATAACACTTTATAAAAATCACCACACCACCATGGATCATCTTCAAATACCTGATGGGATTTAAATTCTAAAGAATTAAATATTTTTTCAAAATCTCCTTTGAACCATTTTAAGGTCCAATTATTTCTTTTTGATATAGAATATGTAGCTACTCTATAATTATGGTCAGATAAAAATCTACCCGTTGAAGTTGTTCCTGTCCTTTGGAAAGAAATTACAAAAATCTTCGGTTTGCGAATTAATTTGATTGCGATTAATTCTTTTTTGATTCTTTTTAAGAAAAATTTCATTTATTGATTTAATTTTAATCTGATCTTATTGACGATAGTATTCATTTCATCTAGAATTATATTGCCTGAAATTTTGAGATACAATAAATAAATAGCTGTATAGCCTAGTAATTTTAAAATAGTATTAATCAAATTTCTGTCGATATTCAACCAATATTCAATTATAAAAAGCAAAACAACAACTACCAATAAGTTAGGTAAAACCACTTTAAATTGATCCTTTAAAGATATTTTCAAGGAAATATGAACGAATATATTATTCAAAATCCAGGCTAAGATATTAGAAGCAACTGTAGCATACAAAAAGGCATTAAATCCATATAAAAAAGCAAAAATCATCGGAGTCAATTGTATTACTTTACGGATGTTTCCGTAGTGGAAATTTTGTTTAGATTTACCCTTAGCCATAAAAGCGTTTACTATCATTGCGCTGATTGGGTAAGTAAACCCATTAATTATTATAATTTTAAAAATAAATACAGATGGCTCCCACTTAGCACCAAATAGACCTATTACTAGTTCTTCTCCTGCTATAAAAAAAAATCCAGTCAAAAATACAGATAAAACAGAAACCAAACTTATCACTTTCAAAAAAATTGCTTCAAACCGTTCATCTTTATCTTGTATACTTGCTAAAGCTGGAAAGAAAACTTTTGCTATGCTACTAACAGAATTCTTGTTTATTAAGCTATTCAAGGAATTAGCTCTAGAATAAAAACCCAGTGTGGCAGGGGAAAATAATTTACCCACTATAAGAGTATCTGCTTGTTTAATCAATTGATTTACAGATTGGGCTGCAAATACATAAATTGAAAAACTTGACAGTTGTTTAACTTCTAGCCACGAAAATTCAATTTTTGGATGCCAATCAGATATTTTCCATAACAAAACAGTACTTATTAAAGCTGCGGTAATTTGTTGTATTATTAATGCATAAACACCAAATCCCTTCCAAGCAAAAATAATAGCTATAATACCTGCAACGATTTGACTTGATAATTGCCTAAATGTAAGACTTCTAAAATCAAGTTTTTTTCTTAAAATGGTGATTTGAACAATATTAAAACTGCTAATAAAATAAGTAATAGATAACAGTCTTACTAAATCCGTTACCTTTTGATTCTCATAGAAGCCCCCAATAAATGGTGCTAAAAAATAAATTACAACAGTAAAAATTATCCCCGCAAAAACATTTAAATAAAAAACAGAGGAATATGTTAAGCTAGTATTTTCTTTATTCTGAATAAGAGCAGAAGCAAACCCCATATCCTTAAATATTTGCAAAACAGCAATAAACACCATAGACATGCCTACCAAACCAAATTCTTCTGGATCTAATAAACGTGCTAAGAAAATAGAAATAATAAATGAACTGATTTGTCCTCCGTAATTACCTAATAAATCCCAAGCTAAGGCTATGCCAGTCCTACTCCTTAAAGAGCTCATTAATCTTGCTATTTAAAACTAACGTAAACTCTTTAGCTCCAAAATCATTAAGGTGGTCTGGATTTCGGAAATACTTCTTATATTTAAATAATTCTGTATAATCTTGATAGGTGACGTTTGGATTCACTGAATCTAATAAAAATAAAGTACTATCTATTAAATCAGTTTTCTTAATATCTCGAATATCTTGAAATTCATTAGTTTTTGGAGTTTCAATTAAAAAAACTTTGATATTTCTGGCTGATGTCCATGCTATTATTCTATTTAACAAAATCAAGTTATTTTTAATATCATAGCTATTATCATCTTTATGTAGAAGAGCTGCTTCATTGGCTGCTGTTAAAAATGATAAAGAGTCTTTTACTAACAATCCACCTTCACCCATATATCCATATCTATTAGTTTCAATTTTTCTTTTCTTACCAAGCACACAAAATTTTATGCAATTTACCGTAGCTTTTTTGAATCCGACTGATGGCAATACAGTATAGCGATTAAGATTATAATGTGATAATAGATCTAGCTTATAAAAATGTTGATAGTAAGGTACCCTTTTAGCAATTCTACCCTCACTAATATTCGTGCTTAAGGTAAAATGAGAGATCGAAATAATTAATACCTTCAAATTGTTTAATTGCTTTTTATACTTATCAAATATCTCAAAGTCGATTTGCATCGGTTGACCAACCATTCCCATATTAAAGGAATAATAATCTGTAAAGTAGTCAGGATTTATCCCTCTCAAAGCATGAGAACTGCCAAATACTAAAACTTCAATATCATTTACTGATCTCTCGAAATTCTCAATCTTGGTTAAATATTCATTTGGAATATTCCGATTCGCATATTCTATTAATAAATATGCAGATAATAGAGGTATTGAAAAATAAGAAAATTTTAAAAGAAATTTTTGCATTTCTAGAACTGAAAATATATAAATTCTGATTTATCGAAAGCTCCAAAAAAGAATATTATTACTACTATAGCATAGTAAAACCCGTATTTAACTAACTTGTTTGCTCTGTCACCAAATAAATTTTCTATACTGTTCTTACGTATTATCCATTCAATAAATATCCAAAAAATTATAATTAATGGAAGAGAATAACCAATTAATGAGGGTCTTTTTAAATCAAAAAAGGAACCCTCAAAATTGAAAATATTTCTGATGTAAACAAATGCATTTGTAACAGTCTCAGCTCTAAAAAACACCCAAGCCAAACAAGTCAATGCAAATGTGGATCCCATTTGCCAGATTTCTACTAAATTCGGTAAAAATCTATTTTCAGCTACTGTATCAGTATTTTTTCTGTTTTTTCCCAATAATAATAGAGGCAGAAAATAAATTGCGTTTAAAGCTCCCCAGATAATGAACGTCCAGTTTGCTCCATGCCAAAAACCAGAAACTACAAAAATCACAAAAGTATTAAAAACTGCTCTGCCCTTTCCTACTCTGCTACCGCCTAAAGGGATATAAACATAATCTCTAAACCAGGTAGAAAGGGAAATATGCCACCTACGCCAAAATTCTGCCATATCTCGAGAGAAATAAGGCGTTCTAAAGTTGGTCATTAAATTAAAGCCAAATAGCTTGGCGGTACCTATGGCAATATCCGAATACCCTGAGAAATCTCCATAAATCTGAAAAGCAAAAAATACAGCTCCTAATATAAGTTCCATCCCACTGGCACTTTGGTAATTGGCAAAAATCTCATTTACAAAAATTGCACAGTTATCTGCTATGACGACTTTTTTAAATAATCCCCATAAAATAAGACGCATGCCGTCTGCGCCTTGTTCATAGCTAAACTCTCGTTTAATTTTAAACTGTGGCAATAAGTTTACCGCCCTTTCAATGGGTCCCGCCACCAACTGCGGGAAAAAGCTCACATAAGCAAAAAAAGCAACAGGGTCTTTTTCTGCTTTCATCTGCCCTCTGTAGAGGTCAATAGTATAGCTCATGGTCTGAAAGGTGTAAAAGCTAATCCCAACCGGCAATATCACATTTAATGACCAAGGGTTGGCTTGCATGCCTATCATGGTCACCATGTCAGCGAAAGACTCGGCAAAGAAGTTGAAGTACTTAAAAAAGCCTAGGAAACCTAAATTGGTACAGATACTAATCCACAGAAAGAACTTCTTTCGAGCTTTAGTATTGCTCTTTTCTATTTGCTGACCAGCTATAAAGTCTACCAATGAGCTAAAAGCAATCAGAGATAGAAAACGCCAGTCCCACCAGCCATAAAACACATAGCTAATGGCTAATAAAAAGAAATTTTGTGCCTTTAAGTGCTTTTTAAAGACAAACCAATACAGTAAGAAACTGAATGGCAAGAATAAAGCGAATTCTGAGGAATTAAATAACATTTTTATAAAATCAATTATACTAGGAAAAAAACTTACCTACCTAATTATCAAAAGTTTTATTAGGTCGATTATTACAATAATCAACTAGTAATTTAATATATATCTAACACCATCTATCTGCAAATGTAGTTACTCAGATTCTGCATCTATGCTCTTGGCTTTCGCAATACTTTTTTACCATTTAAATAGTAACTAGGTGTTTTATAACCTCAACACAAATTATGTAAGCAGATCTTGGACTTATAGAAACTAAAGGATGGCTACCATTTTCTTTGTTTCCTTCAACAAAATTACCCTAGGTAGTCATATTGTATCCAGAGTCAATAAAAAAGGTCTGTACATTTCTATTTTCATAAATTAAAATCTTTTCCTGTTTTTCTGGATGATTTCCTAAAAGAAGAATCCAAGCCTCTTTTTTTATTTAATTCAAATTAACTCTATCAATGTAAAAGATAATATAACTCTATTCGTAGATGTTTCTTTCTATTCTCCATTCTTGATATTAGGTGATTAATTGTTTTTTCATTTATTGTATTTTTTAGGCATTTACTTTAAATAATAAGCTGATATTTTCACCTTGATTTAGCGAAATACATCATTTAAAGCCTTAGTTTAAATCTTGATACTCAACCCTCAAAATTATTCCCCTTCATAGGAATTAAGAATTATTGCTAAATCTTTAGAGGCTTTCTTAGCTCCAATAGAATTCATATGGTGATAATCTTCAAAGTCAAAATCAGTGTAAAATGTTTTTGACTGATAATTTAGATCATAAAATGGTATCTGATTCTTATTAAAATAGTTTTTGAAATACATGTGCGCAGTATCTTGTGTTGATTTCAACATTCTTGAAGGTGGATAGGGCGCCCGCATACAGATTAGTTTGATATTATTTTCTTCACAAATGCTTTTTATTTTGCTTAAATATTTTTCTATTGTTGCTATTGGTAGTAGATCGGTGTTAGAAAACGAATAAATTGGAGGGAATTTTTTTATATCAATGGAATCATTAACTCTGTTAGAGGGTCTATGACCTTTAATCCATGACGATTCATAATAAGATTTCTTTTGATTTCCACGTAAAATATTTATTGCTTCCTGCTTAAGATATGCCTTATACTTTATTACAGGAAATAATAGATCAAGAAATTTTTCAGTTAAAAACTCATTATATATCATTTCATTTGCCATAAATTCAGCATTTGAAAAAAGATTATTAAAATCATAAGAGTTTTTAAATGAAGGGAGAAATGCTTCATATACCAGATATTTTGGTTTCTGAAATTTTAAAATTTCTTTAAACATATAAAAGCTTTCTTTAATATGTTGGGATCCAGTGCACATATTATAAGAATTAAGTTTAGAAATACTATCAAGAATTAAAGGGTTATACGCACTAGAGCCCCTACTAGACCCTAGTATAATTACGTCAAAACTATTCTTTTCAATTTTGATTGAATTCCATTTGTTAAGTTTAATATTTGTCCCATTTTTATAAGTTAAACGTTTTGGTTTTTCATAAACCCAAACAATTATATACGAGGAAATAATAATAGTTATAAAAAAAGTCAGTACCTTAATTAGAAACTTCTTCATTTTTAAAATTAGAAATAAATATTTTGAATGATTTTCATCACTAAACTAGCTTTTTTTGTTTTTTAGTTTTATAAAATCACGCTGCTCATTCCCACTACTTTATTAAGCTTTATCGCATCCGAATCTGGCTTTGTTATTTTCTTTTTTCAAAGCATTTACATTGATTTCACTTATTATTGATAAGGTTTAATGACTTCTAAAACGATAGATAAATTTCTATGTAATAAGTTTTAATTGAAAAATTTCCTTTTATTTATTTGGATAGCGAAGGCTAAGCTTCTTTGTGAGAGTAATCTTACCTCATGCTTTTTTTTTATTCTTATATTCTATAAACCACGACACAAACTCCTCTATCCCTTTTTCCAATGGAGTATTCGGTTGATAATTAAAATCATTAATTAAATCTTGCACATCTGCATAAGTTTTTTGAACATCACCGGGTTGCATGGGTAAAAATTCCTTTTCAGCTGTTTTGCCCATGGCTTTTTCCAATGCTTTGATATAGTCTAAAAGTTTAACTGGTTGGTTGTTGCCAATATTATAGAGTCGGTAAGGTGCATTGGAGCTGCCAGCATCAGGTATATTAGTATCAAATGCTGCATTACTTGTAGCGGGTTGGTCTAGTGCTGCCATTACGCCTTTAACTATATCTCCCACATAGGTAAAATCCCTTTCCATTTCCCCCTGGTTAAAAACCTTGATCTTCTCTCCTTTTCGAATGGCTTCCGCAAATAGGAAAAGTGCCATATCAGGTCTGCCCCAGCTACCGTAAACGGTGAAAAAGCGTATGCCTGTAGTGGCTATATTGAATAAATGGCTGTAGGTATGCGCCATCATTTCATTGCTCTTTTTGGTGGCGGCATAGAGTGATAATGGGTGATCAGTATGGTGGTGCACTGAAAAGGGCATTTGGGTATTGCTGCCGTAAACAGAGCTAGAAGAGGCGTAAACTAAATGTTTTACAGGGTAATGCCGGCAAGCTTCTAATATATTTAGAAAGCCTTGGATATTGGCATCGATATAGGCTTGGGGGTTTTCTACGGAGTACCGAACTCCTGCTTGTGCTGCTAAGTTGATTACATGGTCAAATTGCTCTTCTTCAAATAATTGGTAGAGGTAATCTCTATCGCATAGGTCGGCTTTTACAAATCGGAAATTCGGGTATTGCTCGCTGAGTACTAATTGGTGGTTTTTGACCAGTTCTCTTTTGATTCCTAATTCGTTGAGGCGGCCGTATTTGAGGTTAACATCATAGTAATCATTGATGTTGTCGTAGCCGATTACCTGATCTCCACGCTCAAGGAGGGCTTTCGTGAGATGATATCCGATAAACCCCGCTGAACCTGTTACTAATATTTTTTTCAAATCAATATATTTTTTTATTAACAGCTAAAGCTGTTTAATTTAACCACAAGAGAAACAAGAGAACACAAAAGGACAGCCGAAGGCTGTTAAAAATCTCACGCAAAGGCGCGAAGGCGCAAAGTTTACGCAACGTTAATTAAATTCAATATGTAAACACTATTTCCAATCTCAGAATTTTTCCTTTTAATAATTCTTTGCGAGAGTTACCCAAAAGCCTTAGGCTTTCAAACTGTGTAATATGTAAACATAATAAATCAATTTGAGAAAATTTCACGGGATGAACCCCGCTGAACCTGTTACTAATATTTTTTTCAAATTTCTAATATTTTATTTACAGCCAAAGGCTGAGTTTAAATCAGCTAAAGCTGATTAATTTTTTACCACTACTTGTCCCGCATTCATCGGGAAAAGGGACAAAAGAAAACAATAGACAGCCTAAGGCTGTGAAAGTTTAACCACTAAGTTTCTCTAAGTTTTTCACAAAGGGCACTAAGGACAGCCTAAGGCTGATTATTTTTCTCGCGAAGGCGCGAACCTGTCCCGCACTGTAAGTCGGGAGGCGCAAAGTTTACGCAGAGAAAATACTTTCTTTACTTTGCGACTTTATGTCTCCCGACTTACAGTGCGGGACAGGTTAAGCGGTTCAAAAAGCCTTCCCGAAGACGGGATAAATAGGCTTTTAAGCTTATACATTAAGTGTCGTTTTCTAGTAATTTATCAGGATTCTGCCTGGTATCAAAAACATTGGCTATTTCTATACGATTTTGATCAGTGTTTATCCAGTAAATGATTTTATAATTTCTATAAATTAGGTATCTGAATTTTTCAGGTCTCGTATTTAAGTTTTCTTCAATCTGACCTACAAAAGGCTGATCAACTAATTGGAGGGTCTTATCAATTATCCCATCTACTAAGCATTTTGCTGTTTTCCGACTGGCTTTAAATGTGTAGTAATCGTAAATATCGTCTAATTTGCTCTCCGCTAATTCAAGCCAGTAAACCTCTAATTCCATTACTTATACTTCGCTTTCAGTTCAGATGCTTTAGTCATTCTTCCATTTTTAGAATCGTCCATTGCTTGGTCAATTTCTGAATTTAGCTGCTCAACACTCATAGGTTTTAAATTTTCATGATATGATTGTAGCTTTCCTTTTTTCAAAATTTGCTCTAAGCTATTGATGATATCTTCATTCTGTAACTTCAAAAATTCTTGAATAAACGATATTTTTCGTGCTTCAATGTTCATGACCCTTAAATTTAATTAGTTCCAATAAATCTATAAATTACAATATTTGAATCAACCGTAATTTTCAATTTCTATAACTTTCTTTCTTTAATTTCTTCCACATGGAGGCATTAACGTCCATTGCCAGCTTATCAACATCAGGCTTTAGCTGACAAGGATTGAGCCAAATCTACTGTAGAAGAAACCTCACAATTCCCCCATTGGGGGCTAGGGGGCTTTTTGAGGTTGATGTTAGCTCCTTGCACCTCAAATAATCTAACATATCCTGCAATTCCGATAAATCAATATTTGATGGGAGCCTCACCATTCTCTTTAGATTCCCCCTTCGGGGGCTAGGGGGCTTATTTCCATGATTGAATATACTTAATTTCTATAATTAGAAGCTGGATTAGCTTGGAAAAGTTCTGATTTGGTAGAAGTTTTAAGTAGTAAGTTATAGGTTTTAAGTTTTAAGTAAACAGTATAAGCTAGATTCCAGCCTCCCGACTTGCTGTAAAGCATATATTTTTGTGCACTGCCCAAATTCCCCGCCAGCTGGCGGGTTAGGGGGCTTTAGCTTTCCCAAAGCAGCAAACCCGCCTCAGCAGTAGGTACCTGTCCTACCAGCTCCTTAGGCTTCATATAGAGGAACCTTATCTTGCGATCTATTTTCTTTTCTGCTATGCCTGTCATATTAGCTATATAATCGTAATTAAAATTATCGCCTACCAATAAGAAATCAATGATGCCTCCATCCACACCTTTTGCATAATCTCCTATCAAATATACTTTTTCCAATTGCCCAACATTGCCGATGATTTGCTCAATTACTCGGTCGATTCCAATATATTTTTTAATAATACTATGTATATCTTCAAATAATGGATGTTTTATATTGGCTTGGTAGAGTTTTTTATTGCCTTCAACATCAGCCTTTAGCATGCCGGCTTCTTCAAATTTATTGAGCTCTAAGCGAATCGCATTGGTGCTCTCCCCAAACTCTCCTTCCAACGAACGCAAATAGCTCTTGGTCTGCGCATTCAAGAAGAATTTCAGCAGGAGTTTTATTCGGGTTTTAGAAGTGATTAAGGTATCTAACAATTTAAGTTATCAAGTTTACAGGTTGTCAGGTTAGGAAGTTGTCGTGTTGTCAAGTTAAGGCAGATGGTAATAGATTTATTATGGAAATATGGTTGATGTATAATTGCAATAACTGGAAATACAATTGCAATAAAGCCGGCCATTAGCCAACGATAGTTAGAACTCGAAAGTATCAATTATTAAGTATAAATTACTAATAACTAATCACTAATTAAAAGCAGTCTGACTTGTGATACTGACCTAGTAGGGTGCCAATACGGTGCTAGCCCAATTATTAATTAACCAATTCCTAATTATTAATTAACTACGGCTCCGCCCTTTCAGTCCCACACAGGAACCTAACAAAAAGGCTAGTTAATGCATTTTCCTTTACATCCAATTCTTTGCAGCCGACACCCCTCAAGGAACACCCCTATAATCTCCGCCAGCTGGCGGAGATAGCTCTCACGGATTATTTTACGCAGAAAACAATAAAGTTAGTGCTGTTAACTAGTAAGTTGAAAATTCATAACAGTATTATGAAAACGAGTAAAATAACTACTCAATTATAAATTTATGGGATTTAATTCTGTTTTGCAATACGCAAATGAAAAAATATAATTGATAAATAGTTGAATCAGCTAAAGCTGATTGGAGGAACCACAAAGTAAGAAAAGAAAACAAAAGTTATTCAGTTAAGCTGAATTGGGTAAGCACAGAGATTTACACAAAAGTCACCAAGAAAATAACTGTTGAGGCTAATTGATGAGGGGTTTAAGTGTGACGCAAGCTAAAATTGATTCCGAGAATCGTGCTAATCCTTTTTTTACACTTACCAGTCAGACCCGTAATGCGTTAGACTGGAGGGCTAGCCATTTTCTTTTTGAAACTTAGTAAAAAGCTTTGTTTCCTTCGCGATTAGGTCGGGACAGGTTGTGGTTAAACCAACAGCCTTCCGCTGTCCAAATCGTAATTCCAAAATTCATAATTCGTAATTAAGCTTTAGCTTTCTTGGTAGTAGCCGTATCCGTCTTTTCTCTTTCCATAGCCATAGCCGTAACCATAGCCGTAGCCGTAGCCGTAGCCATAGCCGTAGCCATAACCCGGTCCGGCTTTTTTGATGTCATTGAATAGAATGCTGAGGTTTTTAATTTTGCCCTTAGTATATAATTCATTTGCCGCAGTCACCGCTTCTTTAGGCGTATAATCTTGTCTTACCATGAAAATGGTGTGATCTGCAAACTTTGATAATACAAAGGCATCCGTTACCAAAGCAATGGGAGGTGAGTCAATAATAATGAAATCATAGGTTTTAAAGGCTTTGTCTAAGCTTTCTTTCATGAGATCTTTCATTAATAGCTCACTCGGATTCGGAGGAATGGGGCCTGCGCTTAGTAAATCCAAATTATCAATTTCAGTCGTTTGCACTACTTCTCCCATTTCAGCCTGCCCAGAAAGTAAATTACTTAATCCGAAGTCATTATGTAGATTAAAATCATCAAAGATTTTAGGCCGTCTCATATCGGCACCAATTAGTAAAGTTCGTCTTCCAGAAAGTGCTAAAACCGTGGCTAAATTTATAGTTGTAAAGGTCTTCCCTTCACCAGAAATGGAGGAGGTAACCAAAAACACTTTTTTCTCTTTGCCTTCAGTATAGAAGTTTAAATTTGATCTTAAAGCCCTAAAAGACTCCGCCACGGCAGAACGCGGTTTACGGTAAACAACTAAATTATCTTGAAGCTTCTTATGTCCAATACCACCTATCACCTGTATGGAGGTAGCCCTTTCAATATCCTCTTTAGATTGAATTTTATTATTAAACAGCTCTAAAATGATGAAAAAGCCGATTGGAATGATTAAACCTATTACTAAGAATATCAAATAATTCTGCGTGGTTTTAGGAGTAATAGGACCACCAGCTAGTTTAGGAGGGTTTACCGTCCTGATATCGCTAGTAGTGGAAGCTTTAGAAATAGCGGCTTCTGCCCTTTTTTGCATTAAAAAAGTATATAAACCTTCTCTAAAAGAATAGTCTCTTTTAATATTAATGAAATCCTGCTGCAAGCCAGGCAATAATTTCAGCTGCTCTTCTAAAATTTGCTGTTGCCGCTTCACTGACCTTTGCATAATCGCCTTGGTTTCTTCCAGCGTTTCAATACTACTTAAGATATTGGTTTTTAAGGCCTGCATCTCCTGTCTTTTATCTTCCAGCACAGGGTTAACTAATTTATCTTTCTGTTGGAACCGTTTAATCTCTATATCAAGCTGCAAAAGCTTTCCTAGCATTTCGGCTATCACCTGATCTTCTATACCTACACTTTCAGGCGTTACGACTTGGTCTAACTCATTTTCCCGATTTTGTAGAAACTTTCTTAAGTAGCTATAATATTGCTCCTGCACCTTATATTGAACGGCATCCTCCTCGATTTTCTGAAGGTTTTCATAGACCCTTAAGGCCTCGCCATCCATACTGGTGACTACATTTTCTTTCTTAAACTCAGTTAGTTTCTGCTCGTAATATTTTAGCGTGTCCGAGATGCCTGCTAACTGATCATCAATAAACTGAATGGTTTGACTTGCCTCTTGGTTTTTCCGATCCATGTCAAGTTTTTGATATTTCTTTATGAATGTATTCAGAAAAGCGATTTCTTTGAGGGGTTCGGATCCATTCAAACTTAAGTTTAACACTGACGATCCCTGCTCAGCCCATTTTGCATTAAGTTTGGATTGGTATTGCCCCGTAATGCTTTCAGGATCGGAAAATCTCACCACATAATACTTATTCAAGTCTCCCTCTGCAATCACTCCTCTATTACTGAAAATAACTTTATGACCGTTGATGGGAACTAGCTCCTCAAATTGAAATACTTTTTCTCCTTTGCTCTCTTCTCCTTCATCTGCAGGAGAAATATTGGAAAGCTTAAATTGCTTTTGGTTCAAAAAGGTAATACCTACTGATTTTCCGTATGGCAACTTAAAACCCTGCTCAGGCATCACCTCAACGGGAAATTCAGGATTATAATATTCTGAACTTTTGATTTCACCTTCCCGATAATAGGCCACCTCAAACTGAAGCTCCTCCACCACGGACTGAATCAAAGGAAAAGATTTGATGACGTACATTTCATTAAAATAATTCCGGTACGGATCTGAAATGGCATTGGTATATAAAAACTTAGCCCCCGCTTCCTCCTGATTCTCTTTTATCATGATAGAGGCATTCACTGGATAGATCCGGGTGCTATAGCGGTTAATAATATAAGCTACAGATAATGCTAAAAGAGAAGTAATCACAATGATGTACCAAAATTTTATAACCTTGTACAGCACCCTTTTAAAGTCAATTAATTGACTTCCTTCGGATGCAGAGGTACCCATGCTTGGGTCGGCAAAATCAGAACTATATGGGTTAAATTGATTATCCAATATTTTTTATCTTGTAGCGCTTAAACCAAAAAAACTTCCTATAAATAATACAGCCGAAACAGATGAAAGCAGTAAACTTAAATTCTGGCTGTAATAACGTCTGATTGGTCTTTGTTGCAAAGGTGGAACAATTATAATATCATTTTGATAGACATAAAACTTTTCTGATTCCAAAAACTCTTCTTCTAATAAATTAACATAGAAAACTTCTGCTTTATCTCCTTTTTGACGAATAACCTTGACATTATCTCTACTGGCTAATTCTGTCAGACCACCCGCCATTCCTATAGCTTCCATAAAGGTTACTCTTGTATTTTGAGTAGTGATTACACTTTCCCCATTGACTTCCCCTAAAACGGTAAACCTATAGTTTAATAAACGAACTTTAACTACAGGATCTTCCACATACTGAGACGCTATGCTTTGAAGTGTATCCTGCACTTCAAAAACAGTCATGCCCTGTACCTTAATTTTTCCAACTACTGGGAAGCCAATTTGCCCTTGCGGATCAACCAATTCACCCCTCAGTGCAAGGATAGCCCCTCCGCCTCCAATATTTCCACCGCCCAATCCAAAATCACTGAAGATATCGAAATCCTCATCCGTTATGCTCTTGAATTGAACTGAAAGTATATCTTGTGGTTGGATTTTATAGTCATGATAAGTTAAATCATACTCCCTTAAAACCGTGTCTTTGGGTTGATTTTCATGCAAATCATCATTTTGTAGATACACCAATCGTTTATTGCCAACGCATGAGGCAAAAAGTATGGCTACAAGAATAAATAATGTAATATTTTTAATCAAGATTTCTATATTTCAAATAACAAAACTAAGAAAATTTAATTAGGAATTAATAATTAGAGAATTAATAATTAGCAATTACGAATTAGGAATTATGAATTAAGAAAACGACATCAAGCAGCTTCTAGCTAACACTCCCTTTTTCTCCGGCTGGTGGAAACTACTGCCCCCTCCATCCTACATCCTACATCCATCATCCTACTTCCTACTTCCAGCTTCGAGCTTCGAGCTATTATAGAATTACGAATTAGGAATTACGAATTAAGAGAATGATATCAAGCAGCCTGAGGAAGAATACAGCATCTTTAGGTCTATCTCCGGCTGGTGGAAACAACTGCCACCCCTCACCCAACATCCATCATCCTACTTCGAACTATTATAGAATTACGAATTAGGAATTCAGAGAACGACATCTAGCAGCTTCTAGCTAACACTCCCTTTTTCTCCGGCTAGTGGAAACTACTGCCATGCACTGCACTTCCCTGAATAGAGTTGACCGTTTTTAAACATTTATTTCATTATTGAATATAGTGATTGATTGTTGATGAAAAGTACTTTTCATCAACAATTTTTTCTCAAATTCTTCTGGACTCATTTTTCCAATATGGTTATGTGGTCTTACATTATTGTAGTGCTGTACTGCTTTTTTCATTTTCCTTTTTAACTCATCAAAGCTGGAGGGCTGCCATAATTCGATATAATCATTTTTGATTGTTCGATTGATTCGCTCTGCATAAGCATTATCCTGTGCAGTTTTAGCCATACTTATTTCACAATTTTCACTTCTTAGAAGATCAATATACTGATGATAGATATACTGGCTACCTCGATCTGAATGATGGATCTTAGGTGGTTTATGATCTTTAAATGCCATTTTAAGCGCCTTAATATTGGCAGTCGCTCGCATATGATCACCTACATGATAGCCGACTATTTTCTTTGTATAAACATCAATGATAAATACAGCATAATAAAACTTTTCACCTATGCGGATATAAGTGATGTCAGATTGCCAAATCAGAGAAGGACCTTTTATCTTCATTCCTTTGATGAGGTTAGGATAATACACATCTGAGGAATAAGTAGTCCTTCTGTAATTTCTTTTAGCTTTTAAACGGTAGCCTAGTGCCATGAACAGAGATACAAAGCGATCTCTTCCAATGAAATCAGGACGTAGTGTGTCATACATTTTCTCAACCCCACAACCGGGATGGGCTTCTCTTAACTGATCAGCCTCCATAACTAAATCTGCTACTTTCTTATCAAAGATAGCTTGACGCTTTGCATACTGATGTACAGCCTGCTTGCTAATGCCTATGGTTTCATACAACTGGTTCATGGAAAAGTTTATTTTCTTCTGGTTGTTGCTGAACCACTCGATTGTGGGGTGTTGGAGTTTTTTTTGATGTCGATATCTAATTCAGTCTTGGCTACATCAATCATCTTTTCAAAATAATCAATCTGTATCTGCTTCTGACCAACTGTTTGCTCTAACTCCTTGATGCGTTGCTCCAAAGCTTTCAATTTTTCTGTACTACTGTCTTTCATCTCTACTATGCGTTGACCACGTTCATTATGGTTCGAGTATTTATAAATCCATTTATAGATACTCTGATTAGAAATCTTGTGTATGCGCTCCAATTGGCTCACACTAAATTTACCACTTTCAAAATCATCGACAATAGATTTTTTAAAGCCTTCCGAATACTTACGGTACTTCTCAATTAATTTTACCTTCGCTTTCATATATATTGACTTATATGGTCAACCTATACCAGAGACGTACACACTTCCCTCTTCCAACTCCCAACTTCCATCTTCATTAAGCCATTAACTCTTAAAATCCGTAACCATTGCTACATTGAATTTTATTAATTGCATTACGTTTGTATATTCGAATTAAAAATAAAGATATGAAAACCTTATTCACCTTATTAATTTCTGCTTTTCTTATAACTGCTTGTTCGCAGGGAAATGCTCAAGAAAATATGACTGTTAATGATTTACATGCTATTCCATTCAATGATGATGAAAGCAAAGTAGTACTGGATGTTAGAACTGCCCAGGAATATGCTGAAGGCAAAATTCCAGGAAGTGAAAATCTTGATGTTTTAAAGACAGATCTATTTACTACATCCATTAAAAAACTAGATAAAGATAAAACCTATTATGTGATTTGCAGATCGGGTAGCAGAAGTTTAAAAGCTGCAACTCAAATGAAGGAGGCAGGTTTTAAAAATGTAATCAACATCACAGGGGGAATGCAAGCTTGGGGAGCCGCAAATTTTCCTGTTGAAAAATGAGGCAGTTTTTCAAGGAATTTAGTCAATCGACTTTAACCTATTATGAAGCCTTTCAATTTGTGCGAAAACACCAACTGAAAGGCTTCATTTTGAGTGCTGCTTTTTTCAATCTTTTCGCCTTCCTATTTGTGGGCGTTTTTGCCTGGATCTATACAGGTAAATTGATTGATTTCATATACAGTACTTTCAGTTTTCCAGCTGATTGGGAAGAATGGGGTAGTTTTCTCCAAATCCTTACGGCCATTTTTATCCGAATCCTGCTAATATCATTTTACATTAATCTGTACAAATACATTGTCTTAATAATATTCGCCCCTGTTCTGGCTATACTTTCAGAGCGTACTCAAAACATCCTCAACAATCAGAAGAAAACAATTAACCTAGTTAGACTCATTTCTGAAATTGGAAGAGGTATGATGATGGGTTTGATTCTAATCAGTCTCAACCTAATCATTTATCTCGCACTCCTCTTATTAAGTATCACTATCCCTTTCCTCTCTCCTGCTTTTGTGATTTTAGTTTTTCTTGTGGAGAGCTTTTTCTTTGGTGCTTCTATGTTGGATTATAGAAATGAATACTATCAATTAAGTGTAAAAAGGAGCTTAAAGGAAATTTTTAAACATAAAGGCTTGGTTTTAGGTAACGGTTTGGCTTTAAACCTGTTTATACTAATACCCATTGTTGGCGTTTTATTTGCACCCTCTTTTGCTTTAATAGCTGCAGGGATCCATGCAAATAAAGTGATTAGATAATTTTTTAATAAAACCACAGAGAATTATGGCAATTGAAAGCAGAAATCCATTCAATAATGAAGTTATAAAAAGCTTCAAAGAAGAGACAGATCAGCAAATAGTAGATAAAATTGAGCTTGCTGAAAAATCTTATGACGATTGGAGAACTACCAATTTTACTCAAAGAAAGGAATTGATGCTAAAATCTGCAATTTTGCTTAGGGACAGAAAAGAACATTATGCCAGCTTAATGACTATGGAAATGGGCAAAGCAAAAAGAGAAGCTATTGCTGAGATTGAAAAGTGCGCATTAGCTTGTGATTATTATGCAGAAAATGCGGAGAAATTTTTATCTGATAAGCCATTGGAAGTACCGAAGGGTGAAGCTTATGTAGCGCATGATCCTATTGGAATAGTTTTAGCCATAATGCCTTGGAATTTTCCTTTTTGGCAAGTTTTTAGATTTGCAGCACCCAATTTAATGGCAGGAAATGTGGGATTGTTAAAACATGCTTCCAATGTACCTCAATGTGCTTTGGCAATAGAAGAAGTCTTTGTAGATGCAGGGTTTCCCAAAGGTTGCTTTCAAACTTTATTAGTTTCCTCTTCTAAAGTCAATATGATTTTAGATGATAAGCGGGTAAAAGCTGCAACATTAACTGGAAGCGAAGCAGCAGGAAGTAAAGTAGCCGAAAGAGCTGGAAAGAATCTCAAGAAAACGGTTTTAGAATTAGGTGGAAGCGACCCATTTATTGTTTTAAAAGATGCCGATATTCAAGAAGCTGCCAAAACGGGAGTCAAAGCCAGAATGATCAATAATGGACAAAGCTGTATTGCTGCCAAACGATTTATTTTAGAGGAATCTATAGCTGATGATTTTCTTAAAATATTCCAGAGCGAATTTGAAAATATCAAAATTGGGGATCCATCAAAAGATGAATTTGATTACGGCTCTATGGCTAGAGAAGATCTAGCGAAGGAACTGGAGGAACAAGTTCAAAAATCAGTAGAAAAAGGGGCTAAAGTATTAATTGGAGGAAAAAGAGATAAAGCCTTTTTTGAGCCTACTGTCTTAACTGATGTAAAACCTGGCATGCCAGCTTATGAAGAAGAGTTATTTGGTCCCGTGGCTGTAGTTCTAATTGCAAAGGATGAAAAACATGCCATAGAATTAGCTAATGACTCCAGGTTCGGACTTGGCGGATCATTATGGAGCAAGGATATCAAAAAAGCCAAAAAGCTTGTAAGAGAAGTAGAAAGCGGGGCTGTTTACATCAATAAATTAATGGCTTCTCATCCAGCAGTTCCTTTTGGCGGAATAAAAATGAGCGGTTATGGTAGAGAATTATCTGAAATGGGAATTAAAGAATTTGTCAATCAGAAAACGGTTTGGGTTGATTAGTCATAACCTAAAAAAATGTCTGACACTAAAAAAGTATCAGACATTTCTAATAATAGCTTCTCCCCTTGACTTAATAAATGAATAATAACTCAGATTAACATAAGATCTAGCGCCTGGTCGGTGGCTCACCGACCGGAAGCAGAAAGAAAGCTATCTAGGAGAGATGGTCGGTGTGCCACCGACCATGGAATCATTGTGCTTTAATTAATAATAGCTAGTTAATCAAGAGGAAGGATTTAAAAATACTCCTCTTTCAAATACTAATATGTAAATACTTTTAACTGGAATATTTTGTTTTTGAAACAAAACTAAATCAACATCACATCAATCACACTATTAGGTATTTCAAATCCGCAAAAGAACACTCCTACGCCAAACACCTTTTCCTTTACTGATGTATTTTGAAGCGCCAATGGCAATGCTGTAACATTCACCATTGCGTAAAATATGGCAAATACTGCTAATAATATCAGTATAATCGTGTTGCTAGAGATTGTAAAAACACCTACTGTGCTGATTCCTGCAAATATTAATCCCATTACTAATAATTTAATAATGTTGTCTTTTGAAACTCTCCTACTGATAATAATTGAAAAAATAGCAGTAAGAACCAATACAATGGATGAAATCCACTGACCACTAATTCCCACAACCGATTCAAGTTTATTCAAATAATCAGGAAAAACTTCAATTATTAAACCTGAAAACAATCCCATTCCCACTCCCAATAAAATCACTTTAGGCATATTGGATTTTGGGTTTTTATCATCGGGTCTTTCTTCCTTCCCGGTAATTGTCAGCTGCAATGAATTTTTCCTCAATAGATATCCAGATATAGAAACAATAATACCCCCTACAGCAAATGTTGCTGCTCCACCAAGGAAATCAATAATATCTACAATCACAGGCTCCAAAGAGTACAATAAATCCGAAACAATAGTCAAAGCCGCTACCGTAATCGGCAATTGTGAACTGGGTGAGAATATTTCAATCGTTGATATTGCCGGACTTGTAAACAAACTCATGGCAAACAACCAAAGAATGACCAAAACAGGTAATGCATACAATACGAATGACTGAGGAGGATTTACTATTAAAGTAAAGGCAACGGTCATGAAAATCATAGCTGCAAAACTTACACCCAGCGTGATGATACGCAAACGGTTTCCAAATCTATCTCTATATTTATCCCCCAAATAACCTGCTAATGGTGGTGTTAAGATCAATATTATCGCTTGAGCCCAAATCAAAAGTGGCTCAAATTCTGTCATATCAAAAGTATCTAATAAAGCAGGCTGGTAACGGTGATAAGCAATCCAACCAATTATTACTGACGCATATAAAGCCAGTAAACTAGCGGTCTGCTTCCATTGAATTGATGAATTAGATTGATGTTCCATGATTCTATTTTTTCAGTTATGCATAATGTACGAAAACTATAATGAAATCGGATTTCAACAAATTCATTTTTTTATCTAGTGTATAACATGAATTATCCTCAGTCGTCTTTGACGCAAAAAATGTCTCGCATAAGCTTTCCGCATTTTACATCGGAAGCCGCAGACCTGCCTGATCGGCAGACAATGTTAATAAGTTAAACTTAAAAGTTTCGTGTTTCACTGTATTCCAAAAAATTACCTTGGTTATTTTCTTATCTATTGTCTCTTTTCCCGATAAATACGGGACAAGTTGTGTTGAGAATTTGCTAATGTTGGTACAGATTAAAAAACATTGTTATATACCACAAGAGATACAAAAGAAAACAAAAGTTTTTTCGCTTTAGCGAAAAACTCCTTAAAGACATTTTCTTAACTCAATAGCATTGGATCGGCAGACAGAGCTGCAAAGTGTCCGCAAAGGAAACTTATTGTTATCTCCCTTGAAGTTTAGTTTATAAGACTGAGCATCTTATTCATGATCATTTGCATAAAAAAGCCCGTATTTTTCGATACGGGCTTTAAAATAGTTGATTTCAACACAAATTATTTATCAATCTTCATACTTATCTTTAAACTTCTTATACAATCTTTGTTGATGAGCATCAAGTGTTACTTGTCTTCCCTCAATGAAAACATATTCGGGCTGATTTCCATCCATATCTAGAATATCTCCTTTTGAAACCACAATAGAAGCAATTTTACCTTTCTCCAGACTACCAATTTTATCATCCACTCCCATAATCTCCGCTGCATTCAAGGTGACCATTTTCAAAGCTTCTTCCTTTCCTAGTCCGTAAGCTGCTGCGGTACCTACACTAAAAGGCAAGTTCCTTACTTGCATTACCTCTCCCCACTGACCAATAGCCACTTTTATGCCCGCCTTATGAAGCAAATTAGGCAGTTGATATGGCATATCCACGGGGTCAGCAGTTCTGCTCGGTAATCGTAAAGTTTCTTCCAGAATAACCGGGATTTCATTTTCTTTAAGGAAATCTTTAACGTAATAGGCCTCATCTCCTCCAACTAACACCACTTTTTTTACACCCATTTCTAAAGCAAACTGTATAGATTGAAGAATTTCCTTCGCTCTGTCCGTATGAATGTAAAGGCTTTTTGATCCATCAAATAAGCCCTTCATGGCTTCTAATTTCAAATTAGTTGTTTCAGGATTACTGATCTCTTTATAAGACACAGCATCTTTAAAAAATCCTTTCACTTCCTCATACTCTTTATCATAATCCTCATTTTCTCTCCACTCGGTTTCTCCTAACCACCATCTCGGATACCTCAATTTTGAAGGCCAGTTTAAATGAATTCCTTCATCATTTTTCAAAACGGCATCTTCCCAATTCCAGGCATCTAAGTCCATTACAGAACTACTTCCTGATATTCTTCCACCTCTAGGGGTAGTCTGGGCATACAAAACGCCATTAAATCGAGTAGTGGGAATTATCTCAGAATCTGTGTTGTAGGCGATCAACGCTCTTACATTAGGATTAAACTCTCCTGTTTCATCTTGATCCCGTGTAGCTCTAACAGCTGCAATTTCTTCCAATCCTATGATGGTATTGCTAGCGATTAGCCCTGGATATATATGCATTCCTTCTGCATCTATCACTTTGAATTTGGATAAATCTATTCGAATAGTGGTAGCATCTCCCACATTTGTGATGATTCCATCTGCAAACGTGACCACAGAATTTTCGATCACCTCTCCATTTCCAAGGTGAGCATAGGCATTCATTATAGCAATAGGCTGCTTTTGTTCCTCTCCTGGTGCGGGCACCTGAGCTATAGCCGAAAAGCTAAAAAGACTCAGTAATAATATTCCTAAATAGTTATATATCTTCATTTCAGCTTATTTTAAAGATGAATAATTTTCAATTTCAGTTTCGCAGTGATAGATAATCTGTGATTTTGGCTTGGCCTTTTGAGTAGGTTTACCACTAGACTTCTCACCTTGCATTTTAGCCACTAATCGAGCTCTTTCAGCTTGTATAGCATCCAGTTTTTCTGCTTGCTCATCTCTATCAAAATAAACCGCTCCTTCTATGATGGTTTTTTCTGCTTTTGCATAAATAGAAAGTGGTTCATCACTCCAAAGTACTACATCAGCATCTTTGCCAACTTTTATACTTCCCATTCTGTCATCAAGATGTAATAGTTTAGCAGGGTTTAAGGTGACCATTTTTAAAGCTTCTTCAACAGCTACACCACCATATTTCATCGTTTTTCCTGCTTCCTGATTTAATCTTCTTCCCATTTCGGCATCATCTGAATTAATGGCTGTAACCACTCCTTCTCCATGCATTAAAGCTGCATTATATGGGATAGCGTCATTCACTTCGAATTTATAAGCCCACCAGTCTGAGAAAGTAGAACCCCCAACACCATGCTCTTTCATTTTATCAGCTAACTTATAGCCTTCCAAAATATGAGTGAAAGTATTAATTCTAAAGCCATATCTTTCAGCAACTTCCATCAACATATTGATCTCTGATTGCACATAAGAGTGACAAGAAATAAATCTTTCACTATTCAAAATTTCAACCAAAGTCTCTAATTCCAAATCCTTTCTAGGAGCCGTTGCATTTGCTTTATCTCTTTTTGACAGACCATTATAAGCTTTCCATTTTGCTTCGTATTCTCTTGCTCTTGTGAAGGCATCCTCAAAAACTTGCTCCACTCCCATTCTGGTCTGAGGGAAACGAACGGTGTTTCTATCGCCCCAATTGGATTGCTTCACATTTTCACCAAGAGCAAATTTGATGAATTTATCAGCCCAATCTATTTTCATTTCCTCTGGACTATAGCCCCACTTCAACTTAATAATAGCTGAACGCCCTCCAATAGGATTTGCCGAACCGTGTAACAATTGAGAAGCTACTACTCCACCCGATAATTGACGGTAGATATTTATATCTTCTGAATCTACAACATCTTCAATATTCACTTCAGCCGTTACCGCTTCAGACCCTTCATTCACTCCTCGGCTTATAGCAATATGTGAATGCTCATCAATAATTCCAGGCGTTAGATGTTTTCCGGTTCCGTCTATTTCTCTAGCCCCAGATGCAGAAAGACCCTTTCCTATTTTTGAAATTTTTCCGTTTTCCAACAAAACGTCAGTGTTTTCCAAAACTCCATCTGCTTCATTGGTCCAAACCGTAGCATTTTTAATTAAGATGGTTTCTGCTTTAGGCTTTTCTTCATTTCCGTGAGCTACAAAGGGATAAACTAAGGAACCAATCTCAGCCTTTTCCTCTTTTTCTTCCTCTTCCTTATCTTCTTCCTTTTTCTCTGGCGAATCACCTTCATTTAATGTAGCGTTCCATTCTTTCCAGCTTCCATCAGGCATTTTGGCATTCCCGCTTAATCCGCCTTCTTTCAACCAACCAGACAACCTGATTTTTCCTATCTCTTCTTTGCTTTCGTCTTTGAAAGACAAAGTGATCAATTGCTTGGAAATTTCAGATTTCACATCGTAAGAGGTCGTATCATTTACCACAATTTTAAATTTCTCTTTCCCAGGCAATCCTGCAACTTCCAATTGATAATCATCATCACCAACATTCAATATATAATTACCAGCCAATTCAGGCAAGGTATAGTCTTGGTATTTGTATGGATTTCCCTGCACCCAGTTTTCATATATCTTAGTATCTTTTTTTACTGGGCTTCCATCTGTGATGATAAAGTTGGCAATTTTACCTTTAGTCAAACTCCCTAGTTTATTACCCATTTTTATGAATTGAGCAGGATTATAAGTTAGAGCTTTTAAAGCCTGTTCCTCAGACAAACCAGCATCTAAAGATTGTGAGATCATATCGGAAAGCTTTGAAGCATCTTTTAAACCATCAGAAGTAATAGAATAATTTATACCCTTATCCGTCACCATTTTCAAATTATGAGGTGCCATCTCCCAATGTTTCATTTCAGCAAGACTTACATTAAGCGCATCAAATGGATCCTCTACATCAATAGCTTCTGGGTAATTTACAGGAAGAATTAATTGTGCATTAGTTGCTTTAATTTCATCCAGCCTCTGGTACTCGTCACCATTTCCTTTTATAATGTACTGAACACCAAATCCATCTCCCAATTTATCCGCTCGAAGAACATAAAGTTTATCTCCACCAGCATCAAAAAACTGCGGGTAATTCATGTTATTATTAAAAGCAGCTAAAGACACATCTACCATTTCATTTTGCTTAGCATACCATTTTGCATCAAGATATGTTTGTTTGATTAAAGCAATAGCACCCATTAAAGAAGAAGGATTATCTTGGGTAGAGCTTCCTTTATCAAAAGAAAAATGTTGTGAAGCTGATTCTTTCAAAATAATTTCATTTTCGGGACCATTATGCAAAGCAACGACTGTTCCTGTTCCTCTAACTAGGCCATCTTGATTATGAGTCAAGACCACTCCAAATCCCGCTTTACGCATTTTATCGGCATCAGAATCTTTGGTTTCAAAAGCCTCATGAGCTTTAAAGTAGGCTCTAATTGCATCATTGGCATTGTAAGCCCCATCCTTTTTAGGCCCCAATTGTGGCCCAGGACTTCGACTACTTTCTGACTTAGGCATTCCAATATTGCTAGACAATTCTATAAAAGAAGGATAAATATGCTTTCCTTTTAAATCGTGAACAATTGCGCCATTAGGTATTTTAACATCTTTACCGGATGCAACTACCTCACCTTTCTGAATCACCAAAGTAGCATTTTCCAGAATAGTTTGATAATCAACATGTAAAGTTGCATTAATAAAGGCATGCAAGCCTGGTCTCTCATCCTTTACACCATTAACCGTATAAGTTTCCTGTGCATAGGAGGAAAATAACCAAAAGCTAAAACATACTAAAAGTAATTTTCTCATCATTGTATGAAATTTTAGTTTAAGAAATGAAAATAGTACTTTTTACATAATTAAATAAAAAATATTGCATCTATTATTTTACTGGTGCTTTTCGATTACCAATGGAAATCAAAATACTAAGTAATATAGATATTCAAAAAATTGTCAAAAAAGCACATCTTGGTATAATTTATAAATGAATCAGCCCTTTGTTTTGAAAGAATTATATTATAATTTAAAGTAGTTAATCATATTATTTTTTAAAGAATCATGAGGAAATTCCTGAATAAACACTTGATATCCATTGCTATCTATACAGTTTCAGCACTTATCTTATTAAGTGTTACGCTTTCCTTTTATAATAAAAGCGTGATGAGTGATGCCCTAGAAACCAAAGAACAAACTGATATGGTTTTTAGAGTTGCTGAAAATACACTACTCAATATCCGTCAAATGGACATTAGTGGTAGAGGGTATGCATTAATAAGGGAAGATGGTTTTTTATTTTGGAGTGTGGCAAATGCAAGAAGAGAAAATCGACAAAATTTCAAAAAATTAGATAGTCTATTTGCTATTCAAGGCTATTCTGATCCTGTAAACTATCCCAAATTAAAAGCAGGTTTTAAAAAATATGCTGATATGTATGAAGAAATGGTTGGTCATTTAAAGAATGATGACTTAGAAGCCTACAAAGAATTATTGAAGGACGATTATGGAAGGACTTTTTGGCCAATAAATGATGCCTTTACTACAAGATTATATGAATTTGAAGAGGAACTAGTGGAAAAGGCAGAAGCTAAGTATGAAAGAGCTATTTTTCAAAATACAATAGTTCAACTTTTGCTGTTACTCATTGGCTTACCAACTTTAATCTTTGTTCTCTTCAAATTGAAAAAAGAAAATAAAGACAGAACTGCACTATTGATTAACCTAAGAGAGAATAATAAAAAGTATTTGTTTAATGATGGAGACACGCGCTTTCGAGGAGCTGCAAAAATACTAAATGGTTCGATTGAAAACCTTAAGAAAGCTGCTCACTATGTTAGAAAAGTGGCATCAGGCGAATATGATGTGGAATGGGAAGGCATGACAGAAGAAAATAGGGAATTGAATCAGGAAAATCTTGCTGGCCAGCTAATTGAAATGAAAAAACAAATGGAATTAGCTGATGTAGAAAATAAAAAGCGCATTTGGTCTACTGAGGGTCTTTCTAAATTGAGTGAAATCATCAGGAATAGTGAGCAAGACACTAAAGACCTGACTTTTCAATCCACAAAATACTTAACGGAATATTTGGGAGCACAACAAGGTAGTTTATTCATCTTAGTTCAAGATGAGGATGACCACAATGAAAAGCACCTTGAACTATCAGCGGCCTATGCTTTTGACAGACGTAAATTCTTGAATAAAAAGATTGAAATTGGGCAAGGCTTAGTGGGTCAAACCTATAGAGAACGAGAGACCTTGTTGCTTACCGAAATCCCTCAAGATTATACATTTATTAAATCTGGTCTAGGTGATGCAACCCCTACTTGCCTGGCTGTTGTACCTATGATGTATAATGAAAATGTCCAAGCCCTGATAGAATTAGCTTCCTTCAGAAAATTTGAAGACCATGAAGTTAAATTTCTTGAAAAGGCTGGAGAATACGTTGCTTCAGCTATTGCCACTACCCAAAACAATGAGAAGACACGAATATTGCTTGAACAAATGCAGCAACAAGCAGAGGAAATGCGAGCTCAGGAGGAAGAGCTAAGGCAAAACATGGAAGAACTGGAAGCAACTCAAGAAGAGATGAGAAGGAAAGAAAAAATGATGGAGGAGAAAATGCAGCAAACTGATTAAGTAGTTCTTGATTCCTTGGCTTTATTATAATTTAACTTGGAATGTATTCGCACCATCAATAAAAAACCAATGCCCACTGCAAAGAAAAGCCCTAATGCAATCGTACTATTTCGCATGCTTCCCGTCCATTGTTCAATAAATCCATAGGAAAAAGTACCTATGACCACTGCTAATTTTTCAGTTACATCATAAAAACTGAAGTAGGAAGCTTCGTCATTAGTTTTCTGAGGCATTATTTTGGCATACGTACTTCTAGATAAGGATTGGATTCCGCCCATAACTAATCCTACTACAAAAGCCAGAATGTAAAATTGATAATCTGTGTAGACGAAATATGCATAAACACATATACCGACCCAAATGGCCAACATATTCAGCAAGGAAAACTTGTTAGAGCTTCTTTTCGAGAGATATGCAAAGCCATATGACCCGATAATGGCCACAGCATTGATTATAATAATGGTTATTATTAATTTATCCCCTGGAAGATTAAGTTCCTTGCTCCCAAATGAAGCAGCCATGTACATTACTGTCTGCACACCCATACTATAGAAGAAAAAGGATGTCAGAAAATACTTTAAAATCGGATGTCCCTTTATCTCCTTAAATACCTTAAGAATTTCCTTATAACCATTTATAATCAATGAATTAGAGTAATTAATGGATACTTTAGGCTCCTTTAAAGCCTTAAAGGTGATTTGAGCAAATCCCATCCACCATAACCCCACAGTTAAAAATGAAAAACGTGCAATTATGGCTGTGCTTTCTACACCAAACCATTGCGGGTTAGAAATACAAATCAAATTCACTACTAGCAACAATATGCTTCCAACATAACCTAAAGAAAAACCTTTAGCACTAATCATATCATGCCTATCAGGAGTAGCAATTATAGTTAAAAAGGAGTTATAGAAAACCAAACTCCCTGTATATCCTATACTTGCTAAAATGGAACAGATTATGGCCCACTCAACATTTTCACCAGTAAAAAAGAAAAGACCAATACAGGAAAAAGCGCCTAAGTATGTAAAAAACTTCATAAAGGCTTTCTTATTGGAAGAATAATCTGCTATGCCAGACAATAAAGGAGATATGACAGCTACCACAAGAAAACTAAAAGAGATAGCAAATGAATAAAGGGCGGTATTAATAAATTGAAAACCAAAAAAATCTACTACGTCTCCATCAAAAGCATTTTGAGTGGCTGTATTATAAAATACAGGGAAAATGGATGATTTAATAACTATGGCGTAGACGGAATTAGCCCAGTCATACATACACCAGGCATTGATAGTTTTAGATTGATTAATTTCCAAAAAGTGAATTCTTTAAACTATAGCAAAAAAAAACCTCATTCCAATTTATGAAATGAGGTTTTCTAAATCATTTTAAAATTATAATAAGGAATTATCTTTATCCTTACTAGTCAATTTTAACGTATTATACATCAACTTTCTTGCATTTGCTTTTCTTAGCTCTTGCTGAACATCTGAGATAATACCCATTTTAGCTTCACTATCAACTTTCATAGCGATGGTAATTTTATCTCTTTCAGCCTCAGCTAATTTATCTTTTTCTTTTGCTACCCACAAAAGAATATCTCTAGGTTCAATAAATACATCATTAGCTTGTATTTTAGCTTCCCCACCAAACTTTTCAGTTTGTTTAGGTTTACCAATGTATAAATAGCTTACCAAAGATTTTCTTTCAATCTTTTTCAATTGTTCGGCTTTAGGTATCGATTGTTCCACCTTAATTTCGGTTTCACGCAATACTGTAGTCACCATGAAAAAGAATAGGAGCATAAAAATAATATCAGGTAATGCAGCGGTAGGAATATCCTGACTTGCACTCGTTTTTTTCTTAAACTTTGACATATCTTAGTTCCCTCCTATGTTAGTTGGTTCCGCAATAGAAATCGCCATCGGAATATCTCCTTTACCTTTTTCGTAAAGAGCTTTTTCCTTAGGATCTTTCAAATTCAACGCTCTGTATTCTTCAGCTGTAACTCCTGCCCTATCAGCATAAATCTGATAATAGGCACCTTGCAACTGATCTAATACATTTATATAAATCTCATAACTTGTTCCTCTATCTGTTTTAAAGGAAACAATTGCATCTTGTGGACTTTCGGCCAATTCAGGATTCTCAGTTGGATTTAAAATATGTTCAATCAACATATCCTTTATCTCAGTGTAGTCGTCCATACGTTCACCCTCAACTAAAAGTCTATCGGCTGAATTAATAGCAACCTTAAAAAGATTTCTCTCTTTAATTTTAACATCAATTTCTTCAGCGTCATCCTTTTCAGGAGGCAAAGTTAATGTTAAACCTTTATCAGATGCAATGGTAGTAGTTACAAGAAAGAATATTAACAATAAGAATGCTATATCGGCCATTGAACCGGCATTCACTTCTGATGTTGCTCTTCCTTTACTTCTAGCCATTAGTTTAAAAGTTTTCTGATTTCAGAATAAACAATAGATATTACGGCTATGCCCATCAATAGATACGTGGTAATTAACACACCACCTATTACTTGAGATGAGGTACTCGTAATATCAAATTTTATGTATCTAGCAGTTACTTCATCACCGGAAACTCCCCAGCTGACCAAGTAAATCACACCGATTATCACTATCCCCAAAGCAGACTTTAAAAGACTTTTTGGGTTACTTAGTGCATTAATAAGCGGTAAAACAATTGCTCCCAAAGCAGCAACAATTACCAGCAAATATGCACCATATAACATTATATCAACAATTTCCATTTAGTTAAAGTTTAAAGGTTAAACTTACTTAGTAAGATTGTGCTTTACTAATATATCAACTAAAGCAATAGAAGCATCTTCCATTTGGTTTACTAAAGAATCTACTTTAGAAACGCAATAGTTGTAGAATAATTGTAAGATTACCGCAACAATCAAACCACCTACTGTTGTCAATAGGGCAACTTTAATACCACCAGCAACCAAAGATGGAGAAATATCACCTGCTTCTTCAATAGCATCAAATGCACCGATCATACCAATTACAGTACCCATGAAACCTAACATTGGAGCAAGAGAAATAAATAATGAAATCCAAACTAGTCCTCTTTCTAAACGACCCATTTCAACAGAACCGTAAGAAATCACTGATTTCTCAACCATTTCAACACCTTCTGACATTCTCATCAAGCCTTGTGTAAAGATAGAAGCTACTGGACCTCTTGTGTTTTTAGTCACCTCTTTTGCAGCTTCAACACCACCTTGGTTTAATGCATCTTCTACATTAGCCAATAGTTTATTAGTGTTAGTTGTAGCTAAATTTAAGGTAATAATTCTTTCAATAGAAATAGCCAATCCTAAGATCAAACAGATTAATACTACTGACATGAATTCCCATCCACCTTCAATAAACTTCTCTTTTACAATTTGGTGAAAGCCTTGCTCTTCTACAACTTCCTCCTCTTCAACAACTGCAGTAGCTGTAGTATCTACTTCAGACTCTTCCATTGCAGCAGAATCAGCATCTGCAGAAGCAGAATCACTTTCCATAGCTGTTGTGTCATTTTCCATCTCAGAAGTTGCTTCCTCCTGATCCTGAGCAATTGCATTGCCATTAAAACCGAATGCCAAAGCTCCGGCCATCATCATTAAAACAAATAGCTTTTTCATAGTTAAGTTGTTTGTAATTTTCTTTTTTAGTTATTGTATGTTAGTTAATTGAAAAACTAAGTCCAATTTTACACAAATATCGACAAACAGAAAATTTTTTTGGCAATTCTTTAAGCCTGAAACTTAAATAATATATAATTATCTAAGTTTTTAGGTTCAAAATTACACAAAATGCGGAGAAGGAGGGATTCGAACCCTCGGTACCCGTGAAGGCACACTCGCTTTCCAGGCGAGCCCGATCGACCACTCTGGCACCTCTCCTTTGTCTGCTTGTATTTATTTATCGACTGAACTTTTTTCAAACGTGCACAAATAAATTAATAATTTATTCTTCATGCAAGCTCATTTTGCCAAATGGTAAATATTAATTAATTATTAACATGCAATTCAGTTGCAAATAGAAGGATTGCAGTTTAATATTATATTATTCCATGTAAAGCCCGATATTCATTTATTCCATTTCTCCTCGAAGTGGCTTAATTAAATATTTATGTTGCATTTCTTTGGTATCAGCATGACTCAACACATACATCAATTTAGTGATAGCAGCCTCAGTTGTTATATCACTACCACTTATTACACCAATGGATTGTAAGTCCTTACTGGTTTGGTAACGGCCTTGTATCACCTTCCCTCCCATGCATTGCGAAACGTTCAATATTAAAATGCCTTTTTCTATGGCATTTTGCAGTGCATCAATAAACCACTTCTCTGTTGGCGCATTGCCTGAACCATAAGTTTCGATCACTAAGCCTCTTAATCCATTAATAGACAAAATACCTTCCACAAATGCCTTTGATATTCCTGGGAATACCTTTAAAATGGCTACTTCCTGTTGAATATTCTTCCTTACCTTCAATTCAACTTCCGCTTGATAAGGTCTTAGTGCTGAAAAATCATATTCAATTATGACTCCTGCTTCTGCTAACACAGGATAATTTTCACTCTGAAATGCATCGAATTGGACACTTTCCACTTTCTTAGCTCTGTTTGCCCTTAAAAGAAGATTATCGAAATAAATGCAAACCTCAGACACTATAGGTCTATGATTTAATTTCTGACTGGCAATTTCTATGGCCGTAATTAAATTTTCTCGCGCATCTGAGCGAGCTGCTCCAATAGGTAATTGTGCCCCAGTAAATATTACGGGTTTGTTCAAGCCCTCTAGCATAAAGCTGATGGCAGAAGCTGTGTAAGCCATGGTATCGGTGCCATGTATCACAATAAAGCCATCGTACTCATCATAGTGATCTTCAACCAAGCCTGCAATATCATCCCAATGGCTAGGATTAACATTAGAAGAATCAATTAATTTATTAAATGAAGCAACAGTAATCTTCAAATTGAAATTTCTCAGTGAAGGAACCTCATCCAGTATGTTTTGAAAGTCGAAAGGGACTAGCGCTTGCTCCTCATTGTACACCATTCCTAGTGTTCCGCCTGTATAAATGATCATCACAGCACTTTCTGGTGCTTTAGGTGTGGCGGTTTCTATATGAATCAATTCGTATGGCTTCATTAATTAAGCAAATAATTTATTGGCATTATTAGAAGTAATCTTGATAAGTTCTTCCTTAGGCATCTGCTTTAAATCTGCAATTTTCTGTGCTATCAATTCAAGGTAAGCAGGTTCATTTCTTTTCCCCCTTTTTGGAGTTGGTGCTAGATATGGCGAATCTGTTTCCAATACTATACGATTGATATCCATCTCAGGAATATGCTCAGCTAGCCCCCCATTTTTAAAAGTTACTACCCCTCCTATTCCTAAATAAAAATCAAGATCAATCACTTTTTGGGCCGCTTCTGCATCACCAGTAAAACAATGAAAAACGCCTTTTAAGTTTTCGTCTTTCATCTCCTGCACAATTTCATAGGTTTCTTCAAAAGAGTCCCTACAATGGAGAATAATGGGAATTTGATGTTTTTTGGCTAAATCAATTTGGATTTTAAGGGCTTCCTTTTGTTCTTTCATTAAGCTCTTATCCCAATAAAAATCCAATCCTATTTCTCCAATCGCTACAAAATCTCTTTTATTCAGCCAATCTTCAATTTCGTACAATTGCTTTTCAAATTTTTTTTCAACCGAACAAGGGTGGACACCCATTGTTGCAATTGTATTCGAGTATTTTTCCTCCACTTCCATCATGGGCTCAATGGATTCATGATCAATATTGGGCATATAAAACTTTTCTACTCCAGCTTGAGCTGCCCTATCCATCATTTCTGCTCTATCTTCATCAAATTTTTCCGCATATAAATGCGCATGTGTTTCAATCATCCTTTAGCAAATTTTCTTCCTTTCCATTTTACTGGCAAAGGTAAGAGATAATAGAAAAGAAGTGCAATAGAAATGAAGCCACTATAGAATTCAAACACAAAAAGATTACCTAATGGAACGTATTGATTAAGTCTCTCGAGGATTTTATTAATAAATAGACTTTGTAAAGTGATTTTTAAACCAAAAAGAGGAATCGCAACAAAAGGGTTGACAAAAATCATGGCAAGCATCGCTGGATAATATAAAGCTTGGAAGACCAGAATAGCCACCATAAAAGCAGGCAGTTTTAGTGCCCCACTCATCCATCTTTTGCGCTGGTTCATTAAATTCCAAAAACCCTTAATTGCAAAGGTTTTAACCAAACTATCTTCATTTGCCAATTGCTGGTAACGATACCCTTGTTTAGCAACTGCCTGAAATAAAGCAAAATCTTCAGTTACGGAAAATGGAATGTTTTTATAACCACCTACTTTGTTATAAGCTTCCTTACTAACCATCATATTATTCCCAACTGCAGTGACAGGGATTTTCCATCCGCTTACAATTTTCACCATGCCCAATGCAAGACTCCAGTCGATCATTTGCATGCTAGACAAAAAATCTTTCGCCTTGATAATAGTAAAGCCACTTTGAATACCGGACCCGTCTTTCCAACAAGCCAGTTGTTTCATCAGCCAGCTCGGGGGAACTTCCACATCGGCATCAGTGATCATCATAAATTCACCTTTGGCTTTTTCAGCTAATTGCTCTAAAACATTGGCTTTAGCATCTAAATGAGCAACTTTATCTTTGATGGGCATATAAAAGAAATTATTTTCTTCCTTATCCCATTCTTGCATGATTTTACTACTACCATCGGTAGATCCATCATCGCCCATTAAAACCTCATATTTATCATCAGGATAATTAAGCTTTTCTAGTGAGTTTAAGGCATAGTTTACCGTGTGCACTTCATCTCGGACGGCCATTAGAATAGAAATAAAAGGCAACTCACCTTCGAAAGGCTTTGGGTTCTCTGCTTTTGGTTTCCAGGCCATCCATAATATTAAGTCCACGAAGATTACAATCAGAATAATCGTCAATAGCCCTAAAAATAGATAGGTCATAGTTTTTCGAATTTGTATCCAATATCGGAAAAATGTTTGAGATACAAAGGTAGGAATTGCAATATTTTCTCTTTTGCTTTTAAATTATCATGAAAAACTATAATACTACCGTGCTCTGATTTTTGAACAGATTTACGAAGTATCGTTTCTGCAGAAATAGATTTGTTATAATCCTTAGAAAGCACATCCCACATTACTAACTCGTAACCAACTTTCTTAAGCTTTCGAGCTAGACTAAGGTTAAATTGACCGTACGGAAACCTGAAAAGCTTATTCTTTTGAGCTATGTGTTTTTCAATTTCAGCTTGACATAATTGAACATTTTGTAAATACTCCGCATTATTTGTTTCCCAAGCTTTTAAATGATTAAAAGTATGATTACCAACAGTATGCCCTTTCTTTAAAATTGATCTAAATATTTCAGGATGCTTTTTGATGTTCTCCCCCACGCAAAAAAATGTTGCTTTGGCACCATAATCGTCAAGAATGTTTAAAATATCATGGGTAAGTTCAGGGATAGGACCATCATCAAAAGTAGGATAAATCACTTTCTCATCAGTATTTACCCTCCATCTTAAAGAGGGGAAAACATTTTGAATGAAATTTGGAGTTTTATAAAATGCCCAATCAGACATGGTATTGGCAAGCTAACAATGTAATGTCATCGGATAAAGCTCTTTTTCCTATGAAAGCATCAATTTCATTCAAGATACTGGATAAGATTAAGCTTGGTTTTGCAGTGATATTTTTATTTAGAATATCCATTACACGCTCTGGGCCAAACTCTTCCTCTTTTTCATTAAATGCTTCTGTTAAACCATCAGTGTAAAGCAATAAAGTCTGAGTTTTATCAATATCAGTAGTTCCGATTTCTAAAAATGGTATTTCTCGTAAAGCTCCTAGAACCAAAGTCCCGGTCTCCAATTTTTCTATTCTCCCATTTGAAGACATCAAAAATGGAGGATTGTGCCCCGCATTAACATAAGTGAGTTTCTTTTCTTTTAAATCTATTAGCGCAATAAAAAAAGTGATGAAATTTTCTCCATTGGCACTTTCAAACACTTGATGGTTTAAATCATGAATAACCTCTTCTAAATCTGAAGTTTTCCGCAATAACGTTCTCAAAGAAGCTTGAAAATTAGACATTAATAAGGCAGCAGGAACTCCCTTACCTGAAACATCAGCAATACAAATTATTTTACGGTGTTCATCAATAGACAGCCAATCATAATAATCTCCACCGACCGTATGATGGGGAGAATAATGTGCATCGATACTAAAATTGCTGCTTTCAGGCAATGATTTAGGGAAAAGCAATTGCTGAACTTTCTTAGCAATTTCCATTTCTTTCGCATAAACTTCCTGTTCAAGCCTCTCTCTTGCCATTTTTTTATTTTCAATGGCTACCATGATTATATTGGTCAGCGCCTGAATAAAATTCAAATGATTTTCTATTAATTCCCTCTCTTCGGAATTAGCAACACCTCCTAAAAAAACAACCGCTAGCAATTCATTCTTATGAAAAACAGGAATTGCAACTTCAAATTCATCAAATGGTGAATCTATCAGGTCAGCGGGAAATAAAATCTTTCTCTTATCCACTAATTGATAAGCACTTTCATCAATCTTGGTGTAATCTTTGTCAGTGCCAAAAGACAACTTTAACTCCCACTCCTTTTTATCCTGCACTACCAGCATCAATTTACCCAGCTTTAAATTAGCCCTCAAGGTAAAATTGTATATTTTGTATAAAGAATTTTCCGGCAAATTCTCGTTTATCGCTTGCGTAATTTCAAGCAGTGCATTAAGCTCCAGTTCCTTGAGCTCATATCGGTTCGCTATGTTTAAGGCAGTATTCATAATCTGAGCGTGAAGTTAACAATTAGTATCGACAAAAGGAAAAAGGACAAGAGCCATGAGACAATAGTGAGTAAAGAATAGAGAATAGAGAATAGAGAATTTATTTTAAATATTTGACCATCTAAAAAAATCCTTCTACATCTTTTGAGATAATTTTTTACCTTTCAGAAAATTAAAAATACCATGAAGCAATATTTCTATATTTTCATTCTTCTGTTTGCGGTCTCTTGCAGTGCTTTAAAAAGTAATAAAAGTAACGAGCCTGAGTTATCTAAATTTGATAAACTGATTTCTGGAAAGGAAAAATTCAGTGGGTTTTTCAACTTTTACTGGGATGCGGAAAAGGGCAAAATTTACCTTGAAATTGATAAACTAAATGAAGAACTTATTTACGTAAGCTACCTGTCTGCAGGCCTAGGTTCAAATGATATTGGACTGGACAGAGGACAAATTGGCAATAGCAAAATCATCAAATTCGAGAAAATCGGGAATAAAATCATGGTGTTTGAGCCTAATTATAAGTTTAGAGCAAGTTCAGACAATGAAGCAGAGAAAAAAGCAGTTAAAGATGCATTTGCCCATTCCATTATCCATGGATTTGAAATAGAAGCCTCAAATGACTGGGCGCATTTAGTGGATGCAACAGATTTTTTTATTAGAGATGCACATGATGTAAGCAAAAGGTTAAAGCAGTCAAATGAAGGCTCTTACAGTTTAGATAAAAGTCGTTCTGTATTCAATAAAGAAGGTTCAAGAAATTTCCCTGAGAACACAGAATTAGACTTTTGGATCTCTTTTAAAGGTGAAGCTAAAGGAAGAGAAATTTATTCAGTAAGTCCAGATGCAGATAATATTACTGTTCGTCAGCATCATTCATTTGTTCAATTACCAGATGATAATTTCAAAACTAGAAAATTTGACCCAAGAGCAGGTTATTTTGGCACTACCTATAAAGACTATGCTGTTCCAATTAATGAGGATATCAACCAAAGATTAATAAACCGCCATAGACTGCAAAAGAAAAATCCTGAAGCAGAAAAAAGCGAGGCCGTGGAACCTATCATCTACTACTTAGATCCAGGAACTCCTGAACCAGTACGTTCTGCATTATTGGATGGTGCTAAATGGTGGAACCAGGCTTTTGAAGCAGCTGGATATGAGAATGCTTTTCAAGTAAAAATGTTACCTGAAGATGCTGATCCATTAGATATTCGTTACAATGTCATTCAATGGGTGCACCGTTCCTCCAGAGGATGGAGCTATGGGGCAAGTGTAACAGATCCAAGAACCGGAGAAATCATCAAAGGACATGTTAGTTTAGGGTCATTGCGCGTACGACAAGATTTTTTAATTGCAGAAGGGCTTCTCGCTCCCTATGGAAAAAGTGAAGAAAACAATGCTATGGAAGAAATGGCATTAGCACGATTGCGACAATTATCTGCTCATGAAATTGGACATACAATTGGTTTGGCACATTCGTATGCTTCAAGCACTGAAAATGATGCATCTGTTATGGATTATCCTCACCCAAACATTGAATTGGATGAAAAAGGCAATATCAGTTTAGCCAATGCCTATGCTGAAAATATAGGACTTTGGGACAAATATGCCATTCGATACGGATATGAAGAAATTCCTGCCGAAGAAAATGAAGAGGACTATCTTAACAGCATTTTAGCAGAAGCCAACGATAAAGGCTTAAGCTTTATTTCGGACAGAGATGCGCGAGCAACGGGTGGTGCACATCCTTATGCGCATTTATGGGATAATGGAAAAGATGCAGCTGTGCAGCTAAACCATTTGCTGCAAGTCAGACAAAAGGCACTATCTAATTTTGGTGAAAATGTAATAGAATATGATAGACCTTTAGCCCAGATTCAAGAAGCTTTAGTTCCAATTTACTTCTTGCATCGCTACCAAGCAGAGGCTGCAGTCAAATTAATTGGAGGTTTAGACTATTCTTATAAAGTTAGAGGTGATAACTTAAAAAAAATGAGCATTGTTCCAGCTCAATGGCAGATTGAAGCCACAAATAGTCTCGCTAATGCAATAAAAGCGGAGAATTTAGCTTTGCCAGAACCATTATTGAACTCTTTATATCCAAGACCATTGGGCTATTATGACAATAGAGAATTACTAAATGGTAAAACGGGGGTAACTTTTGATGCCATTGGAGCAGTAGAGCAAGCCTCATCAATGGTCTTTGAATTGCTCATGAACCCACAAAGATTAAGCAGATTAGTAGAATATCATGCTAGAGACAGTAAAAATCCTGGAATTCAAGAAACAATGGATATTTTTGAAGAGGTACTATTTAATCAAAAAGTAAAGAATGGTTACCATGAAGCAATTCAATTGACTACACAATCTGTTTTTGTTAACCAAATGATGAAAGGGATTCAAAATGGAAATCTTTCAACCTTAGCACGAGCGGAACTAATGTCGGTTCTTAAAGACATTTCTTCTAAACTTTCTAAATCTAATTATAGAGATAGCGAATTGAAAAAATCGCATAACCAGATGATAGTTTCTCAAATAAAACTCTTTTTGGACGAGCCAAAAGAATATGCTGTAGCTCCTACTCCATCATTACCACCTGGCAGTCCGATAGGGAGTTGTGATTATTAAATTTAGTAATTCAGACAAAATATTTCAGCATAGACTAACGTTTAAGTTGCAATATTTTGTCAAGCTCGTAATTTGAACCACAATGAAATTTATTACAACTTTAGTCCTAGTAATTATACCTTTCCTTTCATTTTCTCAATCTATTGTGAGCTACCATCAATCACATAATGGAGGGCAAGTAGCTTACGCTTATGAAATAAATGAAAATTTTAGACCTGAAATAAGATTATATGCAGATACATTCATTGACGACTTCCTTGTAAAACTCATGTTCAATTATGATTGGATAGAGGAAGAAAATTATGAATTCTATAGCGGAATTTCTTTATTAGGCTCAACAGTTGGTGGTGCTACCCTGGGTTTACCATTAGGTTTAAATATTTACCCTTTTGAATATAAAAATTTCGGCTTCCTGATGGAATTTTCTCCAAGCTTTCCAATAGATGAGGCAAATGGAGCTTATTTCACAGGCAGCTGGGGAATTCGATATAGGTTTAATAGAAAAGAATAGAGATTATTCCTCTATCCATTTCTTGGGGCGTACATTATAATCAGCATTCCGATTAAGGCAATAGCGCCACCTAGCAAATCATAGCGATCAGGAACAATACCATCTACCTTCCAACCCCAAATTATCGCCATTATGATAAATATCCCTCCATATGCAGCGTAAACTCTACCAAAATTAGCGGGCTGCCATGTGGCTACCACTCCATAACCTATCAAGATTATTCCTCCTAGCACTCCCACCCACCATGGTTTTTCTTCTCTTAAAGTTAACCATACCATATAACCACCACCTATCTCACAAAGACCTGCTAAAACAAAAAGCGATATAGATTTTATAATAGCTAGCATGAAGATTAAGCTTTTGCTAAAATAATTTTCAAATCCTCCGGGATTTCCATTGGCTGTAATGGCGGGACATTAGCACCTCCTGTGTTCCCAACAGGAATTTTACCCACGAAGGATTTTACACCACCAACCAAAAGTCTTGGGATTTGACCAATTACTTCTCTGTAATTTTTAATTCTAAAACCAAACTTCAACATAATCCAATGGACACGGAAATGTTGTATTGGATAAGCTTGTCCAATTATATGGGCTCTTTCGAGATGCCTCCAGGCAACCTGATAATGAGACGATTTAAGTTGAAAATTAAATTCTTCCAACTCTTTTTCATAATATGGTTTTAAGCCTTTTGGAAATCTGTAATTAAAGTTCATAACTCATATAGTTAAAACCCATTATGCTCAAGCAATCCCTTTTTAGTTGCCAAGAAATATAAATCTTCCCAAGGGATTTTATCAAAGTCTTTGATGCCATCATATTCTTCATCCTGATTAATCAGCATTTTGATATACTCCTTCTGATTCAATGAAAATAAATATTTTTGTAGTTGAGCGTCCTCCCAGTCCAATGCAGTTTTCACCTCTTTGTAGGATTGGACAAAATATAACTCATCTAAAAGGTCAATTTCCTGATCGTTCATTGCTATTATATTTTCTTTCTTTCCAAGTATAGCTACCAAAATTAGCTAAGAAGCCAATTATCAGTACGTAAAAGCTATAAAACATTTGTAAAACGACAAATGGAATTAACTTAAACCGCTGCTTTTGTGAATTTAAAATTAATGAAATAAAAACTCCTTCTGAAATAATTTTTAATAATAAGACAGGAAGCAAAATTAGATACTCCGCTGTAAATAAACCGTAGATAATGGCAGTAATATAAAGCAAATGAAAACACCAAACTGCTAATGCTGGCAAACTCTCACTTAAAGTAGAAGTCGCTCTCCATTTAGCTGCCCAACGTTTTCTTTGCTGATAAAAGGATGAGAAATCTTTAGGTGCTTTACTTTCCACTACTGCCTGCTTTTGGAAAAAAATTCCTTTTGGAAAATCGGCCTTTATTTTTTTCAACAAAAACACATCATCTCCAGATGGGATAGCTAAATTATCCGTATAAGGATCAAGTTCTTCAAAAGTCGATTTTCTGAAGGCTAAATTTGCGCCATTTGCCATAGTAGGGTTTCCCAGCTCTATACTGACCGCCCCCACTCCTACTAAAGGAGCAAATTCCATTTGATAAATCTGCGAGACAACATTTCGAGCTGTGAAGACTACACAACCACTTACCAATTGAAGATCATCAATTTCAAAAGGAGCCTGCATTTTTTGAACCCATTCTTGAGGGAAAGTGCAGTCTGCGTCCGAAGTTAAAATGATTTCAGCATTGCTATTTTTAACACCCGCATTAATAGCGGATTTTTTACCAGTCACTTTCTCAGGCAGGCTCAAAACCGTCAATCTAAACGGAAAACTCTTTTCAAAGGATTGAATAATTTGATTAAAATTATCTTCTGAATGATCATTCACCAAGATTATTTCTAATAGCTCTTCAGGATATTCTAAATGAGCAAGGCTCTTCATTAACTCAGCGAGATGCTCTTCCTCATTTCGAAAAGGAATAATAACAGCAACTGATTTTAATTCTCCACTTTCGCTTATTTCTGGTAATTTTCCCCAGATTTTTGATGCAAACAGCAATGCAAATCCATAAAAAAGTAGAACTGTGGAGAAAAAAGCTAAAATCATGTGTTCTTCAATTTAAGCTTTGGAATGAAAAAAAGCCCTATAAAAGCAGGTAATGCAATATTGATCAACCACAGTATTAATCCTGAGGCTATAATGGGTGCTACCTCCAGTTCCATACTCTCAAAAAACAAAGCTACGCTAAACTCTCTTATGCCTAAATCACTTAAGAAATTGAAAGTGGGTAATATTGATTTTGCCAAAAACATAAAAGCTACCCCCATAAACTGCATGAATAAATTGATTTTCAAACCCAATACTGACAACAAAATTAAAAATTGGGCACTAAAAATTAGATACCTTACAACCGATAACCCAGCTAAAAGGCTTACTAATTTAACCCCCATCTTTCGTACTGGCATTACATAGTCCTGAATTTTTGGATGATTTCTATGCAAAAACATGATGACTAATAGAACTACTAAAACCAAACCCAATAAGCTTAAAATTGGAAATGAAAATGAGAACGGTATATCGTGTTTGCCTATATTTCTACTAGAAAAAATATAGAAGGCAATTAAACCAAAAATAGCAGTGGGCAGCATTTGCATCATTCTGGAAATCAAGATAAGACCTAGTGCTCGTTTTCTATTATGGTGACTTAGGGAAAATACTTTTGCGAAATAGTCACCCACAGCGTGAGGGGTTACAAAACCTAATGCAATCCCAGCTAATACACCCACAGTGGCAGTTGAAAAGGGAATTTGAGTAATGGGCTGAATAGAGTATTTCCATTTTAATACTTCTATCCACCAATTGAAGGGCATCAAAAGAATTACCAGAAATACAAGGCTAATATTATTACTAAAAAGTCGAAATGCAGACACAAAACCATCTATATCTTCACTGATTTTTTCATATAGAAATAATAGCACAAGAATAGTTACAAAAAGTTTAACAATAATAAGGAAAGACTTTTTCAATGTATTTGCTATAAATAAAAAACCACCTTACAATGATGCACATTAGAAGGTGGTTTTCAAAATTTAAGTAACTAATTAAATGATTTGAGGAAGGCACCAATACGAGCTTTCGGTATTGATAATCTGCCCTTGATTGTACCTAATCAAGCAAAAAATCATCATCTTTAACTTAAAAGAACTAGCGTCTTTGTTCTTCAAGTTTATTTAATGCGGTTTGCAACTCTCTTTTTATCTTCACTTGCTTATCATGCGAGCGCTTCCTTAAATCTTCCAACTCTTGATCTACCAATTCTTTATCCTTTTTTGCTTGTCGGGTCATTCTAAAGCTATTCAAGAACATGATATAGACGATTACCAAGCCTGCTATCAAAATAACTACAATACTCCACATGACAACATTATAAGTAGTCTTGGACATTGGAATACCTAATAATGGCATCTGATTTACTTCTTCTTTTGCCGCTTCCAATTCACTTGACAATCTATTCATTTGAGATTTAGCCGAATCCCTTTCAGTTTCAGCTTTCATCTTAGCACTTTTGGCTGAAGCTACATTTCCTTTTAATGCTTGGACTGAATCATTCATGATCTGACCAAATTCATTCACTTTTGTAATAGGAATTACTTTATATTTTTCAAAAGTCTCACTGCCGTCTATCATATTTTGATATTGCTCTGATAAATTGTCATTATCTTGTGATTTTGCATTAAACTGAATAGCAAAAGCAGTCATTAAAATAATAACCAATACCTTAAATCTCATCATAATATATTTATCGTAAAAAATACCCCATTAATTTGTTGTAAATATAGTTTGAACGAATGGAATTAAAAAAACTTATACCAATTTGAATTATAAAATCGCTAATTCTTTTAACATTTTCAATTAAAGAAAAGTTGATTGGACATGAAAAAAGAACATCAAAAATTAACTTTAAAAATTGCTGCAATCTATAATGTTTTGTGGGGCGCTTGGGTGGTATTATTCCCACAACATTTTTTTGAACTTGTTGGCATGGAAAAAATCAATCATCCAGTAGTGTGGCAAGGTATGGGAATGGTAATTGGAGTGTATGGATTAGGCTATTGGTGGGCATCGTACAATCCAATTCGCCACTGGCCCATTATTATGGTAGGTTTTTTAGGTAAAATTTTTGGCCCTTTGGGATTTTTATTCAATTACTTAAATGGTCTAATTCCATTTGAGTTTATTTACACCTTATTCACCAATGATTTTGTATGGTGGATTCCATTTTTCTTAATTTTAAAAGATGTTCATGTTAAAACAAATTGGAAATTATCTTAAAAGCAAAGCTTCTGTAAGATTAATGACGGGGTTCTACTTGGTGGCAGGCTTTAACCATTTCCTCAATCCGGATTTTTATATAAGTCTAATCCCACCGTTTTTCACAAATCCGGAAAATATTAACGTACTAAGTGGATTAGCTGAGATTTTGTTAGCCACCGCAATTTTGTTTTATCCAAGTAGAAAATATGCTTCTTATGGCATCATCGCCATGTTGATAGCTTTCATCCCTTCCCATGTCTATTTTATACAAATTGGTTCTTGCATCTCTGATGGGTTATGCGTTCCAAATTGGATTGGATGGATTCGATTAGTACTTATTCATCCTGCATTACTTTTCTGGGCTTGGCTAGTAGGTAAATCTACTGCTTGAAAATACTTGTTTTCGAGAGTGAAATTTAGAGCTAAATTATTGAAGATTTCAGGCTGATCTATATTACAAATATGTCCAGCCTCAAAAATCCGCTTAAAAAGCACACGACTATGCTTTTCAGAAAATCTTTGGGCTGATTTCAAAAAGATGTAATCTGCCTTTCCCATTACAACCATAGCTGGAAAATTAATCTTTTGATTATAGAATCGGTCTAAAAGCTTAAAGAACTCCTTATAAAGCCCTACCCACTTCATGTATTCCTCTGGAGACAATTTTTCTGCCTGTTTCCTATAAATCCTCCTAGAATTTTGATGCTCTTTGTACGGCATTAATAAATAAGAAAAGATGCTATACATCCATTTATAAGGTAAAATAAGGTTGAAGAATCTTGCTAACTGTACAAAAGCTTTAATCCATGCATTAGCTTTAAAAATACCGCCAGCAAATATGGCGCTTGCTACCAGTGCAGGATACTTAATACTCAAATCCTGCATAATAACACTGCCGAAACTAAGTGTGATGAAATGAGCCTTATCAATTTGATACTGATCCACTACTGCTTTAATATCCTCAGTAATAATATCAAAATTATAATTACCGATTTCTGGTTCCATATTTTTTGACATACCATGATCTCTTAAATCAATCAGAAGTAAATTGTAATAGGGCTTAAATGCTTCAACTTGATATTTCCAAGTGGCAGTGCTTCCTCCTGCACCGTGAATAAAAACGATCCATTCCTTCGAGTTTTTATTAGGATAAACAATTGCATTAAGAGTTGTTTTTTTCATAATGCTTAAACATCCACTATCCACTATTGTTATAAACCTGAGTTTGACATTAATTTGGAAATTCAGGTTATAAGCTGTTTACTTTACAATGGTTAAAAGATGTCATTTACTAATTGCTTAATTTTCCAATCTTTAAAAATGCTACTATAGCGAAAGAGAATGCTTCAATACCTAAAAGAATTATCAGATTTCGGCTTATTTATTTTAATCTGGATGGTACAACTGATCATTTACCCTTCCTTCACCTACATGCAAAAACCCGATCTAATCAGTTGGCATCCAAGATATACAAATGCCATTTCTATAGTAGTCATGCCTTTAATGTTAGTTCAATTGATCGCTACCTCTTACCTGACCTATAGCATCTTTAATTGGGTACTTCTAATACAATGCATACTAATTATTGCACTTTGGGCTTCCACTTTTTTCCAAGCCGTGCCATTACATAACCAGATTGCTTCTGGAATTAGGATTAAGGATGCTGCAGAAAATTTGGTGCAAGTAAATTGGAAACGAACTATTATGTGGACAGTAATTGTAATATTAAATTTCATTGATAGATTTACAACATAATTCAATTAATGTAGTTACATTAATCCGCATTAAATACATTCAATGACCACATCAGATGAGTTTGGCACCAAGCCAATCAATTATTTGCTAAGAAAACAAGCTATTCCCTCTGCGATTGGGATTTTGACTCTTTCCATTTATGGCATTGTAGATACCATCTTCGTAGGAAATTTTGTGGGCTCAGTTGGAATAGCAGCTATTACTGTGGTGATCCCAATTACATTTTTAATTTCTTCCATAGGAATGGGTATTGGAATTGGCGGAGCTTCCATTATTTCACGAGCTTTGGGATCTGGAAAACCCGAAAAGGCCAACAAGACCTTCGGAAATCAATTAACACTTACCTTTATTTTAGGAATATTCTTTAGTTTAAGTTGCTGGATTTTCATTGAGCCCATCTTGAAAGTATTTGGCGCCAAAGGAGATATTCTCCAGCCCACAATCGACTATTTCAGCATTATCCTTTTAGGGATTCCCGTACTGGCCTTTGCCATGATGTCAAATAGCATATTCCGAGCCGTTGGTTATCCAAAGGTGGCCATGGTCGTGATGATAGTACCTGCAATCGTCAATGTAATTTTAGATCCGATTTTTATAGCCGTTTTAGGATGGGGAATTGAAGGTGCTGCATGGGCTACAACATTTTCGTACTTATTTAGCGCTTCTTATGCTCTTTATTTCTTCTTGAAAGGTAAAACAGGTTTTAATATTAGTAAGTCTGACTTAGTATTGGATGTAAAGCTAACAAGAGAAATATTTTCTATTGGTTCGGTCACAATCGCCAGACAAGGAGTTGTAAGTTTATTGTTTTTGGTACTTAACAATTCATTATTCAAATATGGAGGGGAAAGTGCTATTGCAGTTTATGGTATTATCAATCGAATGATGATGTTGGTAAATGTGCCAGCTATAGGAATTACGCAGGGTTCGATGCCAATTATAGGATACAACTATGGAGCTGAATTGTTTAAAAGGGTTAGCCTAACCTTAAGAAATGCGATCATATCTGCCACTGTCCTTTCGTCCTTTATTTATGCAAGCATTTTAATATTTACTCCACAAATCGTGGGTGTTTTTACTAAAGACCAGGATTTGATCCAGCAAACGGTACCAGCACTACGCATTACTTTTTTAATGACCCCACTCATAGCGTTCCAATTGATTAGTGCGGCCTACTTCCAAGCATTAGGAAAAGCATTACCTGCACTACTTTTGACTTTAACGAAACAAGGATTTTTTCTTATCCCTTTACTATTAATTTTGCCAAACTTTTATCAACTGGACGGAATTTGGATAGCTTTTCCTATAGCCGATTTGGCAACTGCGATAGTTTGTATGAGCTATTTGGTTTATGATAGTAAGAAAATTGTACTTAATCCATCTTCAATATAACATATACCCGAATCCCTTTTATCATACTTTATCCAATCTAAAGACTACAGAATGACCTTCGGTGTATTAAAAATAACATTATCAACTTTAAAGTGTCTAACTTTGTAGCAATTAAATAGAATTATGAAATACAAAATCTTATTAGTATTACTTTTGATTAGTAGCCTATCTTTTGCACAACAAAGAGGTGGATATGGTGGTGGAGCTAGTTCTCAAATTACAGGGAAAATTACAGGAACAATAGTGGACGGAAGCAATTCTGAACCAGTTTCCTACGCAACGGTAGTTATTAAATCACCCAAAGATGGTGGGACCGTAAACGGTGTGGTCACTGGAGATGACGGGAGTTTTAAATTAGTTGGATTAAAACTAGGCAAATATATAGTGGAAGTCTCATTTGTTGGGTATCAAAAATTCTCGCAGGAAGTGGAATTAACGCCAAGAGAACCAGATTATGAATTCGAAAGTATTAAGCTCAGCACAGACACAGACCAACTGGATGAGGTGGTCGTTTCTGGTCAAAGGGAAACAATAGAAAACAAAATAGATAGAATAGTGTACAATGCGGAGCAAGATGTTGCTAATATGGGTGGTGATGCTTCGGATGTTTTAAGACGTGCACCATTACTATCAGTTGACCAAGATGGAAATGTATCCTTAAGGGGTAATTCAAATGTTCAGATTCTCATTAATGGTAAACCCAGCAGCATGTTTGGTGCGAATACAGGCGATGCTTTAAAAATGATTCCTTCAGACCAAATCAAAAGTGTTGAAGTGATCACCTCCCCTTCTGCAAAATATGACGGAGAAGGCACAGCGGGTATTATCAACATTATCACCAAAAAACAGACCCCACAAGGATTTGCAGGCAATGTAGATGTCACTGCTGGCACCCGTATCAACCGAGCAGTGGTTGGAATTAATGCCGGCAAAGGACGATTGGGATTTAATGCCAATGGTAGTTCCTTCTATTCTTGGCCGCAATACGCCACTACAGATTTTTATCAAAAAACTGTAGTAAATGGTCAGACTAATATCAGAGAGCAAAATGGGGAAAACCTTAGCAATAGATTAGGGTATTTCGGAAATATGGGTGCATTTTATGACTTCAATGCTTTTCATAGTTTATCAACAAGTTTACGTTTAAGAGGTTTTAACAGCAAGTCTGAGGGAACCAATACGGTTTCTCAAAATTTAGGGGGTGATGAAACTTCATTCCAGAGATTTCAAGATAACTTCTCTCAAAACTGGGGGTACGAATGGTCTTTAGATTACGTAATGAAATTTCCAAATCAAGAAGGACGAGAATTTTCTGCATCTTATAAAATCGATGGGAATGTTAGAGATCAAGAATTTGAAATAAATCAAGACACCCCATTGAATTATGAGGTAGCTCGAAATATCAATGACGGTAATAATAGAGAAAATACAGTACAGATTGATTATACTCATCCAATGGGTGAAAAATTCAAACTGGAAACAGGTTTCAAATCAATTATAAGAGATATTGATAGTGATTTCAAATATGAACAGCGGCCTGAAGGTTCAAATGACTATCAAGTTGTTGATAATAGAACAGATATATTTTACTATAATCAAGATGTATTTGCTGGGTATATTTCCACACAAACTAACATAACAAAAAAGCTTGGCGTAATAGCTGGAGTAAGGTACGAATACACAGGATTAGAGGGTAGTTTTGAAGAAGCAACTGAACGTGATTTTGATCCTATTTCTTACGAAAATTGGTTGCCAAGCATCATAGTAAATCAGAAATTTGGCAAGTTCAATTCAGTAAAATTATCCTATAATAGAAGGATTCAAAGACCTAGTTTGGGTAATGTAAACCCATATGAAGAAATCGGAAATATTAGAAATATTAGTTTTGGTAATCCTGAACTTAATCCAGAGCTATCGGATAATTATGAATTAGGCTTTAGTACCTTTTTGAAAGGGACATCTGTAAATCTATCATTCTTCTACAACGATATCAGTGAAGTAATTCAGTCGGTAATTTTTGAAGATGCTGAAAGAAATGCAACAGTAACGACATTTGAAAACGTGGGGACACAGCAAAATATTGGTTCTAATTTGTTTATCTCTACAGAACTATTTAAAATCTGGACTATAAGAGGTGGAGTAAACGCAAATTACTTTATGTCTGAAGGTTTAATTCAAGGACAGGAAGTAGAAAATAATGCGTGGTTATTCAGTGGAAATATCAATTCCAATATCAAATTACCAAATGATTGGATGATTGATGCCTTTGGCTTTGCCAGACCTAGAAGACAAACCTTACAAGGATATAATCCAGCGTTCTCCATTTTCGGTTTGGGTGTTAAAAAGCAAATTTGGGATAAAAGAGGAAGTATAGGTTTATCTATAATTGAGCCTTTTAAAGAAAGAAAACCATTTGAAAGCGAATTAGGTAGTGAAGACAGCGATTTCTATCAAAGAAACGTATTTGCTATTCCGTTCCGTTCTTTTGGAATTAATTTCAGTTATAAATTTGGTCAGCTAGATTATAAAGCCAGACAAAAAAGAAGTCGAATTTCCAATGATGACCAAAAATCAGGCGGGGATGATGGGCAGAGTTTTTAAATAGGGCTTGCTTAAAAACAGCTACCTTAAAAAATAAATTGAATATAGTATCCTCGAGAGGATTATTATGAAATAGTTTTTAAGCATGTGCAAGGCTTTTAAGGGAAAATAATCATCTCTTTTGCACTAGAAAATCAAAATTTTGATTTTCTAGTGCTTTAGCCTCAGGCACGTTATCTACTGCCCGGCCGAAGATTGAGGTATAATTATACATCTTCACTTCGCCCGATTGTATCTAACGCACCTGAGACTTTTTAAGCAGACCCTAAATAAATCTTCAAAAATATTTTTAAAGCTTTTTCAAAGATTACTACTTTGGAAAAGCTTTTTTACTGCTTATCATTTTGTTTTACTCTGCTGACCAAGAATTCAGCACATACAAATCCAATAAGGCTTTCGGACGAGCAAAAAATTCACGAATAGTTACTTTTGTGGAAGAATAAACGGGTACTTCTGCTGCCGGAAATGCAATGGCATCCATTTCGTAATACTGGCTAATATACAGAGCCCTAAAAGCATGGAATTCTTGCGTAATAATAGCTACATCTTGATGCTTGAAGATTTCTTTACAACGATAGACGCTTTCGATAGTGCTCAAGCCAGCCGTATCTATTGATATGACATTTTCTGGCACACCTTTCTTCATCAATGCCTTTTTCATGTCACTAGGCTCATTATAATAGCGCGTTCTATTATCGCCACTCAACAAGAGGCCTTTCACTTTGCCTTTATGGAAAAGTTCTGCCGCAGCATCCATTCTATTATCAAAAAAACTGTTGGCTTCCCCTTTCATATTGCGCTTGCTAGTACCTAAAACTAATGCAATCTCTTTTTCAGGAATATTATTTATATTCTCATAGATATAAGAACTAGTTTTAGTGATAATGAAAACATTGGAAAATATTGCAAATACTATGGCGGATATTAAAAGAAATAAGCCAAGACGAATGAAGAACTTAATCATTTTATTTTTTCTAATTCAAATGCCTTAACGAAAAACTTTTCGTAATCGTCAGGTCTAGCCATACATTTTTTATACCACTGCAAACGGTAATCTGCTTTAGTTTGCTCATCAAATTGCCAATTTTCTACGAATGACCGCATTTTGCTGACTAAACTATAAAATGTGATGCCCGATGCAACGGATACATTATAGCTTTCCGTAAACCCATGCATAGGAAGACGAACAAATTCATCCGCCATGGATTTTGCTTCTTCACTAATTCCATCTCTTTCATTTCCCATCACTATAGCAATTGGCTGATCCAAAGCTAACTCTTCTGGTGCACATGCTTCCTTATTTGGACTAGTCACTACAATCTTATAACCTTGTGATTTCAAATCATGTAAAGCATCAGCTGTAGGCGTTTTACTTTCTGGGTATTGATGAACATCCACCCATTTAATAGCACCTCTGCTTACACCTCTTCCTAGTTTAAATACATTTTCATTTTCAATGATATGATAGTGCTGAATTCCTAAACATTCCCCAGATCGTATAATCGCATTGGCATTATGAGGATCTCGGATATCTTCCAAGACCACTCTAATGAAATCAGTTCGGTTTTCTAAAACAGATTCAATAAACTGCTTTCGTTCATCTGATAGAAATTCACCAAATTTTTGGGTAAGAAAATGATTTAAATCAGCCCTCATTTCCTTCTAAAATAAACCTAATTGCTCTTTATCATCATCCACATCAAGCTCTACTGAATCACCAGTCTTGTATTCTTTTGCTTTCTCTTCCTTCTTGCTTTCCAATAATTTCACTTTAGTAACATCATACTGAGAAAGCTTATTTCCGATGGCTTTCCAGCCTTTTACATCAATCAGCATATCGAAATCATAGGTTGCTGACTCTTTTTCTCTGCCTTTTCCTTTACGGAATTCAATCTCCAATTGTGGGTCTTTATCGGTACTCACAACTGTTAAAGTTGATTTTTTATGTTCAGAAATAAACACGAATGGCTTGTTCATAGTGCGTGTTTCAATCTGAAAACGCTTCACAAAATAGTTTTTTGAAGCCCCATCAAAATAAACACACGAGATAATGCTATTTGGATCAAATTTCTCAATTAATTCTACTTTCTCCCCATCAAAGCGATTGGTTAATTCATAATTGCTGAGTTCATAAGAACCATCTTTATAAATCACCAAAATATTATCATCGCCATGGAAAGAACCAATCAACTGACCTCTTTCATCTGTATTCAACTTGCCTACAGATTGGTCATAAAAGATTTTCAATCCACCGAAACTGCTTTCTCCAAGCAATTTAAATTCAATTTTCTTAACAGGATATTTTGTTAAAATATTTCCTCCTGCACCTCTTCCTTTGATCTCCAACTCAGCAAAATCAAAATCAAAAACTTTTACCCTTGCTCGGCAGGAATTTGATAGTTTCACATTAATTACTTCCGACTCGCCATTAGGACGTGCTTCCAGATACGATACTTTTGAACCTTTTGCTCCTTTTGTCAAATCATATTCTCTATCTCGAGTTACAGACAACACCTGAAATCTTTTAACCATTGTTCGACCTGTCTTTCCATCCAAATAAGCCGCATTATATACCCTACGCTCATCATTCTTACGGAAAATATCGACATGAATAATATCTTTTCCTACGAAAACCTTTTCTTCAATTCGAACAACTTTATAAGTTCCATCACGCTTGAAGGCAATCACATCATCCAAATCCGAGCAGTCGGTAACAAACTCATCCTTCTTCATTCCATATCCAATAAAGCCCTCTTGTCTGTTAACAAAAAGCTTTTGATTATTGGCAGCAACGGTATGAGCTTGAATATTGTCAAAGCTCTTGATTTCAGTTTTACGCTCTTTTCCTTTACCGTATTTTTCTAATAAGCCTTTATAATAATCAATGGCATATTCGGTTAAGTTTTTCAAATGATGCTCTACCTGAGCTAGCTCATCTTCCAATTTGCGCATCAATTCATCTGCCTTGAATTTATCAAACTTGGAAATTCGCTTGATTTTGATTTCTGTCAAGCGGATGATGTCATCCTGTGTGATTTCTCTATAGAATTGTGGTTTGAAAGGCTCTAATCCTTTATCAATAGTTTCTAAAACAGCTTCCCAAGTTTCGCATTCTTCAATATTGCGGTAAATTCTATTTTCAATAAATATTTTTTCCAAAGAGGAGAATAAGATTTTCTCCATTAACTCTCCTCTTCTAATCTCCAATTCACGTTCTAATAAACCTAAGGTATCCTCTACATTTTTCTTTAAAATCTCATTTACTGGAAGGAAAATAGGTTTATCCTCTATAATCACACAAGCATTGGGTGAAATGGAAATCTCACAATCTGTAAAGGCATACAAAGCATCAATAGTGATATCAGGAGACTGCCCAGCTGCCAATTGAACTTCAATTTCAACATCTTTAGCCGTATTATCCACCACTTTCTTCACCTTGATTTTCCCCTTATCATTTGCTTTAATGATGGATTCAATCAAGCCTGTGGTGGTAGTTCCAAATGGAATATTCTTGATTAATAGCGTACGCTTCTCCCCTTCTTCAATCTTTGCTCTTACCCTGATTTTTCCGCCTCTTAAGCCTTGATTATATTCAGAAAAATCAGCCATACCACCTGTTGGAAAATCAGGATAGATTTCAATCTTTTTATTCTTTAATACATCAATACATGCTTTGATTAACTCGCAGAAGTTGTGCGGAAGAATCTTCGTGGAAAGTCCTACTGCGATCCCTTCTACACCCTGTGCTAATAGTAATGGGAATTTTACAGGTAAAGTAACTGGTTCCTTTTTACGGCCATCATAAGATAATTGCCATTCCGTTGTTTGTGGATTGAAGACCACGTCCAAAGCAAATTTCGAAAGTCTGGCTTCAATATACCTTGGTGCCGCTGAACTATCACCCGTTCTAATATCTCCCCAGTTTCCCTGCGTTTCAATCAGAATATCTTTTTGCCCCATGTTCACAATGGAATCTCCTATAGAAGCATCACCATGGGGGTGATATTGCATGGTTTGCCCGATAATGTTGGCCACCTTATTGAAACGCCCATCATCCATTTCCTTCATGGCGTGCATGATACGCCTCTGAACAGGCTTAAAACCGTCTTCATTGGCAGGTACTGCTCGCTCAAGGATTACGTAGGAAGCATAATCCAAAAACCAGTTTTCGTACATACCCGAAACCGCAATCACATTATGTAATTTGTCCTTATCCTCTCCGTTTTGGTTGTTATTCGGTTCTTTATTTTCGTTATTTTCTTCCATCTTATCCTGTTAAAAGAATATGTTGTTCAATCAGTAATGTATATAAAATTGCTAAGGAAACTGAAACCAAATTACCAATGAAATAATAATCATTAGAGATTTTGGATTCATCTTTTATCCTCGTTGCAATTTTTAAAGCTGCAAATAAAGTTAAAACATGAGGATAGCCCACCAAAAGTGAAAAACAAATAAAAGCCCTTTCGAGCAATCCTTTCATTATACTTGAAAGGCTTATTTTATCCTTATTGTATTTGGCTAGAAACCAAAAAAACAAAATGCTTCCCAATTCGGAAAGAATGATTAAACTGATGTAAATAAGGCTTAAGTTCACTTTAATAACAATTTAATCAGTTGCTTAGCTATCTTAAATTCCTTTAAATTCAAGCTTTTTTCCTTTCTCCACATAGTTGAATTATCTTTTTGGAAAATCTCAGCTACTTTTTTGTACTCCTTACCCAGAAGAAATTGATAGACTATTGACTTTTCCTTTTCCGACCAACTCATATAGAAAAAATCATAAAGCATAAATGCTTTATCTAGCTTTTCATTTAGTAAATCATCATAACCTGAAACTGAAAACCTTTTATTTTCTTCTTTCCCATATTGCAAATTTTCTCTTGCCATAGTCAGCCCATTTCCCAACATTCCGTAAGCAATGTTTTTATTTATGGGCGTTTCTATTTCACCTAATTGTAGAGCATATCGTAACTGAAATTCAGATTTCAATAATTCCTGGTCTAAATAAAAAACCAACTCTACAGCAGAATTTAAATCCTTAACTACACCTTGAAATTCATCTCCTAGCGTTATAGTCAAGGGTGAAATTATTTGCTTTTCAAATAACTTATTTGCTTTCTCTATTAATTTTTTAAAATCTTTCATCAATGCGCTACCCGAAAAAGTAGAACTATTGATAACATCTGCCATTATAATTTGATAATTCATATTGTAAAAATATTACAATAATTATTATTTTGCAATATTTTTACAATAAATCAGGCCTCCGCTAACTCTTCCTCTAAATCCTTCTCTACCCTCAATTTATCAATGATGAACTGTTGCCTTTCCATGGTATTGGTTCCCATATAAAAAGTCAAGAGATCCTTTATCTTGGTTTGGTTATTTAAAATAATAGGATCCAACTTTATATTTTCATTGATAAATTCACCAAATTCCTCTGGAGAAATCTCCCCTAATCCTTTAAATCGAGTTATTTCTGCCGCCTTTCCAATTTTCTCAATCGCTCTTCTTCTTTCTTCATCTGAATAGCAATAAATAGTTTCCTTTTTATTTCTCACCCTAAATAAAGGTGTATCAAGGATATACAAATGTCCATCACGAACTAAATCGGGGAAAAACTGAAGGAAAAAGGTCATTAAAAGCAATCGGATATGCATACCATCCACATCAGCATCTGTGGCAATAATAACTTTTCTGTAGCGCAAACCTTCTAAACCTTCTTCAATATTCAATGCATGTTGCAGAAGATTGAATTCTTCATTTTCGTAAACCAGCTTTTTAGTCTTACCATAGCAATTCAAAGGTTTACCTCTTAGACTAAATACAGCCTGTGTTTGCACATCACGTGATTTGGTAATAGAACCAGAGGCAGAATCTCCCTCCGTGATGAAAATCATGGTATCATCTTTTCTATCATGCTTATTATCATCATAATGAACACGACAATCCCTTAATTTCTTATTATGAAGATTAGCTTTTTTGGCTCTTTCGTTGGCTAATTTTTTGATTCCTGCCATGTCTTTGCGCTCCCGCTCCGACTGCATGATTCTCTTTTGTATCGCTTCAGCCGTTTTAGGGTTTCTATGCAAGAAATCATCTAATGCTTTCTTCACGAAATCATTGATGAAAGTACGCATTGTGGGGCCATCAGGTGCCACATTCTGTGACCCTAATTTAGTTTTTGTTTGAGATTCAAAAACAGGTTCTTGCACACGGACAGCCACTGCAGCAACAATTGCTTGTCTAATATCAGAAGGATCATAATTCTTGCCATAAAAATCACGAATGGTTTTTACTATGGCTTCCTTAAAAGCAGTCAAATGGGTTCCACCCTGCGTTGTGTTTTGACCGTTTACGAATGAATAATATTCTTCACCATATTGGTTGGCATGCGTCATCGCCATTTCAATATCCTCTCCTTTTAGGTGGATAATGGGATATCGATTTGTTTCTTCATCTGATTTTCTGTCCAATAAATCTGCTAAACCATTAGCAGAATGGAATTTATCACCATTAAAATTAATAGTTAAACCAGAATTCAAGAAAGCATAATTCCACATTTGCTCTTCCAAAAAACCTGGAATAAAATGATAATTCTTGAAAACAGTTTCATCAGGCTCAAAAGCTATTAATGTTCCGTTTCTGCCACTGGATGAAGTCACCTGAGCATCATTCGTTAATACCCCTCTTTGGAATTCAGCAACTTTAGTTTGTCCCTCTCGAAAAGCTTGAACTTTAAAATAGTTAGACAGCGCATTCACCGCTTTGGTACCAACTCCATTTAAACCTACTGATTTTTGGAAAGCGCCTGTATCATACTTACCACCAGTATTGATTTTGGAGACACAATCCACCACTTTTCCAAGCGGGATTCCTCTTCCATAATCTCTAACCTCTACCCTTTGGTCGGTAATTTTTATTTCTATTGTTTTACCAAACCCCATCATATGTTCATCAATGGAGTTATCAATCACTTCTTTTACCAATACGTATATTCCATCATCAGGAGAAGAACCGTCTCCCAATTTACCGATATACATACCAGGTCGCATACGAATATGCTCCCGCCAATCCAGTGATTTTATACTATCCTCGTCATATTGAAATTCTGCCATCGCATTTATTGGATTGAAAGTTTAAACCTACTCAAATTTTAAAATTACAAAGCTTTTTCTAATTGTAAAGCTTTTTGGAATTCACTCTTCTACAAATTAGGCATGGAAAGCCATCTAAACAGATAAAGTCCTACATCAAGCAAAGCCAAGAAAATATTTGAATATGAGACAATTAAAGCAAGCAAAACATCTTACTAATAGCTAAGAAAAATATTTTAAAAAATTATTTATTTCTTCTTAAAATGAATGGTAACCATAATACCCAGAATAATATAATCAACAGGCTTATGATAATTAAAGGAAGATAGCCACTTTGAGTAATGCCTTCTTCATTGTTTACAAAAAGAAAAACAGTCAAAAGACTAGCAAAGAACAAATTGAAGGTTCCAGCTAAACTTCTAGCCCAATTCGCAAGTGTGTTTCTTGCTTTCTCATTTTTAAAATAAAATTTAGAACCAATTGGTTGGCTTTTGATCACTACTGCAAGAGCAACACAGATAAGTACAATTATAATAGGAATTATTAAACCAGTATAGAATAATGTATTATTACTAAACTGAATAACGTTATCTAATACCTTGATTTTCACTACTGATAACTCCGCAAAATATGCATAGGTATAAAATAAAACAGCTAAATAAGCGATGCTCGTAGCAATCAAAAAAGCTCTTGAAATTCTCTCCATAATTTTTATTTGCTGGCAAAATTAATTTTATTCATGAGTATTTCAGCATTTTTTCAAGGAAGTTTTTATTCAAAATGTTATATTTCGAAACGAACATGAGTTTTGAAATGTTAAAAGCTTAAATTGTAGAAATGGATTTTAACCCAATTATATTATCAATTCCGATTTATTTCGCCCTTATCGGTATTGAATTACTCATTCAAGCTGTAAAAAGATATAGAATTTATAGATTGAATGACGCTATTACCAACATCAGTTGCGGAATTACGCAGCAAGTAACCGGTATATTTTTTAAAATTTTAAGTATAGCAGCTTATCAATGGGTATTTGAGAATTTCGCATTATTCTCAATTGCCCCTACCTGGTACAATCTCATTTTACTTTTTGTATTGGCTGATTTTTTCTATTACTGGGCACATAGGAAAAGTCACGAAATCAATTTATTCTGGGGAGGACATGTGGTTCATCACCAAAGCGAGGATTACAATTTTTCAGTAGCCTTACGCCAAGGTTCCTTTCAAATTATTTGGACCTTCTTCTTTTATTTCCCTTTGGCTATCATTGGCTTTGATACTGTAAGCTTTGTATTGATGTCTGGCTTAGTAACCGTCTATCAATTCTGGATTCATACTGAAACAATAGGAAAATTAGGACCAGTTGAATGGATTTTCAACACACCATCTCACCACAGAGTTCACCATGGACGAAATCCTAAATATATCGACAAAAATCATGCGGGTGTTTTTATCATTTGGGATAAAATGTTCGGCACCTTTCAGGAAGAAGAAGAAAGACCGACTTATGGGATTACCAAACAAACGGCAAGTTGGAATCCTGTTTGGGTAAACCTACAGCATTATGTAGAAATGGGTAGAGGAATTAAGCAATTAAACGGCTTTAAAAATAAACTCAAGTACATTTTCTACCCTCCTGGATGGCAGCCAAAAGAGCTAGGGGGACAACTTCCAATTCCGGAAGTTGATCCGGAAAATGATAGAAAGTATGACAAGCAAACTTCGGGGGCTTTTAGTTTGTACGTGTTAATTCAATACATCATCATTTTAGGGGGAACTGCACTCTTCCTTTTCAACGCTGACAACTTTAACATTTGGGAACAGATTTTAGCAGTATCACTTATCATTTTAGGTGTTACGGGTGCAGGTGTTATTTTAGAAGAAAAGAAATATTCATTTGCACTTGAAGTTTTTAGGGTACTCCTTACTCCTATTATTATTGCATTTGTATTAATCCCTAACGCTGGATCATTGATTATATATTCAATTTTAGCATATGGGGTTATTTCTTTTGCATCTTTAATTTTTATTAAAAAATCTTCTTCAACAATAAAACAACCTTCCACAAAATCAATTTCATGAAGATAAACGGAATCATTGCCTTTGCCATTTTTGCACTATGTATTGCCTGTGCAGAAATACCTGAAATAAAAAATATTGATTTGAAGAAATGGAAAGAGGATAAAGATGCTTGTAATGAGTACAGAATTGAAGTTGTAGAAAATCTCCTTTCTCAAAAAGAAAAATTGAAAGGCCTATCGCAAAATGAAATGATAAACATTTTAGGTACAGCAGATAAGCATCAGTTATATGAAAGAAGTCAGAAATTCTTCATTTATTACCTAGAACCAAATGAAAATTGCAGCCAATATACAGAAGGTTATATAAAAGCTTTATATATTCGTTTTAATTCATTAGATCAGGCAGTGGATTTTAATATTCAAAAAGTACAATAGGAATTACATTTTTATAACGCTATACCATCAATTTATTATGGCAAACTGGAGAAGAAGACTTTACGATTGGAAAATTAGAAATTTGGCTTATTCAATGGGCTTTGGAATCTTTCTACTTGCAATTGCTATTTATTTGGTCATTATGCATACGGGTATTAATGAACAAAGCGTACTCAGAACAAAAACCATAGGTAGTCTGGACAATATCAGTACACCCCTTTCACCAAAATATATAGACCTTCACAAAGAGAATATAGGCTCAAATGTTAGAGCCGTAGAAAAAATATTATTCACCTATACCAAAGGAGGAGAACTTGGCGAGGAAAAAATTGAAGTTAAAATTGATAAAAAACTAAAAGCTGAAGTTGAGGATCTAATAGTTTACTGGAATCCTCTAAAAGAAGTTCTCTATAGTATTCAAGATGGGGAAACTTCTATTAGTGATGCAAAGGAGAACCATCAAAAAAAATACAATGCTTTCATTAAACAACTGGGCAATGTTAAAGAATTGGTTAATGAGATAAATCAAGAAGAGGAAGAAGCAGAAACCTTGTACACCATTCTTCTATTTCTATACGTTTTTCTACTTAGTTCTTTCATATATTGGATTGTAAAGTACTTGATACTCAATCCAATTTACAAAATATCACTCTCTGCAAGGGAATTAGCCAAAGGAAACTTAACTGAAAAAATTAATTACAAGAGCAAGAATGAATTGGGTTATATCGCCCAAAACATCAACTCAATGGCAGAGATTCTAGAAAACGCAACTGATTTCACAACTAAAATAGGCGAAGGAAAACTAGATGCTGATTATAAGGGTTTAGATGAAGACCACGATAATTCTTTAGCTTCTTCTTTACTTCAGATGCGTGAAAAAATGCAAGCATCTGCAAAAGCCGATAAAGAGAGAAGCTGGGTCAATGAAGGCTTGGCTAAGTTTGCTGATATTCTAAGAAACAATAATGACAATATTGAAGAATTATCATACCAAATCATTTCTAATTTGGTGAAATTTATGGAGGCTAATCAAGGAGCTTTGTTTGTTTTGACAGAGCCAGATGATGAAAATGAAGAATCAAAAATTATTTTGGAAGCTGCCTATGCCTACGAGCGAAGAAAAAGAATTAAGAAAGAAATTGCAATAGGTGAAGGATTAGTGGGACAGTCTGTTCAAGAAGGTGATAGAATCTATCTGACGGAAGTACCAGAAGACTATATAGAAATAAAATCTGGTTTAGGTGAAACATTGCCAAGGTGCGTACTAATTGTGCCATTGAAAATTAATGAAGAAATAAAGGGAGTGGTAGAAATTGCTTCAATTCAAGATATCCCAGAATATAAAATTGATTTTGTTGAGAAATTAGGTGAAAATATAGCTTCCACTATTTCAAATGCTAAAACCAATGAACGCACCAAAAAACTCCTTATAGAATCTCAAGAAATGACGGAGCAAATGCGTTCCCAAGAAGAGGAAATGCGTCAGAACATGGAGGAAATGGAAGCCACACAGGAAGAAATGGGCAGAGCCCAAACTGAAATGGCTGAAAAGGAGGCAAATCTTAATGCTTTGATTAATAATACTACCGATTCCATTATATTAATCGACACTGACTACAAAATCATTTTGATGAATGATGTAATCAAAAACAGGTATAAAGGTACTCAGTATGAGAAAATGAAAGAAGGAAGTAATGCTCTTGAAATGCTCGGAGATGTTAGAGACGAATGGAAGAGTTACTATGACAGAGTCTTCAAAGGTGAGTTTCTTTCATTTACCATTAAAAGTAGTGTGAAAGGTGAAGATTCTTATCGTCATTATGACATACATCCGATTAAGCAAAAAGATGGTACAATTACTGGTGCTTCTGTATTCTCTCGAGATATTACCAAAGAGAAGCAAGTTGAACTACAACGAGAGGAAAATGCTATAAAACTAGCCCAAAGGGAATTTGTATTACATGGTATGATCAACAATACTGATGATACTTATTTCGCTATAAACACCGACTATGAAATACTCGTTGTTAATGATGTTCTAAAGAAAAGATTCAATGAATCAGGAGTTGATTTAAAGCCTGGCTTAAGCATCTTAAGTATTCTACCAAAAGAGCAATTAGACAAATGGAAAGCACGCTATGACAAAGCTCTTGCTGGCGAAAAACTTAGAATTGAAGAAATTAGAGAATTAAAAACAGGTAACTTAACCATAGAAACTCGCTGTGAACCTATTTTGAATGATAAAAGTGAGGTTATTGGGGTTTCTACCGTTTCTAAAGATATTACTGAGCTTAAAAAGGCTCAAGAAGAAAAAGAAAAACTTCAGAAGGAAGTAGAAAGACTTAAAGGCAAAAAATAGTGAGTTTTGAATTATTTTGAACATACGATACAATATCGTATGTTTGATGTGTAAACCAAAACTAAATGCACTATGAAAGTTACCGCCTTAATACCAGATAAATTAATAGAAAAGGTAAAGGCTAAAAGTGGTGGCAAAAATATCACTGAAAGTTTAATCATCGCGCTTAATGAATACCTTAACGAGAAAAAGGTAGATGACCTTATTGATCAGGTAAATGAAAACCCTTTAGTTTGGAATGATAAATTTACTGCTGACGGAATTCGCAAAATAAACAGGTCCAGATGATTATAGTGGACACTTCTGTTTGGATTGAATATTTCAAGGGTAATGAGCATTATCGAGATGTTCTTCCTAAATATTTAAAAGAGAAACATGTTGTAGCCATTAGTGCTGTTTTTGGCGAATTACTACAAGGAGTAAAGAATAAAAGAGAACATGAAATCATAATAGGTTTCTGGGAGAGTTTACCGAAAATAAATGAAGAAGAGTTGTTTATTGAGGCTGGTAAACTTTTCCATGAATTTAAATTTTATAATTCTGGCGTTGGTTTGATAGACACTTATTTATTGGCAGCAGCCTTAAAACATGATTATGCACTTTGGTCTTTAGATAAAAAATTGAATAAAGCGATTGATATAATCGAAAATAAACAAATTTCATGATAAAGAACACTTCCCTCCTATTACTAATTTCTTTTTTTCTATTTGCTTGTCAACCCGGTGAAAAACAAAACTCGAAAGAAAAGAAGTCCAATAATAATGAAATAAGCAAGCCAGTTCCTACAGTTGATATAGCAGATATTGAAACGGGAATAAAACACTATATCCAAAATAAAACTGAAGAGGCTGATGGCTATTTTCATGTGAAAGATGAGAATAAGGAATTGCGATTAAAACTTGTAAGAGTCCATACGGAATATCTTTCCAATCTAGGACCAAACCGGCATTTTGCTTGCGTTGATTTAGCAGATGAAAAAGGTGATGTCTATGATGTGGATTTTTTCATGGAAGGAAAGCCTGGTGCCATGGATGTTACGGAAACGACAGTTCACAAGTTAAATGGAAAGCCCTATTACAGCTGGAAGCAAAAGAAAGATAAAACCTGGCATAGAGTACCTATTGAATCAGCCTCAAACGAATTGCTAGGAGTAATTGAAGAAAAAGATGAGTTTGAATTTTATTATGAAACTACTTTACCTAACATTAAAAATGAAGCTAAGGTATGGATTCCCATAGCTCAATCTGATAAATTTCAGGACATAGAAATAAAAAGTATGCAAATCCATGGCGAGGATGAAATGCTAAAGGAGACTGAATTCGGAAATAAAGTATTGTTTCTACAATTGAATCAAGAGCACAGCAATAAAAAAGTTCGAATAACTTATCAAGTCATAAGAAGAGAGAAAAGTGCATATTCCGAAGAAAATCCAAATTTAGTTAAATATTTGAATGAGAATGTGTTGATGCCGGTTGGCACAGATCGATTCAAAGAAATAGTTGCGGAAGCTACTGCTGGCATGGAAAATGACAATAAGCTTATTCAGGCACGAGCAATTTACGACTATATTATTGACAATATGCGCTATGCAAAAAATATAAAATATGGAACGGGTGATGCTGTTTATGCATGTGATTCCAAAACTGGAAATTGTACGGAATTTCATTCACTCTTCATTTCCTTAGCTAGAACAGCCAATATTCCAGCGCGTTTTGCCATCGGTGCAGCTATTCCATCTGACCGAGATGAAGGTGGTATCAATGGTTATCATTGCTGGGCAGAGTTCTATGCAGAAGATAAATGGTGGCCTGTAGATATTAGTGAAGGCAACAAGTACACTGCCTTGGCAACCTACTACTTTGGAAGGCACCCAGCCAATAGAATTGAGTTTACTAAAGGGCGTGACTTGAGATTTGAACCTGCCCCTCAATCAAGTCCAGTAAAGTTTATGGCATACCCAATCTTTGAAGTGGATGGTGAAAGCCAGGTAAGTAACGCTAAATTCAGTTTTGAAAGAAGAAACATAAATTAAGCACAAAATAACCCAGAATTAAATATTCTAGGTTATTTATTTGACCGCTTTAACTGTAAAAATTAGTTGCTTGGGTGCTCGCCTCCACCAGAAGGATGTTCTTCCTTCGTTGAATCAGAATCCTCACCATCAGAAGGATGTTCATGATCTCCATCAGTAGGGTGCTCACTTCCTGTTTCTTCTTCCATTTGCATTACCTCCTCTGTTTCTTCCTCCTCAGATGCAGCCTCTTTTTTCTCACCTCCACATGAAATCAATGTAGCTGATAAAAAGAAAATAGTAACTAAAGCAATTCGACTCATTGACTTAAATTTTCCTAATATTTTCATAGTTAGTTAATTGGTTATGATTATTGATAGGGAAAGTTAGGGAAATATGACCTTAACGCAATTAAAAGGTTAAAAAAAATCTAGACTAAATAGAATCTCTTTCCAAAACTTGGATCAATTTTTCAATGTATATAGATTGCCTTCTATTCCAATAATTTATGTTGCTAAGTCTACTATTATGACCCTCTAATAAGGTATTGATTTCGTTAATCTTCTTTTGAAATTTTGTCAAATTCTCCTTTCGTCTCAATTCCTGATTTTGAATTTGCTTGGAAAGCAAACCAATTTTTAGAGTTTGCTTCTCTAAATCATTACCAATTGCTTCTTGTTTAAGTCTTATTCTGTTACTATCAACATATGATTGATAACCAATTGCGCCTATAAAAATGAATAACAGTAATAAAATAATACCAGGAATGAGGAAATTAGCCTTCAACCCTCCTTTAGAAATTTGTTCTGGTTGACCAGCTTTGGGTGCAATCACATATTTCTTACCCGCATATTGAAATAACTGAATCAATAAGTCACTATCTGCAATGGTTTGTTGTTGATAATCTTGAAAATCACGATTACCAATAATAATTAAATTATCTTGTAAAGGAGTATAGGGAATAGAAAAACAAGATCCATTTTCTTCTAACTTTTTTAAAAACACAACCAACTGAAAATATTCTGACAATGCTGATTGCATATTATCACCTAATTGAATGTAGGCAGTTTGTGTATAAGTAGAAATCTGCAGACAACTTTTTGAAATAAAATATGGAGCTATATCTTTCAAGTACAAAACATCCCCAGCTCGTTCTTCAAGCTCTTTTATAACGGTATGTTCGAAAGTTGTATAGTTCATGATTTAAATTATTCAATCATCGTACAATAGTCCTAGGTATTGCCGAAGGCAATCTACTTAACATTTCATTATTTAACAATTGGGTAGAATTAGTAAAGCTACTTACATTAATAACATTATTCTTCTGCCTTCCAATGAGTACCACTTCATCACCCACTTTTGCTTGAGGTATATGAGTTATGTCTACCATAAATAAGTTCATATTAATCAATCCCACTATAGGTGCTTTTTTCCCAGCAATCAAAACATACCCCCTATTAGAAAGTGCTCTGGGATAGCCATTAGAGTAACCCAATGGCATTACTGCTATTTTCATTTTATGGCTGGCCTGAAAGGCTGTTCCATAACCAATGAAATCTCCTTCAGGTACATCTCTAATATCCATAATATCCGTTTTCCAGCTAAAAATACGCTTTAAAGCACCATCGGATTTCTTATCTGTTTCTTGTAAATGATGATAGTATATATCAGGACTAGGCCAAAAACCATATTGAGCAACCCCCACCCTTACCAAATCGTAAACCGTATCTGGCATAGCTAAAGCAGCTGCCGAACATGCAATATGTCTAATTTTGGGCTCATACTTTTTATCCCTGCAGATTTTAAGAAACTCTTTATACTTTGCTTTTTGCTTATCGATTTTGAACTGATTACTCAAACTCTCAGCACCTCCAAAATGTGTACACAATCCTTGAAAAACAACATGTTCCTTATTTTTCTTTAAGAAGCTAATTGCTTTGGGGAATTCTTCGGCAGGCATGCCTGTCCGGTTTGCGCCTGTTTCTACTTCTATATGGACTTTAGCTGATTTCCCAACTTTTTTAGCTGCTTCTAGAGTGATAGGTAATCTGTCATAGTTATAAACAAAAAACTCAATATTATTTTCAATTGCCCACGGGATATCCTCTTCATAGATTATCCCCATGATCATGATCTCGCTTTTCTCGTGGCAAGCATTGAGCACCTCTTCTGCTTCAAAAGACGAAGCTACAGAAAAATGGTGCACGCCAGCTTTTTCAGCCATGGGCACAAAAGACTCAATCCCATGTCCATAGGCATTAGCTTTGACCACCGAAGATAGGATAGCGTTCTTTCCTATCTTCTTTTTTATAAAATTAATATTTGCTTTTAAGGCTGATTGTTTCAGCTCTATTCTCGAAGAGTGTTTTACCATTTTTTCTTTGTTTCCAGCCAGGTATATGATTTCCCCCAGCTATCTTTTGCTAATGTTTTAACTTTTTCTACTTCTGAGGCAGGTATATTATCTACCATATTTTCTGCTTCCAAATCATTGAAATGGAATGCATAAGTTCTTGCAGCAAATTGATGCAATGGAAGAGATGATTCCCCGTGATACTCTCCATTTCCGAATACTGACGGTTTAATATTCTGGCCCCAGTCCTGTCGCCCTTCATTGTTAGGATTAAGAAAATAAGCTCTATATTCTCCTGATGGATCCTTGTCAACTCTCAATAATGAAACTGCATGAAAGCCTAACATCTCACCTTTTGAACTTGTTATAAAAATCCCAACTGGATTTGGATAAATTAATTTATGTCCTCCATTATAATTAGGGTGACACATGGCATAAAAAACTCTTACAAAACCATCAAAATCGACTATTGCATTGGAGAAATAATCATATGCTGAGGCAAATCCAATCTGAATCCATTGTCCATAAAGCGCTGGGTTAACCCATTTATGGGGATCCTCCGCTCTTCCTGAGCCACGCAACATCATCTCATTATAGATTCTGTCTAACATTGGTACAAGCGTGACAGAGACTGCATCCAAATTATAATCAAGATTTTGTACTAAACCTTGCCCGGTCACAGATGCTTTGATTTCCTGTCCTTCGAAGCGGAAAGTAATATCATTTGTAACTGCTGCCGTTTGCACCATGTTGATCAATTTAGCAGGAGCATGTTGACTCCACATGCTAATCCCTCGGGCACTCTGGCAGGTAGGATTGTTTCCTTGACCAACACCTAATGGCTGTCCTAATATTCTAAAGAGCGCTCCAATCAAATATTGTCTAGCACTCACTGCCTGATGTGGGTTTCTAGTAGATTTCAATATCCTTTCCTCTACGTGAGGATGAATCTTGATTCCACTTAGATTAGATAAGCCAGATCTTACAGCTTCCCTTGCAATGGTACCATTTTCAAGCATCTTAGCCAAACCATAGATACATTGTGCATTGTAAATATGGACAGTTTTTAGGATTAGATCAGATAGATATTCTGTAAGCTCATTCCATCTCGTTTCACCTACAGGCGTTAATCCTAATGCGACAGGAACAGTTTGAAAATGCTCATTTTCAATTAAAAACTTTAGTATTACAGCATGATATTGACTGACCAAGCCATATTTCAGCATTGATTCCCCCATTTCTTCTGACTCAATATAAAGCTCTGTGTTATTTAAGCTCTCTAGCACTGCTTGATATTCAGTCACATTTTTACCTTCAGTATTGTTTGTTGGTCTATAAATGCATCGCTGAAAACTTAATAATTTTTGGTCTCCCTCCTTATTAGGATCTAGTTCTATTTTCTCCTTAACTAAAGCAATAATTTTTCTTTGCTTCTCGGTAACTACGGGTCTTTGTTCACAAATCAGCGTAAGTTCTTCTGCCAATGTTTCCTTTACATCATCTAGATGAATATGCTGAGAAAGAAAATTGAAAAGATTGTGAACCTTATGTAATTCATGCTCGCTCATGGTAAGGCGAGTTTCTTCTACAGGATCGTTGAAAACAAATTCTAAATTTGCTACGATTACCTCCTGTATGAAACCTTCAGCATCTTCTGCAGAAATGATATCTGTTTTGTAATCGCCTTTTGCTATTGCGAGTAATCTGAGTTCACTTAAAAGTTCAATTGTGGAGTTAGGATGACCGCTTTTCAAAGTTCCATTTACTAAGCCTGCAACCAATTTAGAAGGATCAGCCCAAGGCGATTCATTAAAAATACCACCTTCAGATATTTCTTCAATCAAATCATATACTAAAGCTAATCCTTCTACAGAATCACTTAAAATATCGATTTGTCCCATTAGACGGTTCGCCTTCTCCGGTCTTGTTAAGGAAGTCGCAGAGGAGAACTCCTCTAATAGTTCTTGTAATTTTTGATTACTATTATCAATTAATGTTTGATTCCCCATGGGATTCTAAAAATTTATAAGATTCATTGCCAAAGATAAAAAATGACAAGCGTTATTAATATTCAATTTCGCATCAAATAATGCTTAGAATATGAAAGTAAAGAAAATTAGCACAAGTTGATGCTTGCGCTAATTTTTGATTTTAAATAAGTGGGACACAGGCAAGATGCTTGCACCACATATTTGTTTCTTAATGATAGAAATCTACGTTTTCATAATGTAATAACAGTTCTGTCATTCTATCAGGATCTTCTCCTTTAAAGTTTACTGTACCAAAATGGTTCCCGAAACCAGCTCTATCACTAATTTTCTGTGTAGTCATTGGAGGTACCAAATTATGGTCTAAGAAGTAAGGCTCCTCTTTCAGCTCTTCTGGAATCTCTAGTTTGGAAATAGAATTTTTATGAGGATAAATCATCACATTTCCGTAGAAATTCTTAGGTCTGGCATCAGGAGCAGGTAATACTTCATTCAATTCTTCTTCTGATAAATTAGGGTCATGGCATAAAACAAATGCTCCTAAAGCATCAAAATCATATGCTTTCCCAGCTAATTCTAGGATATGACCGCCTGGAATTCTGCAGGCCACCTCGCCAAAACTCAATGTATCGTCTTCGGTCAAGAACCATTCCGGATGAATCATACCATATTCTATACCAAATAGATCTACTAATTTCTGCATCTCTTTCATGATTTTTTCGCGCTTGGTATGCAGATAATTCCCTTCTGGAATAAAATTAGAATAGCCTAATTTTACATATTCCGTGATATTTAGGAATCTGATTTTTCCTTTATGCACAAAGGCCTCGCAAGAAAATTCTCTTCCTGGTAAGTGGCTTTCCGCTAAACATGGAAAATCGTCCTCTTCACATTTTTCTTCTATGTCAGCCTGCGAACGCAATAGACGGTGTCCTACAGTACCTGCGGATGCAAATGGTTTAATATGAACCCAGCTATCTTCTTCTCCATCAATTTGGAGATTAGCCTGATTCAATCGTTTCATAAAGGCTTTAACACCTTCTTTATTATAAACCTCTTCAAATAACCCTACACGTAAACCACCAATTAAAGCTTTACGCTTCATCATGGCTTTATTTCTAAATAAAAATGCACGGTTTAATACACGAGGATCATCTCTATAAATAGAGTTTAATGCACCCGCCCATTCCACTGTTTCTTCAAAAAGCGGAACAGCTACGTCCACATTAAAGGGTTTTAATTTCTCATGTAAATCTAAAGAATTGGAGGTATCACTCCATTCATCAAATTGATAAGCAACAAATGGAATATCATGTTCTTTAGCATATTCCTCGAAATCAGGAAATGATACCACTACATAAGGTTTGTTGAGTTTTTGCATACTTTCGATCACGGGTAAACTCCAACCCATTAGTGCAAAACAATTTGCCATAGTTTTTATAGTTTTTAGTTTAGTATTGATTTATAGTAATTAGTTAATATAAACTATAAAATTCCCAAGTCCGATATAATACTATGTTATCTGTAAATATGACAAGCTAGGAAGTCGGGAGATAGAATCGAACTGTTTGGCTACCTGGAGTGCTAAGAAAAGGGTCTTAAGTGTTGAATAGATGCCAAATATGAAGATCGAAACATGGGAAGATCATGCTAAGCCTTGCGTTTAGAGTCTATGTTCTTCTAAACCGTTCATAAACCTATTAGTTCATATAAAATAAAGTACTTCATTGTTTGGAATAAAGGTGCTAATTTGATCTAAATAAAAAAGCTAAATATATGAGAAGAATTATACTATTATTAATGATTGGTTTAATGCTAAGTTACCAGTCCTATTCTCAAGAGAGAAAATTAGAAGCTGAAAAAGAGGTGGTTACCAATCATCAGGTAACTATAAAAGGACAGAAAATATCCTATTCAGCTCGGACAGGAACGCAACCCGTTTGGGACAAGGACGGCAAACCCATTGCAGCTGTTCATTACACTTATTATAAGCGGTCAGATGTTTCAAATATGGGAAAAAGACCTTTGGTTATTTCCTTTAATGGAGGCCCAGGTTCAGCTTCCGTTTGGATGCATTTAGCCTATACTGGTCCTAAAATTCTAAATATAGATGATGAAGGATATCCTATCCAACCCTATGGAATAAAAGACAATCCGCATTCTGTTTTAGATGTAGCAGACATTGTTTATGTAAACCCAGTCAACACGGGTTATTCAAGAATTTTAGATCCCGAAACCAAAAAAGAAACATTTTTCGGTGTTAATCAAGATATTGAATACTTAGCGGAATGGTTGAATACATTTGTAACAAGAGCAAATAGATGGAACTCCCCAAAATATTTAATTGGGGAAAGCTATGGCACAACTAGGGTTTCAGGCTTAGCTTTGGAATTGCAAAATAGTCAGTGGATGTATTTAAATGGAGTGATTTTGGTATCCCCAACTGAATTAGGCATTGAACGGTCAGGTGCTGTTGAAGCAGCAAATAGATTACCTTATTTCACAGCAGCAGCTTGGTATCATGAAAAATTGCCTTCCGAACTACAAAAGAAAGATTTAGATGAAGTACTAGCAGAATCTGAATCTTATACACTTAATCATCTCCTTCCGGCTATAGCCAAGGGAGCATGGGTTTCGGAAGATGAAAAGAAGAAAGCGATTGAAAATTTCAGTAAATATTCAGGTCTGTCAGAAAAAGTAATTGCACAGCATAATTTAGATGTTCCAACTTCTTTCTTTTGGAAAGAACTACTTAGAGAAGAAGGCTATACTATAGGGAGATTAGATTCACGCTACAAAGGTATTGATAGGACTGATGCAGGCACAAGACCCGATTTCAACTCTGAACTAACTTCTTGGCTACATTCATTTACTCCAGCCATAAATTATTACTTTCCCAATGTTCTGAACTACAAAACTGATATAAAATACAATATGTTCGGGCCGGTTAGACCATGGGATAATAGCAATGACAATACAGGCGAAAATTTAAGACAAGCTATGGCTCAGAATCCCTATTTACATACCATGGTGCAAAGTGGATACTACGATGGTGCTACTACTTATTTTGATGCAAAGTATACGATGTGGCACATTGATCCAAGCGGAAAGATGAAAGACCGACTTTCATTTAAAGGATACCGAAGCGGCCATATGATGTATTTAAGAAGTGAAGATTTGGCTACCTCAAATGAGGATATAAGAGAATTTATTAAGAAAAGTTTACCAACTGCAGGAACACCTGCTAAATATTAAATTTGATTCTTCCATATGGCTTATTTTTGAGCCATATGGAAGAAATCTAACCAACATTATTCTATGAATTACACCAAATCAACCAAATTTACCTTTCAATGCTGCTAATTTAGCTTGCAAATCACCTTCTGGAGCTTTTTCTTCAGCTTTCCTTTTAAATTTACCTTTTGGTTTCTCCTCTTTAGATTGTTGCTTGAAAGGATCTTTCTTCATAGAGAAGGAAATTCTCTTTCTGCCCTCATCCACTTCCAAAACGGTTACTTCTACTTTTTGCGCCACATTGACCACTTCAGCTGGATTGCTTACAAATTTATCTGCAATATGGCTTACATGAACCAATCCATCCTGATGAACACCTACATCCACAAATGCACCAAAATTGGTAATATTAGTAATAATACCAGGCAATTTCATCCCTACTTTTAAATCCTTGATTCCATTAATGCCTTCAGTGAAAGAAAAAGCTTCAAATTGTTCACGTGGATCGCGACCTGGTTTAGCTAATTCCTGCATAATATCCTGCAGAGTTGGAAGACCTACAGTTTCTGTTACATATTGCTTCATATCCAACTTCTCACGCAATTCTTTGCTACTCATCAAATCAGTTATGGAAGCCTGGACGTCCTTAGCCATTTTATTAACTAAATCATAACGCTCTGGGTGAACAGCACTGCTATCTAATGGATTTGTAGCGTCACTAATGCGCAAGAAACCAGCAGCCTGCTCGAAGGCTTTATCTCCTAAACGTGGCACTTTCTTCAATTCTTCTTTGCTCTTGAAAGCACCATTTTCATTTCTATATTTCACTATATTTTCTGCTATGGAAGGTCCTAAACCAGAAACATAAGTTAATAATTGCTTACTCGCTGTATTCAATTCAACACCCACATTATTCACACAACTAACAACTGTATCATCCAAGCCCGCTTTTAATAAATTCTGATCAACATCATGTTGGTACTGTCCTACTCCTATAGATTTCGCATCAATTTTAACCAATTCAGCCAAAGGATCCATTAATCTTCTGCCAATAGATACTGCTCCACGAACTGTCAGATCGTAATCTTTAAATTCCTCTCTAGCTACTTCAGATGCCGAATAAACGGAAGCCCCACTTTCGTTTACCATTACAGCGGTCACTGAACTGGGTAAACCTATGGAATTAATAAATTTTTCAGTTTCTCTACCTGCAGTACCGTTTCCTATGGCAATTGCTTCTACATTGTATTTCTCTACTAATTGCAATATCAAAGCTGCTGCCTTGGCGGTTTGTCTTTGCGGCTCATGTGGATAAATGGCTTCATTAAATAATAATTTACCTTGTCTGTCCAGACAAACTAGCTTACATCCTGTCCTAAAACCAGGGTCTACGGCCATTACATTTTTCTGACCCATTGGAGCAGCTAAAAGCAATTGTCTTAAGTTATCAGAGAAAACTTTGATTGCTTCTTCATCCGCTTTTTTCTTAGTGAAAATACGAATTTCAGTTTCCATGCTTGGTTTCAATAACCTTTTGTAAGCATCTGATAATGCGATTTTCACTTGCTGAGCTGCTTCATTATCCGCTTTCACAAAATGTTTCTCCATTATGAAAAGAGCATCTTCCTCTTCCGGACTGATGTCCAACATCAGGATCATTTCCTTCTCTCCTCTTCGCATGGCTAAAATCCTATGAGAAGGAGCAGTTTTAACATTTTCTTCCCATTCGAAATAATCTTTATATTTCTGCCCTTCAGTCTCTTTCCCACTTAAAACTTTTGATCGAAATTTTCCATTTTCCAAGAATAATTCTCTGATGTCTTCTCTTAGCTCTGCATTTTCATTTGCCCATTCTGCAATGATATCCCTTGCTCCGTGCAATGCAGATTCAATATCAGCCACTGCTTTTTCCTCATCAATATACTTTCCAGCTTCAAGCTCTAAGTCAATATTTGCTTGTTCGAAAATAAGCTTAGCTAAAGGTTCCAAACCCTTTTCTCTTGCAATGGTCGCTTTGGTTCTTCTCTTAGGCTTATAGGGAAGATAAATATCCTCCAGCTTAGCCATAGTCTCCGCTGCATTAATTTCCTTTTCCAGCTCAGGAGTTAGTTTTTCCTGTTCTTTTATAGATTTCAAGATAGCTTCCCTCCTTTTGTCCAAATCGCGTAATTGTTGCACACGGTCACGGACATCAGCAACAGCTACTTCATCCAAACTACCAGTCATTTCTTTTCTGTAGCGGGAAATAAAAGGCACCGTAGCACCGCCATCCAATAATTCTACTACTGATTTTACTTGTTGGGGACGCACATTTAATTCCCCTGCAATTTTAATTATGTGATCCATATTTTAGATTTTAGATTCTAGAACCTAGATTCTAGACTGTGGATTTATGATTTTAGGAAGAGTTTAATTGAAAGTTTTTGTTTTTGTACTTAATTAAATTGAAGAACTATCCATATCTTAATAACAGTTTCTAAACTCTAGGTTCTAGACTCTAGACTCTAGACTCTAGGTTCTCCTTTAATATCCCAATACTTTCCGTACTCTACCCAATGTCTTGCTTGCTATTTCGGAAGCTTTTGCTTCGCCTTTTTCCAACTTTTTATGAAGCTCATCTAAATTTTCCATATAGTGATTATAAAGTTCTCTTTCTTTAGCATACTTTTCCACTATCAATTCAAAAAGGGCTTGTTTAGCATGACCATAGCCATAATTACCGCCTTCATAATTTCTTCTCATTTCAGCTATTTGCTCATCTGAAGCCAGTAATTTATAGATATTGAATACATTACATTTATCAGGATTTTTTGGCTCTTCCATTGGTGTACTGTCTGTGATAATCTGCATCACATTTTTCCTTAGCTTTTTATCTGTCTGGAAAATATCGATAGTGTTGCCGTAGGATTTACTCATTTTCTGTCCATCAGTACCAGGGATTGTCATGATTTGCTCATCAATTCTAGCCTCTGGCAGCACAAAAACATCTCCATATCGATGATTGAAAGCACTTGCTATATCACGAGTCATTTCCAAATGCTGCTTCTGATCTTTGCCCACAGGAACTATGTCAGCATCATATAAAATGATATCACAAGCCATTAATACAGGATATGTAAATAAGCCAGCATTCACATCAGCCAAACGATCAGATTTATCTTTGAAGGAATGAGCATTTGCTAACATAGGGAAAGGCGTATAACAACTCATATACCAGTTCAATTCCGTTACCTGAGGTACCTTAGATTGTCTGTAAAATAAATTTTTATCCGTATCAAAGCCAAAAGCCAACCAAGCAGCCGCTACTGCATTGACATTATCCTTCCGTACCTCAGCATCTTTAATGGTGGTTAATGAATGCAAATCAGCTATAAAAAAGAAGCTTTCATTTTTGGGGTCTTGGGATAATTTAATAGCTGGAATAATAGCTCCCAGCAAATTTCCTAAGTGTGGTTTTCCAGAGCTTTGAATACCAGTTAAAATTCTTGACATTTTATATATTTTTCTTTCTAATGATTTTATCTAAACTATAATTACCACCTCCATTTAAAGCTGTAATTGAAAAAATTGCTGCATATAGTAAGCCAAGCTCCTGCTTTCCAAACGGGTCACCACTATGAACCACCAAAGCCGCAATTAGCATTGTAAACAAAATAGGGACACTTGCCAAACGGGTGTAAAGTCCTAAAGCTACTAAAATTGAACAAATAAATTCTGCAAAAACGGTGGCAACTAAACTAAATTCTTCACCTAAACCAATAGGGTCTGCAAAACTAAAATCACCAGAAAGTAATTTTCTGAATTTAGGATAACCATGAGTAAGCATCATGAGTCCACCAGCTAATCGAAGTATCAACAAACTTAAATTCTTAAACGGCATATTGATTATTGTTATAGAAAATTGAGCACTTAACAAACACTTTAATCCCTACTTAATTTGCAATCAAAATAAAATTAAGGGATGAAAAAAAGTGAAGAAATGTGTATCTTCGTTTATATTAAAAAACGAATTTATGAAGAATATTCATTTGCTAAAAAGTTCAATTGCTATTGTTTTTCTATTTTTTATCCACATTTCGGTATATGCACAAAATAATACCGCTAAAATCACATTCTTAGAAGAAAAGTACGACTTTGGAACAATAGAAGAGAGCAATGGTCAAGTAACACATTCATTCAAATTTGTAAATACAGGTACGGATTCTATTAGATTAACATCCGTTAGGGCATCTTGTGGATGTACTACTCCATACTGGTTGAAATCTGCTTTATCTCCAGGAGATACAGGAAAAATCGAAGTAGCCTTCAATCCCTTAAACCGGCCAGGGAAATTTGCCAAAACGGTTACAGTCAGGACGTCAGGGGAGCCAGAAACCAAATTACTAAGAATATCAGGCTATGTGGATCCCAAACCAAAGACGATTAAAGATGAATTCTCCACTGAAATGGGTGGAATTAGACTTAAAAGCAAGTTTATCAACTTTGGAAACATATCTACAGAGAAGCCTGTTTCTCAGAAGGTAGAAGTTTATAACCAGTCGGAAGATACCATCATTGTTTTAGATCGTTTTGTTTCTGGAGATTTTATAAAAGTCACAAAACTGCCCGCTGTAATACCACCAAATAAATCAACTTCAATTGAAGTTAATTATCTACCTAAAATCAAGAACGATTTAGGTTTCATGAATGATCCATTAACCTTATTTACAGATGAGGTGGAAAACAGTAATAAGGCATTGAATATTATTGCAACAATTAATGAGTACTTCCCACCTATGACCGAAAAAGAATTGGCCAATGCTCCCCATATTGAATTCGAATCATTGGAATATGATTTTGGACATATTAACGAAGGAGAACAATTAAGCCACAGTTTTATTTTTAGTAATACAGGCAAAGACACTTTAAACATAAGAAAAACAAATACGACTTGTGGATGCACTGTATCTGAATTAGAAAAAATGGATTATCTTCCAAACGAACAAGGTGAAATCAAAATCACATTCGATTCAAAGGGAAGAAGAGGCACCCAAATTAAAAGAATTACTTTATTTACTAATGATCCCACAGCTCCTACGCAGGATTTGATTATAAAGGCTTATGTGAGAGATTAATATAAAAATCAAAACTACATCTTCTAATCATTGGGAGGCTAACAAAAGCTTGCTAAATAAAACAGATTAAATAATGAAAATTAAACAGAATCTGTCAGTAATCATTGAGTACCATTTTATATTAGGAAAAAATCCTTCGCACTAGACAAGCAATAGCTTTAATTTTCTAGTATTAAATTGTTAAGCCTCTGATCCCCTCAGTCTTTATTAGTATGAGCTTACCAGTAAATGGCTTAAAAGCATTTTTTTTCAACTCTAATATTCTGACTATAAACAATTTATTACTATCTTCATCGGACAAATTTCAAGGTTTTATGTTGCTATTCAATTAGGAATTATCAGATTTTGAATTTTAAAACATCTACAATACATAAAACCAATCATTATGAAAACACACTCCATTTTTTATTTTGTATTGATGATCTCGATGATCTCATTCATTTCTTGCACGACCGAAGAACAGAAAAGTAAAGAAACTAATCTTCCAGCAAAAGAAGCTTACAGCGTTCTCATCGGAGGAACAGAAGTAGGTTATTTAAAAGTATCTCGCCACGCAGATAGTCTATTTACGGATTACGATTATAAAGATAATGGTCGAGGCCCAAGCATAAAAGACACCATTATCTTAAATGAAAAGGGTTTTCCAGTAAATTGGACAATTTCAGGCAATACCACTTTTGGAAATACCATTGATGAGCATTTTCAATTTAAAGGCAAAAAAGCTACTTGGACTGATGCCACTGGAAGTAGTGAGGCCAGCGTTAGCGCAGATGCCCTTTATATTGCCGAAGGCGGCAGCCCATATATGGCATTTTTGGGAGCAAGAGTTTTATTAAATGCAAAAGATAGCACCATTAAAGCCTTACCGGCAGGCGAATTAAAAATTACTGCTATGGAAAGCTTTAAAGCAAAAGCGGATAGTATTGAAGTTAGTTTAACAAGTTATGCCATCTCTGGCAGTGACCTCAATCCTACCTATATCATTTTAGACGATCAGCAACTATTCTTCGCTCTTATTAGTCCCCGCTTTATTTTAATCAGGGAGGGATTTGAACAGGAAGAAAAGCGAATGCGCGGTCTGGCGGAGAAATATGGAGCCGAGCGCTTTCAATCTTTACAAGCCCAATTTGCTCATAATTATGACGGTCAAGTAAGAATTAAAAATGTAAGAATTTTTAATCCTAAAACACTTTCATTAAGTGAACCATCCTCTGTGGTAATTTTAGATGATAAAATTCTAAGCATAGAAGCAGCTGATGCTGAGCCTCAGGAAAATGAAACTGTAATTGAAGGGAACGGTGGCACCTTAGTGCCAGGCTTATACGATATGCATTCACATATGGGTGAAAATGCGGCTTTACTTAATGTTTTGGCAGGAGTCACTAGCGTTAGGGATATGGGTAATAACAATGAAGTTTTAGATGAACTCATCAAAAAGATTGAAAGTGGTGTATTAGCGGGTCCACGTATTACCAGATTAGGATTTATTGAAGGGAAAAGTCCTTTTAACAGCAATAATGGGATTTTGGTAACTAGTGAGGAAGAAGCCTTAGCAGCGGTACAAACTTATGCTGATAAAGGTTTTTATGGTATCAAACTCTACAACAGTATGAACGGTGACTGGGCACCTAACATTATCAAAAAAGCACACGAACTAGACTTATTTGTGACAGGACACGTACCTGCCTTTTCTAATGCTAATAACATGATTAGGGCCGGCTATGATGAAATGACCCATATCAACCAAGTAATGCTAGGTTGGGTATTAGATGCAGAAGAAGATACACGAACCTTATTAAGACTTACTGCCTTAAAGCGCCTACCTGCCTTGGAAATCCAAGATCCAAAAATCAAGGAGACAATAGAACTTATGGTGAAAAACAAAGTAGCGATGGATCCTACACTTGGAATTCATGAAGCCTTAATGCTGGGACGAAATGGTGAGATAAGAGCAGGAGTTGTAGACTACATCGATCATATGCCAGCTAATGTACAGAGAAGTTTCAAAGTGGCCTTAGCTAACGTAGCGGACTCAGTAGAAGACCAAGAATACAGAGAAGCTTATGATAAAATTGTTTCAACCTTGAAGGTAATGAAAGAAAAGGACATTCTAATTGTTCCGGGAACAGATATGGGCGGTGCATTTACACTACACCGAGAGTTGGAATTGTATCAGCAGCTTGGTTATAGCCCTGCCGAATTGGTTAAACTTGGTAGTTTTGATATGGCGCAGTATCTGAGTCATAATGATAGAGGAATTATAGAGGAAGGTAAACTGGCTGATTTTTTCTTAGTCCCAGGGAATCCAATTGAAGATATAAAGGCAATTAAAACAATCTCAATGGTTTCACGCGGTGGCACTATATATTATCCTACTGAAATATATCCTGCCTTTGGTATTGAACCTTTTACTAAGTTACCAGCTGTAAAATAGCTTAATTAAAACTCGCAAAACATTACTTATTGTGTAATCTTATTTTAGGACGAGACAACTAAATAAAAAAGGCCTGCAAACTGCAAGCCTTTTTTATTAGACAATATTATTGATAAATATTAAAACAAAGAGATATTAAAGAAGATTTGCAAGACACTAATAATGAAAATTGCTCCTACTACAAAAGGTGACACAAATCTTACCATAAATAAAATCATCTTCTCTAAGAAAGTACCTTCTAGTGCAGCATTTCCAAAGTAAAGCTCTTTTTGGAAGCCTTTATTTTTCCAAGACCACCCAGCAAAAATTGCTATCAAAAATCCGCCTAATGGCAATGCCAAATCTGAGAACACATTTTCAATCAATGTAAAGAAATCTTTGCTCTCCCCTCCGTAATAAGTGAAATTGGTAAAGAAATCAGAAGCCCCTTGTGAGAGCATTGTTGGTAAGCCAACGAAGAAGATAAAGGTCGCAACAAAATAAACTGTTTTCTTCCGGTTGGTTTTGAATTGATCCGTTACGAAAGCAACCGGAACTTCCAATAAAGAAACTGTAGATGTTAAGGCCGCAAAACACAATAACAAAAAGAAAGATGCTCCTATAAAAGGACCAATACTACCCATTGTTTCAAATATTCCCGGTAAGGCAAAGAAAACCAATCCAGGGCCAGCATTTGCTTCAATAGTAGGCTGACTGAACACTAAAGGAAAAATCATTAAGCCTGCTAAGAAAGCGATCGAGATATCTGCAATGGTAATTAAAGCTGCAGCTCCTACTATACTGTCATCTTTTCCAACGTATGAGCCATATGTGATTAGCGCTCCCATACCCAAAGATAAAGAGAAGAAAGCCTGAGCAAGTGCAGTATAGAAGGTATTAGCTGTAATTTCACTGAAATCAGGAACTAAATAAAAGGACAATCCATCCATGGCTCCATCCAATGTTAATCCATAAGATATCAAGCCTACAATCATAATCACCAATAAAGGCATTAATATCTTAGTCCATCTTTCAATTCCTTTTTGGACTCCACCTGCTACTATTAGAGCAGTGATTACCATGAAACCTATCGAATAGAATAGATTGTCGGTTATATTAGAAACAAAGCCGCCAAAGTAATCACCGTAGTGAACACCTTCACTTAGAAGTCCTCCAAAACCGATTTGGATAAAATATCCGAAAGCCCAACCTGCCACTACATTGTAGAAACTAAGGATCATAATGCCAGACAAAACACCCAATAAACCAACTAATCCCCACCTTCGGTTTCCTATTTTATTAAAAGCTCCGAATGGATTTAGTCTTGTATTTCGACCAATAGCTGTTTCAGCCAACATAATGGGTAAACATATTAAAAATGCACAAGCCAAATAAATAACTAAAAATGCAGCCCCCCCATTTTCTCCTACTTCGTAAGGGAACTTCCAAATGTTACCTAAACCTACTGCAGAACCTGCTGCTGCTGCTATAAAACCTAAACGGTTAGAAAAACCTCCTCTTGATGCCATGTATTAAATTTTAGGTCGTAAATATATAGGATTAATCCAATAGCGCAATATGAAATCTGTCCGGATGTGAAGAAATTGTTATGAAAGGGTCAAATCAAACTCTAAAACCGGGAATTAGTTGCCTTTGAATTAAGAATGCAAGACCAAAAGTTGTGATGAATGAAAAACTGCTATACAAAATTGCCATGGTGCTTATTGCAGAATCTCCGACTACTTGATTAGCAATAAAGAGTGCCAACACACTATTCTGTAAGCCCATTTCAATGGCAATGGTATAGTTAGATTCATGTTTCAACCCTAACAGCTTCCCGACTCTATATCCGGAAAGCATGGTAATGATATTGAAAATAATCAAGGGGATGAATAAATTCAGATGATCTAAATAATTCACTTCCCTATTATCTTCATCCAAGAAAACAACAGCTAAAAGCGCAACAATTAAAATAATAGGTAAAACATATTTCATAGGCTTTTTAAGCGGGGTGGTAAAGCTATCAGAAGTAAATTCATTTACTAAAATCCCAATGGATACGGGTATAATTACGGTATAGAAGACTTGAGCAGTGGTTTGCCAAAAACTCAAATCAATGGTTTGCTCTTTACCTATAAATAGACTAAAGCTTAATTGTAGAATGGCTGGAATTGTAAAAAGGATAATAAAACTATTAAATGCAGTCATTGAAATGGATAGAGCCACTCTCCCACCCAATAGTTTGGTCACCAAATTGGAAGCCGTTCCCCCTGGGCAAGCCGCCAATAACATCAATCCCACTTTATAAATAGGATCAATTGGCCAAAAATATATGAGTGCAAGTGCTATGATTGGCATCAAGACCATTTGACTTAAAACACCTGTAAAAACTGCCTTTGGCTGAATGAAAACCCTATAAAAATCTTTAAACTTTAGTTCCAAGCCAATACCGAACATAATAAACGAAATGGCAAATGGCATGATAAAGTCTACAAAGGATTGTTGCATGTAAAAAACTATTTAAACCTAAAGAAATAGTAATAATGTGTGAATATGCTTGGAAAAAAAATAAGCAATCCTTTAATTTAAAATTTAACGAAAATATAGAACCATGAAAAGAATTTTACCCTTATTATTTACGCTGATTTTAGTTTTAAGTTCCTCTGGGAACGCTCAAGTTAGTTGGCTAACATCTGAAAAGTTGGCCAAGGCCATCGCTGCCGAAAAAGATCAATTAATTTTAATGGATTTCTGGGCTACTTGGTGTGGACCATGCAAGAAAATGGACAGTGATATGTGGGATACTGAAGAATTTAAAGTATTATCTGAAAATTTTGTAGCTTTCAAAATAGACATTGATCTAGAAAGAGGACTAGCGGCTACTTATAACATCAGATCAATTCCACATGTTGTACTAGCAACCGCTTCTGGAGATATAATATGGGAACGCACTGGATATAGTCATTCTTCTCCTTATAAAAAGGTTTTAGAAAACTTGCCGAAAAGTTTAAATGGGCTAAATCTAAAACTATTGGAATTAGGTGAAGAATATGAAGATGATGAATACTTTTCGATTGCAGAAGAATATTTCAAATTGGCTTTAGGAAGTATTGATGATTTGAAAAACGGATTTTTGACACAAAGTGATAAGTATTTAAAGGAAATAACAAAGAACAGCGAGAATGAAGAAAAAATAGCTTTGGCTGAAATGAAAATGTTACTTAATGACGCTTATCAAGGCAGATATAAAAGGGCAATCAGAAAAGTTGATAAGATGGAGGCAGGTAAGAATAAAGAATTAGCTGATATGAAGCAGTTCATAAAAGCCTATTGCTTTAAATGTGAAGGAAATGTTGATTCTTTCGAAAAAGCTAAAGCAAAAATAAAATCAGCAGAATATTTATCGCATTTAGAAAAAAATTAACCGTACTATCTACTACTAAAATAGAAAAATGGAATCTCAGAAATTTAAAAATCAGAGATTCCATTTTTTTAAAGTAAAGGATGCTAATTGACCAAAATCTTAATAGAAAAAGCCATTTAACTTTTGGAATCTCAATTTAATAAGCCAATGTCCGTGAGTATGGTGACCTGCATCAAATGACTGTACTAAAAACTTATATGATTCTATCAAAGCTTTGTCGTCTTGTTCAAAAATAGCTTCCTCAAGCTTCTCAAAAGCCATATTTTTCATAATTATCACTAAACGAGAAATAGCCTATATTTCAACTACTAATTAAGCTTACTCAATCTCCTCTGTTTCTTGTGAATAAAACCCTGATAGCTCTCAATTTTCATTCTTAGTAGCTAAATAAAGTTCATGTTTGCAGCTATCTGATAGCGCTCATTATTTATAAAGATTTTGGCACATACTCCTTGCAGACTTGTTTGTAGATTCTCTATTCTTTGATTCTCTGTAATGCTCTTTAGCTCTAGACTTCTTAGCACTTCATAATTTTAATCTTCCAGTTAATAATGTTGGATACAGAATTGTTTTATAACCAATGGCAAAAAAAATATAAATTAATTAATACCTAATTTCCTTATGCATAAGAAAATTTTGTATACTTGCATCATGGCAAATCAGCAATTGATAAAAGGAAGTCTGACCACTATTGTACTGCATCTGTTGCAAACCACTGGAGAAATGTACGGTTATGAAATTACGCAGAAAGTAAAACAACTAACTTCTGATGAAATCAAGTTGACTGAGGGTGCCCTCTATCCTACTTTGCATAAATTAGAAGCTGAAGGCACACTCACCACCGAAAGTAGAAAAGTAGATGGCAGGATCCGGAAATATTACCGTCTGACAGAAGATGGAAAGAAAGCCACAGCTGAGAAAATGCAGGAACTGGAGGCTTTCCTCTTGAATATGCAAAGAGTTTTAGGACTTAATTTAAAATTACGCTGATGAGAACTTTAACAGGCAAACAAAAAGAGCAGTTAGCTAATCATATTGCTAAAAAGCCTATTGAATACATTGAACTTTACAATGAATTGTATGATCATTATGCTTCTGCTTATGAAACAGGAGAAAATGATTTTGAAGCAACATTGGAAGCTTTAGATCAAGAATTTGATTACTATAAGCTTGTGAGTATAAATAGAAATTTAGTAGGTAAAACCATGAAAATGGCTAATACAATCTATCTTACAGAATTTAAAAAGTTTTGGCGGTGGCCACAAATTATTTCAACACTGGCTATAATTTTTTTAGGGTATACAATTATAGAATTTCTTCCTATGGATTTTATTTTTTGGGGTATCCTAATTCCACTTTCAGTATTGACAATCGGAATTCCTGCTTACGGATATATCTTATCTAGATTCAAAAAATATGGCAATAAAAGACTAAATTCAGCTCATTTGAGTGCCACTACTCATTTTATAATTTTGCCAACATCACTTTTTAATTTATCAGCATCTTTACCAGCATTTTTCTTAGAGCCTTATCAATCTAGAGAAGAATTTTACGTGCAACATCCTGTTGTGCCTTTATTTATGATTTTGTTATTCCTTTCACTGGCCTTCATTGGCTTAAAAGTTTTCAGAACTAAAATTAAAGTACAGTATTTATGACATTATCAACCGAACAAATAGCCCAAATCAAATCCTGGATCTCGAAGCGAGGATTTACTCACACGGATGTTCAATATGAAATAATTGACCATGTAGCTTCTGCCATTGAAGAAAAAATGGAACAACAACCTGAATTAGATTTAGAACAAGCTTTTTCTGAGGTCCATAAATCATTTGGGGTATTTGGATTTAGTACCATAGAAGATTCTATTAATGGAAGAATTCGTAAGCAACTATTTAAGGCATACCTAAAATCAGGGAAAGAGCTTTTGACTGGCTACAAAGTCCTAATTCCTCTATTAACTATTTTATGTTTAATCACATTTTATCAGCAGTTACCTAAATTCTTTGATATAGCTTCCTTAGTCATATTCTATACTTTTTGCTTCTTTAGTTTACTATATTCTATTACATATTATCTTCGGAAAAAACATATCAAAAGATATCTTAGCTTTAAAATGGCAATCAGTTTTATTTTTCTTATCACCATTCAACTATTTAACGTTCAAGCTAACATTTTAATGAAACTTGATCCAGGGTATAAAATAGCATGCTATGGTATACTTATAATAATAGCATTTTCAATTTATGGGGGTACGGAGAAAATGATTCAAAAAACTGAAAAGTTACACGAACTTTACCAATCAAATTGAACTTGAAAAGGATATAAAGTTCTTGACATGTAAAAATGTTTAATATTTTTACTTATTTATTAAACACTTCGAACTCTTCCGTGTTATTGCCGTATATTTGACCTTCAGTAAATAAATATTAATGAAAGTAGCAGTTTTCAGGAAAGAACATTTTAATGCCGCCCATAGGTTAAACAATCCAAACTGGTCGGAAGAAAAAAACCAGAAGGTTTTTGGTAAATGTAACAATCCCAATTTTCATGGTCATAATTACGAACTTATCGTTAAAGTAACAGGAGAAGTGGATCCTGATACCGGTTATGTTATGGATATGAAAGTGTTGAGTGATTTGATTAAAGAGAGGGTATTGGACAGATTTGATCACAAAAATTTGAATCTTGATACAAAGGAATTCTTAGATCTCAATCCCACCGCTGAAAACATTGCAGTTGTAATTTTTAATTTGTTGAGGGAAAAAATTGACCCTAAAAAAGAATTAAAAATCAAGTTATACGAAACGGAAAGAAACTATGTCGAATACCCCACAGAATAAAAATAGAGATTTGGAAAATATTAATGAGCTTGAAGAATTCGGTGATGATCATGTAGCATCAAATTTTGAAACTCCATTAAGAGCCGATGCCTTTGAAATGGATGATGACTTGAAAATGGAAATGATTGCTAAGCATTTTAAGGAAATCATGCACATTCTGGGTATGGATTTAAGCGATGATAGCTTGAAAGGAACTCCAAACAGAGTGGCTAAAATGTATGTAAAAGAAGTATTCAGTGGATTGAACCCAAAAAACAAACCACAACCGAAGCTTTTTGAGAATAAATATAAGTACAGTCAAATGTTAGTAGAAAAGGATATCACCTTCTACTCGCATTGTGAGCATCACTTTGTTCCAATTTATGGAAAAGCGCATGTGGCATATATTTCAAGTGGGAAGGTTATTGGTTTATCAAAAATCAATAGAATTGTTCAGTACTATTCGAAAAGACCACAAGTGCAGGAAAGACTAACAGTTCAAATTGCTGAGGAATTGAAAGAAGTAATGCAAACGGAAGATGTAGCAGTTGTTATGGATGCGAATCACATGTGTGTTTCTTCCCGTGGCGTAGGGGATACCAATAGCCGCACAGGAACTTCTTATTTTGGTGGTAAATTTAATGATGAAGCTACAAGAAGAGAATTTTTGGATTACATTAATTCTCCTAATAATAGCTAAAATCATTTATGAATTAAATAGTGTAAAGCCAGTTTCGATTTTGAAGCTGGCTTTTTTAGTTTAAAATCAAGTATAATCACTTAACAGCATACCTGCAATTACAGAATTACTTTGAATCTCTAATCTTTAAAAAGTTAATCATATCCAATATCTAAAAATCAGCTGAAATTTGTAAACAATAGCTCTTGTTTAATGTTATAACTTATAAAATTAAACAAGATAATATGTCATTTAAGGATAAAAATATTTTAATAGTTGGAGCAAGCTCAGGAATTGGCTTAAGTCTTGCCAAAAAATTGAAAAAAGAAGGTGCCAATTTAATTTTGGCATCTCGAAATAAACCAGATTTATCAGGTGATTTCCACTACATTCAATTAGATGTTTTGGATATGAAGGATGAACTCAAACAGTTACCAGATACACTGCATGGATTGGCTTACTGTCCCGGTAGCATTAATCTTAAGCCTTTTCAGAGCATCAAAGAGAATGATTATATCAACGACTTCAGATTGAACACAGTAGGTGCCGCCATGGTCATTCAGCAATCATTAAAGGCTTTAAAGAATGCTAAAGGGGCTAGCGTTGTACTGTTCAGTACCGTAGCCGCCAATACAGGATTATCATTTCACGCTTCCATTGCCTCAGCAAAAGGTGCTTTACAAGGTTTTGGCTTGAGCATTGCAGCTGAGCTGGCCTCTAAACAAATCAGAGTAAATATGGTAGCTCCCAGCCTAACTGATACCCCGCTAGCTGAAAATCTATTATCTAATGATGAGAAAAAAGAAGCTTCTAACAAAAGGCATCCAATTGGCCGATTTGGTAAACCCGAAGATATTTCAAATGCTGCTTGCTTCTTACTAGATAGTGAGAACAGTTGGATTACTGGGCAAATCATTGGAGTAGATGGTGGAATGGAACGAATCAGAAATATTTAAGAGAACATCAAACATTTCAGCTAAGTGAATGTTACAACACCAAATAAATTTTTATTAAAAACAAATATTTTTTAAACCAATATTAAATAAGATTATGAGCAACGAAACAGAAACTTTGAAAGACAAGCTTGTCTCCCATCATGAAGGAACACATGCGAAAATTTCTTTTGTTGAGGGTAAACCTATTGCGGTTGTGGAAGCAAATAGTACATACATTCCAATTGAAGAGTTCAAGAAAACTTTTGAAGAGATTGGTAAATTAGTAGAGTCCAAAAAGATATCGAAATTAATCTTTGACAAAAGAAAATTAACTGTTTTCCATCAACCTTCAATGGAGTGGTATTTTACAGAATGGAAAGAGCAAATGTGGCACAAAGGCCTGAAAACACACAGAAAAATTTTGCCTGATAATAAAGTCTTTCAGCAAAGTGTTAAAATTGGAAGAGAAAAAATCAAAGAAGAAAATCCCAATTTGAAATTCAATGAGATGGATATTCAATATAAAGATTCTCTCCAAGACGCAATTGATAATTGAGTTTATGGCCGTTGATACTGTAGAAAAGTTAAAATTAGAGCTAGAGAAATCCAATAATGAAATTAAGATTCTTAAATCGAAATATGAGAATCAAGTTGGAGAGCTCAAGAAAGAAGTTTCGTATTTGAAAGAGCAACTAATGGCTCAACAAGATATGCTTAAAATGGCAGTGGATTATGCGAATAAATTAGGGAAAGAATTAAAAGGATTAAAAAAGAGAATAGATTCAGGTAATTTTCAAAGCATACATTAAAAGTAAGAGAATAACGCTAAAAAAAAGGTTACGTTTTTTTAAACAATTTTGATAAACGGCTTATTATTATTGCATGAGTAGAATTCCAGAATCGTACTATTTCTATAAAGATCAGCTTCGAAGAGCAAAAGAAGAAAAAGCTAAGCTTCAAAAAGAGTATGAATCAAAAATAAATGGATTAAATGATGAAATATCATTTTTAAAGGAGCAAATTCAAGCGCAACATACTATGATTGAGCAATCGATTGATTATGTAATGAAACTAGAACAGCAGATCAAGACTTTTGATTTAGAACTCTCTACTGATAAGGAGAAATAATCAAAAAAAAACAGAAGACAAAGTACGGTTTACTAAAAGGCACATGTTATGCGGCATGTGCCTTTATATTTTTAAATACAGCCAACAAAAAAACATCCGCACTTTAAACGGATGTTTTGCTATTTCTATAAAAACAAATAACCTGAATTCCACATTAATTTGGTAATTCAGATTATTCACCCAAGGGGTTACCAGCTTATGGCTGGCATCCAAGAATATACTGCGTGGTCTTTTTTAAGATATAGCGAGCTATATAGAGTAAAGACAACGCAATATATTGGATTTACGTAGAAAAGCTTTTTTGATTCCGCTTGTAAATAGCGATTTTCTTCCTAAAATTTTCCTACAAAAGCTCGCTATTGCTACAATATTTTTAGTTGAATCTCACTACTTACAAACGGTCTGAATCGTGAATTAATAATCGAATTCAGGTAAATACTTAGTCCATAGATTTTAAATACTTATAGAGATCACTATCTGTAGATAAAATCACAGTAGTTTCGCTATTAAAAGTCCTCTGAAATGTTTCCATGGATTTTAAAAAGGAGTACAATTCTCTTGAGGCATTATTTTTATTATATGCATTAGCATAAATAGCAGCGGCCTCTGCATCCGCTTTACCTTTTATCTGCTCAGCAATTTTAAAGGCTTCTGATTGAATACTTTTCAATTCGCGCTCTTTCTCCCCGTTAATTCTAGAAGCTTCCCCCTGACCTTCTGAACGGAATTTATCAGCTATTCTGAAACGCTCAGATTTCATTCTTTCATATACCTGGGTTCTAACTTCCTCAACATAATTGATTCTTTTAAAACGGAAATCGAGAATTTCAATTCCTAAGTCTTGAGTCTGCAAATTAGCTGACTTTTGAATGTATTCTTGAATGCTATCACGACCAACATTTATCTGTACCAAGCTATCCTCTACGATTTCACTTATTGCACCACTAGAGATTGGTGTTCTATTACTTGTTCTTACTGCTTCTTCAAGATAGTTGTTGGCAATAAAATCACGCGTTTCCCCATCCAAAATATCATCTAAACGAGACTGTGCCCCACGTTCATTAGTCAAACGTTTGAAAAACTGAAGTGGGTCTGTAATTTGCCAACGGGCATAAGTATCCACAAAAATAAATTTCTTATCTTTTGTCGGTACTTGATTTGGATCACCATCCCACTCTAAATATCGCTTATCGAAGAAATTTGCTGTTTGCACAAAGGGAACTTTGAAATGAATTCCAGCATCTTTTACTGCATCACCTACAGGCTTTCCGAACTGGGTGATGATCACCTGTTCCGATTCGCGAACTATATATGCACTCTGAGCAATTACTATTAAAGCAACTACTACTATGACTAATATGGTTATTAATGATTTTTTCATATTTCCTATTTCAATTTTTTAAAATAATTACTGATTAATTTTCTTACCTGATTGCGTAGCCATATTTAACAATGGCAATACATTTCCTCCTTTTTCATCAGTAATAATTTTATCTCCTAATTTAGGTACTACTTCCTGCATGGTTTCTAGATAAATCCTAGTTTTAGTAACACCTGGTGCTTTAATGTACTCAGTATAAAGTTCATTAAACCTAGCTACCTCACCTTCAGAATTGTTCACTCTTTCTGTTGCATAACCTTCAGCTTTTTGAATAGTCTCCTCAGCCTGACCTCTTGCTTTAGGAATAACCTTATTATACTCAGATTTAGCCTGGTTAATCAAAGTCTCTTTTTCCTGTTGCGCTTCATTAACCGCATTAAATGCTCCTCTAACAGGCTCAGGTGGTGTCACATCTTGTAAAACCACTTGCTCAACCCTAATCCCTAATTCATAATCATTAGAAATCTCTTGAATTAAAACTTTCAATTTCCCAGCAATTTCTGCTCTACCAACTGTAAGCACTTCATTCACGGTTCTGTCACCAACTATTTGTCTCATCCCAGATTCTGAAATATCCCTTAAAGTTTCTTCTGGGTTTCTTACTTTGAATAGGAAATTATAGGGGTTATCAATTCGATATTGGACTACCCATTCTACATCTGCTAAATTTAAATCTCCAGTCAGCATTAAAGATTCACCTTCTGCACCTCTTTTAGAAAATGTAGATTGAACACCTGCACTGGTCGTTCTAAAACCAAATTCCTGCTTTTGTTGACGTTCAACCGGAACTTTAGTCACTGATTCCACAAATGGAATTTTAAAGTTCAACCCAGACTCAAGCGTTCTATTGTAAGCTCCCAACCGGGTTACAACCCCGACTTCTTCTGCTCCTACTTGAAAGAAAGTACTGATAACAGCTGCTAGAACTACTACCACCACTACTATCAAGCGTATGTTTTTTACTATTTTTTGAAAGGACTCTTTTGCTTTGTCCCCATCAAATTCAAATTCTGCCATAAATATGCTTTTTATTGGTTAATTGTTTTTACTATATAAACTCGTTTTTACTAAATTTTTAATTCGTAACTATTAATTAATCCATTACTAATTATTAATTATTACTCACCCCACTTCCATTCGTTCCCTAACTCCAATTCTTCTTTTAAACCTTGTTCAATTAAAAAATCTTTGGTTTGCTCAAAATCTAATTTCTTGGTAGGGATTTCCTCTAAATTAGCCAACTCCCATAAGAACATGCCTGCAAAACGTACGGTATTCTTAAGATGTTCCTCATTTACCAATGAAAAATCATCTCCATTAGAATGATAATAGCTATAAACTTTTCTTTCTAAGTTCCCAACTAAGCCGACTACGGGAACACCTTCCATCATAAATGACTGATGATCGCTATGTAGGCCTGCTTTATTGGCATTTGTATTTTCATAACTTGAATCAACCGCCTGTATTTTTGCACCAATCTCATCAAACAAAGGTAGCATCTCTGTTCTTCCAGCAGCATTAAACCCTTTCGGGTTGCCACTCATGTCAATATTCATCATATAAGAAACATTGCCTAGCTCACCTTGATCAGCCAACATTTTCACCATTTCCTTTGAGCCTAACAAGCCTTGCTCCTCTCCCATAAACATCACAAATTTTATATTTCTTTTAGGTTGTAAATCAAGTGCTTTATAAGTTCTGGCAATATCCAAAATTGCAGCTATCCCTATTCCATTATCAATGGCGCCAGTGGACAAATCCCAACTATCTAAATGACCTCCAAGAATGATATTTTCATTCGTTTTCTCTTTGGCTGGTAAAGTAGCAATCACATTTCTTGACTTGATCATTTCACTTTTATTACTCATTTGAATATGAGCGGAAATTTCCTCTCCGTTTTTTAGTTGCTTCTTCAAATCCATCCCTTTTTCATAGCTTATACAAATAGCAGGAATATCAATCAAGCTCCCAGTTACGGATGCCGTTCCCGTCAATAACACTCCACCTGGAACTTGATTTATAATTATGATCCCTTCAGCTCCGTATTCAATTGCCAATGCAGTTTTTTCAGATCGATGGATATTTTTCAGACCTTCAGGACTGTCCTCTAAAATTCCTATATAAACCAAAGCAATTTTACCTTTTACTTCATTCTTTAAGCTGTCAAAATCAGCTCTCAAACCATTATTCACATCAATTACTTGATGCTCAACATCAGCTGACACTGGAGAATGGCCCAAGGATACAACTTCTTCTACTTCTTGTTTATTAATTTCAAGTCTTACCGAATCACGAGCCCAAGCCTCTACTTCAAACTCATGATATTGAACATCTTCATATCCATAAGATTTGAATAACTCATAAGTGTATTCCTCTGCTTCAGCACCATTATCAGAACCTGTCAAACGGTGACCTATTTCTGAAGTCATTTTCTCTAAGTTTGTGTAAGCTTTACTGTTGCTTTGAACTTCCTTATTTATTGCATTTAAAACATTTTGCTCTTCTTTTTGATCGGTAACACAGGATACAAGAAGAAAAAGTGGTAGGCTGAAAATTAGTAGTTTAATGGTTTTCTGTTTATTTTTCATTGTTATAAATTTTCAAAATTGAAGTTAAGCAAATCTAAGCACAATATTGAAATTCCAATGCACCATAAATAAAAAAGCCAGTGAAATGACTTGAAATCAATCTATCCAAATCAAAACACAAAACAAGTATGGATTGACGATAACCTCAACAAGAGGATTAGGTGAAAATTTTGATCAATGAAAATAGACATAAAGAAATGAATATTGAATTTTGGATGAAACTGGCTATTGATTTAGCCAAGGAGCGCAAAACACCATTCGGAGCAGTATTGGTAGATCCTGAAGGACAGCATGTGAGTGGCTACAACACTACTATTTTGGATGGTGCTGTAGCACATGCTGAAATTAACGCAATCAGCAAAATCAAGCAACTTGATTATGACAGAGCTGAAGAATTGACACTATTCACTACTGTAGAACCTTGTCCCATGTGTATGTCTGCCATTATTTGGGCAGGCATTGGAGAAGTGATTTATGGGTGTGATATTTCAACTGCTTCAAAATATGGCAATCAAATAAACATAAGAGCTAAAAAAATCGCTTCTGAATCATGGTATGCGCCCATTATTAAGGGTGGCCTTTTAGCAATAGAATGTGAGGGATTATTTAAATAGAATTACTTAAAAATGACCAGTATTTGAACTACATTAGTATTTAGTTGAACTTAGAAAACTTTTGAATTCTAAAAATTCCTCTAATTGATGTTCTGGAATTTTATGGAGCTGCAACTGCTCGTAATATTCATAAAAAACCGCATCAGTGATTTTCTCCCCCAATAAGATTTGCAATAAATAACTCCTTTGACAGAGTTTAAACAAATTGGGCTTTCTTTTAACACTTGAAAATATCACCTCTTTCAAATGCTCCGATAAATTATTCAAGTTTGATAAGTCATCCAACCATTTAAACCCTTCTTTGACAAAGGCATTTTCTATTTCTGAGAGGATTTTTGAAAGCTCAATTTCATTCTGAATTAAATTTCTTTTTGAGATCCCTAGTGAAATTTGGGAATGATTCTCCCAATAGCTTAAACTGAGTTTTTCTGTTTCCTGTTGTTTGTAAAAGCGAAAAATATTTGCTTCAATCTCATCGACTCTAATCGCCAATTGAACTTCAAGCATCAATCCATCTTCATAGGCAGTAGCATTCAACACCACTATTTTACTGCCCCTCTTGAACAATTGTTGGAAGGCATTATGTCCTTCAATTTTATAATAGTGAAAGTCATTTAAAAAATTTTCTAATTTCCGTATGACCTCCTGTTTCATTACAATTCATTTAATGTTTTAGTAAAAAAAGAAAGAGCCCTTTCTTCTGCATAGGTGTAAGGTTTCCCCTTCTGAAGAAAGCCTACATGACCGCCATGCTTAGTTAATTCCAATTCAATATTACCATTCCTCTCTGCTTCCGATTCAGGATAACAATCGCCTGTTAACATTGGGTCGTTTAACGAATTTAAAATTAAGGTGGGGATAGCAATCTTTTTCAAATGAGGAAAACATTGCACATTATCGTAGAAATCTTGAGCATCCTTGTAACCAAATATTTTCGCACTATAATGTGTATCAAATTCATGAAAATCTGCAAAGGATTGCCAAGGTTTAATATGAATGAGATTTGGATATTGTTCATTCTTTTCTCTCAACTTTACATCTAATTTTCGCATAAAGCGATTCTGATAAAATTTGTTTTTCTTGAGTGCCAACATTCGAGAACTGCTTGACAAATTGCATGGGACACTAACAGCCATTGCTCCTTTTATTTCTGGATATAAATCCTTACCATTTTCTCCCACATATTTTAAAGTTAGACTCCCTCCCATACTAAAGCCGATCATTACAATTTCCTTGTAACCTTCTTTTAAAGCTTTTTGAACTACCTCTTCTACATCCTGTGTAAATCCATGATGGTAAAGAAATTCTCTACGATTCATTTCACCACTGCAGCTTCTACAGTTCCATGCCAATACATCCCATTTATTTTGACTAAACAATTTGGCAATACCCATTATATAAGGTCTATCAGAACTACCTTCCAATCCATGGGAAGCTATTATGAGGCGGGAATTACCATTTTTCACCCAATCGATATCCAAAAAGTCATCATCTCTGGTCTCAATTCTTTCACGTTCATACTGAACACCTTTCACTTTTCTTAAAGCACTAGGAAAAATAGTTTCCATATGCTGATTAAATAAATAAAATGGTGGTTTATATTGACTATTTTTAATTACTGGCATGCTTTACTTTTTAAACAAAGCCGAAGATAATAAACACTTTCCTCTGCTTCATTAAAAAGCATAAAAAAACCCAATTGTTTCCAATTGGGTAAATAATAATTTCTACAAAGATAATTACCTTATGCAGTTGCAGATTGTTTTGAGGTACTCATTTCATATTCATACAACCATTTTTGTCCTTCTTCCACAGAATCAAATAATTTCATCTTTCTACCTGTGGCAGCAATTATTGAATTCAAAATTAATGTAGATAGTTTACTTAAACCACAAACCACAGTTGCTTTGGACTTTGGGTTATTCTTTTTAACGGTCTCTTTAATTTTAGATAAGAGTTCTTTGTTAAATCTTGCATTAGTAGCATTAACACAAGATAAAACAGATTTATCTGGAAATTCAGCCACTAATTTTTGAACTGCATCAAAAGTAGGAATTGCTTCTCCACCATTTGTATTTTCAATATCGGTATAAACCATTTTCACTCCTTTATAATCGATAACTTTACAATATGACATAATGAAATTTATTTAATATTTTTTATCACTTATTTAATTTTTATCTAATTAAGTAATTTTTTTACTTATAAGAAAAAAACTTCATTAAATGATTTTATAAAAACCTATATTTTAGACAAAGCGACCGAAAATTACGATAAAGTATAGCTGAAAAGTTTAATTATCATGAATTATCGTTACTACAGAATTTCAAAAAGCAACTAAAGAAAGTAAGCCGGATTATTTTAATTATTTTCAGTGTGATTGCAGATTACCTCAGTACTAGTACTTCCGCTTCCAAGACAATTTGGGCAGTAAGTATACAATTCCATATCTCCTTCACAAACTGGACATTCGTTGATGCCTTCTCCTTTGCACTGATGACATGTTTTATAACTTCTATTACCCATAGCCCCCAATTGAATCAGAACACCATCCCCACTGCATGCTGTGCACCCTACTTTTCCTTTGGCTTCACAATAATCACATTTTTTAAGCAATTGTTTTTCGCCATGGCAAGTAGCGCATGTTTCCAACCTGTAGCCACTTAAATCACAATATTGGCAAGACAAGCTCTTATTAAGTTGAAGTTCCAATAATTCTTTCAACTCTTGGGCATTTTCATAATAGGTTCCCGCCTTACCCATTATTTCAAAATATTTATTCAAAAAACTTTGGCTATTTTGATATTGCCCAATTTCGTACAGTGTTTTTGAAAATAGGTAGGGCATCTCAGATGGCAATTTAACTCCTAATCTCAGGATTTTACGGAATTGGGTGTTGGCACTTTCGTAATCGCCCTTTTGCATTGCTGTTTGTGCATTTTCATAATGGAAATTAAGTGTTTCTTTCTGATTTTGGGCAAATGAGTATTCACATGTAAATACAGAAAGGGAAAATAGAATTAGAAAACAATATTTCATTTCAAAATCAACAATAAATTAACAGGATTGGTAAATAATCTCTTATCGTAAACGCACAAAACTAATAAAGATTCCTTAAAAGTTAGATAAATTAACCTCCCACTATTTCCTTTAAATTATTGATTAGACCTTCCCACACCTCATATTGTTCCTGTTCATCTTCGAAATCAGAATAATCAACTACTTTCATATACATGGATTGAGTCAGTTCATTCTCATCCAAATGAATTTCTACATAAGCAGGATCATCTTCCTCCCCTTCCTCTGGAAATTCAAATTTCACAAATTGATTAACCCGATGCCCAGCCATAATTGCAGGATGGTCTTCCTCGTCATATATAAAATTATATTCCTTATCTTCATTTATATTTACATCATCTGCAAACCATTGTGACAAGCCACTAGCTGTACTGATATAAGGATACAGCATTTTTTTGGAAGCGTTAATTTCGAAATCACCTGTGAATTTTTTCAAGCCCATAATCAGTTCATTTTTTGTAGTGGATAAGTTAGGATTAAATATCATATATCACAATAAATTCTTTTTCATTTTTATTTGGAATTTGAAATCATAATTCATTATGTTTGCACTCCAATTTCGGATATGCTATTAAATCAAACGGATTTATAGTAGTAAAAATTGTTATTTTGGCGAGGTAGCTCAGTTGGTTAGAGCGCAGGATTCATATCCGCTAGCTAGCGGACTGCAGTTTCAAATCTGCTTCTCGCTTTAAAATTATTTGAGTATTTGATGTAATGATCTTATTTGGCGAGGTAGCTCAGTTGGTTAGAGCGCAGGATTCATAACCCTGAGGTCGGCAGTTCAAATCTGCTTCTCGCTACTATTTAAAGGCAGCTTCGGCTGCCTTTTTTGTTTCAACCAAAGTAAAGAAAATGTTTAAGGTTTACGTACTTTATAGCCCAAACCATCATAAGATTTATATCGGATATACTTCTGACCTGCCTAATCGAATGGAAAGCCATAATATTTATTCCAAAAAAGGATATACTGTAAAATACAGACCTTGGGAAATCCTATTCACTGAAGTTTATGATTCCAAAAAAGAGGCTATCATTAGAGAAAAACAACTCAAATCTGCAAAGGGTAGAGAATATATTTGGGAAGTGGTCTATGAAAAATACAAACTGTAATTTACCTTCTAACCTGATTTTCTTACTCACTTGATTATCCCCATAGGAATCCCTTCGAGGAGCGAAGGATTCATATCCGCTAGCTAGCGGACGGCAGTTCAAATCTGCTTCTCGCTACTATTTAAAGGCAGCTTCGGCTGCCTTTTTTGTTTCAACCAAAAGTAGAGAAAATGTTTAAGGTTTACGTACTTTATAACCCAAACCATCATAAGATTTATATCGGATATACTTCTGACCTGCCTAATCGAATGGAAAGCCATAATATTTATTCCAAAAAAGGATATACTGTAAAATACAGACCTTGGGAAATCCTATTCACTGAAGTTTATGATTCCAAAAAAGAGGCTATCATTAGAGAAAAACAACTCAATTCTGCAAAGGGTAGAGAATATATTTGGGAAGGGGTCTATGAAAAATACAAACTGTAATTAATCTGCTAGCTCCGTTGCTTAACTCAAATCAATCACTTCGAAGGAGCTCAACATTCATACCCGCTCAGTATGCTTAGAAGAAAACTGTTTTCCCTTGTTACATGATGGAAACTTTGATTTTATTTTTTTACCATTGACCAAAAAAAAGGGATGAATAAACATCCCTTCATCAGGTCCATACAAAGCTGATTTCTATTTACAATATTGACCATATAAATCAGCGGCCCCCTCGTAGCCAATATTTTTAGCCATTTGAATATCATTACATCCGCCCGGTTGATTTAAATGTAATTTTAATGCACCTCTATATAAAAAGGCTTCAGCATTCTCTCCGTCATTATTGATAGCAATATCGTAATATTCCATCGCCTCATTGACTTTTCCTGATTTATGAAAAGCTCTAGCTAATAGGGTCGCTGCTTGAGAAGAGTTTGTATTGAGTTTATAAGCCTTTTCAAATTGAAATGCTGCATTTTCATAATCCTTCTCTCTATAAAAATGCTTACCATAACTTAGATAAGCACCCATATTTCGAGGGTTGATATCAATTACTTTCAGAAAATCATCTACTGCTTTTTCATATTGACCAAGTTCTTCATAAGCCCGCCCTCGGTTATAAATTGCAATTTCATGTGACGGCTTCATTTCCAAATGTTTATTATAAAATTGAACAGCCTTATTATAATCACCTGAATTATAGTATTGATTTGCTTTTTCCAATTCATCCTTGTCCTCACACGATATCAAACAAATTGAAAAAAATAATAGAATAGATAAATACTTCATTTTTGACTAATAAAATTTAAAATGCAAAAATAATTGAATTGATATGGAATTACTAAATAATGAAGGAATTGTTAGCTAGACTAATTACTCATATCAAAGTTGATTGGATACTTAATATTTCGGAAAGATGTTATTTCCAAACCTCCAGAACCCACATAAAGATCAGCATTAATCTTTAAAGGTATTTTATTCTTATCTGCAGAAAACCATCCCATAACTGAATTTTCACCATCAAATATTTTCGTCTTAGGCATTACTGGAGATACTTTATGTGCCCTTACCTTCCCTATCGCTAAATCCAAAGTTTCATCACCCAAATACACTATTTCCAAATTATAAAAAGTATCTTCAAAAAATGCTGGGATTTTAATGGTATCATTAGGCATTAAAGTATCAAAATCAATTGCTCGGAAATAAGCAAAGCCACTAATAAGATCCCTTATTTGAGGGGGGAATTCATAATACATATGATTACCATACTCATCCTCATTTTTACCTCTAGTTTTAACTTCTAGCATTTGAGAATTATGATCGTAAGAAACAATTTCATTTTTCCGATAATTCCCTTCTTTTATAAATCTGTAAGCTTGATGTGGCACTAACGATGCAGTATCAATGTAGCCACCCCAATGATCATCTATTTTAGCCACCCAATCAACCATTCCAGTAGTTTTTGCTCTTACATCTACTTTATAGGCCGCTCTATTGTTAATTTTATATGGGTTTTTGTGAACTTTTAGTTGTCCTCTACCTACAGTAATAAAACTATAATAAATTTTATATTCTATTTCCTCACCAGCTTCAAAGGGCACATATTCAATTTCCGGAAAATCTTCCTGTGGAATCTCAGAATACAAGTCCTCATAATTTTTCTGCGCTGAAACAGAAAAAACTGATAAACAAAAAAGGATAACTAAGATCAAATTTTTCTTCATAGATAGGCTTATTCTCAAATTAAATGCCAAACATTTTGCTAACGACTAAACCGCTACATTATTCTCTCTTAGCGCAGCATTTAAAGAGGTCTTTTTATCAGTGCTTTCTTTACGTTTTCCGATTATTAAAGCGCAAGGAACATTATATTCTCCTGCTGGGAATTTTTTGGTAAATGAACCTGGAATTACTACAGACCTTTCTGGAACATAACCAATATGCTCAACTGGCTTTTCTCCTGTTACATCTATAATTTTTGAGCTGGCAGTTAAGGTGACATTAGCTCCCAAAACAGCTTCCTTTCCTATTCGTACTCCCTCAACTATGATACAACGGGAACCTATAAAAGCATTGTCTTCAACAATCACTGGAGCAGCTTGCACCGGCTCCAAAACTCCACCTATTCCAACGCCCCCACTTAGGTGAACATTCTTTCCAATCTGTGCGCAACTACCGACCGTTGCCCAAGTATCAACCATGGTTCCGCTATCAACATAGGCTCCAATATTTACATATGAAGGCATCATAACTACACCTGAATTTACGAAAGAACCGTAGCGAGCTATTGCATGTGGAACGACTCTAACACCTAATTTTTCGTAACCTTTTTTTAGCTTAATTTTATCATGGAATTCAAAAGGGCCAACATTAATAGATTGCATTTTTTGAAGAGGGAAGTATAAAATTACCGCCTTTTTTATCCACTCATTCACTTTCCAATTTCCCTCACCATCAGGCTCCGCAACTCTGATTTTACCATGATCTAATTCTTCCACTACAGTCTTCACTGCAATCTGAGTATCTTTATCTTTTAACAATTCTCTATTGTCCCAAGCCTTTTCAATAAATTCTTTAAATTCCATTTTCTGTTTATATCTTTAATCTGTGGATGATAAAATTAAAATCTTAATCGCTTCGGTTCTTAAACCTGCTGATGATGTTCGTTCTTATTCTAAGATTGGACAATCATTAGCGCAAACAAATAAATATGAGGTAAATATCATAGGCTTTGATTCAAAAAAGAAAGATGAGACCAAAAATATTTTCCTATATCCCATCTTTAAATTCAAAAGAAATTCAATTAAGCGGCTCTTCGCACCTCTATATGTCATAAAAAAATACCTTCAACTAAAACCTGAACTTATAATCGTCAATACACCTGAATTACTGTGGGTTATATACTTGATCAAAATTTTATTTGGTACTAAAATCATCTATGATATACCTGAAAATTATCAATTTAATGTAAAACAAAATCACATTTACAGAGGAGTTATTAAATCAATAACTCTACTCTATTTACATGTAACTGAATACTTAACTAAATACTTTACGGAAGGATTTTTTGTTGCTGAAGAGATATATGTCACACAGCTCAAATTCATTCATAAAAGACCATTTATCATGCTTTTGAATAAATCGGTCATTCCTCATGAGGAAAAATTCAACTCAATAAATTTTACATCGAAACAATCTTTAAAATTCATTTACAGCGGAACTATAGGTGAAGAATATGGTACAATAGAAGCAATAGATTTTTGTAAAAAACTACACAGTTCGAATCCCAACATCACTTTAACTATTATTGGATACTCTTCTGATAATCAATATCTTGAATCAATACAAAATAAAATTAATCAAATAGAATTTATTCAATTAATAACAGAAGACAAACCAATTCCACAAGCACAAATAATAAATGAAATCAAAAATTCAGATATAGCATTACTGCCCTATCAGTTAAATCCCAACATATCAGGACGATTTCCCACAAAAATATACGATTATCTAGCTTTAGGTATACCTATGATAATCCCGCCTCACACTCACTGGAAGGCCTATTTGGATCAATATCATGCTGGATTATGCTTAAACTACATTAATCCTGACATCGAAAAGTTCATTAGGGAATTACCAACCGTAACATTCTATAAAACATATCCCAAAGAGGAAATCCGATGGAAAAGCCAAGAACAAACCATGTTAACATTTGTAGAAAATATAGTATCTAAATAAATTTTTAGACATGTCTTACAATCTATAGAAAAGCATATCAGAACTAATTTAAGAGGCTTTTAATAAATAATGAAAAATATTTTTAGATTAACCTAATTTTATTTTACCTTGCATTAAATTTAGAATAAATGAAGAGACTTAGTTTTGCGGAGGAGAATTATTTGAAAGCGGTTTATCATCTCTCCAATGCTGGGGAACTGGATGTGACCACTAACTCTATTGCCGAAGAAATGGACACCAAAGCTGCCTCTGTTTCGGATATGTTGAGAAGACTTTCGGAAAAAGAAATGGTGGTTTATAGAAAATATCAGGGAGTTAAAATTTCAGAAAAAGGAAAAACAGCTGCCTTACAAGTCATCCGAAAACATAGACTTTGGGAAGTCTTTTTAGTAGAAAAGTTAAAGTTCAATTGGGATCAAGTTCATGAAATCGCTGAGCAATTAGAACATATTAAGTCCCCCCTACTAATTCAAAGATTAGATGATTTTTTAGGGCATCCAAAGTTCGATCCTCATGGAGATCCTATTCCAGACGAAAATGGATTATTCAAAGAAAAGCCTCAAGTACCTTTAGCGGAAGTCGAAGTTTCTGGAGACGGAATTGTAGTAGCGGTAAAGGATACAAATTCTATGTTTTTACAACACTTAGATCGGATAGGAATTTACCTCGGAGCTAAAACTAAAGTCACCGAAAAAGTTGAGTTTGATGGTTCGATGGAAATTCTAGTAGACGGTAAAAATAAATTATTCATTAGTAAAGAAGTTGCAGAAAATGTACTGGTCACACACTAAAAAATTACTCTTCACTTCGCTTGTTTTTTTAGCATTTTCATGTGCTCCTCTAGATAAAAATGAAGGTCAAACTTACATAGTTTGCACCACTGGTATGATCAAGGATGCAGTGGAAAATATTGTAGGAGATAAAGCTAAAATTGTAGCCTTGATGGGGCCGGGTGTAGATCCCCATTTATACAAAGCAACTCAGGGCGATTTGAAGAAATTACAACAAGCAGATATCATTGTATACAACGGTCTTTTTTTAGAAGGTAAAATGGGGGATGTACTACAAAAATTAGATCGTAAAAAAACGGTGATTGCCATGGCGGAATTACTCCCCAAAAAAGCCTTCATAAATAACACGGAATTTCAAGGAGCTTTCGATCCGCATATCTGGTTTGATGTAGATTTATGGAAAGATGCAGTTCAATTATTAAATCACGAATTAGTGAAAACAGATAGCGCCAACAAAACCTTTTATACTAAAAATACTGATCAATATTCACTTCAACTGGATAGTCTCGATAAAGCAGTGAAATCTCAAATTAATGTAATACCTAAATCAAAAAGAGTTTTGGTCACCGCACACGATGCATTTGCTTACTTCGGAAGAGCTTATGGGGTGGATGTTAGAGGTCTTCAAGGTATTTCAACGCTTTCAGAGTTTGGCTTAAGAGATGTTAGCAATTTGGTGGATTATATTGTGGAAAATGAAATACCGGCCATATACACGGAGACCTCTGTATCTGAAAAAGCAATCAAGGCAGTGCTAGAAGGATCTAAAAGTAAGGGGCACGATGTAGTAATTGGAGGCAGTTTATATTCTGACGCCATGGGTGAATACGGCACATTTGAAGGCACTTACATTGGAATGGTACACTCCAATGTAGAAAAAATAGTAAGTGGATTAACACTGGATTTAAAAGAAGAGAAAAAATGATCAGACAAGTTGATAATCCCATTTTAGAAATCCATGATTTATCTGTTGCATATGAACGCAAGCCTGTCCTTTGGGACGTTGATTTAAGTTTGCCTGAAGGTCAATTAATTGGCATAATAGGACCGAATGGCGCTGGAAAATCCACTTTATTAAAAGCAATAATGGGGCTATTACCTCTCAATAGCGGCTATATACAAATAAACGGAAAGCCTTTGGAAGATATGCGCCACAAGATCAGTTATGTCCCGCAAAGAGAGAGTGTCGATTGGGACTTCCCGACCTCTGTTTATGAAGTTGTCATGATGGGCAGATATGGACAACTTGGTTTATTCAATAGACCAAAAAAAGCAGATAAAGAGATCGTGATGGATAGCTTGAGGAAAGTGGGGATGGATAATTACAAAGATCGACAGATCTCTCAGCTTTCTGGAGGTCAGCAACAGAGAGTATTCTTAGCACGTGCATTAGCGCAACAAGCAGATATCTACTTTATGGATGAACCCTTCGCTGGCGTTGATGCTGCAACTGAAAAAGCTATCATCAAATTACTTGGAGAGATGTCTGCACAAAATAAAACCGTGATTGTTGTACATCATGATTTGCAATCCGTTGCCAAATATTTTGATTGGATTATTCTACTGAATATGAGATTAGTAGCATCTGGACCTATTAACGAAGCATTTACACCTGAACTACTGCAGGAAACCTATGGTGGTAAATTGACTTTATTAACAGAAATAAGCGATCTAATTCAAAAACATAGATTTCCAAACCGAGAATAATATGTGGGAAAACGCACTAAGTTTTTTTGATTTTGATGATACAAATGTAATCTATGTGTCACTAGGCACTGTTATTTTGGGAGCAGGTGCTGCAGTGGTAGGCGCCTTTACATTCTTCAGAAAAAAAGCTTTAATTGGAGATGCAATAGCCCATGCAATTTTACCTGGGGTTTGCCTTGCCTTCATATTAAGTGGGACTAAAAATTACTTTTTACTCATACTAGGAGCATTTTTCACTGGCTGGCTTTCCATTATAGCGGTTGATTACATTGTTAAAAAATCAAAAATCAAAGAAGATACTGCGATAGGGCTTATTCTATCGGTGTTTTTTGGTGTAGGTATAATGCTCCTGACCTACATCCAACAAACAGGCAATGCTGCTCAAACTGGTTTAGATTCATTTCTATTTGGTAAAGCGGCAAGTATGCTAGCTCAAGATGTTATCATTTTTTCAGCAATAAGTATCATGCTGATGATTATGATTTTCCTTTTCTATAAAGAATTAAAACTCATTACTTATGATAAAGATTTTGCCCAATCCGTTGGCTTACCTGTCAAATGGATTGAGTTTCTATTAAGCTCCTTGACTGTTTTGGCTGTAGTAACTGGTATTCAAGCAGTAGGAGTTGTTTTGATGGCTGCGCTACTAATAACTCCTACTGCAGCTGCAAAGTATTGGTCTGGCAGTTTATCAATTATTTTAGTTTTAGCAGCTTTCATAGGCGGCTTCTCAGGTGTTTCAGGAGCCTTCATCAGTTATATTGCACCCAATATGCCCACAGGGCCTTGGGTGGTGATGGTGCTTTCTTTATTTGCTATTTTTTCAATTCTTTTCGCACCTAGGAAAGGCTATTTTTCGAGATTATGGCAACAATTAAAAAATAGAAGACAAATCCAAGATGAAAATATATTAAAAGCATTCCATCAAATTGCTGAATCCGAAAATAGTTTCGGAGCGGCTAAGACAATAGAGAAATTGAGAGAAAAGCGGTATTATTCCTTACCGTTAATGAAAAGAATTCTTCAAAGACTAAAAAGGCAAGGTTATTTAAAAAAGACTGTCGAAGGATACTTTCTTTCTGACTATGGACAAAGAAAAGCAGCTCGTTTAGTCAAATTACACAGGTTGTGGGAGTTATACCTAACTGAATATTTAAGAATTGCTCCTGATCACGTTCATGAAGATGCCGATACAATAGAGCACATAATAACTCCAGAGTTAGAGAAAAAATTAGAAGAAAAATTGGGATATCCTGAAGTGGGCCCCCATAACTCAAAAATACCTTACAATTAACTGATTTGACAAAACATATGTGCTAATCATACGATTGTATAGTAAAAGTATTAGTTAAAATTTTAAATATAATGACCATGAGATTACTAAAATTAACACTCAGCATTTTAAGTATTAGTTTATTTATTGCGTGCGGAGGAAGTGAATCTAAAGAAGATTCTGGTTCAGATGAAAAAACTATGACTTCCAAAGAAATCATGCAGCAAAAAGCTAAAGAAAAAGAAAATTTGCCTAAAGAAGAGGCCGTAAAAGAAAAGAAAAGTGAGTCAGATGTGGTAGAAGTTACCATCGAAGGAAATGACCAAATGCAATTCAATTTAGATGAGATAAAAGTAAAAGCAGGAAGTACTGTGAAACTTACTTTGAAGCACGTTGGTGAAATGTCTATTGCACAAATGGGACATAATTGGGTCTTGCTAAAACAAGGGACAGATATAATGGAATTCGGTCAAAAAGCAGCTACTGCTAAAGAAAGAGGTTATATTCCTGAATCTGAAGAAGATAAAGTGATCGTCTCAACCAGTTTATTAGGTGGAGGTGAAGAAGATACAATTGAATTTGAAGCACCAGCCAAAGGCACTTACGATTTCATTTGCTCCTTCCCTGGTCACGTAGCTTTAATGAAAGGAAAATTTATAGTTGAATAATTCTTAGTAAGGCGTCATTTTCAAAAATGGCGCCTTTTATATAACATTCCATGTCAGATTTTTACATTATTCTTACAGGTTCATTGGTAGCCATAGCTTGTGGCATTTTAGGCTGTTTTTTGATTTTGAGAAAAATGGCGATGGTAGGGGATGCCATTTCCCATGCTATTTTGCCAGGTATAGTAATGGCTTTTTTATGGTCTGGCAGCAGAGACTCACTCACCATGCTCTTAGGTGCTGGGACATTAGGAGTATTAACCACTATCATAATAGAATTTTTACACAAAAAGGGTAAACTTCAAACAGATGCCTCAATAGGTGTAACTTTCACCTGGCTATTTGCTTTAGGTGTGATTTTGATTTCCGCCTACACTGGCCAGGTAGATTTAGATCAAGAATGTGTGCTTTACGGGGAAATAGCTTATGTCCCATTGGATACTATAATCCTTTCATCGGGAACTGACATAGGTCCAAAAGCACTTTACTTGATCGGAAGCGTCCTATTTTTTGTTATTCTATTCGTAACAATAGGATTTAAGCAATTGAAAATCACTTCTTTTGATCCAGAATATGCGGTGGCTTTAGGTATTTCTGCCACACTTTGGAATTACCTTTTAATGGCTTTTGTATCCTTCACTACAGTAGCCTCTTTTGAATCAGTTGGGGCAATATTGGTGGTTGCATTCCTAATTGCACCTGCCGCCACAGCTTATTTGATAAGCAAAAAACTGAAAACCATGATTCTGTTAACTTGCTTGATTGGATTTTTAAGTGCTTTTTTAGGTTATTATTTAGCAGTAGCATTAAATGCATCCATTGCAGGCGCAATGGCAACCGTTTGTGGATTAATATTTGCTTTAGTTTTTACGTACGTAAGAATAATCAGTAAAAAAGTCACAAAGGTTACAAATTTTGAATCTGCAAAGGCTTAAATTTGTTACATCTATAAATATGGAACATATATGAAAACCATTTTAACAAGCATAGGGATTTTAATAACTATTACATTCTTCTCTTTTATTAGCAAACCTGAAAAAAAAGAACAAAAAGAAATTAATTGGTTAACTATTACTGAAGCCTACAAAAAGAACCAAAAAGAGCCCAGAAAGATATTTGTAGATGTTTACACAAATTGGTGTGGCTGGTGCAAAAAAATGGATAAAGAGACCTTTTCAGACCCAGAAGTAGTCGATATGGTGAATGAAAAATTCTATGCCGTAAAACTGAATGCTGAGAATACTGAGCCTATTACCATGGCAGGCGATACAACCACAGCACAAATGATTGCAAGGTCAATGGGCGTTACTGGCTACCCTACAATAGTTTATATCAAAGAAGATTTTAAAACCATTCAACCCGTTCCCGGCTATCAAAATGCGAAAAAATTTAAGGATACTCTAGAGAAGATTTTAGAGTGGGAATAAATAAGTTGGAATGTCTTCAGGTTGTCGAGTTGACAGGTTTAATTTGCTAATGAATTGATTATTTGATATGCTGATAATTTTAAATCTCATTATGGTAACTTCATTACTAGATTGCAATAATCAATTGAATTCATCGAAACGCATTTCATATACCTACACTAACAGATTATCAGAAATCTAGAATCTTGATTCTTATATCCTTATTCTTTCTATCAAATTTCCAAAGCCAACTCAGTAGCTTGCTTTATCGCTTTCTTAGCATCTAACTCAGCGGCTTCAAATGCGCCTCCTATCAGATGTGTTTTAATTCCTTTTTCAGTTAACTCATTAAAAAGACTTTTTTCTGGTAATTGACCAGCACAAAGGATAATATTATCTACCTCTAATAATTCTTGTTTTCCGTCTTTGGTGATGTATAAACCTTTATCATCAATTTTATCATATTGAATATTAGTCACCATTTTCACCTGACGATTTCTCAATGAGTTTCTATGCACCCATCCAGTGGTTTTGCCAAGCTTCGCTCCCATTTTACCTTCTGAACGCTGAAGCATGATTATCTCTCTTGGAGCATCAATTTTAATAGGTTTACCTTCTACTCCTCCCCTTTTTTCAAAATCCATATCAACTCCCCATTCCTTGAAAAAGGCTTGTAAGTCATCATGATCTTCTTCCTCAGGATGAGTGAGATATTCCGCCACATCAAAACCAATTCCTCCAGCACCTATTATGGCTACTTTTTTACCCACTGGTTTATGAGCTTTTAATACGTCAATATAGGAAAGCACCTTATCATTATCTTGCCCAGAGATTTTCGGATCACGTGGATTAACTCCTGTCGCTACTACAACCTCATCAAAATCTTTTAATTCTTCAGCAGATACTTTTTTATCTAACTGTAATTTTACTCCAGTTAATTCAATTTGCTTTTTAAAATACCTCAAAGTTTCATAAAATTCTTCCTTTCCCGGTATTTGTTTAGCCATATTAAACTGACCGCCAATTTCATTAGATGCGTCAAATAAAGTCACTTGATGACCTCTTCTGGCCGCTTCTGTGCTAAATGCGAGTCCAGCTGGACCAGCTCCTACCACAGCAATATTTTTGGCTTGTTTCAATGGTTGTGCAACTAGTTCCGTTTCATGACATGCTCTTGGATTTACAAGGCAACTGCTTGTGATGTTCTTGAACACATGATCGAGACAAGCTTGATTACAAGCAATGCAAGTATTGATTTCATCTTCCCTGCCCTGCTCCGATTTATTGATGATTTCAGGATCTGCCAAGAAAGGTCGCGCCATAGAAACCATATCTGCCTGACCTGATGATAATATCTCCTCAGCAGTTTCAGGCATATTGATTCTATTGGTTGTAATTAAAGGAATGTTAACTTCCTTTTTCATTCTTTCCGTCACCCAAGTGAAAGCTGCTCTTGGCACGCTCGTTACAATTGTTGGGACTCTAGCTTCATGCCATCCAATTCCAGTATTGATAATTGTAACTCCAGCCTTTTCTAATTCCTTAGCTAATTGAACCACTTCTTCCCAAGTGCTTCCATTAGGAATTAAATCAAGCATAGATAAACGGAAAATAATGATAAATTCTTTCCCAACTGCTTCTCTAATTGCTTTGGCTATCTCAATCGGGAATTTTATTCTGTTTTCATAGCTCCCGCCCCATTCGTCTGTTCTTTTATTGGTATGCTTAACGATAAATTGATTAATCAAATAGCCTTCAGACCCCATAATTTCCACTCCATCATAACCTGCTTCTTTAGCTAGCTGAGCCGATTTTGCATAATCTTTAATTGTTAATTTAATTCTCCGACCAGACATCTTCCAAGGTTTAAAGGGATTGATAGGAGCTTTTATCGCTGAAGGTGCTAAACTAAATGGGTGATAGCCATATCTGCCTGCATGTAAAATCTGCATACATATTTTGCCGCCCGCTTCGTGTACTGCATCTGTGATGATCCTATGCTTTTTTGCATGGCTTCTTTTGGTCATTTGAATTGAAAAAGGTTTTAACCAACCTTGCCAGTTGGGAGAAACTCCACCTGTCACAATTAATCCAGCTCCACCTTTAGCTCTTTCAGCATAAAAAGCAGCCATTTTCTCAAAGCCATTTTTAGCTTCTTCTAAGCCAGTATGCATAGAGCCCATTAAAACTCTGTTTTTCAATTGGGTAAAACCTAAGTCTAAAGGTTCAAATAAGTGTGGATAAGATGAATGTGCCATAATTAAATTTAGTATGCATGCAGAACAAATAGCAATTTATATAATCTTTTTTAAAAGCCTTAAAATATCGTGATTTTATCTGTAATTTCACCACCAAATTAAAAGAATATGCAAGTAATCACCAATCATAAGGTTATCAGAAATAATTTTGAAAAGGCAGTAGAAAAAGTCAAAGAAGCTGATTTAGTTATGATTCCTGCTGGTTTCAATAATCATATTATTTGGAATATAGGTCATGCGGTTGTCACACAGAATGTATTGCTATATGGAATGTCAGGTTTGGATTTTACACTTCCTACTGATTTTATAAAACGATATAAAAAAGGGAGCTTTCCATCTGAGATAGAAAATCCTAAAACTGAATTGGATAATATATTTGAATTAGGCAAAATTGCTAATGAGCAATTGGGTTATGATATAAGAGAAATGAGATTTGGTGATTATCAAAAATATGAGACCAGTTTTGGCATAACTTTAAATAGCTTTAATGATGCTTTACAGTTTAACAATATACATGAAGCAGTGCATTTAGGGTATGTGATGGCTATTAAGAGGGCTCTGGGCTACTGAGTTTAACCACAAAGGTCACGGTGGTTTCACAAAGTTGCACCAAGAAAATTTTTAATCATAATTCCTCCCATTTCTTTACAACATCATAAAAAGTCTCGCCATTGGCAATGCTGATGGGTGAGGCAATATTGTTATGATATAACTGACCAGTGCCCAAGCCTTGTGGCATTTTTACTTTTAAATAAGATGCTAATTGACAAATAGCATTTAAGCCGATATTAGATTCTAGCATACTAGTCATCCACCAGCCAATCTTCAATGATTCAGCAACCTTTATCCATTCCAAAGTAGATTGGATGCCCCCTATTAAACTAGGTTTTAGAATAATATATTGCGGTTGAGTTTGCTTTAATAGCTTTATTTTATCCTCATAAGCATTTACTCCTATCAGCTCTTCATCTAAGGCAATGGGCAATGGGGTTGCAGCGCATAGTTTTGCCATTTCTTTTACCTGACCTGCTTTTATAGGCTGTTCTATGGAATGTAAATCCATTTCTGCCAATTGAGTTAGTTTACTTATAGCCTCATCAGGTAAAAAAGCCCCGTTTGCATCCACTCTTAAGGTGATTTCATTTTTGCTGTATTTAGCACGAATGGATTTTAAAAGTTTTAATTCGGTTTCAAAATCAATAGCACCTATTTTCATTTTAATGCAGTCAAAACCTGCTTCCAATTTTTCCCGAATCTGCTTTTTCATAAAATCCTCACTTCCCATCCATATTAATCCATTGATCGGAATTCTTTCTTTTCCTTGGTAAAAAGGGGTATCAAAAATTAGTTTCTTACCGCCATGCAAAGCATCCAATAAAGCAGTCTCTACTGCAAATCGAATCGATGGAAAGCCTTCAGTTGAAACATCTTGAGCCATTTCAAATACTTCATCCATTGATTTTGGAATTTGCATGCCAATCAATTGCTCGCAAACCTTTTCTAATTCAGTTTCCATTTGATCTAAAGGCTCTATGCTCAGACCTTTTAATGGTCCTGCCTCTCCTATTCCTATTAATTTATTTTCTGAAAATAGCTTCAAGTACCAGCTGTCTTTTTCCTTTAAAGTACCGCGAGAAGTACCTGCCTCAAATTTGAATTGGAGCGTATGGCGTTGAATGGAAGCAGATGTTATTTGCATATTGAATGAATATTTATGCTAATTTATAAAGCTTTTCTCTGTCATTTTAACTGAATTTGAAAAATATGCCCACTATCTTTGTGCTGAAATCTAATGGTTAAAATGAATTTATTAGAAAAAGCGTCTCAAATCGACTTAAATAAATATCAATACGAACTTCCTGAAGAAAGAATTGCAAAATTCCCTCTAGAAAAAAGAGATCATTCTCAATTATTGGTTTATCAGAAGGGAAATATTCAGCATCAGCATTTTTATGATATAAAGTCACATTTGCCTGAAAATAGCAGCCTTATATTCAACAATACTAAAGTTATCCCTGCCCGAATTCATTTTCAAAAGCAAAGTGGGGCCAAAATTGAAATCTTTTTGCTTTCCCCACTTGAACCAACTCCAGAAGTGGCTCAAGCCATGTTGGCAAAGAAAAAATGCATTTGGCATTGCATGGTAGGCAATCGTAAAAGATGGAAAATCCAAGACCAGCTAGAAAGATTTTTTGAAACGGAATACGGGAAAATTCAAGTAACGGCTACTTATGCCGATTACGAACAAAACCATATTCAATTTGAATGGGATAATGACGCAGTTCCTTTTGTGGAGATAGTGGAACTGATGGGAACTACTCCTCTTCCTCCCTACTTAAATCGCACAGCAACGGACGAAGATAAGCCTCGATATCAAACCGTTTACTCTAAAAATGAAGGTGCTGTGGCTGCTCCTACTGCTGGCTTGCATTTTACGGATACGATATTAAAAGACATTCAGAAATCACATTCTATTCACGAACTAACTTTGCATGTTGGGGCAGGAACTTTTCAGCCCATAAAAGCGGAAAATGTATTGGAGCATGATATGCATTGCGAACAAATCCAAATAGATAAATCTACAATAGAATTTTTAGCTCAAAGTGAAAATCCAATTACTGCTGTGGGTACAACATCTATCAGAAGTCTGGAAAGTGCTTATTGGTTTGGGGTACAATTGATTAATAAGGAAGCCAGAACATTTCATATCACAAAGCTTTACCCTTATGAGAAGGGCTTTGATGAGCTACCGAGGAGGAAAGAAAGTTTTCAGGCTATATTGAATTACATGAAAGCAGAAAATGTGGAAAGCCTACATGGCGATACTGAGATTTTTATTTTCCCAGGCTACGAATTCCAGGTCGTGAATGGATTAATCACGAATTTTCATCAGCCAGAATCAACTTTGATATTACTGATTGCGGCATTTATTGGTGAAAAATGGCAAAAAGTTTACGATGAAGCCTTAAAAAACGACTATAGATTTCTCTCTTATGGAGATTCTTCCTTATTATTACCTTAAATCATTATATTCGATTTATGGAATCATTTGAAACAGGAATAAAAGACTTTTGGGCAAAATTAAACGAATTGCTCAATGTGGTAATCTTTGATATTAAAGGCAGCGATTTTACATTGCTTACCCTTTTATTCATCATCATATCCAGCATTTTACTGGTCTTTTTATCTAAAAGGCTTAGTAAACTGTTAGTAAAACGAGTATTAAACAGATATATAAAGGACACAGGGGTTTCAGATTCAATCGGTACTATTTTCCGCTATTCTATAATTGTAATAGGTTTTATCACCATCTTCCAATCTGCTGGATTTGATTTAAGCACTTTAGGACTATTAGCTGGAGCATTGGGTGTGGGTATTGGATTTGGTTTGCAGAACGTCACTAATAACTTTATTTCAGGAATAATCATTCTTTTTGAACGCCCAATTAAAGTTGGAGATAGAATTGAAGTTGGGGATATTAATGGTGATGTTTATTCAATTTCAATGAGGTCAACTACTGTCATCACCAATGATAACATTTCAGTGATTGTTCCTAATTCAGAATTTATCAATAGTCAAGTGATTAATTGGAGCCATAATGATCGAAGAGTTCGATTCAAGTTTCCATTAGGCGTTTCTTATAATGAAGATCCTGAAAGAGTACGGAATTTAGTATTGGAAGTACTACATGAGCACCCAGGTGTTTTGGATGAGCCTAAGCCGGATTTATGGTTTGAAGGTTATGGAGATTCATCATTAGATTTCAATTTGGCAGTATGGACTTCCGATTATATACAGAGACCAGGTGTATTTAAAAGTGAATTGTACTATGCTATTTTCAAAAAATTTGGGGAACACAATATCGAAATCCCTTTCCCACAACGAGATTTGCATTTGAAATCTGGCTGGAAAGAAAAAATGGAAAGTTAAAATATGAAATTAAAAACTATAGTTTTTCGAGTTTCATATTTTAACTTTCATATTTCAGATAATATAGTATCAGTATGGGTTAATTTAAGCATATTAATACCTTGATAAAGTCCTCATTATTGATAACTGAAATTTGAGTAACATAAATAAGAATATAATACCAATAGCTCACCATGGATAAATATTTCATCATAGATTTTGACAGTACGCTTACCAGAGTAGAAGCAATGGATTTATTGGCGTCCATTTCCCTTCAAGGCTTACCCCAAAAAGCTGCTGCAGAAGCACGAATAAAAGAATTAACCGATTTGGGAATGAATGGTGAGATTTCGTTCCGTGATTCCCTAAAGGAAAGGTTATTGTTATTGGAGGCAAATGAGTCTCACATCCCTCCTTTGATTGAATTATTGACAAAGCAAGTTTCTACCTCCTTTCAACGAAATAAAGAGTTTTTCCAAAAGTATGCAGATTCAATTTTTGTGATTTCTAACGGCTTTAAGGAATACATTACACCTATAGTGACCGAATTGGGAGTTAAAGAAGAGCACATCTATGCAAATGAATTGCTTTTTGATGATAATGGCAAAGTGGTTGGATTTAGTGAGGACAATCCCCTTTCCAAAGATGGTGGTAAAGCCGAAGTCATCCGTAAATTGGATTTAGATGGAGATATTTATGTGATTGGTGATGGTCATAATGATTATGAAATAAAAGCGGCTGGTTTAGCTAATAAATTTTATGCCTTTACAGAAAATGTAAGTCGAGAAAAAGTAATGGAGAAAGCCGACCATATTGCTCCATCATTAGAAGAAGTACTATTTGAAAATAAAATTATGTCAGCATTTTCTTATCCAAAAAATAGAATTAAAGTTTTGCTATTGGAAAACGTACATCCAATAGGTGTAGATCTTCTTGAGAAAGAAGGTTTTACAGTAGAAGAGTATCCAGCGGGATTAGATGAAGCTGAACTGGCTGAGAAAATCAAAGGTGTTTCTATTTTAGGAATCAGATCTAAAACTCAAGTCACGGCTAAAGTGCTAGAAAATGCCGATCGCTTAATGGCTATTGGCGCTTTTTGTATTGGTACCAATCAAATCGATTTGGATGCTGCTCAAGAAAAAGGAGTTGCTGTGTTCAATGCGCCTTTTAGCAATACACGATCCGTAGTAGAACTAGCTATTGGTGAAATTATCATGTTGACACGTAATATCTTCGATAAGGCAGTACTAATGCATAAAGGCAAATGGGATAAATCAGCATCAGGAAGTAAAGAAATCAGAGGTAAAAAGCTTGGCATCATTGGTTATGGAAATATTGGTGCTCAGCTTTCTGTAGTAGCAGAAAGCATTGGCTTAGATGTATATTATTACGATTTAGAAGAAAAGCTAGCCTTAGGAAATGCTACTAAACTAGACAGCCTGAAAGAACTTTTGCAAACCGCAGATATCATCAGCTTACATGTAGACGGCAGACCCGAAAATAAAAATGTAATTGGTGAGGCTGAATTTAAATTGATGAAAGAAGGCGTAATCTTTATCAATTTAAGTCGTGGTCATGTGGTGGATATCCCGGCACTAAAATCAAATATTGAATCAGGTAAAATTAAAGGCTGCGCAGTTGATGTTTTTCCTCAAGAACCGAAAAGCAACAAAGATCCATTTGAATCTGAATTAAAAGGATTGCCTAATACTATTCTATCTCCTCATATTGGAGGTAGCACTGAAGAAGCCCAGGAAAATATTGGTAATTTCGTACCGAACCGAATTATGGAATATATCAATACTGGTACTACTACAAACAGTGTAAATTTTCCAAATTTAACCTTACCTAGGTTACAAAATGCTCATAGATTAATCCATATCCATAAAAATGTTCCAGGTATAATTGCTAAAATAAATCAGTTGTTTGCCAAACATGAAATTAATATTGCTGGTCAATACTTAAAAACGAATGAAAAAATCGGCTATGTGATTACGGATATTGATAAAGCCTATTCAAAGGATTTAATCAAAGAATTAAGGGCAATTGAGCATACTATTAAGTTTAGGGTATTGTATTAATTCCTATAATGCTACAAAATATAGAGGAGCGTCAAGCAGCATCAAAAGTGAGGGTAATTACAGTACCTTGATCCTCTTTTGATTCAATGGTTAAAACTCCATTATTTAATGTTATAAATTCCTGGCATAGCATCAAGCCTAGCCCGGTGCCCTTCTCACCATCAGTGCCCTTCATACTATGTTTGCTCTCTAATTTAAAAACATTTTCTTTGATTTCATCAGGCATACCTATACCGTTATCCGCAACAGTTATTATAACCTTATTATTTTCTTGTTGCCCTGAAATCTTAATCATCCCATGAGCTCGGGTAAATTTCACAGCATTGTTAAGTAAATTCCTGATTATAAATTCCAGTTGATTGGGATCCACTATAATTTTAAGATCCGATTCAAATGAGGAAAGCATTTCAATCTGCTTTTTAGCCGCAATATCCTTAAAAAGTGTGACAATATCTGCTAAATTATTTCCAACATCAACTAGCGATTGATCAACTGCCACATCACCCATTTGTAGTCTGGCCCAACTAATCAAATTATCCGCCATTTTGATGGTGCTTTTTAATGAATTACTTGTCATTTGCGCCATTTCCCTTATTTCCTTCTTTTCTAGGCGGTCTATATGACTTAGCATTAAATCAGAGAGCGCCTTCATATTGTTGAGAGGAGCTTTAATATCATGCGCAACTATTCCAAAAAATTTATCTTTTGTAAAATTAAGGCTCTCCAGCCTTAATTTTTGACTTTCTATTGTCTTTTGTTGTTTTGCAAGTATTTTATTCTTTCGAATATTAAGTAATAGCGTCCAAATCAGAATCAGAATTATAACAGAAATCAAAATAATACTAATGTAAGCTAGTTGCAACTTACTCTCCTTCAATAAATTAGACTCTTCTAATTGATCCCTCTCCTTCTGGAGATTATGTGCTGCCTCCACAGAGCTAATCAGTTTATATCTATCCTCTGCCTGCTTTGCTCTCTTCTTTTGAAGCAATTCCTGATATTTTTTCCCGTATGATTTGGCTGAGTCTAGCTGCCCTGTATCCACATAGTAGCTTGTTAATTTTAGCAAGATATCCGCTAACTCTTCAGAAAGTAAGCTAACACCGCTAAATTCAATAGCCTTAAGCAAATAATTCAGCATGGCTTCATAATTTTGATTGCTCTCCTCAACATTAGCCAAGTTAATCAAAGCCCCTACAGTAGCCAACTTTTGAGAATTTTCTCCTAACTGCTCAGAAATAGTTAAAACTTTATAAAAATACTCTTTAGCCAACTGTTCATTGCCTAATTCTACCTGTAATCTACCCAACACATTATAGCATGAGGACAGTACAGATCTATTCTTGACTCTCTTATTGATTTCTACTGATTCAAATGCCAGTTTTTCACATTCCTCATATTTCCCAAAAACTAAATAAGTTTCACTTAGATTATGAGTGGCAATTCCTATTCTAGCTTGATTACCTAAATTTCGGAAAATTTCCAGAGACTTCTTATGATAAAATATCTGCTGCTCAATAAGTCCTAATCTACTATAGTAATGTCCCATTGAAGTATAAACATTGCCTATTCCTAAAGAGTCTCCATTATCTTCAAAAATATCAAGTGCAGATAAAAAAAACTCCATGCCTTGATAGTAATTGTCGTTTTGAGCATAGACGCTGCCTAATATCCTGTAAGCATTAGCTACCCCTGTTAAGTCATTCATTTTATTTGATAGCTCAAGTGCCATCTCAGCGTTTTCAATAGACTTAATGGGGTTTACAAATGAATATTCTCGTGCTAAAATATTATGTATTTTAATTCTGTTTGAATTACTAAGTTGATTATTAAGGAGAGAATCCTCCATTTTCGAAATATTTTGCGACAGCAAATTTGTGCTTGCTGTAAGGAGAAGCAGACATATAAAGTTTATAAAAACATATTTCGATTTCACTTTAGACATCAAAATTATTTATATATTAAAGTCTAAGATCAGAATCAATTCACTCTACTTAAAGATACTAAATTAGGATTATATGATCTTAAATGAAGTAATATTAACAAAATCAGATTGTTTTAAAAATAAAACATACAAAAGAAACCATGAAAAAGCTTATCGGAATCATTAATTTACTATCTGTATTCGCAATCATTTACTGGAATTATTATGTAAGCACATCAGCTATAAATGGTAACAAGATGGGGCAATTAAGTAATGAAATCAATAGCCTGTTTACTCCTTCCGGATATGCCTTCTCTATTTGGAGTATCATTTACCTGGGACTATTCATCAATGCCATCTGGTATTTAATCCAGGCCTTCAAAGGCAAATATCAGGAAACTTTAGAACAGCAAGGCATTTGGTTAGCAGTAGCCAATATCGCTTCAGGCTTTTGGTTGTGGGCTTGGCTAAACGAAAGTTTTTTAGTTTCAGTTATTTTTATGTTAATCATTTTAAGAGCTCTAATGGCAGCGGTGATCAGGCTGAAAATGGAAAAATGGGATGCACCTAAGGAAATCATAGGCTTCGTGTGGTGGCCCATAAGTCTATATAGTGGATGGATCACAGTTGCAACTGTCACAAATATTGCTGCATTCTTAAAAACAGAAAATTTTAACTTATTCTTTTCTGAAGAAGTTTGGACGATTATCATGATCTTAATTACTACAGCGCTGTTTCTATATTTTCTTTATACTCGTTATATGAGAGAATTCAACGCAGTAGCGGTTTGGGCTCTGATTGCTATTGCGGTTCGGCACTGGGATAGTTTTCAATCGATAACTTATACAGCTATATTTTGCGCAGTTTTGATCGTGGTTTTATCGCTTATTCAAGGTTTTAATTACAGGAAGACTAATCCGTTTGTGCCTAGTTTCTTGAAGTGAAAGATCTTATTATTTTTATCGGGTTTATAGTAATTCAATCTTATCAATGATCAAGCGGAAGCTTTCTTTCTTCTTATTGCCAATCAAAAAAGTGACTTGTCCAATTGATTTTCCGGAGAAATTTGGCATGTCCAGTTTTCTACCTCTAAAGGAAGGGTAAAAATCATGCAGTGGGATTTCAATTTGCTCCCATTCCCCAGAGGTAGAAAACTGTTGGATGTACGAATAATAATCACGCTGGCTAGCTTTTATCCTAAATTGGTAATCTTTACCATCACCTTTCAACTTAATTACTACTTTTGTATAGCCTTCAACACTCAGCTTTGCAAAGTCATGGCGCACGGATGAAAAGCCTCCATTGTTTTCTGTCGTTACATATCCTTCAAACACTCCATGACCATCTTCGGACAATTGAAAGCTTCCGTCTGATCTCCCTCCCATGACTGTGTCATCTACTACCTGCCAACTTTCTAGGTTCTTGTCCTTTTCAAAATCAAATATCGTTTTGCTGTTCATAAAAAGTAGGATTAGACTTAAAGTTACTATTCTGATCATATTAAAAAAGGCTTTACAATTGGAATTGAACGGACCTAAGAATATCGATCAAGTTCATTCTCTTCCAGTAAAACCCATACCCCTTCATTTTGTTTGATGTTGCTATAATTGCTGGAAAAAGACAACTCCTCTTTTGGCAAAAGCCCAAATCAACCATTAATCTATTTGGGAATCCTTAGTCTTCTGATCCCTCAGACCGTTAATCGGGTAAAATAAAAAGACTCTCCACCACCATGCAGACCTTAGGACATACAGGGTTTTTAAAATTGGTCATCACACTAAAAACCTTCAGAAAAAATTTTATTAAAGTCTCATTACTTCCTCTCTGCATTTGTACCCAGAGATGCTTTCTCGTTTACCTGGGAATTTTATTTCTTGATTTAGATCAATGAATAAAAAAGAAATACTTGCTTTCTTTGTTGTGGTATTCTTAACTATATATCAGGATGAAAGATTTAATGAAAAGTGCTTAAATAGCTGCTCAATTCAGAAAAAGCTTTACAAGAGATAAGCAAGTAGTTATTTGCAAAGTATTTTGCTCAAATGCTTGATTAGAATAAAAGCTACATCCTGAGCAAAACAAACTTGCATTACAAATAGATCAGAATGGTCATGATTATATATAAGATTACAATGATTAATTTAATACAAAAAAATAAATTAAAATGAAAAGTACACAATTGATTTTAGGCCTAATAACCTTACTCTTTTTGCTTGGATGCCAACCACAAGAAAAAAACAAATTATTTCAGATACTTCAAATGAAACCTCAGTAATGCTTCTTGGAGTATACCACTTTAACAATCCAGGACAAGATACCTACAATACGAAAATTGACGATTATTATTCTGACAGGCGACAAGAAGAAATAAAAGAAGTAGTTGGTCTTCTGAGGGAATATAATCCAACAAAAATTTTTGTAGAACTAACTCCAAAAAGTCAATCAAAAATTGATAGCTTGTACCAGCTTCATCTTAACGACAGAATTAATTTACATGAAATTAAGGGTGGAGTAAATGAAGTCTATCAAATTGGCTTTAGGCTTGGCAAACAATCAGGAGGGATCCCAATAACAGCCGTAGACCACGCTGGTCCTTGGTTAGGAGATTATGTAGATTTTATTGCAGACACATTAGCGCTTGACTATTATCAAGAAAAAAAATCGGAAGAGCTAAAATTTAACAAAGAAAAGCAAAAAAGGTTGGTCTCAAATACTGTTAAGGAAAATCTAATCTATATTAACGAAGATCGACAAATCATTGGTAATCATGACTATTACAATAATATAGCTATTCGAGTTAAGGATAGCGCAAACATTATGTTTTCTTATCAAGAATCTGAACAAGAAATTGAGGGTCTTCCTTACCTAATGCGATCTTATGATTTTAATAATATTGGAGTAGAGTTAGTTGCAGAATGGTACAAAAGAAATCTATTTATTTACAGAAACATTATTGAAAATAGTCAGCAGAATGACAGGATTGTTGTAATCATTGGTAGCGGTCATGTTTTCTACTTGAATCAACTACTAGCTAATAACCCTAAATTTGATCTTACAAATCCTAATGAATTATTGATTAATGCCAAAAACGAAGATTAGTTTCTGATGAATTATAAAGAATAAACCCTAAATTAGAGCTTATATGGCCAATTTAATATTATTCTTACATACATGAAAAGTAAACTAAATACACAGCAATTATTTTTAGAATTTATATCCGTAGTTTTTGCCGTAATTCTCGCTCTTGTTTTAAATGGCTGGCGTGAATCTTCTGCATTGAATGACAACCTTTTGAGTGTTGAAAAATCTATTCTTAAAGAGGTTGAAAGAAATGATGCACTATTAAAAAAGTCATATTCATACCGCAAGGATCTTCTACAAAAACTATATTCAAATCAAAATTTACTCCTGGCTGTTTCCATTTCCGACTTTGATTTCGACATAAATGACAATTCTAAACTTGAACACTTCTTTACTACTGCTTTAATCTTTGGCCAAAAAGAATATCGCGATGTTAAAGTAATGCAAGAGGGATCTGCTCGTGTTATTATTCTAGATAATAGTGTTTTTGACCTCATTCTAGAGGATGATACCCTAAAAGTTTTAGGTGTAGGAAACATAGACCTAAAAATACCTGATTTAAATAATCGGTCTTGGGATCTTGCTCAAGCTACTGGAACTATAGTGAAAATGGAGATTTCTTTGGTGGAAAAATTAGGTATAGTTAACGCACTTATTGAGACCTACGTAAAAACAAGTGAAAGTGCAGTAGAAATGGTATATGATGGAAAGCAAAAAGGACTATTATCTGTTTTGGAGGATTTGAACAATCTCGAAGCAAAAATTATTAAAGCAAACTCGTCATTAATTGAGGAATTGAAATAGCATAGGCTCAAATAAGCTTTCATAATACCATTAGCTCTGAAAAAGCACAATAAAGTAGTTTACTGTTGTAAAGAATTTTTGGGTTTTGGCTAGGATATGGGATTAAAATCTGCCACACTAAATACTGTGTACTACAGCTGATACGCCTACAACCCTTCCACTGGATACCTACTTTATATAATGAAGAAACAAACTATTCCTAGGGAATTGGCTAGGCCATTTCTACACTGATGAGAATAGCAATTTTCTCACTACTATACACCTGAAGGTCCAAGCTTAATGTCAGAATCCATCCAGGATGCCCAGACTGTTTTATGTTTTCAAAATCTCCATTTTCTTGGCTCCTATTCACCAGATTCGGTAAAAACGTATAAAAATAGTCCAAGGCTGTTTCAACTAATAACTCAATGCTTTTACTGAAATGTATATCCGCATAGTATCCTAATTGAATATAGTTACCTTTCTTGGAAAGGTAAATTTAGTAAATACCGTAGTTAATAAAGTATTGTTCCATTTAGCTTTCTTTGTACCATAGATTTAAAAGAACATAAAGCATTTATCCTAAAATTAGGTAAAATATTGAAAGGGTTTTCTAAAACTATTTGTTGTTTTTGAAAACCCTATCCTATTAGAATTCTGGCTGCAGGAGAATATTGCTTTTAAAATGAATAATAGAACAAGCATGCTTGAATTTTCCCCATAATGGCAGCAAAGTCATTTTAACAAGTTTTATTTTACATTGAAGTAAATCAATAAAGGCATTTTGTTCTTAAGCGAGAAAGCATCTCTGGTGACATATTAAGATAAGAAGCAATGATGTAATGTGGAATCCGATTGAATAGTTCTCCGTTTTTTTCGCTAAATTCTTTATATCTTCCTTCAGCTGTTTTAGTTAGTAAACTTAATTCTCTTTGGTGTTTAAGAATAATAAAATTTTGTTGTTGAAGGTTTATGAATTGCCCTAAACTTTCAGAGACTTTGCAAAGCTCTTTTAAAACCTTTTTATCCCAACAATATAACTTAGTATTGGTTAAGGCTTGACAATATATATAAGATATTTCATTGGTAAAGTGGCTTACCACAGAACCATAAAAAAAGTCACTTTCCTTAGAAATCTGAATCACTTGGTCTGTCCCCTTCTCATCCTTTACAAAGTGTTTCACTACACCATCCTTAACATAAAAAGCACAATTACAGATCTCGCCTTCTTGCAAAATGAATTCATTTCTTTTAAGCAGTACTATTCTGGCATGTCCAAAAATCGACTCCAACATATCGTGTTTCCTTGGAATAGCAATTGTTGATCTTTCCATAACAACCTATCTCAGTAGTTTAAAAGCCTGTTTTTATAGCGAATTAACCAAATGTAGATAGAATACTATTAGCAGTAAATTTCAAAGTGAGGATGTAGTAAAAAGTAATTATTTGTTACCTATATTTCCAAATTCTGTATTGATACTGAAATGTAACATAATTCAGAGATCAGGAGATAACACATGAGGATATCAAGAACCGAGTCTATAGTGGCTTCAATACTTATCTTATATTCATCTGCCCCAATCTCTAAAGAAATTAAAGATTATGATACCTAATTAATCCAACCTGTTGATTTCTGGGTTTTCAGTATTATTAACATTAGTATTAAGATCACTTGCTTGACCATATGTAAGGTTATTTGAAAACGAAATTATTAAGATAAAAATGGATAGGCTTCTCGTAATAATGTCAAATTTTGAAGACAGTTTATGTGAAATTACCGGTCTTACAAATTATATTCTGATAAGTATTAATAATAGTTTCTTTCAATTACATCTGGTAAACATCTCAAGTCCTACTCATCAAGTGTGTTTGGGTGTCAAAAGTCATACTTAAGGTTTATATTTGGCAACAGGCCTAAATACGTTTGCTCCTCAATGATCTGCTTTTCCCTATTATATACTTCTCTGTAAAAATTCAGTCTATTCGTTAAGTTTTGAATATCCAAGGAAATGGTCATGGTAGATTGCGAGAAATTCTTTTGATAATAAAGAGATGCATCCATCCTAAAATAATCTGGTGTTTTACTGGCATAGGCTAATTGATAATTGTAAACCGTTTCCCCAGCTATTTTCGAAGCCTCTAAATCAATGGGGATTTCTCTAAATCCTCCCCTGTATACCCACCTAAAACTCGTTCCAATTGTTTTAGAATTTGAGAGCATAAACTCCTTACCAAAAGTAAATGTGTTAATGAAATTAGCATTAAATCTTGTGTTTCGCCATTGATCATCAATACCTCGATAGGTGCTTTGGAATAATGAACCCGTTAGTTTCAAGTAAAACCCATCAGTAAAATTCCTATTCAAATCTAAGTCTACACCGTAATTCTTGCCTTTACCATCACTCGCAAGATTTAATGGTTGATAGCCAAGATTATTGTTTAATAATGCAATGCCGGGTTGAGAGGTATCAACAGCTAAATCATATAAATATTGATAATATAGTTCAGCATTGAGGCTCCAACCTTCCATAAAAAAGTATTGGTACGCACCAATAATATGAAGTGCTTTACTAAGCTGAAGCGCACTCTTATTGACTTGTTTTTGGTAATAGGGATCAAGCAAGCTGCTATGTAAGCCTATTCCTAAATTAATATATTGCCGAGCATTTAGGCTGTATCTAAAAGAAAGCCTTGGCTCAATTAATATTTCATTTTGTAAAAAATTATTAGAAAGATGAACTCCCGCATTTTGAATCAGTTTGCTACTCCAATTATGCCTAATTTGAACATAGGATTGGAGAAATTGATTTTTAGACTGTGCACTCATCAAAGTATTCAAATCCCCCACCCCATCATCATATTTCGTGTGATTAATATCTGACTGATTAAAACTATAAATATTACCGATTGTAAGCCGATTTTTAGAGTTGAGTTTAAGGTTCAAAGCAATCTTATGCCTTAATTCAGTTTTATCTACGTCTAAATTCTCAACAGAGAAACTTTCCAATTGTGTATTGACCGTATCTTCTAAAAAGTTGGAATTAGATTGATTTACAACAATAGAGTTTGCAATGTAAAAGTTACTGTTAACACTTTTCTCGTGCTTTAAGCCTACAATTCTTGTAATGTACCGTTCCTTTTCTTGTAAATAATCTGATCTATCTTCCCAGAGTGTAGTATCACTAACAGCTTTATCACCAGCCTCACTTGCACCAATAATTCCAAAAACACTTACGTTACCTTTGTTCTTGGTAGGAAAATATAGTTTGAAATTAAGATCTTGAAATTCGGGTGCAATGGAGTTTTCCCCTCCAATTTTGAAGCCTGCATTATGCAGCAGCGTAACGGTAGAATATCGATAATTTACCAAATATGAGGCCTTGCTTGATTTTAGAATAGGACCTTCTGTACTGAATTGCAAGCCCAAAATACCTACCTGGATGGAGTGTTCATAATCATCTGAATTACCTTTCCTAAAATATAAATCAAAAACTCCAGAAGTAGCATTACCAATATCTGCAGAAAATGCACCTGCATAAAAATCGGACTGGTTCAAAACTGCATTACTTATCATACTTACTCCTCCACCAGCTGCACCGGGTCCATTTGGAAAATGATTTGGACTCATAATCTCAATTCCCTCCAGCCTCCATAGAATGCCAGAAGGAGTATTTCCTCTGACACTTATTTCATTTCCTTCATCGTCACTACTCACTACACCAGCATAAGATTGGGCTACCCTAGCCGGATCATTGAAACTCCCAGGGGTTCTTTGCGCTTCTTCTATTCCTATACTTTGAACACTGACGAGAACAGTCTCTTTCGGAGATTCCCCAGCATTTCCCCCAGCTTTCACTACTACTTCATCCATTTGCAGCTGAGCTTCTTCCATGGCTACTTCAATAAAAAGGTCTTTTCCACTGGTTAGTTCATAAGGAACAAGTGTAGGTTTAAACCCAATACTACTAACTTCTATAAACCCTTTTCCAACTGGAAGATTATCAAAGATGAAAAATCCATTTACATCAGAAATTGCTCCTACATCAGCAGCTGCATCTTTAATATGTAGATGTGCGCCCACTACTGGCACCTTGGTAAACTCGTCCATTACAACCCCTTTTAATGTGCCAGCCGTTTGAGCAGCTAGATTTTTTGATAGGAAGAAAAAGATAAGAATAACAAAAGATTTCAATACATATTTCATAAAATACAATCCTCCAAATTTATTGCACTATAAAAGTAAGAAGGGGTTCATAATCGAACCCCTATCAAAGTAAAAACAGGTAAAAATTAATTATAAATTACTTATTACTGATACAATTGAAATCTTACCGCAATATTCTGTAAATAATTTCCTGCCTAAAACCACCTATTAATCCCAAAATAATTTGGATATTATCCACTTCATTCTGCCTTTGTATTTCCAGTTACATTTTCACTATTAGCTGCTAAACGGACACACCCAAAATTAGAATATGAAAAACACCTCCTTGATTAAACTAGTAAATCACCAGATGATTTTGATTTAGCACCTCAAGCAGACTAATTTTTGTAGTCTTAGATGATAATATTTCCAGTCCTTGCCAGTTTGTTATAGACTTGCAATTCAACATGTATGATCTAGTAATTGGTGGATGACAACCTTTTTCCATTGGATATTTTTAAACTTTGCTACTGTATATTCATAGCCTAACTTAGTTAAATTTCTCCTCGATGTACTTATTGGAAAATGGCAGCTTCTGTAAATTGCTTGATCAATGAACCGATATCAAATATCGTATTTTCACTTACACTAATGGATTGATCACTTTTCCTCCCCCTCTGGGAAAAATTACAATCTCTTTAGAACGAATAGATACAACTCTCATAAAGTCTTTAAAACCATGCTACAATTTAAAGATTGCACAGAAGTCATGTGCAATTTTGGTATTGAGGATGAATCATATAAGAATCCACTTAAAAATAGTTTTAAAGATTTGTTTTGGTCAAATTTCCAGCTTTGCAATAAATTATAAAAAGGCGATTTATAAGCTAGTAGAAAAAAGGTGTAAATGATATATAATTCGTTGAGAACTTATTTCGGCCATTTTAAATTCAGAGATCAATAAAGCATAAAGTAATCGTAAAATATAATTATGGTTTTCCACTAAGTACTATTTCATTGTTCAGCAATTGGACCTAATGAACAAATTTGTAGTATGATAAAAATAAGATTAACCTCCCTGATAGCACTGGTTTCCATAGCACTAATCCATGTTAATCCACGAATTGGCCAAGCATATGAAATATTACAACCGACAAAAGGTAATATGGACGATAGTAACTTGATAAAGGCTATTAAATCCAATAACCAAATAGCAGCACTGAGATTAATTGAAAAAGGAATTAACATTGATCAACCTTCAACATCAGGCTTGCGTGGAACACCTCTCATGTATGCTGTGTCAGTAAACAACCCAACTATAGTAAAAGCATTGCTTGCTAAAGGTGCTGAGGTCAACGCTGTAGATATAACTGGAGATCCTGCCATCAGCTGGGCTGCCTTTTCAGGCAATTCAAAACTTATATCCATTTTACTTCATGCTGGTGCTAATCCCTATATAAGGAGTAAGCATGGAACTTCCCTAGATGTTGTGTATAGGTTATGGCATTCCGACTCAGTGGCAAAGGTGTTCAGGAATTATTTACTCGCTAAGGAACAAGAGAAGGAATCAGAGCTAATTCAATGTGTTCGAAATAATGAATTGAATAAAATAGAAAATGAAACTATATTAAATACTGATTTAGAAGATATTTTAGGAATGCCTGTTCTGCATATTGCAGTTGAAAATCATCATAACGAAATAGTTAAAATTTTACTTGAGAAAGGTGCTAATGTTAACAGCACGAATAGAGCAGGACAAACTTCATTAGCCTGGGCAGCGAGATTTGGAAACAAGGAAGCAGTGAAACTGCTACTTGAAAATGGCGCTAATCCAAATTTAGCCGATACTACCTATCAACTACATCCTCTCATTGGAGCAGCAATTCAAGAGGATAGCGAAATTGTTGATCTTTTGGTTGAATCTGGTGCTAAAGTAAACCATGCAGATGTAATAAACGAATGTGCTCCAATTCATTGGGCGATTATGTACGGGGAATTTGATAATGTTAGATTTTTTTTAAAACATGGTGCAGACCTTCAAATGACGGTATTAGATGATCAATATACAGCATTAACCTTAGCTCAGGCAACGCAAAATAGTAGCATCATTAAGCTTATAAATGAATTTAGTATCAAAAAACAATTAATGGGGGCTTGGGATATTTCAAGAATCGACTATGTTTATTCTGATACTACCGTTTCTATACCCTATGAATATTCTGGTGGTTTTATTTTTACAGAAAATAGGTATGTAACTATGTATAATCCTTTTGGAACCAAAAGAAAAGCAGCTGATAATATTGGGCAATTATCGGAAAAAGAAATGATTTATGGCTTTAAAACTATTGCATTTAATAGCGGCACCTATCAACTCACAAACGATACACTTATCACTCACTCTTTAATAGCGAAGGTTCAGGGGTTTGAAGGCGGAAAACAACATTTTAAATTTAACAATACAGAGAAAGAGACTAGTCTTGTCATGTATGATGAGACCTACCCTAATGAAACAAAACCACCTTGGAGTGGAAAATTGAAAATAATTTATTTCCTCAAGCCAACTCAATAAATTATCTTTAAGAGATATATGACAGCATTAAGGTTCTTATTATTGGCCTACGGTTTTTTATCTCTTTTTATTTCAGGAGGTTTGTTTTTCCAAAATGGAAAAGTAGGACATAAATCATTGTCTTTTTTTGTGCTTCTTATTTCGTTAGATATTTTTGTTTTTATTTACGGTACTAGCAGTATATTAGAAACTTACCCATATTTTGCAGGGCTATTTTATTTTCATATTGGTTTTTTATTTGGACCTGTTCTATACTTTCATTTAATTATTTTCATTAATAAAGGTTACCTATTTAAATGGAAACATATTTGGCATTTAGTACCTAGCATTATCCTTTTGGTGCATATGTTTGACATCTATTTAATGGCTCCTACGGAAAGACTTGAGTACCACGCTACGCATTTCCTAGGTAGAATTATGAATTTAAATTATGCTCGAACACTTGTTCAACTATTTTATGGTATTCTAATTTCAACATATTTGTATAGTAAAAAAGATAAATTAGAAGGGATAGAGAAAGTATATGGGATCGGGATAGGTATTATTTATTTTTTAGGAGTTCTCGTCATCTCTTGGTTTGTATTATTTGCTGAGGACTGGCGACAATTTATATATTACCACCTATTTTCTTATTCGCTAATATTTCTCATCGGCTACTTTTTAGTATTCAGGCAAGATTTTCTACAAGAGATTAGCAAAAAATACCTTAGCTCTTCATTAGTTGAAGAAGATATGATGGTTATTCTAACAAAGATTAATGGAGCACTTAAACAACGAAAAATATATTTAAGAAATGATCTAAATCTTAAAATTTTCGCTGATACCATAGATGAAAAAACACATAATATTTCTCAAACATTATCTGAATTAGTGGGCAAAAGTTTTAATGAAGTTCTCAATGAATACAGAATAGCTCACGCAAAAAAGCTATTGAAAAGCTCTGACTTTGCACATTTCAAAATAGAAGCAATTGCATTGGAATCTGGCTTTAACAATAAAGTAACCTTCAATAAAGCTTTTAAAAAATTTGAAGGGCAAACACCTTCTGAATTCAAGAAAAAAATTGTTGCGTAAATAAGGAAGAAAAAAGCTACCAAATCAATGGTAGCCACCCATTCCCGCCATAATTTACATGGTGGTTTGACTGGTAGAGTTGAAAAGAAACTGCCTTCTTAACTTGGCTGCCTCAATTTTCTAGCATACGCCAATTAAGATAAATAAAGCTGGGGCACTTCATTTTATAATGCGCTGCTTCTCATTCCCAAATTATCGATAACTTATGCCATGCAAATCATACAAATCCTTTTGTTTGCTAACAAGTTCATCATTTACAACCATTCGGTACATGCTGCCCATCGATTGAATGCGGTCTACTGTTTGCATAGCACCCGTTATATTCCCCTGCAGCAGTTGACAAGTAAGAATATTGAGCACAGGGTAGGCTTTCACTCTCTTATTGTCCTTATGTTCTTCATAAACCTCCTCAAAAATCCCAATAGCCTCATCCAACTTAGCACTTGCGGCTTCATTGGCATAAACGTCTTCATTGCTCATCATGGAAATAGCTTCACCGGCAATCTCGCAACCTTCCTCTAATCGACTAAAATCAGTTTTTCTGTGTTTCATGGAGTTTAGCACTATGGTTTCCTCGCTTGTGTAAGGGAAATAAACATCTGATTTTGATTTCAGATGATCGCCTACACCAGTAAAGAACAGATTATTGGCATAACTAACTATGGTATCTTTACTTGCATAGTGCACATTTTCTGATTGCATATCAGATTCAAATACAAAAAAGCCATTATCATCCAGGCCATTCTTAAAATCATAGGTTTCATTTCGATCAGGAAACCTTCTATAATGCCATTCAATAGTTACCGGCATTTTAAATTTTACCATCCAGCCATATTTTGTGTAATCACTATTCTTTTTTTCATCCAGCTGTCTATCGGAATACTTACCAAATTTCACAGTCACCAGTATTTCATTTTGCTGCTTAGCAAAGGTTTCATCCCAATTATGGTTCATTTCCTTTCGCTTCATATCGGGTATAGTCAAAGATTCCAAAAGCATACTACGCACGCTTTCTTTCACCTCATCGGACCAGTCGTCCTCAAAATTGACACGAACTGAATAAGATAGTCCTTCAAATGATTCATCAAGTTTTACTGCAGGTAGATTAAATTTTTCATAGGTGTAAATTTTCTCCACAAGGATCTGTGCTTGAATATGACCTATGAATAATGTTGAAAGAATTGCTAGAAAAAGGTATTTTATCTTCATGGTTACAAATTTTTATGTCGAATTGGAAGATACTATAAATATCATCCACTGAGTAAAAATGTTTACGAACGACCGATCTAATTCACGAACGACAGTTCTAAGCTGAAAGCACTCCAAAAATCACTCCCGACAAAGCCAATACTGATCTCAAACAATCTGTGGCCGAGCTAAATTGGTGTACCACTATTTGTTTTCGAAAAATGAGGTAAGAAATAAAGGGTCTAAAAACAACTCTAGAAGATTGTTGTGATTTAATCAGCTATTGTAACCTATAAATTTGAACTTTCCGAAGCAAGGCGGAGAAATGAAAGTCCGGCAGGAAGCATCCTGATGCATCCAAGAAGCGTAGAAATTCACGCAGGACGGCCCAATAATCACTTAGGAAAGGGGTGAAATTCTTTGGAAAGCCCAATATTGCAAAAGGGAAAGGCGCAATAAGCCACAAAAAAACCTCTCAAAAATCAATTTGAGAGGCTTTTCAAGATAAATTAGTACACCCGAAGGGAGTCGAACCCCCAACCCTCGGAGCCGAAATCCGATACTCTATCCAGTTGAGCTACGGGTGCATTTCTAATTAAAAATTAAATGAATTACGAATTACGAATTGCTATGATCTAATTCGTAATTCGTAATTGTCCAATTGGTAATTAATTAAGCCAGTGCTTCTTTCACTCTTAATGCTGCATCTTTCAATACGATAGCAGAAGTAACTTTCAAGCCTGAATCTTCTATGATTTTTGCACCTTCTTCAGCATTTGTTCCTTGTAAACGAACGATGATTGGCACTTTTATATCTCCTATGTTTTTGTAAGCTTCAACCACACCTTTAGCCACTCTATCGCAACGAACGATACCACCAAAGATATTGATTAAGATGGCTTCAACTTTTGGGTCTTTTAAGATAATTCTGAAACCAGCTTCTACTGTTTCCGCATTAGCACTACCCCCAACATCCAAGAAGTTGGCTGGGTCACCACCTGATAATTTGATAATATCCATAGTAGCCATTGCTAATCCAGCACCATTTACCATACAGCCCACATTACCATCCAATTTCACATAGTTTAAGCCTGATTCAGCTGCTTCCACTTCGGCAGGATCTTCCTCAGATTTATCTCGCATATCGGCTAAATCCTTGTGACGATATAAAGCAGAATCATCTAAATTCACTTTAGCATCCACTGCTAAAATTTTATTGTCAGATGTTTTCAACACTGGGTTGATTTCAAACATTGAAGAATCCGTAGCATCATAAGCGGTGTATAATGAATGGATAAATTTCACCATGTTTTTGAAAGCATCGCCTTCTAAACCTAATTTGAAAGCTACTTTTCTGGCTTGAAATCCTTGTAGGCCTACACGAGGGTCAATCCACTCTTTAATAATTTTATCTGGAGTATTTTCTGCAACATCTTCAATATCAACACCCCCTTCAGTAGAAGCCATGATTACATTGCATCCTTTGGCTCTATCCAATAAGATTCCAACATAATATTCTTTTGGCTCATGTTCGCCTGGATAATATACATCCTGAGCTACTAATAATTTGCTAACCAATTTACCTTCTTCACCAGTTTGATGCGTCACTAAAGTACCTCCTAAAATAGCTTTAGATTTTGGCGCTACATCTTCTAAGCTTTTCGCTAAAACTACTCCATTTGAGTCTGTTTCCTTCACTTTCCCTTTTCCTCTTCCTCCTGCATGGATTTGCGCTTTAAGCACATACCACTCAGTTCCAGTCTCTTTATTGAGCTTTTTAGCAGCTTCTGTAGCTTCTTCTGGTGTATCGGCAACGATTCCTTTTTGAATGGTTACTCCGTACTTTTCAAGTATTCCTTTGGCTTGATATTCGTGTATGTTCATTCTTGGATAATTTTTGTGCGAATGTACGGCATTTAATATTATTATTCAACCTGTAAGGCTAATTACGAATTACAAATTTGAAAATTAGAAATTATAAGCATTCTAATAATGTTCATTTAAGTAATAAGGACAAAATTCTAGTTTCTAGTTTCTAGTATCTAGTTTCTCTTTATCTTTGAGCCATGAGTATATTGAGAGCACAGAATATTCAAAAGCATTATGGTGATCTAAAGGTTTTAGATGGCATTGATTTTCAGTTAGATGAAGCTAAAATCAGTGCAATTGTAGGGCCTAGTGGGGCTGGAAAAAGCACCCTATTACATATATTAGGTACATTAGATCAAGCCGATAGCGGTGAACTCTATTTCAAGGATAAAGATATCAGCCAATTAAAAGGAAGTCGACTTTCCAATTTTAGAAACAGTGCGATTGGTTTTATCTTCCAGTTTCATAACTTATTACCTGAATTCACTGCCGAGGAAAACATTTTAATTCCTGCTTATATATCCAAAAAAGACGAAAAACCATCTTTGGAAAGAGTGAAAGAATTAATGAAGATTTTGGGAATAGAGCAAAGGTCTCACCACAAACCAGGCCAGCTCAGCGGTGGGGAACAACAAAGAGTAGCCGTAGCCAGAGCCTTAATGAATAATCCTTCTATCGTTTTTGCAGATGAGCCAAGCGGTAATTTAGATTCCAAAAATGCCGAAGAACTCCATTCATTATTCCTGAAATTAAGAGATGAATTAGGTCAAGCTTTCGTGATAGTAACCCATAATAAAGAACTAGCTGCCATTTCTGATGAAAGACATGAGATGAAGGATGGGAAATTGGGTAGATTGGATTAAGTTGGCAAGTTTACAGGTTTACATGTTGGCAAGTTAAATTGATTCTCAAGTCATAAATCTCAATTCGTAATGTGTCTAGGTATTTCCCCTAGTTGAAATTTCCGTTTTCTGCTGATTTATAGGATGATGATGAAGCTCATCTTTGTTGTATCATTCATCAAAGTGAAATCATCATGAAACAATTATTCATCATTCCAGCTGTTTTAGCAATTCTGTTAAGCTTTAATATTGAATCAAAAGGACAAGACGTCTATTTTTCACAATTCTATGCTAATCCTATTTATTTAAACAGCGCATTAGCAGGTTCTGAAGGAAATCCAAGATTAACATTGGCACATAGGCAACAATGGAGCAATCTCCAAGCTTACAATGCTTCCTACTTTTCATTTGACACTCCGCTTGGTAAACAATCGGGTTTAGCCATTCATGCTCTAAATGATCAGCAAATGGATGGAGTCATCAATAATAATGCTATTGGTACTACTTTATCTCACCGAATTGAATTAAATAATAGAGCAGTAATTGGCGGAGGAATTTCTTTAAACTATTTTCAGAAATCATTTGACTGGAGCAAATTAACGTTTGAAGATCAAATGAGAGCAGGAAGTAGTAACCGCTACCCTACTTCGGAAAGATTTGGTCAATCTAGAACCAATATGGTAGATGTTGGGGTTGGTTTTGTTTATGCAGCTGAAAACTTGGTTGCTGGATTAAATATTTCACACATCAATACGCCTAAGGAAAGGTTCAATCCAGATTCAGATGCCATATTACCTAGAAGATATACTGCGCATATTGCTTACCAATTTCAAAAATATACTTATAGCAAACAAGCCTATTCAATTACACCATCCATTGTATATGAAAATCAAGCCGGCAATGATTATTTAAATATTGGAGGATATTGGAATAATAACTTTCTGACTTTAGGTACTTGGTACAGAGTAAAGCAGGCCATGGTTTTTACAATTGGACTTTCCTACCAACAATTCAATTTAGGCTATAGCTACGATCACAGTTTACAAAGCACACAAATTAATTATGGTGCCACAAATGAATTTACTTTATCCTATAGATTTCAATGGAAAGGAAAAGACCCAAGTAAAAACTACAAGGGAAAATGTCCTGATTTATATAAAAACTTAAGATAAAGCAATATGTACTAGAATTAGCATAAGGATCATTTATGAAATCCTTCTATACGTATCGATAAAATCCTAATAGGCACTATTTAAAAATATTTGGGGAGTGATGACCCCAAATGATGGATGATGATGAATTGGGCGGATTGCAAATGCAATCTGCCCTTTCTCTTTAAAGTTTAATAAAAACAAAAAGCTACCAACCCGCTTAACATTTTGCCCAGCCATTTTCAGCTTGAATTTAAAAAGCTTAATTTCGCTTTCGGAAAATTTATGGAAATGATTAAAACAGCATACGTAGTAGATATAGCCAGAACTCCAGTTGGAAAATTTGCAGGAACATTAAGTAGCGTAAGACCTGATGATTTGGCTGCACATATTATTAAAAGTTTATTAGAAAGACAGCCTAATTTTGATAAATCACTTTTAGAAGATGTGATTTTTGGTGCTGCCAACCAAGCTGGTGAAGACAACAGAAATGTCGCCAGAATGGCTGGATTAATGGCAGGATTACCGATTAAGGTTGGTGGAATTACCGTTAATAGATTATGTGCCTCAGGTTTGCAATCCATTATGGATGCGAGCCGATCCACTATGCTAGGTGATGGAGAAGCCTTCATAGCTGGTGGAGTAGAAAGCATGACTAGAGCTCCTTTTGTGATGGCAAAAGCAGAAACTGCATACTCCAGAAAGCCAGAAGTTTACGATACCACTATTGGTTGGAGATTTATAAACCCCAAATTATCAGAAATACACTACCCATTCGCAATGGGAGAAACTGCTGAGAATGTAGCTGAAAAATGGAAAATAAGCAGAGAAGCACAAGATGAATTTGCTCATAACTCTCAACTGAAATATGATGCCGCACATAAAGCAGGCAAATTCAGTAGTGAATTGGTTTCTGTTTCAATCCCTCAAAGAAAAGCAGATGATATCATTTTTGATAAAGATGAGCATCCAAGACTTTCTTCAATTGAAAAATTAGGTTCTCTTAAACCTGCCTTTAGAAAAGACGGATCTGTAACAGCTGGAAATGCCAGTGGAGTAAATGACGGATCAGCAGCAAGCTTAATAGTAGATGAAGAAACCTTAAAGAAATTTAATTTGAAGCCGATGGCTCGCGTTGTCAGCATGGCTATAGCTGGAGTAAGTCCTGATACTATGGGAATTGGGCCTGTACCAGCAAGTTTAAAAGCATTGAAAAGAGCTGGTTTGAAAGTATCGGATTTAGATTTAATTGAGTTGAATGAAGCCTTTGCTTCTCAATCGATTGCCTGTGTTCAGGATCTTGATTTAAATCCTGAAATCATCAATGTAAATGGTGGTTCTATCGCAATTGGTCATCCATTGGGAGCAAGTGGGACAAGAATATCCGCCACTCTTTTACATGAAATGCAAAAAAGAGAAAATGTGAAATATGGTTTGGCTACCATGTGTGTTGGAGTTGGGCAAGGTGCTGCAATCATTTATGAGAAAATATAATTAATATGGATTTAGAGAAGGCAAAACGATTTGCAGCATTTATATACTACTTACCAGCAATAATAATTATTATGGGCAGATTGCCCATACCAGAGATTGCATTTATTGCATTACCTATACCCTATTACGCTGTTTTCTATTATCTATATACTAAAACTGAAAAATCAGAGCGAAATAGAATAGAATTTGCAAGATTAGTTTTAGTAACAATTGCTCACATAGTATTATATTATTTGATGTTTCATGGTTAGTATTTTTCCAATTATTAACTTTAAATTTAATTTCCCTTAAGACAATAAAATCAAAGCAAGATGAAGCAGTATCATGAATTAATGAAGCATATTTTAGATAAAGGTGTACAAAAAGGCGACAGAACAGGAACAGGAACAATTAGTGTATTCGGTTATCAAATGCGATTTGACCTATCCGAAGGATTTCCAGTTGTGACCACTAAAAAACTGCATTTACGATCTATCATTCATGAATTGCTTTGGTTTTTGAAAGGGGAAACCAATATCAAGTATTTAAAAGAGAACGGTGTTTCCATTTGGGATGAATGGGCAGATGAAAATGGTGAATTAGGTCCAGTATATGGCTCCCAATGGAGAAACTGGCCAACTCCTGATGGACAACATATTGATCAAATTAGCCAAATAATTGATCAAATAAAAAACACACCAAATTCTAGAAGAATAATGGTAAGTGCTTGGAATGTAGCAGATGTCCCTAATATGGCTTTACCACCTTGTCACGCCCTTTTTCAATTCTATGTTGCAGATGGGAAATTAAGTTGCCAACTTTATCAGCGTTCCGCAGATGTGTTTTTAGGAGTTCCCTTTAATATTGCATCTTATGCTTTACTAACCATGATGGTGGCGCAAGTTTGTGACTTAGAGCCAGGTGATTTTATCCATACTTTAGGAGATGCTCATCTTTATTCTAATCATTTAGAACAAACTGAATTACAGCTATCACGAGAGCCCTACCCACTACCAAAAATGAAAATCAATCCAAATGTTAAAAACATTTTTGATTTCAAATTTGAAGATTTTGAATTGGTTGATTATCAATATCACCCTCACATAAAGGCACCCGTTGCTGTTTAAATTTTATAGAATTGAAAAAGATTAGTCTTGCAATTTTCTTGTTGTTCTTATTCCAATCAGGTTATACTCAACACTATGATTGGTTTTTAAATGGTCAAGTCATTAAAGGTTTTATCTTAAAACACAATGAGCATGTTGGTCACTTAGCAAATTCGCATCCTACAGGTATTGAATTAAGTTGGCAGCAAAAACTTAACGGGAAAAGAGAATGGGAAAGCCTATACAATAAGCCATTAATAAGTTATGGTCTATCCTATTATGATTTAAAGAATCCTAAATTAGGACATTTGATTATAGGTTCTGCAGCAATGGACTTACCACTGAAAAGAAGTGAGACTACAGCTTTGTATTTTAGAATTGGAACTGGATTAGTTTACAGTACAAATCCTTACGATAGGGAAACCAATAATCAGAACAATATGGTTACCAGTACCATTTCCTATCTATTACAAACTCGTCTGACTTATGAAATTAACCTAAGTGAAAAAATAAGGCTAACGCCAAATCTAAATATCACACATGCTAGTAATGGCGCACAGAGGGCACCCAATAGAGGAGTTAATATAATTACGGCTAATATGGGAGTGTCTTATAAAATCAAAAACCAAGAAGAAAAGGAATTTCGAGATATTACGCCTTTAGATAAAACTCCTTATCAAGTATATTTGCTCGTGAGTGGCGGTAGAAATACTAAAACTTTACAAATAAGAGAACCTCTACCCTTCTTTAACTTGCTTTTATTTGGTCAGAAATATGTTAATCCAAAAAGCGATTGGGGAGTTGGAATAGAATATTTCCATAGTACTTCCATAAAAAAGCAGATAAAAACCGACTGGTTTAGAATAGTTGATGAAGAAGAAATTACAGATTTCAAAAGATTAGGATTATTAATTGGACACGAACTGAAATTTGGCAAACTAGGATTTATTACTCACTTGGGCGTATATATTTACAATCCGAGTAAATCAAATATGCCCGTATATCAGCGCTTTGGATTACGCTATCAATTTCATAAGAATATAATGGCACAAGTTGCTTTAAAAACACATGCTGCTACAGCAGAACAAGCAGAATTAGGAATTGGATGGAGATTTTAAAAAGTAAAATAAGATATATCTTATTGATACTGGTATTACCAGTTTTGCAGGCTTGTGATTCTGAAGAAGCCTTCGATTGCTTTAAAAAATCTGGAGAACTAACCACTATTAAAATTGCTGATTTTCCGCATTTCGCTGAGTTATTAATCCATGATGATATAGAACTGGAAATAGTCGAAACTGATGAGGAATATTTTGAACTGACTTATGGGGAAAACCTAATCCCAAAAATTGTTATGGAGCATGAGAATGATTCCTTAAGTTTCTTTAACCAAAATTTTTGTGATTGGACGAGAGATTTTGAAAAACCCAAATTAAAATGGTTTACTAATAAAAGCTCAATTAATATTCTTTGCCTTAGCAATGGAAAAATCACTTCTGCAGACACCATAAAAAATGATATTGTTATCCGAAATGAAAGTTCCACTAACGAAGTGGATTTAAAAATAAACAATAATAAAACTGCCTTACTAAGTAATTCCTCAACCTATTTTATTATTTCAGGTAAAACCAAAGGATTACGAATTGCAGCCTATTTTAATGATGGGAAATATGATTGTGGAGATTTATTAGCCAACAGAGCAAATGTATTACATAGAGGGTACAATGACATCATTGTAAATGTGAAAGATAGCCTGGTTGGTAGTATTGAAAATGCTGGAAGAATACTTTATAAAGGTAACCCTGGGGTTAAAGTAGAAGTTAGTAATGGAGGAGAGTTAATTCATTTAGACCAAGAGTAATTATGGATATTACAAAACCTACCCTATTACTAGATGAAAAGAAATGTAAGAAAAACATTGAAAAAATGATTAGTCGAGCTAATCAGTTCAACTGCAGTTTACGCCCACATTTCAAAACCCATCAGTCCATAGTAGTTGCGAACTGGTTTCGAGAATTAGGAATAACTCAATGTGCAGTTTCTTCATTAGAAATGGCTAAATACTTCTTTAATGCAGGTTGGACAGATATTACGGTTGCATTTCCTTTGAATATTTTAGAACACACCTCTGTCAACGACCTAGCCGGAAAGATAAAATTAAATTTATGCGTTGAATCTCTAGAGACAGTTAAAGTTCTAAATGATTTTTTGGAGCACCCTGTTGGTGTATTCTTAAAAATAGATGCAGGTTATCATAGAACTGGCCTTGATGCTGAAAACTTTGCAGAAATTGAAGCAATCCTTAAAGCTTTAGAAAGTAATCACCTTATCACTATAAAGGGGTTTTTACAGCACGCAGGACATACCTACCAGGCAAAAGGCAAACAAGAGATCGATGAAATTCATGCTTACACATCGAAGCAGATGATAAATTTGAAAGAGCATTTCAATCAGCAATATCCTGATCTCATGATTTCAAATGGAGATACTCCCACTTGCAGTGTATCCGATGATTTTGAACACTTAGACGAAATGCGTCCGGGTAATTTTGTGTTTTACGATATAATGCAAGCAGAAATTGGCTCTTGTCAGTATGAAGATGTAGCGGTAGCCATGACTTGTCCTGTAGTTGCAAAACATGCTGATAGGAATGAAGTGATTGTCTATGGAGGCGCAGTTCATTTCTCCAAAGACAGAATTGAAAAAGACGGCAAAAACATTTATGGATTAATAGCCGATAAAAAAGAAAATGGATGGGGGAATCCCATCGCAGGATGGTTTGTTAAAAAATTATCTCAGGAACACGGTACTATCCATGTTCCTGATGAAGCCTTTGATCAAATTAAGATTGGTGATTTGTTATACATTCTTCCAATTCATTCCTGCCTCACTGCCAATTTAATGAGTAAGTATTATACATTAGACGGCCATGAAATTGAGATGTTTAGGTATCCAAGTTGACTGGTTTAAAAGTTGGCATGTTGACAAGTTGGGTTTCTTGATTGACTTTAATTGTTAATTATCAAAGAAATGATACTTAAAACTTACTACTTAATACTAAAATCTCACTACCCAATACTCAGTACCCACTACCGTTCATTCATATAATCTAGAGTCAAATTAATAAAAGCTTTTACTCCAGTGAGCATTCCACTTTCATCTATGTAAAAATCAGGTGTATGATGTCCTCCTAAAGCTTGTCCTTCCACTTCTGTTTCAGGTTTTCCACCTATGAAGAAATACAAGCCAGGGATTTCGTTCTGGAAATAAGAAAAATCTTCCGCTCCAGTAATAGCTTTCATCACATGCAGCTTATCTTCTCCTACTGTTTTTTGTAAAGATGAAACCATTTTATTGGTCAAATCAATATCATTATAGGTAAGAGGAGCATTTTCAACTATTTCTACATCTGCAGTGGCTCCTGCTATTTCCGCAATATTGGTTGCCGTTAGTTTAATTTTTTCATGGATCAGTTCCCTCATTCCTTCATCCAAAGTTCTAATAGTTCCTTCCAACATTGCTGATTCCGGAATGATATTAAAGCGGTTACCTGCTTCCATAATTCCAACTGTAACAACTGCGGCTTCTTTAGTAAGTTCTGAATTTCTAGAAACAATGTATTGCAAACTGTTAATGATTTGAGCTGAGACGGCTATAGGATCAACACTAGCCCAAGGAGTAGAGCCATGTGCTTGTTTACCCTTGATGTTGATGGTAAACCTATCTGATGCCGCCATAATGCCTTCTGTCTTGTATTTGATATGTCCGACTGTGGTTCCAGCATTAATATGTAAACCAAAAATGGCTTCTACATCAGGATTTTTAAGTACTCCCTCTTCAACCATCATTTTAGCTCCTCCTCGTTCACCAGCTGGAACTCCTTCTTCAGCAGGCTGGAAAATAAACTTGATGGTTCCCGGAATATCTGCTTTCATTTCACTGAAAACTTCGGCAACTCCCATCATAATAGCTATGTGCGTATCATGACCACAAGCATGCATCACTCCTGTCTCCTGGCCATTATATTCAGTCACCACTTCAGATTTAAAAGGCAAATCATTTCGCTCTGTAACTGGTAGAGCATCAATATCTGCTCTTAAACCCACAACTGGACCTGGCTTTCCACCTTTCAAAATAGCAACTACTCCAGTATGAGCAACTCCAGTTTGCACATCCAAACCTAAACTTTTCAAATGCTCAGCAATCTTCTCTCCCGTCTTATATTCTCTATTGGATAACTCTGGATTTTCATGAAAATGCCTTCTCCATTCAATTACCTTCTCTTCAATATCTTCTGCTTTTTCCAACGCAATTTTGTGTAAATCCTGTGAGAAGGAAAGTGATGGAATAATAAATAAGGCAATTAAAAGAGGATATAGCTTTTTCATATAGTTTAAATTTTAATCAGACTTAAATATATTGAAATAATTTAAAGAATTTGAGGAAATTGTTGTCAACTGCAAATACCTACCATTAAGCACTGAACCCATTGCAATGAAGCTTCTTTGTGTTGGTGCGAGCTTCCCAGCTCGTACCCTGCATTTACTTATAGCACGAGCCAAGAAGCTCGCTAGCATTTTACTTCATCCTCTTTTAAAAGCTAATTTTGATTCAGTAGAATCCTTTGCATCAAAAGAGTATCCATCCAAGTCAAAGCCTTTCAAATCCTCAATTTTCTCGATTTGATTTTTGACTATGTAGCGAGCCATTAAACCTCTTGCCTTTTTGGCAAAAAAGGAAACTATTTTATATTTCCCATTATTGAAATCCTTAAATTCAATATCAACAATTTGAAAGTTCTTCTTTAATTCTTTTTTGTTGACCGACTTAAAATATTCATTTGAAGCCAGATTGATCAATACTTTATCGCCCTGAGATTTAATATCTTTTTTCAATTGCTCGGTAATTTTATCCCCCCAAAACTCATACAGATTATTCCCTTTGTCCGTTTCCAGCCGGGTGCCCATTTCCAAGCGGTAAGGCTGTATTAAATCCAATGGTCTCAGCAAACCATACAATCCTGATAAAACCCTAATATGTTGTTGGGCATAATCATGTTCTTCCTGAGTGAAATCCTCTGCGTCTAAACCCTGATAAACATCGCCTTGAAAAGCTAAAAGAGCCTGTTTTGCATACTTTGGAGTACGCTTTTTGAAATTATTATAACGCTCAACATTCAATTGTGCCAATTTATCACTGATGCTCATCAGCTCTTGAACCTCTTCTTCTGATTTGGTTTTAAGTACTTCAATTAGCTGATTAGTTTCTTCATTAAAACGGGTTTTTGTACTTCTTATATCAAATGTTTTCTCAAATTCCAGACTTTTAGCTGGCGACAATATTGCAATCATAGTTTTTCCTTATTTTGAAATATAAACTTAGCACTAATTAAAATGTTACATTTATTAGAATCTAGAACCTAGAGTCTAGAATCTCGACTAACTTCGAGCTTCAAATACCCCCTTTGGGGGATAGGGGGCCATATTTTTCTTTCATCTCCTCTGGAATTCGCTTCGGCTTCTTACTATTAGCATCCAATAAACACCAAAAGGTGCGAGCTTCAGCTTTTGTTTGATTGGTATCAGGATTAAAAATTCTGGTCATCCTTTCAGATTTAACACCTTCCATTGAATTCACCCAGGTTTCTGCCACTATCTTTTCTTCAGGTCTAATCTCCTTTTTGTAATCAATCTCATGCCTTAAAGCTACCCATAGATTAATTTTATCATCCTCTTTTCCAGAAATATGTTTCCAATGCGCTTCAGCAACATCCTGAACCCATTGCAAATATACAACATTGTTTATATGTCCCATCGCATCAAAATCAGAAGCTTTGGGTTCTATTTTGACTTGAAATTTATTCACTTGAAAATAATTGAACTATTCGCTTTAAGATTTCGATCCTCCCTATTTTGCTCACCAAAAACAATATCTTTTGGATTAATATTTAAAGTTTGTGATTTGGATGATAAATTATGGATTACATGCAGTTTTTCTTCTCCCAAAACCCGAGTAAACGCCAATAGACTAGCATTTTGATTATCAAATTGCTCTATCCCACCTTTCGTCAGAATCTCATTATGATTTCGTAATTGAATCCACCTTTTGTAATGATTATATAGGGAACTTGAATTTTCTTTTTGCTGACTTAGAGGCTGAACATTTTTATCTGTTGTGAATTCCGGATCGATCCAGCTCGTTCTTAAACTATCACGTTCAGCATCTGACCATAAAAAGGATTCCCTAATATTCGGGTCAGGTTTTTTCCCCAACATCCCAATTTCTTCACCATAATAGATGTAAGGCGTTCCAGGAAGAGTTAACATGATAGATGCAGCCATTTTAGCTTTCTTTAAATCTCCCTTGAAATTACTCATTACCCTGTTTTGATCATGATTACTGAGAAAAATAGCATCTTGATAATCATCAGTAGCCGATTTAAAAACTTCTCTTTGTTTAATCAAACGGCTAATCAAATCCTCATTTTCTAGATTCACCCATTTTGGTCCTTCAATAGTTGCCGCAACATTTTTGCCTTGAATAACAGATTGCTGAATGCTACCCGCTAAATCGAAATTGAATAAAGCTGGTAATCCTTTCGCAAATTCTTTTACTATTTCTGATGAAGCCCAAACCTCTCCTACCAAATAAACATCCGGCTTAATTTTCCGCATTTCATCTCTGTATTCTTGCCAAAACTCATAAGAATCTTTTAATCTATCATCTGGAAAGATATGCTTGGCAGCATCTAATCGAAATCCATCCACACCTATATCTTCCAACCAATATTTACCGATATCATATATTTCTTGTCTCACCTTTGGATTATCGAAATTCAAATCCGGCATTCCACCCCAAAAGAATCCGTAATAATGTTCTTCCTCCTTTTTATTATCCACAGCATGCCATTGGGTGATATTATCAGAATCCTGCGTGACTTCCTTTTTTGCAATTTGATCGGCTATGCTATCACGATCAGCCCACACATAATAATCTCTGTATGGATTGTCTTTACCTTTTTTAGCTTCTTCAAACCATGGATGATCAGCTGCAGTATGATTGATGATCATATCAATAACCACTTTAATATTTCTTTTATGCGCCTCTGCAAGAAAGGTTTTAAAATCTTCCATTGTTCCATAATCAGGATGAATGGCTTTATAATCGGTAACGTCATATTTATGATAGCTAGGAGAAGGCATAATCGGCATTAACCAAACAGCTGAAACGCCTAACTCTTCCAGATAATCCAGCTTTTGAGTAGCTCCTTTGAAATCTCCTACTCCATCACCATTTCCATCTACCCATGATTGTATGAAAATTTCATAAGCCACCCCATCAGGGAAATTGGCAATTGATTTACTCTCATTTTCTTTCATTTCTTGAGGATTACAGGCATTTAAGATTAGTAAAAAGGCAAGGTAAAGTAATACATGGAAATGATTCATAAGATGTATTTAGAATAATGTTTTTTTTCATTTGGTGTAAAAATAACAAAAACTGCATACAATAAAACATTGGTCTAAATTCATGTGGAAATTAAGAAAATTATTACCTAAATTACACGTGTACTTATAAAATTAAAAACACGTAAAAGTAGATTTACGTTATATAAATACTGCTTTAAACGAAGAAAGAATGAATACTAAATTAACCTTAACAATTGAGCAAGAGATTATTAATAAAGCAAAGAAATTTGCAAAAGAGAATAATCGCAGCTTATCCGATATTATAGAAAATTATTTAAAGGTAATAACTGCTGAAAAAAAGATTAAGAACACTAGAAAAGACAATCCTATTGTAAAATCACTTAGAGGCTCTTTCAAACTTCCAAAAGAGGAAATCGATTATAAAAAAGAATTAAAAGAGAGTCTAGCAAAAAAGCACTTATAAATGGATAAAGTACTTATTGACACAGATGTGATTTTAGATTTCTTTTTTGATCGAAAGCCTTTCTCTGAGTTTGCTAGTGAGATATTTAATTTATGTGAAGAAAAGAAGATTAAGGGATATACTACCCCAGTTATTATTTGCAATGTTTATTATTTATTAAGTAAATATTCTAAACATGAAATAATAATTAAAAAAATTAGAGAGCTATTAAATATTATTGACGTCCTAAAAATGGACAAAACTATTGTAATTGAGGCTTTGAATTCAAATTTTAAGGACTTTGAAGATGCATTACAAAATTTCTCAGCCATTCAAAATGGAGAAATTAAAGCAATACTTACTAGAAATATTAAAGATTATAAGAATAGTGACCTAGCTGTTTTTACTCCAGAAGTCTATTTAAAAACTCAAGGAAATTAAAACAAAAAAGCACAAGCTGTACGCCTGTGCTTTTTTATCAATTTATTCAGAAATTTTAAACCTTAAAAATTATGCTAATTTATTGATACAATTCAATTCTTTAAAAGCTTGCTTCAATCTTATGATCATGCTTTCCTCTCCTTTTCTTAACCAAGCTCTTGGGTCATAGAATTTCTTATTTGGTGCATCTGGATTATCAGGAGTTCCGATTTGTTGCTGCAATCTGTCTTCGTTATCGTTGTAATAATTTCTTACCCCATTCCAGAAGGACCATTGCATATCGGTATCAATATTCATTTTTACTGCACCGTAACCAATTGCCTCTTCAATTTTTTCTGGCTCAGATCCAGAACCACCGTGGAATACAAATAAAACAGGCTTATCTCCAGTATTATGTTTCTTTTGGATATGGTCTTGAGAATTCTTCAAAATATCAGGACGTAATTCTACATTACCTGGCTTATAAACACCATGTACATTACCGAATGATGCCGCAATGGTGAAATTATCACTTACTTCTTTCAGTTGCTCATAAGCATAAGCTACTTCTTCCGGCTGAGTATATAATCTACTGCTGTCCACACCAGTATTATCTACACCATCTTCTTCACCACCTGTAATACCTAATTCGATCTCAAGGTGCATGCCCATTTCAGCCATAGGCTTCAAATATTTCTTGCAAATTTCGATATTTTCTTCCAAAGGCTCTTCAGAAAGATCAATCATATGGGAGCTAAACAATGGCTTTCCATGAGTTTTATAGAATTCTTTACCAGCTTCCAATAATCCATCGATCCACGGCAATAATTTCTTAGCGCAGTGGTCAGTATGCAAAATAACTGGTACACCATATTCTTTTGACATGAAATGTACATGGTGAGCCCCGGCTACTGCTCCTGCAATTGCTGCTTTTTGACCATCATTAGACAAACCTTTTCCAGCATTGAATGCTGCACCTCCATTTGAAAATTGAATGAAAACTGGAGAATTTACATCTCTTGCCGTTTCAAGCACTGCGTTGATGGAATTGTTTCCAATTACATTTACAGCAGGCATTGCATATTTATTGTCTTTTGCGTGATGAAGTAAATTCATCATCTCTTCTCCGGATAATACTCCTGGTTTAGCCATGTTTTTATGTTTTAGTGAGTTAATTTTCTTTGAGAACCCAAAAATGCCAATAATGGTAGAAATATAAAAGCTTGTAGTAAAGTAATTGGGGGTAGAAGTTAAATAATTACCAATACCAGGTAATCCAGTACTAGAAAAAATCTTGAAATTGTTCTTTGCTCTGCCCTATGAAATATTAATTTATGAGTACCAAAATGTAAAATACTCTAGAATAATAATGATAGAAATACTTAAAAAAATTACTACAGCATTCTTGAAATATTTTTTTATAGATTTATCATGATAAGAAAAAATAGATTGATCCACTATAAAAACAATTCCAAAAAATATCATCACTGGAGTAAGAAGAATAGTGTTTATATATTCATTTTGAATATTAGCAATTGTCAATCTTATAAAAAGGTACAGGGCAATATACATACCAGTGACATGAAGTTTCTCAGATATGGTTTTCATTAATCAAAAGTAATCAATTTAAATTTTCGTAGTGGCACTTAAAACAAAAAAACAGGGAGCAAAGCCCCCTGTGTTTTCGTTTTATGGTTGTATATGAAGAAGAAAATTTTTACTTAATACCCATCGTTCTGATCCAATTCAGGATTAGCTGCTAAATCAGTAGCTGGAATAGGGAATATTTCTAAATGATCGCTAATTGAAGCCCCATCAATGTTATTTCCTTTCCATGGCCAAGTATATTCACCGCCTGTATAAAGTCCAAAGCGAATTAAATCGGCCCTTCTATGGCCTTCCCAATAGAGCTCTCTGGCCCTTTCATTCAAAATAAAATCTAGCGTAAGATTACTAGCTGTGATATTTCCTGAAGCATCACCATAAGCTCTTTCTCTTAATTCGTTAATATAACCTAAGGCAGTTGCTTCACTTCCTCCTCCACCTCTTAAAACGGCTTCTGCATACATTAAATAGGCATCGGCTAAGCGGAACAACGGATAGTCAGCATCAGAAAATTCAGTATTACTACCTTGCTCACCTTCTGTAGTTAGATTTGTATATTTTGGAACGGCATAGCCTTCAGTAAATACTGTCAAATCTGCAATATCTAAAGTTTGTCCATCTGTGAAAAATATTGCTCTACTATCAATATCACCTGTTTCATCAGGGAATAACTCAACCAAATTTCTGGTTGTTCTCAATCCTGCCCAGGCACCACTGGTTCCGTAATCTGATGAAGTCATATTTCCACCTATAGAACCATTCGTTAAGAAAGTAGTACTTCCATAACTTTGGGTCTGAATTCCATCAGATGGTAGTGTAAAAATTAGTTCATTGCTTGTGTGATTGTCTGCTCTAAAATTCAATTGATAGTCATCTTCAATAGAATATGGGCCATTCAAAACCTTCTCCAATGCAGCTACTGCTTCTGAGTAATAATCATTTCCAGTGTAAACCTCAGCATTCAGATACAACTTTGCTTGCAGCATCCATACTGCTGCTTTATCAACCCTGCCATATTGATTTTGCTGTGGATCTGGCAATTCGCTTTCGATTGCTTCTAATTCTTCGGCTATGAAATCAAAAACCTCCTCAGGTGAATCTTGCACTGGAAAATCAGTGGTGATTATAGTTACAAGAGGGATATTCCGAAAGAGATCTAACGCATGCCAGTAGGCCATAGCCCTTAAGAATCTTACCTCATTTCTATAATTCTGTGCTAGTGCCATTTCTTGGTCATCATAACCATAATCAGATAATAAATCACTAGTACTTTGCTCTAAGAAATCATTACTGTAGGATATGATCAAGAACAATCTGTAATACAATACTTTAACGAACTGGTTATCAGATGACCAAGTATGAGTATTCAAATCTTGGATACCAGCATCTTGCCAGGCAATTACTGCCTCATCAGTTGTAAGTTCCTGCGCCTTCCAATATGCTCTTATATAGGAAGTGAAACCTTCATCATTTACTAATGCCAAATCCGCATCGCCTGCTGGTCCTTGTTGACCGGTAAGACTATATGCCGCATAAATTTTGGCCATATAGCGCTCTAAGTTTTTAACATCCTGAAAAGCAATATTACCAGTTTCTCCAAACTCGGGTCTTAAATCCAAATCTGTACAGGACAGAGTGAAACCCGCTAGAATTATATATATAAATTTCTTCATTTTCTTTAATTTAAAATTTTGCGTTTATACCGAAAATAAATGCTGTTGATGGAGGATAGATATTATTATCTATTTGTACCTCAGGATCTAAACCACTATAGCCTGAAATTGGTAACATGTTTTGAACAGTACCATATAATCTCAACCTAAAATCATCGAATTGATTAAAATTATAACCTATTGAAAGGTTATCCAATTTAATAAAACTGCTGTTTTCTATATAGTAATTTGATAGTAATTGACGGTTTTGAAAACCTGTTTCTATTACTGATTCATGAAGGTTATTCAAGATTTGTGCTTCTGTTAACCTACCAGACCAACCATTGGCTGAAGCAGTATTGTTGTAAGTTTGCCCCCCTAATTTAGCTCTTAATGTGAAGCTTAAATCAAAATTACCATAACGCATATTTGAACTTAAATTGGTGAAAATCGGATGAATGGCTACTCCTTGTGTCTGCAAGTCATTTTCATTTATTTGACCATCCTCATTTATGTCTTCATAAATACTGTTAGTTCCACCGGTTAGAGGCTTTCCTGCATCATCGTAAAGATGATTGTACGAATAGAATGTAGAAATTGGTTGTCCGACTTGCAAAACTTGAATAGTTCTTCCAATATCACCAGTAATGCCACCTACTTGAATCCCAGGACTATTTTCATCAATCTCATTGTCCAGCTTGACGATTCTATTCTGATTATAGGTGAAATTATAATTTAAATCCCAACCAAATTGTTCATTGTCTACTGCAATATAATTCAATGCTAATTCAATTCCCTTATTATTCATTGCACCAATATTAGTAATTACTCTATCACCAACATTAGTACCTGCCGGCACAGGAACATTATACAATAGCTGATCTGTGGTTTTGTCGTATAAATCTAAGGAACCTGACAATCTTCCTTTCATAAATGAGAAATCAATCCCAATATTAGTTGATATCAATCTTTCCCACTGGATGTTTGGATCAACTGCAGTGGGTCTTAATAATTGAATATATTCGTCACCAAATTGATAAGTTGCACTTGCATCACTTAAGAAATAGAATTTATCATATCTATAATCTCCAATATTCTGATTTCCTGTTTGACCCCATCCTACTCTCAATTTCAAGTCGTTAAAGACACCTGTCAGTCCTTGGAAAAAATCCTCTTCAATAATTCTCCAGCCAAATGCTGCCGATGGGAAAAAGCCATATTTATTCCCAAAACCAAATTTGGTGGATCCGTCTAAACGACCGGTTACTGTTAATAGATATTTGCTATCATAAGAATAATTAACTCTACCAAAATAAGATTGCAATTGATTGGTAATAGGAAACGCTCTATATAAATCAATAAATTCTCTTGGTATTACAGTAGGATCATTAAAGCTTTTGCTATCATCTGTTAAATTAATCCCTTCGTAACCTGTAGTTTCACTAAATACCTCTTGAAATTCATAACCACCTAAAATATCTAAGTCACTTTCACCAAATGATTTATTGTAGTTAAGCGTAGTAAATAAAGTAGTGGTATAAGCATTATTAGTAGACCTTTGCATATAGCCGTCTCTATTATCATTTCTCAAGCTGAATGGTTCAAAGACTTTGTTTTGTCCGTTTCTTAAATCATAAGAACCTGTTGCACTTAAAGTTAAGCCATCAACACCGGGAATCTTCAAATCGAAATTAATCGAATTAAAAGACCTCCTGTTTTCTCCAATACTTTGGGTCTGTTCTATGGTAGAGACAGGATTAATAGGATCTATAGATGATTCATTCCATTCGAAGTAGCCACCAAACTCTTCTGCTTCAGGGTCATAAACAGGCCTTGTTGGATCAAAAGAAACCGCAGTACCTACCACATTCGGCTTATATTCATCATTTGTTAAAGCATTTTTGGTATTGAAAGTAATATCTAAATGATCATTTAAAACAGTGGTTTTTAATCTCATACTTAAACGAGTCACTTGATTTCGATCTCCTTTAATTACCTCTTGGTTATCCATATGATTAACTGAAACCAAATAATTAATTTTATCTGTAGCACCAGAAAAAGACAAATTGTGATTTTGACTTAAAGTGCTCCTAGTTACTTCATTAAACCAATCCGTATCATTATTCCCTAAGCGGCTTTCATTTTGAGGGCTAAACTGGCGAACGGCATTTCTAAAATTTTGAGTACTCAAAAAATCAGGTTCTCTCAATATTTCAGAAAAAACAAAAGAACCATCGTAAGTCACTGTATTTTGACCTTTTTTACCTGATTTAGTTGTATATAAAATCACCCCGGCAGCACCCCTTGATCCATAAATGGCCGTAGCTGATGCATCTTTTAAAACAGTAACACTTTCTATATCAGCTGGGTTAATGAAGTTATTAGCATTTCTTGTTCCTGAACTTCCGTCATTATTGATAGGAACTCCATCAACCACAATTAAAGGTTGTGACTGTGCATTGATAGAACCAATCCCTCTGATAGTAATCCCAGCTCCTCCAGCTCTTGTATTCCCTGGAGAAACATCAACACCAGCAATTTTACCGGTAATTAAACGTTCCGGACTAGCTATTTGTCCTCTGTTAAATGACTCTTCTTTAACAGTACTTACCACGCCAGTCACATCTTTTTCTTCTTGCTGACCATATCCAACAACCACTACTTCTCCTAACTGAGAAATATCTTCTTGCATCTGAATATCAATAACAGAGCGAGCTCCTACTTCAATTTCTTGTTTTTTATATCCAATAAAAGAAAAAACTAAAATGTCATCAGCATTTACTTGAAGTTTAAATTCTCCTTCAAGTGATGTGGTAGTTCCTTGAGTAGTGCCTTTAATCTTCACACTAGTTCCTGGTAAGGCTTCTCCTGTCATGGCATCTGTTACAGTTCCGGAAACAGTCCTGTCTTGTGCCTGCAGTTGAAAAACTGCAAAAACCATAAGGAAAACTAACAAAATCCTTCGCAAGGAATTTGCCCTTTCCCCTAAAGGAACTCCACTCTTCGAGTTTGTATATTTCTGATTCATATGTTGTTATATTTATAATTTAGAACTTTATAATTTTCTGTTGCCTTTGTTTATTGTGATTCAGATAATTGACAAAATAAATCCCTGACTCTAAAGTTGATAAATCAATTGTATATCGATTATTCGATTTATTTACTCTAGCAGGAATTGATTTTCCACTTAAATCAGTAATGAAAAGATTTTTAATAGGCTGCTCAACTTCAATGAATAATTGATCTTGAACCGGGTTTGGGAATACTTTAGTGTTGTCAATAAAATGAGAACGTTCATTGGCTAGTACAATTTCTTCTTGTTCAGCATCATCAATATAGTTTTCAATTGGCTCGCTAGTTAAAATCCTAAACTCTCCAGGAATTAAATTGAAGTCTACTTCGCTCCCTATTTCAATTTCTTTTCCTGTTAGGTAGTCATGCCATGTGCCAGACTGCAATATTTGCTGTTCGAATGATTGAGTAGCTTTGCTAAAATTACCCATCATCACAATTTTTACATTATTATTATTATTATTATATCTCGCCCACTTCAAATCACCACTTCCAGACCACTGAAAATTATCCTTATTCAAATAATTAGTTCGAGTCTTTAATTTGATAAGGCTTTGATAGACTTGGAATAATTTATTTCGCTCAGGATTCTCTAAATATTCCCAACGAGTTGGCTTTACACCTAATCTGTCATTATTCAGTTCTTCATCATATCCAAACTCACCAAATTGCCAAAGCATTTTTGGACCAGGAACCATGAAAAATAAAGCAGCATTCAATTTCAATCTTTGCATCTGTTGAGCTAAGGTCTCACTTGAACTGTTTTTCAAATCCCAAGCTACCCGCTCTTCGTCATGGCTTTCCATATATCCCACTAGATGAGGCACATTCCAACCTTTAACCTGATAGCTCAATCCTCCAACATTAGCACTATTACCTTTTGCCAAATTCCTAAAATTATGATTTTCATTTCCCCATAGCATCATGCCATATTCTGCTAATTCCTTTTCTTCTGAATTTTCAGCAAAATGCTCTAAAATCACATAAGAATCAGGATCGACAGACCACTGAACATCTGCCATTCTTTTAAGTAATTGAATTCTATTGGCATCATATTGACCCCAAGCTCCAACATTTCCTAGTGTATTTTTCTGAGTAAACCCTTTCGATAAGTCATATCGATAGCCATCCACATGGTATTCTTCTAACCAATATGCCACTACCCTATCCACATAATCTTGCGTATATTGACTTTCATGATTCATATCATAACCCACATTAAAATCGTGGCGAGCACTGGTATTGAACCAAGGATTTTCAGAAGTTGGATTTCCATAATCTCCTTGATTATATAATCTAGCTAATGAATTTCTACCAAATTGATGGTTTAAAGCAATGTCCAAAATAATTGCTATGCCTCTATTATGAGCCTCATTTACCAATGTTTTGAAATCATATTCAGTCCCATAGTATTTATCTAAAGCTAACATAGCATAAGGATTATAGCCCCAGCTTAAATTGCCTTCGAATTCCATCACAGGCATAAATTCAATGGCATTGATTCCTAGGTCTTCTAAATAATCAAGCTTTTCAGTTACGGCATCATAAGTTCTTAAATCTGTAAAATCCCTTACTAATAATTCATAAATCACTAAATCTTCATTAGCTGGTTTTTCAAAATTATCATCAGTCCAAGGAAAAAGGGGTTTACTGGTTTGTATGTAACCCACAGCATGAGATGTTTTCCCAGAAGGATATGACATCAAATCAGGGTATCTATTATCATTGATGATTTCAGGATCATCATATTCAGAGCCAATTTTTTCAGTATATGGATCGGCTATCGCTATTTCACCATCCACCAAATATTGAAATTGATATTCTTGTCCGGGAACTAAATCTGAAACTTCAATCCAAAATTGATCTCCATCCTTTTTCATTAAATATTGGTCAGAAAGGCTCCAATCATTAAAAGTGCCAATTACAAATACATTTTCTTTGTTAGGGGCGGTTAATACCAGATGAACTGAAGTGTCATCTTCACCATAATTAATTCCATTTTGCAGGCCAGTTGGGAGAGGTTCATTGGAGACAGTAGGGTTCACTATATAGGAATAATTAAAAGTTTCCGAATCGGTTCCATTACTGGCAACTATATTCAAATCATGAGAAAGCCCGTCATCTATCACAGTATGTTGATAAGAAAACTCAGTAATTCCAGATTCTTCAGACTCCAAATTCCCATCTACAAAAAATTGATATTGGGCAGCTTCAGAAGAAGATAATTCTACATTAATGATGTCATTGGTTTCATAAAAACCATAATTTCCAGATGGGGAAGCAATATTTACTGAAAATCCTTGGCTAACTTCTGTTACAAAATCTTGGGTTTGACCATCAGACCAATCATTGCCTTTTAACAGCATCCCAATTTCAGTAATGTCTTCAGCATTTTGGTTGAAAAATGTCGTTGGGGTTAAAGAAATACGGAAAAGAGTTTCTCCATTTTCGGTTAGTTTTTCAAATTTTGCAGGTTCCGTTGCTTCAGGATCAGAATCTGCTGGATTGATATTGGATGGTGCATCCGTTGTGCTATTATTAGGTAACCACATCCACAAATAAGCATCATCGAGCGATGATAAGCTAGTTCCGGTTACATTATAGGTAATGGTAATTTCCTCATCCGCAGCAAAGAACTCGGGCTCGATGGTTGGACTTTGTGCATTGACAAACTGTAAAAATGCACTTAAAAGAAGGGTTAATATGAGAAAGAATTTATTCATAAATAGTATTTGAAATAAAAAGAATGAGATGTTTCCATCTCATTCTTTTTAGATTAGAAATGATTATTCAACAGTAGCTGAATAACTTGATCCATCAAAAGTTAAAGTGAAAGTATAATTTCCAGCATCAATTGATAAATCAGAACCATCAGGTGACAATTCTGAAAGGCTACCACCAAGATTATAATCCCAAGCACTACCTGCTCTTAGTTTGTAAGCACCGCCAGCAAAATCACCAGAGTAAGTGTAAGTTGTTACACCATTTTCATCAAATCCTTGAGCTACCAGTGGAGTCTCATCATCCCAATTTCCTGAAGGGCTTCCCTCTCCTATTAAAGACCAACCCGGCTGCTTGGTAGTCACTTGCCATGTTTCTCCTTCATCTTCTGTCCATAGCATGAAATAGTATGCACCAGCTGCAGGAGCTTCGATATCTGACCCTCCAACTGATAGTGTTGTGGTCTCACCTACAGTAACAACTCCACCTAAATTAAAGGCCCAATCGTCATTAGTTCTAAATTTGAATCTTCTTCCTTGATCGTCAATGCTATTTTCAGCAAAATAAACAACCCCGTGCCAAGTTGGATGACCATTTACCTCCTTAAATACCATATCTCTATCACTATCAAAAGCATTGGCATTTGTACTTCCTAGAATTCCAAAGTTATATTCTGCTGGGTCAAAAGTTATTTCTTCAGCCTCACCAGTTTTAGTAAATTCAACAAAGGCTCCACCATCATTTTGTAACTCTACATTTATAGTATAGATACCATCTTCTTTAGCAAATGGTATATCATCACCTCCAGCTACAAGAGCATCTGCAGTACCTCCATAATTTGTAAAAGCCACGTATCCATTTTCTGCTTCGTTATTTCTAATAATTTTCCATGCATTATTGATTCGAAGTTTATACATATCGCCTTGTCTTATTTCAACACCACCAGTTTCGAAAACAAAACCATCTTCAGGGTTTGAAGAAACTACATCCAATTCAACATCAGACCAACCAGAAGGTGCACCAATAAATGAAACTTTTTTTACTTCCATTACAATCAGCTCAGTAGTTGTTTCATCATAAGAAATTTTGAAAAACCCATCATTTGCAATATTCACCGCTTCTCCTTCACTTTCTAATAAACCTATTTGATAACTATCAAAAGGCTCTTCATCAGCATTAACTAAATCCTCTACAGCAACTTTTGAAAGCGCCCCTCCTAAAGTAGAAGAAACTTCTTTACTTTCCACTTTCTGTATTTGGTAATCACCTGCTTCTAAAAAAACATAGTTACCAAAAAAACCTTCTCTATCAGTTGGCACATTTCCTTCACCTTCTACTTTTTCTGGCAATAAAGCCTTTTCTGCTACAGGATCTTCTCCATCCACTACAAAGTAGTAACCATCGGCTACGTTAAGGCCTTCTGTAACATCAATAGTAGGCTCGTCTTCTTCACATGAGACCATAAACATAGCTGCGGTAAGCAACAATGCCAGGCTCCATAATTTTGTTAAGTTTTTCATAATTTAATTGTTTAAAGTTTACTTAATGTTTAAGTCATTTAGTCGCTTTATTTTCGTTGCGCAACTAAAATTTCCATATTCCAAGTTTAGCGCAACAATTAGCCATATGATAGCCAAAAGCATATTTTTTTACCGCAATCGGTTGCGCAATCGTTTGCAGGTATTGATATTTTTACTGATGTTTGCAGGAGATATGTATTCGTGTGCGAATTGTGCAAATTCGGTTACTATTGAAAAGGAGAATCCTTACATTTAAATGGTCGGTGTGCCACCGACCATGGCTGTCCTTGTTTTCCGTGGTCGGTGGCACACCGACCACCAAGAGGAAACCAAAATCAACTATCTATGAAAAAAGCTAATATTACCATCAAAGACATAGCAAAGGAATTAGGAGTCTCTCCTTCTACCGTCTCACGTGCATTGAAAGACCATCCTGATATTAGTTCTAATACAAAAAAACAAATCAATGATTTAGCTCAAAAGCTTAATTATCAACCCAATACAGTAGCATTAAGTCTTCGGCAAAGCAAAACCAACACCTTGGGCGTTATCATACCAGAAATTGCTCACTTCTTCTTTTCTGCTGTAATTAGTGGGATAGAAGATATTGCGCATGATGCAGGATATCATGTCATCATCACTCAATCAAATGAATCTTTCGAAAGAGAGGTTATGAATACCAAAGCACTCTTCAATTCTCGTGTAGATGGCATTCTGATGTCTGTTTCAAGAGAAACTGAGAATTACGATCATCTGCAAAGTTTGCTGGATTATGATATTCCCTTAGTGTTTTTTGACCGAATAATTGATTCGCTCAATGCTTGTAAAGTAATTGTAAATGATGAACAAGGTGCTTATGAAGCCACAACACACCTCATTGAGCAAGGTTGCTACAGAATTGCTCATTTGGCCGGCCCACAAAATTTAGCAATCAGTAAAAACAGGTTGAATGGATATAAAGCTGCCTTGGCCGATAATCGATATATGATTGACGACAACCTCATTAAAGTCTGTGGACTAGGTACTTTTGAAGAAGCAGAATCCATTACCAATGAAATTTTAGATTATCGCTTTCCGCCTGACGCAATATTTGCCAATAATGATGTGGCGGCATATGGTGCCATGATGGCCATCAGAAAGAAAAAATTAAGAATCCCTGAGGATATTGCCATTGTAGGCTTTAGTAATTGGCGATTTTCAAGTTTAATCCAGCCTGCTTTATCATCTGTTACACAGCCCGGCTTTAAAATGGGACAAGAAGCAACTCGTTTATTAATGAAGCAAATCAACAAAGCTGATGATGAAGAAAGCATAACGGAAACCATCTCCTTGAAAACCAATTTGGTGGTGAGGGAGTCTTCTAAAAAGATCTAAACAGATTAGCAAGCAATTCTTTAAATACTTGAGATAGAATGTGCCAGTATACTGCTGGCTGCCTTTGGCTTGTGGAAACTACTGCCTGCTCAGGCATTTTTCACTTCAAACAGCTTTAATACCGGGCAATAGAAACAAGTAGAAATTAGAACCTATCCAAAGTATTTAGTTACTAACAAAAATTTAAATTAGAAACTAAAAAATTTCATTGCGAAAACTTTGCGGCTCTGTGAGAATATCTAAGAGTCTTTGACGCCTATCCAGATAATCACAAATCGTAAACCTGCAACACTCCCACGCATTTTTGGTTTTCAACTACCAATAGCGTATTGATTTTACACTCCATCATCATTTCTTCCGCCTTTTTCAACTTCATCTCTTTATCAATGGAAATAGGTGATTTTGTCATGATGTCTTTGGCTTTAAGACTTAAGAATGATTCTTTTTGAGCATTCATGCCTCTTCTCAAATCACCATCAGTAATAACACCAACTAATTCTCCATTTTCTTCAATTATGGCAAGGCCTAATCTGCCATTTGAAATGCTATGAATTACCACATCCATATCACTGTGAGAATCAATTACAGGCAAATCTGATGAACGCATTACATCTTTCACGGTCATTAACAACCTTCTTCCCAATGACCCACCGGGGTGGAAAAGTGCAAAATGTTCGGGTTTAAAATCACGCTCTTTCATTAAAGCAACTGCTAATGCATCTCCCATAACCAAAGTAGCCGTGGTTGAGGAAGTAGGCGCCAAATCTAGTGGGCAAGCCTCTTGCTCTACATGTACATTTAAATGAAAATGAGTATTTTTAGCCAATGTGGATTCAGGATTTCCACTTACACCAATAATCTTATTGCCATTACGCAGGAAAAAAGGTATGATTTTTAATAATTCGTCCGTTTCTCCCGAATTTGATATCGCCATTACAATATCATCTTCTTGAATTAAACCTAAGTCACCATGATAGGCCTCTCCCGGATGAAGGAAATAGCTTGGTGTGCCTGTACTTGAAAAGGTAGCCGCAATCTTTTTTCCTATTATACCAGATTTACCCATGCCCGTCACAATAAGCTTGCCTTTACTTTCCATAATGGCATGAACTGCTTGTTCAAAGTCTGGCGTAAGTATGCTCTCTAAATCTTTAATAGATTTAGCTTCAATAGCAATGGTTTCTTTGGCTGATTCTAAAATCCGGCTCATTAAACTAGTTTTTTAATTAAATCTCTTAAATCTTTTAAATACAATTGGTTAGGCCCGTCACTCCACGCTTCTTCAGGATTCGGATGTGTTTCTAAGAAATAACCATTTGCTCCAAAGGCTTTTGCTGCCAAGGCCATTCCCGGTACAAATTCTCTATTTCCTCCAGTTTTCCCTCCTGCTCCACCAGGACGCTGAACTGAATGAGTGCAGTCCATTACAACAGGAAACCCGAGCTGCAACATATCTGGAATATTTCTGAAATCCACAACCAAGTTATTATAACCGTACATATTTCCACGTTCAGTTAACATCACTTGCTTGTTGCCTGCTTGAACCACTTTTTGGCTTGGGTAAAGCATGTCTTCACCCGATAAAAATTGTGCTTTCTTGATATTTACAATCTTTCCAGTTTCTGCAGCAGCTAATAATAAATCCGTTTGACGGCACAAAAAGGCAGGGATCTGCATGATATCCACCACTTCTTCCAATAATTTAGGTTGGTAAGATTCATGCACATCTGTTGTCACTGGAAGGTTATAAGTGGTTTTAATTTCTTTTAACCATTCTTTTCCTTCTTCCAAACCAGGCCCACGCTTAGCTGATGCCGAAGTGCGATTAGCTTTATCAAAAGAGGATTTAAAGATTATTTCCACCCCTAATTCATCCTTAATACTGACCAATTCTTTAGCTACTTTATGAAGTAAATCCATACTTTCCATCACGCATGGCCCAACAATGAAAAAAGGTTTATCTGAAGTTAATTTTTGATATAATTCTTGCGACATCTATTTGATAATAAAACGGTAAAGCCCTAAAAATAATTGTAAATGCAAAGTTGCTATTTTAAATTTCAAAATAGAAATAAATGATTTGCTTTTATTGCTTATCGCTCCTTTAGTTAAATACGAAACTAAAGATTAGACAATAATTCAAAGCTTATTCCATATTCCACTGTTTTCATGGTTGTTGGCAAACTGTCTTCAGGATATTAATCAAGTCCTCGAAGTCTAGTAAACTGAACTTTAAAAGAGACAACAGTATACTTTTAATAATAGAGAATAGTGCCCATACATGTAGTTTTCTGCTGATTTAAATCTTTGAAAACTGTCACCTACAGGCTTTATAGGGGTATTGCTTCAGAGATCTAAAGGTGTTAGCAGGAAATCTTGCTCCTTAATAATAAAATCTAAACAAAGTTCTTTTCAAACTATTTTATATCTTTAAAAAGCCACATTAATAAATTATTAAATACAAAAAGTTAAATTGCAAACGTAACCGCAAACGATTGCGCTAATTTTATAAAGAAATGAATATTGTTCAGTTTTAATATTCGATAGATTAGCAATTCTTAAATAGAATTACAGATGATAAGTTCACAAACCATAAATAAATCAAACCTTAACCTACACTGCGGGAAGATTGAAGCCTATAAACGCAATGCATACGGCATTTCGGGTAAAACAGAAAATGCATTTTTTCGAATATCAGTGGTTCAAAAAGGTATTTTTAAGATACACCTAAGCCTTACAGAAGAATTTGATGAGCATTCTTACGCTGTAATTTCCAAGCCTGTCGGGATTGATTTTTCTATTTTGGATGCAAATGGCCATTTAGAGCTTAAAACCGAAGCTTTAACGTTAGAGATTAAAAAAGATCCATTTACTACAATTTTTAAGGATCATGACGGGAATATTATTAATGAGGATGATCATGCCTTGGGAACTTCTTGGTTGGGCGAACAAGTAACCACATATAAAAAACTTCAAGAAGGTGAAAGATTTATTGGTTTAGGAGAAAAAACCGGCCCATTGGATAGAAAAGGAACCGGTTACCAAAACTGGAATACTGATCATTTTGGATATCCGCCTGATAGTGATCCATTATATTGTACTACTCCTTTTTATATTGGAATTCACCAAGGTCTTTCATATGGAATATATTTAGACAATTCTCATAAAACGCATTTCAATTTTGGAGCCTCCAATAGACGGTTTTCTAGTTTTTCTGCCGATCAAGGTGATATGGCCTATTATTTCATTCATGAAGAGAGCATTGAAGAAATCATCAGTTCCTATACCGACCTAACCGGAAGAATGGAACTCCCTCCTATTTGGAGTTTGGGCTATCAGCAATGTCGATACAGTTACAAACCTGATAAGGAAGTCTTAAGTATAGCCAAATTTTTCAGGGAAAAAGAAATTCCAGCTGATGTAATTGTATTGGACATCCATCATATGGAGCAATACAAAATCTTCACATGGGATGGCAAAGATTTCCCTAATCCCAAGCAAATGATTGACAAGCTGGAAGAAATGGGCTTCAAAGTGGTCGTAATCTGTGACCCAGGTATTAAAATAGAAGAAGGATATGATGCCTATGATTCTGGCACAAAAGAAGACGTTTTTATCAAATATCCTGATGGTGAATATTATGAAGGAGAGGTTTGGCCAGGATGGTGTCATTTCCCTGATTTTACCAAGCCTACAGTAAGAACTTGGTGGCAAGATAAATTGAAAGCCTATACTGATTTAGGAATTCTTGGACTATGGAATGACATGAACGAAATCGCTACTTGGGGGCAATATTTACCTGATTTAATGGAATTTGATTACGAAGGAGATAAAGCCTCAACCCGAAAAGCCCGTAACGTTTACGGAATGCAAATGGCGAGAAGCACTTACGAAGGTGCAAAGCAAAATTCTCCTAATAAAAGAGTTTTTAACTTAACTAGAGCAGGGTTCTCAGGAATTCAACGTTATGCAGCCGTCTGGACAGGTGATAACGTTGCTGATGATGAGCACATGTTATTAGGAGTTCGACTAGTCAATAGCTTAGGTTTGGCAGGCGTAGCATTTTCAGGATATGACATTGGTGGTTTTGCAGGAGATGCAGATAGTCAACTCTTTGCCAGATGGATTTCAATAGGCGCATTTGCTCCTTTTTTCAGGGGGCACAGCATGATTAATAGTCGGGATTCAGAACCATGGGCTTATGGTGAAGAAGTGGAGGAAATCTCGAGAAACTACATCAATCTTCGCTACAAAATGATGCCTTATATCTATTCTGCATTTTATAAAGCGCACGAAAAAGGAATCCCAGTTGCTAGAAGTTTGGCAATTTACCATCCACACGATGAGAAAATCTATCATTCTTTATATGAAAACCAATATTTCTTTGGGCCTGACATTATGGTTGCTCCTGTTGCAAGTAAAGTAAATTTAGCTAAGGTCTATTTTCCTGAGGGTGAATGGTATGATTTATTTGACGATACTTTTTATAGAGGAAATCAAGAAGTAATAGTAGAATGCCCAATTGAAAGACTACCCGTTTTTGTGAGAGCTTCGGCAATAATCCCCATGCAAGACAAATTGGAAAACTTAAGCCAAAATCAGAATGATTGCCTTCATTTACATATCTACGGTGGACAAGAAGAAAATAGATATGAATATTATGAAGATGATGGAGAATCATTTAATCATGTGAGTGGAGAGTTCTACAAAAGAACTATTGAGTTTATCCCTGAAAAGAGGCAATTGCTATTACACGCTAAAGAAGGGGACTATAATTCTCAATATCAAAAAATTCAATTGTTCTTTCACGGATTTGAAGGTAAAATAAACGGTAAAATCCAGGTGAATCAACAAACTATTCCATTGGAAAAGGCAGATTTCAATTTCGTTGACCAGATTTCCAATTTCGATCCTTTACCTGAGAATGAGAGAATCAATCTAAAAGTACATGATTTGCCAAATGCAATTTTCAATATGGATGATGATAAGATTGAAATCAAATGGTAATGATAGAGAATTTCAAACTCATTAAATCGTCAATATTCTTTAGTAAAAATCATATGAACAAATATTTCTTAAGCATTTTAATAATAGCGCTAGCTTTCAATTACTCTTGTAATCCCAAGCAAGAAAAAGATCAGCAGAAAAAGATATTGTTATATCCTGAAAAAGCTAAGGATATGAATATCTATGAAGTCAATATTAGGCAATACACACCTGAAGGAACTATCAAAGCCTTTATTCCGCATATTGATCGATTAAAGAATATGGGAGTAGATATATTATGGATAATGCCAGTTCAGCCCATTGGCGAAAAGAACAGAAAAGAACCTTTGGGCAGCTACTACTCCATTAAGGATTACACTGCTATAAATCCAAATTTTGGCACATTAGAAGATTTTAACAAACTAGTCAAAACAGCTCATGAAAATGAGATGATCGTACTATTGGATTGGGTAGCCAACCATACTGCTTATGACCATCCTTGGGCAGAAGAACACCCAGAATTTTACAATTTAGATTCTTTAGGTCAGCTTCAATCTCCAGTTGCAGACTGGACTGATGTTGCTGATCTCAATTATGAAAACAAAGATTTACACCAAGCCATGATTAATGAAATGAAATGGTGGATAACTGAAGCTGATATTGACGGCTTCAGGTGTGACATGGCAGGCATGGTGCCCAATAATTTTTGGGACAAAGCGATTGACAGCCTAGAAGCTACAAAAGATGTCTTTATGCTAGCTGAGTGGGAAGAGCCTAAAATACATGATGCAGGATTTGATATGTCATATGGATGGGAATTACACCATATGTTAAATGACATAGCAAATGGTAAAGCAAATGCTGATTCTGTAGTGGCTTATCTAAAAAAAGATGCTGAAAAATATGATTCAACAGCTTTTAGAATGTACTTCACAACGAATCATGATGAAAACAGCTGGGCTGGAACTGTATTTGAAAGAATGGGGGATGCTTACCAGGCACTTGCAGTTTTAACTGCTACTATTCCTGGAATGCCTTTGATTTATAGCGGACAAGAGGCAGGATTAGACAAAAGATTGCCATTTTTTAATAAAGACAGTATTGATTGGTCAAATCTTGAATATGAGGACTTTTACAGTCAATTATTAATGCTTAAGAAAAATAATCCAGCCTTGTGGAATGGAGCTTATGGTGGAAATTTCACTGAAATAAACAAGGAGCAAAACTCTTCAGAAATTTTAGCTTTTAGCAGAAAAAAGGATAATAATGAGGTATTAGTTATATTAAATCTATCTGATAGCATTCAATCATTTAAAATTGATAAACGTTTTACAGGCATTACTTATCAAAAAGCCAGTAACTCTGCAATGACCGTTACCTTTGACGATCAACAACAACCACTTGCATTCGACCCTTGGTCTTATATGATTTTAACTAAAAATAGCTTGAACACTAAATAATGGACAATATATCAATAGCCTCCAAGAAGCCAAAATTAAAGTTTTGGGAAATTTGGAACATGAGTTTTGGTTTTTTAGGTATTCAGTTTGGCTTTGCCTTACAAAATGCAAATGTCAGTAGAATATTTGATACCCTCGGGGCAGAAAAAGAAAGCTTACCCATTCTATGGTTAGCAGCACCGGTTACTGGTCTGGTAGTTCAGCCCATTATTGGTTATTATTCAGATAGAACATGGATTCCCAAATGGGGAAGACGAAGACCATTCTTTGCAGTTGGTGCAATATTAGCGACCATCGCTTTGTTCATTATGCCCAATTCACCTAGTTTATGGATAGCAGCTGGAATGTTATGGATAATGGATGGCTCAATCAATGTGAGCATGGAGCCCTTTAGAGCTTTTGTAGGTGACATGTTACCAAATGAACAGAGATCAAAAGGCTTTGCTATGCAAGCTTTTTTTATTGGTATTGGTGCAGTAATAGCTTCTGTTTTGCCTTACGTTCTTACCAATTGGTTAGGATTTAGTAATGAAGCTCCGGATGGCCAGATTCCTGATTCAGTAAAATGGTCATTTTATATCGGGGGAGTTGCCTTTTTCTCGGCTGTGATGTGGACCGTATTCAACACTAAAGAGTATCCACCAGATGATATAGAGAAACTTAAGCTTGAAAATAGTGAAAGAGGAATCTTTACAGGATTAGCCGAATCATTTATAGGGATATTCAAAATGCCCAAAACTATGGTGCAATTGGCATTTGTACAATTTTTCTCTTGGTTCGCTTTATTTGCTATGTGGATTTACACAACACCGGCAGTAACCGAGCATGTATACGGAACCTTAGATACTAAATCAGCACTTTATAATGAAGGAGCTAATTGGGTAGGGATTATGTTTGGAGTTTATAATGGGGTGGCAGCATTAGCAGCCTTTTTATTACCTCAATTAGCTAAATACTTTGGCAGAAAAGGAACTCACATGCTTGCTTTATTTTGTGGAGCTGCTGGTTTGATTTCAGTATTTTATGTAAATAACCCTGATTTGCTTGTAATCAGTATGATAGGAGTAGGCATTGCTTGGGCAAGTATTCTATCGTTACCCTATGCTATGCTGAGTAGTGCACTACCTTCTGATAAAATGGGCTACTACATGGGAGTATTCAATTTCTTTATTGTTATCCCTCAAATTGTGGCGGCAGGAATATTAGGATTTATATTAAAATATTTTTTTAATAACGATACTATTTATGCTTTGGTCATTGGTGGAATATCCATGATTCTAGCAGGGCTTTTAAGTTTATGGGTTAGGGATAAGGATGAAGAAAAAATAAGTAAATTTTAGCATATAGAGGCAGTTCAAATACATTGCAACCAAAATATTTGATATCAACCGAAATACAATTTGGGTCTAGAACTTTATATTTCTAATTACTTCAATATCCATTTTATTTTTAGTACAATTGTTCTTTTAAAAAAGTCATTGAACTTTTTTATGACTATTATAACTTAATAGTTGTCAGGTTGATATTAAATTGTATAAAATGAAAAAACTTTTACCCCTTACACTATTACTAACTTTAATATTGATCACCTTCAATATTAAAGCACAAAAATCTAGTTCTTGGGTTTCCATTTCGGTCGATAACACAGAACGAATGATCCCTGTAAAAAAACAAAAGGATTTCAAGCTAAAAGTAGATGAAATAAAATCATATCTAAAACAATCAGGTCAACAATCGAAATTGTCAATCCCCTACCCTAATGGAAACTTTAAAAGTTTCAATTTAAAAGAAAGACAAATAATGGAACCGGCATTAGCTGCCAAATTCCCTAATATTAAAGTTTATGTAGGTAGAAATCCTGAGACAGGTGATAATGTTAGGATATCCATCGGTAAAGATGGGTTTCATGCCATGGTATTTTCGAAAGAAGGTACGTTCTTTATTGACCCAGTTTCAAAATCAGACAATTTGAAACATCAAGTTTATTACAAAAAAGACTTAGATGAAGAATTGATAAATAAAAATTTCTACGAAGAAGAGCCAATTGTAGCTGATCAACAAAGATTTGAAGAGGTTAAAAATAAAGTAGAGGCAGGGTTAGTGGAACGCCCTTCAGGAACTGAATTACGAACCTACAGATTAGCTGTGGCTACTACCGGTGAATACACCCAATTTCACGGAGGAACAGTTGAGGATGCCATGTCGGCTATTGTAACCACCATGAACAGGGTAAATGGAATATATGAAAGAGATATAGCCGTTACCATGGTTTTGGTAGACAATAATGATCAATTAATTTATACTGATGCTTCTACTGATCCATTCACAAATGATGATGCTGGTTCTTTTATTGATGAAGTTCAAGCAGACATCACCAGTATAATTGGCAGTGCAAATTTTGATATCGGCCATGGATTTTCAACTGGTGCGGGTGGTCTGGCTTCCTTAGGTTCTGTTTGTGTTGACAGCAGAAAAGCAAGTGGAGTAACAGGACGTTCAAATCCAGTAGGAGATCCTTATGATGTAGACTATGTAGCTCATGAAATAGGCCATCAATTTGGCGCTCCTCATACTTTTAATGGAGTGGTAGGTTCTTGTGCGGGTAATAATAGAAGTGCTAGTTCTGCCTATGAACCTGGAAGTGGCACAACTATTATGGCTTATGCTGGCATTTGTGGTAGTGACAATATTCAAGAAAACAGTGATGCTTACTTTCATGCTGCCAGCTTAGATTATATGACCGCTTTTTCTCAACAAAATGACGGGAATAGCTGTGCGCAAATAAGTAGCACAGGAAATAACTTACCTATTGTTGAAGCGGGTCAAGGAGGATTTACTATCCCAATAAACACACCATTTCAGCTAAATGGAAGTGCAACTGACCCCGATGGTGATGGATTAAGTTATACATGGGAACAATTTGATCTTGGACCAGCAGGAAATCCAAACACTCCGGAAGAGAATGCTCCAATATTCAGATCATTTGAACCTACAGCCGATAGCTTCAGAATATTCCCTCAATTATCTGATATTTTGAATGGAACCCAGTCTAAAGGAGAAATACTACCCTCCTACGCTCGTGATTTAAATTTTAGATTAACCGTTCGAGATGATCAGCCGATAGGTGCTGTAGATTATGACGACCTTAGTTTAAGTGTAACAGATCAAGCAGGCCCTTTTGTAGTAGAAGAATTTACGGGTGATTATGTTGGCTACTCTTCAGCAACAGTAACTTGGCAGGTGAACGGCACTGATCTTGCACCAATCAATACCAATTTTGTGGATATTTATGTTTCCACTGACGGAGGAAATAGCTTTACAGAAAAAGTGGTAGAACAAACACCTAATGATGGATCGCAAGTTATAACAATGCCTAATGTCAATACATCGACAGCCAAAATCAAAGTAATGGCATCAAACAATGTTTTCTTTAACATCAGTACAGGTTCATTTTCAATTACCGAAACCACCGAACCTACTTTTACAATTAGCTTGAATAATGATTCTGAAAGCTATTGTCCATCAGAAGAGCTTGTATTTACCTTACAAAGTGAGTCCATTTTAGATTTTAATGAGTCAATTGAACTTAGTTTTGATCAAATAGCTGGTTTAAACGGCACTTTTGATAATTCAACAATTAGCCCTGGGGAATCTACCAAATTGAGATTCAGCAATGCAAATGGAATTTCGGGAGAATTTATGTTAGTATTGAACGCTAGCGCTGGTAGCACCGCTAGGTCAATCGAATTACCATTTACAATAACGAACAACCCAATTACTCCAACCATTACTTATCCTACAAATCAGCAATCTGATTTACCACTGAGACCAACATTTACTTGGGAGGATAACAATATCGAATCAGCATACTCTGTAGAGATAGCAACAGATCCAGATTTCTTAAATATTGTTTCTGCAGGGACCACATCTGAAAAAGAATATACTGTTCAAGAACAACTGCAAGGCAACACTATTCATTACATGAGAATTAAAACTACTAATAATTGTGGTGAAAGTAACTATGCTAGTGTTTCTTTCACAACCGCAGCTATTACCTGCAGAGCAATTTCCTCTACTGATTTGCCAAAGCCAATTGCAAGCAGCTCTCCAAATACCGTCCAATCGTCTCTTAATATTTGCTTAAGTGGGATAGTTGAAGAAATAAAAGTAACGAATGTCATTGGAACGCATTCTTATATAAGTGACTTAACCCTCACTTTAGTTAGTCCAAAAGGCACTGAAGTAGTTCTAATGGCGAATGAATGTGGTAGTGAAGATGACTTCAATTTGTCATTTAGTGATGATGCCGAAAGTTCCAATTTAATCTGTCCTCCGAATGATGGAGGAATTTTTCAACCACAATCTCCATTAAGTGCATTAATTGGAGAAGCAATTCAAGGCGAATGGATTTTGAAAATCGAAGATGCCGCAAGTGAAGATGGCGGAGAATTATTAAACTGGGATCTTGAGTTATGCATAGGTAATTTTCAAGATTTCGGAATAGACCAACCTACAGGATTAACTGCAGAAGAAAATGAAGATGATGGAAGTGTATTAATTGAATGGACAGATAATGCCGATAATGAAACAGGATATACTATCGAAAGATCAGATGATGACAGTTCAAATTTCATTGAGTTGGAAAGTGTGGGAGCTGGAGTATCATCCTATGTCGATAATGCCGTTAAACCTGAAAGTATTTACTTTTACAGAGTAAAACCATTTAATGACAATTGTGAAGGTGGTTATTCTGAAGCCGTGACAATTGAAACACTTCCTGGTGTACCAGAAACCCCTACCAGCTTAGTGGTGACGATTGAAAACGACTACACTGCAAAATTAAGCTGGATCGATAATGCTACAAATGAGACTGCCTATTTTGTTGAAAGGTCAGTGGGCACAGAAGCCTTTGAGAGAATTGCGGAATTAAATCCTGACACCAAGGCATTTGAAGAAGTTGTAGAAATAGGCCAATATACATATAGAGTCCAAGCTTCTAATGATAGAGGGGATTCAGAATACTCGAACGAAGTAACTATTGACGATACGGTTTTAAGTATGAATGATGAACTGCTGAAAAAAGTAATGATATTCCCTAATCCAGCAAAAGATGTTATTTATATCAAGAATGAAAGTACATTGTTATTCAACAAGGTTCAAATCAGAAATTCACTAGGTCAGTTGATCAAAAACGAAACAATTATAGACCAAAATCAACAAATTGAAATACCAGTGCATAACTTAGCAAAAGGATTGTACTTGATTCATATTAATGCCAAGGAAGGAGAAATAGTGAAGCAAATCATAATTGAGTAATATCATTCTAAATCAATTAAAAAGGGTTGTATAAAGTGAAATACAACCCTTTTTAGATAGTATAGTAAAAATATCAACCAATGGTCTCCACAACCAAATTGTGGTTGGTATAAATACAAATATCAGCTGCTATGTGTAAACTTTCCCTTACAATATCTTCAGCAGATAATTTATCACCTGCATGCTTTTTCAAAGCAGTTGCAGCAGATTGTGCATACATGCTCCCAGAACCAATAGTGGCAATTTGATTGTCGGGCTCCAATACATCTCCAGTACCAGAAATGATTAAAACTTCATCTTTGTCAGCCACAATCATCATAGCTTCTAGCTTTCGTAAATAGCGGTCTGTCCTCCACTCTTTCGCTAGTTCAATAGCCGAACGCTTCATATTGCCTCCAAAAGCATTCAGTTTTTCATCGAACTTTTCTAGTAAGTTGAAAGCATCAGCTGTTGAACCAGCAAAACCAGTAACGATTTTACCATCCTGAAGCTTTCTGATTTTTTTTACATTGCTTTTGGCAACAGTATTCCCCATGGTAGCTTGTCCATCTGCCCCAATGGCTACTTGACCTTTGTGTACAACCGCACATACGGTAGTTGATCTTATTTTTGACATATTAAAACTTCTTTATCTAAAATTGAATTTATTTTGAGGGAGATATTTAAAGAGATGTGACAATGATTTCTAAAATTATTAGACTCAAATTTATTTACCTTCTTTATTCTCTAATTTGATAATAGAAAATAAAGCATATATACCTGCTGCTAAAAAACTTAAGGCTGTAATAATTGCAAAAATTGATACAATATCCATTATCACTTTATTTGGTTAATTTTCTTAAATATACGGCTTACCAACCATATTGTTAATATAATCAATACGCATATAAAAGAAAATCCTACTATGGAGATAATGATTTCTTCCAAAGCAGGATTTCCTTTTAAATATAGTGCAAAGCTCCCAACAGATATAGTGATTAAAAGCGTTATAGATAAACCTAATGACTGCCTCAATAAAGCTATTTCTTCCTATAGCTTCTGCGGGATCATTATACTTTAAATCAATATTCTCACTGGGTCTTCCAACAATCCTTTTAAGGTTTGTAAGAATGCAGAACCCACTGCTCCATCTACCACTCTATGATCGCAAGAAAGCGTTACTTTCATCACATTTCCAGGCACCAATTCACCATCTTTCACCACAGCAGTTTGTTTGATCCCTCCCACTGCCAAAATACAAGCATCAGGTGGATTAATAATTGCTGTAAATTCTTCTACTCCAAACATTCCTAAATTGGAAACAGTAAAGGTATTGCCTTCCCAATCTTTTGGCTCTAATTCTTTACTTTTCGCCTTTTTAGCAAAATCTTTTGCTTCAGTTGCTATATGCGATAATGATTTATTATCAGCAAAGCGGATAACAGGCACTAATAGACCTTCCTCTACTGCCACTGCCATTCCCACATGAACGTGATTATTTCTTCTTATTTTATCGCCCATCCATGAGCTGTTCACCTTTGGATGCTGACGTAGTGAAGCGGCCACTGCTTTAATCACCATGTCATTGAAAGATATCTTAATTGGACTCACCTCATTAATGCTCTTTCTTGCTTCCATGGCTTTATCCATATTGATTTCCATGGTCACGTAGAAGTGCGGAGCGGTAAACTTACTTTCAGAAAGTCTTTTGGCAACCGCTTTTCTCATCTGAGAGACTTTCACCTCTTCATAGCTTTCTTCTCCCACAACTTGTGGAATACTCATAGCCTGTTCTGAAGACTCTTGTTTTGCAGCTTCCGTAGATTTCTGCTTAGGAGTGAAGTTTTCAACATCTGATTTAATGATTCTGCCATTACCACCAGAGCCTTCTACTTCTGATAAATCAATCCCTTTATCCTTAGCGATTTTCTTAGCCAATGGGCTGGCAAAAATTCTGCCTTTACCTTCACCACTCTTCTCTTTATTTGCAGCATCAACAGGTGGGGTTGGCTTAGGACTACCTGAATCAGATTTGCTTTCAGATGATTTTTTATCTTCAGACTTCTCTTTCTTTTCTTCTTTAGCTTCATTTTTGCTTTCTCCACCACCTGAAGATTTTTGCTCATGAGCTTTTAACAATTTTTTATAATCAGCACCTTCTTCACCGATTACGGCAATGACTCCGTCAATTGGAGCCGCATCACCTTCTTTTATTCCGATGTATAGCAAAGTACCATCTTCATAAGCTTCCAATTCCATGGTTGCCTTATCAGTTTCCACCTCAGCTAAAATATCACCGGCTTCTACTTTATCACCTTCCTTCTTTAACCATGAGGCAATCACTCCCTCTTCCATGGTATCACTCATTTTCGGCATAGTGATTAGGCTTGCATTCACATCCGAAGCGTCAATTTCTTCTTCACTTCCCTGTTCTGATTTCTTATCTTCTTTTTCAGAACTGCTTTCTTCAGCTTTCGCAGAGCTTCCACCATTTTCGACTTCTTTTAACAAACCGTCAATATCTTCTCCTTTTTCACCTATGATGGCAATTACACCATCAACTGGCACTGCATCCCCTTCTTTTATTCCGATGTGTAAAATTACTCCGTCTTCATAAGACTCTAATTCCATTGTGGCTTTATCGGTTTCAACCTCAGCCAATATATCTCCTGATGATACTTCATCGCCCTCTTTTACCAACCATGAGGCAATTACACCTTCTTCCATGGTGTCACTCATTTTGGGCATTTTTATTACTTCAGCCATATATGTCGATTTCTATTAAACTTGTCAAAAATAATGGGAATTCAACCTTAATTCAAATTAATTGAAGTAAAGTATTAAGAATACTCTAAAACTTTCCTAATGTTTTAAATTTAGGCAAAATATAAAAAGCCCGCACCATTTAAGGAACGGGCTAAACTATAAAATTAAAATCTTTTATTCAGAAGCTTCTGTATCAGCTTTTTCATTATATGCTTTATTTAAACCTTCAATTACCTCATTAGTAATTTCCAATCCTTCATTAGCATATAAAACATCACTTCCTCTAGAATAAGTTAAAACCAGTTGAAGATTGTTCTGATTACCATATTCATTCAAATAATCGCTGATCGTTTTATATAATTCGTTATTCAACTCTGCCTCTTTCTGACGCAATTTTCTTGATAAATCTTCCTGGTATACTCTTAAATTCTGTTGCTTTTTCATCAGATTCTCTTCCAATGCTTTTCCTTGCGCCACAGTCAAATTTTGAGCCGTTCTTTGAAAATCACTGATTTCATTTTGCAAACCTTGTGCTCTATTTTGATATTCTTTTTCATATTTCTGAGAAAGTTCGCCTAACTCCGCTTCTATGTCCTTCATAAAATCATAGTTGGCTAATAATGAATCAGAATGAACATATGCGATGGCTACATTTTGATATATTTTATCATCTTTTTGTTCAGTTGATGTATTCTCATCTTCTTTTCCCCCGCCACTAAATTTGTCTACAAATAAATAGGCAACCGCTACAATTAAAATGATATTAAGTATTAATGATAAGTTCTTCACGTGTATTAAGTTTAAAATTAGGTTTTACAAACGCCTGCAAAGTTAATCAAACAAATTAAAGTGCAAAGCTTTAAAAAAACAGAATCAACCTAATTTATCATCTTTATGCTTATCCTCCTTTTCAGTTTCTTTATATTCATATAAGAATTGATGATCAGGATTAGTGAAATTATAATGTTCTCCATCATCCTCAAACTCTTCCTCTTCCCAATCTTTCTCAAAATACAATTTCAATTCAGCTTGTCCTGCAAATTCATTTTTCATCCATAAAGCAACCAAAAGGCCGCTTAATAAGCCCATCAAATGAGATTCCCATGAAATATGACCGTCCTGAGGTAGTACCCCATAAAACATCCCGCCATATAACAATAACACTACAAATGATAAGGCCAAAGAAGATTGATTTTTTCGTAGAAGTCCGCTAAACAATATAAATGAGGCGATGCCATATATCACACCGCTAGCACCAATATGATAAGCTTCTCGTGCTATTATCCATACGAAAACACCAGTTATTATATATATGTAGAGCAACGCCTTCAAGGCAATTTTATCATAAAAGAAAAAGAGAATGATTATCAGAAGCATCAGGGAAAAGCTATTGGAGAGCAAATGCAAAAAATCACCATGAATAAATGGCGAAGTAAATATCCCTATAGTTCCCAATAAATGTCTCGGCATAATGCCAAAATGAGCAAAATTAGTAGCAAAGCCCCATTCAGCAGCTTTTACAAGCCAAAGGATTAAGATAATGTAGCTACCAAAAACTACACTTTGCCGAAAAAGTGATTTTTCTTTAGACATACATTAAATATACGAAATTCCTAAAAAAAGATCGAGCTTTTTTAGAAGTAGATATCTTGGGCAAGGCGATATGTATTGGCATGAGCCTCAATAATGTGCGCTATTTTCTCAGAATAACCTCCACCCATACTGGCAACCACCGGAATCTCATTTAAATGGCAATGCTCAAAAACAATCTTATCTCTTTCCTTGCAACCATTTATTGTCATTCCCAGCCGACCCAGCTTATCTGTTGCTAAAACATCAACTCCAGATTGAAAAAAGATAAAATCGGGCTGTTCATCATCAATCAGTTTAGGGAGATTTTCTCTCAAAACTGTCAGATATGTTTTATCATCTGTTTTATCTTCCATTTCAATATCTAAATCAGAGCGTTCTTTATGCATGGGGTAATTCCCTTTTCCATGCATACTAAATGTAAAAACATCAGGATTATCACGAAAAATCTCAGCTGTTCCGTTTCCTTGATGCACATCCAAGTCAACAACCAATATTTTACTGACTTTGGCATTTTTCAACAAGTACTGAGCTGCAATCGCAATATCATTCAACAAACAAAATCCCTCTCCACGGTCGGTAAAGGCATGATGTGTTCCACCAGCAATATTCATAGCCACTCCATATTCTAAAGCAAAATTAGCAGCATCAATTGTACCTTGATTAATGATTCTTTCCCGCTCAATCAATGCAGCAGATAATGGGAATCCAGTCCTCCTCTCCTCTTTTCTACTTAAAGTTAAATTCTTAAGTTTCTGCCAATATTCGTTCGTATGCACCGCTAAAATGTCTTCTTCTGACAAAAGATTGGGAGAAAAGAAACTACTTTCCGTTACAGTTCCTTCATAAATTAACTGCTCTGGCAGTAACTCGTATTTTATCATTGGAAAGCGATGATTTTCAGGAAGTGGGTGAGCGTATTCTTTTCTGTAGGCGATTTTGAGCATAAAAAAAGTGTTATTCCTAAAATAACACTGGAATTAAAAGCTTGTTATAAAATAATTGAAAGTTTAATTCTCATCATATTCCTCCTCATCAGAAACAAATGAGTATAAGGTATCATCAAGTTTCAGATTATCCTCATTGAAGTCATGGACAAACTTGTTCATCACCATATCATCGACCTCTTCTACATTCAACCCAATATCTAATCCTATTCCATATTCACCGCCATTGTCCATATCTACATGTTCCTGAACTTTCACTAACTCCTCATCTTCAATATCATCGATCATCTCAGCTATGTAAAGTCCGATCTCCTCCTCCACGTTATCCAAAGTCCTTAAATCACCGTTTTCATCCTCTTGAAATTTAATAGGCTTGAAATTAGGGAATTTTTGTGCGGCTTTATGTTCTGCCAATTCGTACACTTCACTGGCATGATGTAAACGTAGTGTATAAATCACTGCGTCATAAATTACTTCCTTCCCTTCGTACATTCCGGTAAAGCGAAAATGCTTATACTCATCATTATTATCATCGGTATCAACCAAGACAAAATCATTTTTCTGTTGAGCAATTTTCTGCTTCAATTTATCGATTTCTGCGGCATCGAAGCCTGGGTTTTGAGCACTCATAATTTACTGGTTTGCATTAAGAGAAATAAATTACAATATTTTTTCAGAAAACGCAATATTAAAATTTTTATTCATCTTTTTTACTTACACTTTCAAAAACACTATTCACAATTGCTAGGATTATTCCAAACAAAAGCGCCCACCAGAAACCATCTACATAAAAGCCATCTACAACATAATCTGCAAGCATTATCATTAGTGCATTGATAACTAGAAGAAAAAACCCCAAAGTAAAGACCGTAACTGGAATAGTCAGTATTATTAATAAGGGCTTGAGTGTAGCACTGAACAAAGCTAAAAATAATGAAACTACAAGTGCATCAAAAAAACCTTCAACATGAGCTCCAGGCAGTATATAAGATGAAACTATTACCGCTAATGAGGATAAAAGTAATTTGATTAAGAAATTCATCGGCAAAAATTTAACTTAAAAATATCTTTCCTTCAACACCTTTTGATGATGCTTCCAATGACCAGCGATGATATACCATAAGCTTGAAATTGAAATTGCATGACCATCAGCTTCCCCTTCTTTTTTGAGAATCTTCTCAGGCATTGACTGGAATAAAGATAAGTGACTTTTTCTTAAATGATAAAATTCTTCCGCCATTTTTGCTTTATCCTGACGGGAATATTCTGAGGCTGCAGCATAATCGTTTTCAGAAAAACCTGGAAGAGCAGCACTTTCTCCCCTAGCCAGAGAAAGCGCTCGAAAAGCCATGATACGCTCAGTATCAATGCAATGTTGCATTACCTGAGCCACGCTCCATTTTCCTTTTTCATATCTATTGTTCCATTTTTCCTCTGGAATATTATTAATTAAGACTGATATTTCGCTGATTTGATGTTTGAGTTCTTCTTCAAGATCGCCTTTTACTAAATCAACATATCCTTGATAAAAAGGAGCGTGTACTAAGTTCATATAATTTTATTTATTCATTAATAGCATCCATTTTTTTGGCTACCTCTTCTGCTTCTGCCATTTTCTGATCTGCCTTTTTTCGATCAATAGTGCTCAACTTATGATATTCTGCAAGTAGTTTCTTGTATTGATCGTTTAACTTTTCTTTTTCCGATTTCTTCTTAAATAATCCAAACATAATTTTTGTTTTGTTTTGAAAGTTGAAAACTACCTCTTTCTTAATTTGTTCGAATTACTTTCAATCCATCTATCATAAAACTAACCAAATCTTGCTTTCTTTCCGGCATTTCTTCCACAGGAAATTTAATACTGAGCTTGATGAAATCCGTACTTTGTAGATGTTCTTTGATTTCATCCGCACTAATCTCTTTTAGAAGTACGTAATTATTGGCCTTGTAATCGTATTCCCATGGAGAATTATTCACGCAAAAGTAAATTCTATCTGATTTTCTAAATTTTTTAATCAAATCCAATCCGTAATCTGTAGCATAGTTTCCCTGTAAATGAAAAGTAGAAGAAATAAAATTGCCCCAATAAAACATGGTACGAAATGCCAGCATATTATCTTTAGTGAAAAAGGCGGGGAAATCAAGCATCATATAGGGCAAGCGCTTATAATTTTCACCTTTGGATATTTTCCCATGAATTAGATTTAATTCTTTTGGCAATTTACCTGTGAAAGGCTCCAGTTCTTTGCGGATTTCCCCTTGCATTTCTTCTAGAAAATCCCATACTTTTTCCATCATCCTATATTTAATCAACAGGATCGTGGGGTCAGAAGCTAAATCTAATTCTTGTGTAGTGAATTTTGACATAAATAAAAAGGGTAGATTTTTCAAACTACCCTGTAAAATGTTAGGTCTAATTTCTAAACCTGATCAGGCTTTTGAATAATTTTCAACACCACTTCATGCTGATCATTATCATTATCGGTTAACTTGACTCTAACCATAGGATTATCAGCCTTAATATTATCTTCCACTCCTATTATCTTAAACTGACTCAACTTCCCTTCAATTTCAGGAGCTAATTCTTTAATAGCCTTTGCAAATTCTACTTCAAGCTGACTAGGATTATATTGCTTTGTGATCATAGTTCTTTCTTTTGTTCTTAAATCTAACAATTTAATTAGAAAATCAATACTAGTAAGCTAATTACCATCGTATGAGCGCTGACCCCCAAGTAAATCCACTGCCAAAAGCAGCCAAGCAAACCAAATCACCATCTTTGACTTTTCCTTCATGCCATGCCTCACTTAAGGCTATGGGAATAGACGCAGCTGTAGTATTTCCATATTTTTGTATATTATTGTAGACCTTATCATCAGAAAGCCCCATTTTGGATTGAATGAATTTAGAGATACGAAGATTAGCCTGATGAGGCACCAACATATCAATATCCGAAGGTTTCAAATTATTGGCTTCTAATGCTTCATTTATGACTTCCTGAAAGCGCACCACTGCGTGTTTAAAAACCATGTTTCCATTCATATATACTTTGTAACCTGAAGTATCCAAAATCTGCTCTGGTTGCCTTTCTTCTCTTGGTCGGCTACTACCAGGATCTTTCACATATAATTCTTCAGCATAAGTTCCCTCGGCATGCAAATGAGTGGATAAAACCCCTTGTTCATCAGTTGCACTCATAATAGCAACTCCTACTCCATCACCAAAAATAACGGCTGTGGATCTGCCTCTATCGGACATATCAATAGCTGTCGATTGTATTTCGCCACCCACAACCATAATATTTTTATACATTCCTGTTTTAATAAATTGGTCTGCTACGGACAAACTATACACAAAACCTGAACATGCATTTCGGATATCTAAACATCCAATTGTCCCCATTCCCATTTCTCGTTGGAGCAAAACACTTGAACCTGGAAAGAAATAGTCTGGCGTAATACTGGCAAAAATGATAAAATCAATATCCTCATTTTTCATTTTAGCATTTTCTAACGCCATATCAGCCGCTTTTTTAGCCATCTTAGCTAAAGACTCTTCAATTTCAGGATCAAAAAATCGCCTCTCTTTTATACCAGTCCTTTCAGTAATCCACTCATCAGTTGTATCAATCCACTTGGCTATGTCATTATTGGTCACTACTGTTTGAGGGACAGCATGTCCTAGACCTACTATTTTTGAATTTTTCATCTTTAATTTACACTATTATGGTTTCCAGTCACATTTGAAATACCAGTTGTTTTCAAAATGTGTCCCAATATAGAGTAATCTCAGAATCTAATCAAAAATAGTAGTCATGCAGAGTATTTTATATTCCTTCTTATTTCTCAGCTCAACTATTCTTCAAACCAGGTTTTATAAAGCGTGTAATTCTTGGCAGTTCTTTCGAAGATTTCTGCGAAATCACCTTCTATTTTCTTCACTTTCTTTGCCGGTACTCCAGCGTAAATATAACCAGACTCCACTACCGTATTTTCCAAGACCACTGCACCTGCAGCTACCATAGCTCCTGATTGAACAACTGCATTATCCATCACAATTGCTCCCATCCCTACTAATGCAGAATCCTCAATGGTACAACCATGAACAATGGCTTTATGACCTATCGATACTTTATTACCAATAGTAGTAGAAGCCTTCTGATAAGTGCAATGAATTACTGCACCATCTTGAATATTAGTTTTATCACCAATACTAATGCTATTCACATCTCCTCTTACCACCGCACTCCACCAAATACTGCATTCTTCACCGATTGTGACATCACCCACAATCACAGCATTATCAGCTATATAAGTATCTTTTCCTATCTGAGGTGTTTTCCCTTTGCAACCTTTAATTATTCCCATAATATTTTGTTTAAAAAATTATATATGTATCGACATTTTATAATATAGTATATTTTTAAATGCTTATTTTAAACTTTCTAAAAGTTCAATCGTTATTCGAGTAAATCAATAAAACCACTAATCTATGAAAATTTTAAAAACAACAAGCGCATTGGCCTTTGCCATTATTTTGGCAGTTGCATGTACATCCAATCCGAAAAGCGATGAAGCCAAAGTGAGCGAAGCTGAAGAAGTTACTGAAGCTCAAGGAATGGAAATAAATGTATCATCTGATGAAGCTGAAATGGAATTTGTGGGTACAAAACCTACAGGAAGACATTATGGTAATATTGCTCTTTCAGACGGTTCTATCAAAGTTAAAGACGGGAAAATTACTGGTGGAAAATTTGTTTTTGATTTAAACCAGATTACTATAACCGATTTAAAAGATGATCAAGAAAATCACAAAAAATTAGTTGGCCATTTGCAGTCAGACGATTTCTTTGATGCTAAAAATCATCCTAAAGTTACTTTTGAATTAGTATCTGTAAAAGCATTAAAAACCACCAAATCAGCAGACTCTTATGATTCCTATCAAGACGATATGGAGCAGCCTGCTGAAGATGAAAAAATCATGGAATTACCAAAATATGAGCTTGAAGGTGCTACTCATGAAGTAACAGGTAATTTAACAATGCGAGGTAAAACCTTAGCCATAACAGTTCCTGCAAAAATTGAAGTTGCAGATAATGGCGTTAAAGCATTTACTAATTTCAGCATTGATAGAACTAAATGGGGATTAATGTATGGTGATGAATCAAAAGCTGTAGATAAAGCAAAAGACAAATTCATTTACAATACGGTCGGCATCGGTTTTAACATTGATGCAAAGGCAAAAAACATGTAATCCAGTCGATAATAAAGTTAAACTGAAGGTTGCTAAAATTTTTTAGCAACCTTTTTTTATGCAATTTTGCCCGAAATTAAGTTTTATTGAAATCAACTAAAATTAAAATATCACAGCCCTCGTATTGGGATGCATTATTGAAATGGAGCAATCAATTTGAAAATATTGCTATTTTCTATCCACAGCAAATAGAGCAATATCCTTTTGGAGCATTTCCAAAATGCATTGCTGTTGGGAACAAGAAGCTTAAGCTCAATCCACCCTATTTTCAATCTCTTAAATCTCATTTAAAAGAAAATCCAACCCAAAAGCTATTTGGATATTTAGGGTATGATTTGAAAAACGAACTTGAAAAATTAGAAAGTAAAAATGCCTCCGTTATCAGTTGGGAACCCATGAACTTCTTTGTTCCAGATTGCATCATTTCATGTGAAGAAAACCAGCTTTCCATCCAGAGTGCAGATTTAAAATATTTTCTGAATCAAATAGAAAAAGTGCTTACAGAAAGCAAAAGAGAACATGAAGTGAAATCAAATATTAAGAGTTTAAAAAGCTGGACAAGTAAATCAGAATATATTAATACAGTAAAAAAGCTTAGAAACCACATTGAGGAAGGAGATATTTATGAAATTAATTACTGCATCAATTTTTCAGCTGTTGCAGATCAATTAAATCCTATAAAAGTTTTTGAACAGTTATGCGAAAACTCCCCCGCCCCCTTTGCTTCCTTCTTAAAAATGGATAATAAATACATCATTTCAGCATCTCCAGAACGTTTCATCAAACTAAAAGACAATAAAATTATAAGTCAGCCTATCAAAGGGACTGCTAGCAGAGGCAAAACGGAAGCAGAAGATAAAGAAAATAAAAAGCAACTATCTGAAAGCGAAAAAGAACGTGCTGAAAACATGATGATTGTTGATTTAGTGAGAAACGATCTAGCTAAATCCTCAAGAAGTGGAAGTGTGAAAGTGGAAGAGATATTCGGCATCTACAGCTTTCAGCAAGTACATCAAATGATAAGTACTATCTCAGCTCATAAAAGAAAGGAAACTCATCCTATTGACGTTATAAAAAATGCATTTCCTATGGGGAGTATGACGGGTGCACCAAAAATCCGTGCTATGAAACTTATTGAGCGCTATGAGAACAGTAAAAGGAATGTGTTTTCCGGAAGCATAGGCTATTTCAATGGTGAAAACGAATTTGATTTTAATGTCCTTATCCGCAGTATTTATTTTGATAAAGAATCCAAAAATCTAAACTATCAGGTTGGAAGTGCCATTACTTATGATTCGGATGCTGAGGCTGAATATGAAGAGTGCCTCTTAAAAGCCAAAGCAATTGAAAAAACGCTAGGTTTCATCTAATATAGTAATACTCAAATTTCCCAGTGAAAAACCACTGCCATAATGTCATTTTCCAGAATTATTGGCTACCTTTGCCTGTTAATAATTAATACAATACCAAGCACTTTATAAATACCAAATATGAGTGAATTGATCAAAGATTTGGACATCATTGCTGAAGAAACCAAAACGGAAGAATCTTGCGCTGTTCAGGTTTCAAAAGAAGAAAATACTGGCAAAAGCCGAAAATTGTATATAGAAAGCTACGGCTGTCAAATGAATTTCTCTGATAGCGAAATCGTCACTTCCATCATGAAAGAAAATGGTTTTGATACCACCAATGATTTCAATAATGCCGATGTCATTTTCCTAAACACCTGCTCTATTAGAGAAAAAGCAGAGCTGACTGTCCGAAAAAGATTGACAGACTTCAATAAAGTAAAAGCCCGCAAGCCTGAAATGCAAATTGGTGTCTTAGGATGCATGGCCGAACGCTTGAAAACCAAACTTTTAGAAGAAGAGAAAATAGTTGACATTGTGGCTGGACCTGATTCCTACCGTGATTTACCGAATTTGGTAAAAACTGTAGACGATGGTGAAAAGGCAGTAAATACTTTCTTAAGCAGGGAAGAAACTTATGCTGATATCAGCCCAGTAAGGTTAAATTCCAATGGCGTAACGGCATTTATTTCCATCATGCGTGGATGTGATAATATGTGTTCTTTCTGTGTAGTGCCATTCACCAGAGGACGAGAAAGAAGCCGTGATCCTTTTTCAATCGTACAAGAAGCTCAGGATTTATTCGACAAGGGCTACAGAGAAGTAACGCTTCTAGGTCAAAATGTAGACTCTTATAAATGGTCTGAGGAAATTAATAATAAAGCTAGATTAGAGAAAATTGAGAAAAAGGAAGAAGTTGAAGTTATCAATTTCGCCAATTTAATTGAAATGGTAGCCAATGTTTCACCTGATTTAAGAGTAAGATTCTCAACCTCTCACCCGAAAGATATTACAGATGAAGTATTGCATACTATGAAAAAGTATGAAAATATCTGTAAATACATTCACCTGCCAGCACAAAGCGGTAATTCACGTATTCTAAAAATGATGAACCGAACTTACGACAGAGATTGGTACATCAATAGAGTGGATGCTATCCGTAATATATTAGGAGAAGAATGCGGTATTTCATCCGATATGATAGCTGGTTTCTGTTCTGAAACTGAAGAAGAACATCAAGATACTTTGACCTTGATGGATTATGTGAAATATGATTTCTCCTATATGTTCTTTTATTCTGAAAGACCTGGGACTTTAGCTGAAAAACGATATGAAGACGATATTCCGTTGGAAACGAAGAAGAAAAGGCTTCAGGAAATTATCAATAAGCAAAGAGAGTATTCTCTCGAAAGAAATCAATTGGATTTAAATAAAGTTCATAAGGTATTGGTCGAGGGTACTTCCAAGAGATCTGAAGAGCAATTGCAAGGAAGAAACACAGCCAACAAGGTGGTGATATTCCCGAAAGAAAATTATAAAAAAGGCGATTATGTTGACGTATTTGTAGAAGAGTGTACAGGTGCAACATTAATTGGTAAAGCGGTCTAAATATTTTTTGCTTTGGATATACAAACTATAAAAAATAGATTTGGCATAATCGGAAATTCCGATCATTTAAACTTTGCCATCAAAGTAGCCATGCAGGTTGCCCCTACCGACATGACCGTCCTTATAACGGGTGAAAGTGGTGTAGGTAAAGAATCATTCTCTAAAATCATTCACCAACTTAGCGCCAGAAAACATGGCCAGTTTATAGCTGTAAACTGCGGTGCTATTCCAGAAGGCACTATTGACTCAGAACTTTTCGGACATGAAAAAGGATCGTTTACCGGTGCCTACGATGCCAGAAAAGGCTATTTTGAAGTAACAGATGGAGGAACAATCTTTTTGGATGAAATAGGTGAAATGCCACTTCCTACACAGTCGCGATTGTTGAGGGTGTTGGAAAATGGAGAATTCATCAGAGTTGGTTCTTCTAAAGTGATGAAAACCGATGTTCGTGTAGTTGCTGCTACCAATGTTAACTTGATCCAGGCAGTGGAGAAAGGGAAATTCAGAGAGGATTTATACTACCGATTAAATACCGTCCCCATTTTTGTTCCACCTTTAAGGGATAGAGGGCAAGACATCGAATTGCTCTTTAGAAAATTTACATCGGATTTTGCTGAAAAACATCATGTCAACCCAATAAAGCTTACAGAAGGTGCTAAGCAAGCTTTAATGGCCTATCGTTACCCTGGAAACATTCGCCAGTTAAAAAATTTAGCTGAACAAATTTCTCTATTAGAAATGGAGCGTGAAGTTGACAAAGATATTCTACTAAAATATCTCCCTCAGGAAGGTAATATGATGCCTGCAATTTACAAAAGCCAGGATAACACTGGCGGTGGAGATAAAAGCAATTTTTCAGAAAGAGATATATTGTATAAAATTCTTTTTGACATGCGAAATGATGTGGAAGAGCTGAAAAAGTTAGTTCACAACGTGTTGAAGAATGAAAACTACGGAGAAGAAATCATTAAGGATAATGAAGACTTGTTTGAAGTTAAGCAAAATGAATTCAAAGAAAATGCAGATGGAATTAGAACGCCCTATTTACTAGACAGCCGAAAAGAAGAGGAAGATGATGCTAATGAGAGCTTCAATATAGAGGATTACCAAGATGCCGATCATGAAATAGAGGAAGAATCTTTATCCTTGGAAAAGAAAGAAAAAGAAATGATTGAACGGGCTCTTTCCAAAAATCAGAATAAAAGAAAATATGCGGCACGGGATTTGGGTATTTCAGAGCGTACATTATATAGAAAAATCAAACAGTATGACCTTTAAAAGTATTTTAAGCTTTTTATTCTTAGCAATATTCACCAGTTCTTGTGGCGTTTACAGCTTTACGGGAGCTTCTATTTCTCCTGATATAAAAACCATGTCCATCCAATATTTTTACAATGATTCAGGAAATGGTCCACCCAATTTACAACAAACTTTCACGGAAGAAATTAGAGATTACTATCAACAAAATACTAGTTTGGAGTTAGTTGACAATAACGGTGATCTGCAGTTGGAAGGCTCCATTACTGGCTATAGAGTGCAACCTATTGCTGTTACAGCTTCTGGGAATCCAAATTTAGCAGATGCCGCTGGTGCGCAAAGATTGACCATAACGGTAAAGGTTAGTTATGTAAATACAAAGGATGAAGTTTTCAATTTTGACAATAAATCTTTTTCATTTTATGCAGATTTTGACGCTACATCCAATACCTTAACCGCAGTAGAAGACCAATTGATAGAAACCATTACAGATCAGATTATTTTAGATATATTTAATGCATCAGTAGCAAATTGGTAAAATTTTGTAACTTTAATTCTTTAAATTAGAACCAAGTGGACAAACAAAGGCTTACAACCCTTATTAATCAACCAGATAAACTAGAAGAGACAGACTTCAGAGATTTAAAAAATCTGAAGAACGACCACCCCTATTTTCAAGCTTTATCGACTTTAATTACGATTGGGTCTAAAAAATATAAGCCAGAAAGTGAAAAAAAGCATTTACAATCAGCTGCTATTTATGCTTTAGACAGAAAGCACCTTAAGGAAATATTATCAAGGGATTATGATTCGAACACTACCGCTGAAGTGGTGGAAAAAAATCCTCAACAGACAAATGAAACTACAGTAGCCAAAAATAAAGTAGTTTCTGAACATCCCGAGACCTATAGAAAGCCAGAAAGAGAAACGAAACCTAAAAGGGATTCCAAAATAGAGAGCACCCCACTTGCAGACTCAACTCATTTGCCAGACTCCTTTTTTGAAGATTTGTTTAAGGAAATGGAGGCCTTAAAAGCTGAAAAGGAAAATTATCAGAAAACTTTAGAAAAATTCGAGGCAAATAAATCGGAAGACGTAAAACCGAAAACCAGAGCTAAAACAGCAAGAAAAACAACTGCAAGAACTGCAAGTAGAAAAACCACTACTGCGAAACCATCCGCAGCTAAGAAAACCGCCACAAAACCTAAAACCACAACTGCTAAAAAGACTAGCACAACAAAAAAAGCAAGCACGGCTAAAACTACAGCTAAAAAAACAGCTACTGCAAAGCCTAAAGAAAGCACTAAAAAAACTTCAAGTACTAAGGCTAAGAAAACAACAAAAACTGCAGAAAAGAAGCCAAGAAAAGATGAACATGATATAATTGAAGAAATAACTTCAAGAAAAGAATTAAAAATCAGTGATGCTCACAAAAAGGAACAATTAAATATCATCAACAACTTTATTGAGAAAGAGCCTGTTCTTACAAAAAGAATAAACCCTGATAATCAGTCGAATAAGCAAGAAGCTGAAGATCTTTCGGCTAGCAGCACCAATCTTTCTGACGATGTAGTTTCTGAAACTTTGGCAAAATTGATGATAAAACAAGGAAGAAAGCAAAAAGCCATTGATATTTACAAGAAATTAATTTGGAAATTTCCACAAAAAAAGACGTACTTTGTCGAAATTATAGATGAGTTAAAAAAAGAATCATAAATACATGTTAACATTATTAATTACTTTAATCATTTTAGTTGCCATTTTGTTGGTGTTGGTAGTATTAGCTCAAAATTCTAAAGGCGGTGGTTTATCCAGCCAATTTGGAGGTTCTGGAGCTAGTCAGGTGGTGGGCGTAAAAAGAACAGGCGATATCTTGGAGAAAATCACTTGGGTATTGGCGATTAGTCTAGTGGTATTAAGCTTAGCTTCTTCTTTTGTAATCAAAACTACAACTGTTGATACAGGCTTTACTAGTCCTAACATTGAAAAAGCTCAAGACGAAACTTTACTTCCTGGAATGGAAAGTGGCGGTGAAGAAGGCTTATTGCCTCCAGCTGAGGAAGAAGGAAATACAGAAGGTGCAAGCCAAGATGGTGGAAATCAGGAATTGATTGAAGGACTTCAAGACTCTGAAGAAGGCAATTCAGAAGAATAAACTTTAAGTATAGAAATTATATTAGAAGGGAATCCGAAAGGCTTCCCTTTTTTTGTTTATAATTATTTGAATTCAAGTATTATTATGAATAAAATGATATAAAATTTAACTTTTCACTTAAATAAATTTTGAAAATAAAAATATACTACTAACTTTATAATAATAATTTAAACTAAACCTTAAAGTTATGACCAAAATATTACCTATCCTTTTATTTATTTTAATAATATTTTCTTCATGTGAAGAAGAACCTGATCCATGTAATACGCAATCTTCAAATTTTAGGACAGAGATTGCAACTACTGATACTCACTTAAATAACACATTGTACTTTAGTTCTCCAGAGCAAATGCAAACCACTATTGCTAATCTTAAAAACATGAATCGTGAAGAAAGACGGAAATGGGAGAAAAAAAATAATTTTACTTCCTATAAGACAGTGCTAGAAGATATCTATTCAAAAATTGCAAAACTAGATGAAGACTCCTACGAAGATGAGATTGAATTTTATGATATCATAGAAAATAACAGTGATGTACTTGAAATAAGAGATGAAGCAATCGTAGAAAAAATAGAGAATGAAACGTACCAGTTAATAAGCAATAGATTAGGTATATTTCAGAATTCAACTCTCATTAACAAAGTCGAACATAACTTGCACAACATATATTCAATTGAACATTATATAAAGAATTCCAATTTCAAAGAATTACTTCCAGTTAAATCTAATGAAATCAAACCAAATATTTCAAATAGAAATTCAAGACCAACTTTTTTAACGGACACGTATACAAATGATAATTCAGGTTGTAAGAGCGATAGACGATTAATTGCAAAAGTACAATATTTTTACCAAAACGCAAGCTGGGTTGTTCGTAAAACGTGTGCTAGTGGATACTCTTATGATGTTATTTATAACATTGATGCTCCACAGTTATTGCACAGTGTTAAGGCGGAAAGAAAAAGGTTTTGTACATGGTCAACAGTTGATAGATTTTATGAAACAGACATTCAGATTATTGAACATGAATATACAGTTTATACTTTTAATAATAATGAGAATATGAAGTTCGGAGAAGCCTTATCTAGGGTACAGCAGCCAGACATAGGTTTAAATTATAGCACGGGTCCTTCAACAATTGTTCTTACGGATGCATATGGGCCTACAGGTAATTATAACGATGTTGTATTATTAAGAGGCGAAATGAATTTAAGAGATGCAATTGTTAATGAACCTTCGGTAGGATCAAATTTTACACAAAACTATATTGGTTTTGAAAAAGTACAATTTAAAGCTTCTAGTACTGGAATAGGAAATAACTTTGTCGAAATATCACTCTAACATGAAAATTATTGCAATAACAGTACTTCTAGCGGTAGGCTTCAACTACCAATATTTATTTTCTCAAAACCAAAGTGAAAATAAAGACAACTACTCTAATTTTCAAAATTACATTGATTTTAATATGAAATTAGTTGATTTTGAAAATAGTCTTTATGTCAGTGATTTTAAAACCACTGAGTTTCAAATAGAAAATGGTTTTCATTATCATATAAATAAACTCATTGATGTTTCTTTTGGTATCAATGGAGGCGTTATTTTAGGAATTCCATACGAAAATCGATTGCAAGCTTACTTTAATAGTGGTAATGTTTCGGGTTTAGACACCTTTCTTAAATATTACGATGAAATCGATTACCTAGATCAAACCTTGGCTAAAACCAGATTTTATATTGGGCTGCACCCTCAAATTGGCTTTAATATTGCTGATAAATGGAAGCTTAAACTTGGAACTGAAATACGATATTTCTTTAAACCTTTTTTTGAAGAGAGGTCATATTTTGGAAACACCTATAGAGAGGATGGAGTAGATTACATCTTATTGGGAAATGTAGGACTAAATTATATTTTAAATGAGAATATTTCGATAGGTATTAATTATGATAGAGGAATTTCATACTTACGCAGAATACTAATAATAGATTCGGATGGGAATGAACCCTATACAAGTTCTGTTACCTACCATAGTTTAGGATTAAACATTTCATATTCATTTTAATCTGTTATGTAAAAGCAAAAAAAGGAAATCCAACTAATTTCCTTTTTTTTGCATCCTTTTTGATATGAATCTATGATTACATCAGTAATTCATTTTCACCATATATTTTAATCTGTCATCTTTTAGCAATCATAAAGTCACCTAAATACTTCACTTTTTCACCTCAAAATCTAAACACTTCATCACTTTACCCCCTTTTCCCCAATTCAATCACCTCCAACTTCTCTACTTTACCATTATTAATCTCAAATCGCATCATCGTCCTGATTTTATGAAAGCCTTGATTACCTGCAGCACCCGGATTTAGATAGAGTAAATTATGAGGCTTTTTATCGGGCATAGCTCTTAAAATATGAGAATGTCCGCAAATAAAAACATCAGGCTTTTCGGATTCAATTAATTTCCTGACTCTAGGATTGTAAGAAGGCGGCTTCCCTCCTATGTGAGTCATGAATATTTTCACTCTTTCTCTCTCAATAAATAAATCTTCTGGATAAGTCCTTTGAAATTCAGGAGTATCAATATTTCCATAAACTACCAAAGTCGGTGCAATCTGATTTAGCTTCTCCAGTATCTGACCTGCTTCCCCCACATCACCTGCATGCCATATTTCATCGCAGTCTTTGAAATAGTTTGGGATTGTGTCATCCCAATAGCTGTGTGTATCAGATATTAAGCCTATTTTCATTTTTGGAGGTTGTATTGTGGTAGATTAAGAAGCGAACGGATATTTTAATCAGAGATTAAAATGGATAGAACCCTTTCTTCAAAGGGATGACGCACGGAATTTAATGAGTAGGTTAAGATATTTATTACCATTCAAACTACAATCAGTGCGTCACCCCAGCGTAACCAGTCCCGCACTGAAAGTCGGGAGGCAGGGGCCTTACCTATTGAAACTAAGTTTCAATAACTCCTACAAATCCAGCCCATCCAAATAAGATTTTATAATATCACCCAGTTCAGAGAAATCTGCTTCAAAACTCTCTTTACTTCTTAATTTTCCTTTCACACTTACATAGAACTTAATTTTAGGCTCCGTACCAGAAGGTCTGGCAGAAATCTTACTTCCATCTTCCAAAAAGAATTGAAGCACATTAGAAGAAGGAAAATCCAATCGGCTCTTCTTACCACTTTCCATATCCAAAATAGTGGATTTCTGATAATCTCTTACTTCCACTACTTTGGTTCCTGCTAATTTTTTTGGAGGTTCTTCTCTAAACCTAGTCATCATGGCTTTTATTTCTTCGCTACCTGATTTTCCTTTTTTAGTAATGGAAACCAAATCTTCACGATAAAAACCAAATTTCAAATACATCTCAATCAAGTATTCATAAAGCGTTTTCCCTTGAGATTTCACATAAGCCGTCATTTCAGCAATCATGGCCACGGAAGCTATTGCATCTTTATCGCGCACATAATCGCTTATCATGTAGCCGTAGCTTTCTTCTCCACCACCAATAAAAGTTTTCTTTCCTTCAAGCTCACGGATAACTGCTGCTATATTTTTGAAACCTGTTAAAGTATCATAACTCTCCACTTGGTATGCATCCGCTATATTTTTGAAAAGTTCTGTGGTTACAATAGTCTTTACTATGTATTGATTGCCATCCAACTTTCCTAACTCACTCCATCTGCTCAATAAATAATAGATTAATAATGAACCTGTTTGATTTCCATTGAGTAGCTCGAACTCATTTCTTGCATTTTTAATGGCAATCCCTACACGGTCAGCATCTGGGTCAGTAGCCATAACAATATCTGCATCAACTTCTTTCCCTTTAGCCAAAGCCATCGACATCGCTTCTTTTTCCTCTGGATTAGGATAAACTACAGTTGGAAAATTACCGTTTGGTTCAGCTTGATCTTCAACAATATGCACATTCTTAAAACCATACATCTCTAAAGCCTTAGGCACCAATGTGATACCTGTTCCATGAATAGAGGAGAAAACAATATTAATGGATTTATCAGCTTCAGTTGCATCAGGAAAAAGCGATATTTTCTTCACCTCGTCCAAATAAGCTTCATCTATATCTTCACCTATACTTTCAATTAATGTCTCTTTTCCTTCAAAATGTACTTCATCAATAGATGTTATGGACTGCACTTCATTCATCACATTCAAATCATGTGGAGCAACCATTTGTGCACCATCTGTCCAATAAGCTTTGTATCCATTATATTCTTTAGGGTTATGCGATGCTGTTAAAACCACTCCACTTTTACAGCCCAAATGACGAATGGCGAAAGATAATTCTGGTGTTGGACGCAAGCTATCAAAAAAGAATACTTTTATATTATTGGCAGTAAAAACATCAGCTACCACTCTAGCAAATTCTTCAGCATTATTTCGACAATCATGTGCAATAGCAACAGAAACCCCCTGCTCTTTAAAGGTTTTGTTCAAATAATTGCTCAAGCCTTGAGTAGCCATTCCTAAAGTATATTTGTTCATTCGGTTACTCCCAACACCCATAATTCCACGTAAACCACCCGTTCCAAATTCCAAGTCCTTATAAAATGATTCCTCAAATTCTTCTTTATTATTCTCCTGCAGTTCTTTAATCTGCTGTTTGGTAGCTTCATCTACTGATTTACTTTCTAACCATTGTTGGGCTTTTTCCTGACTTGTCATATTGGTCCTATATTTTAATGATTTAAGATCTAATTTTCAAAAGCTTAGTGCTTCAATATATGATTCTGTAATGTATTATAAGGCTTAAATTACAGAATAATCAATTAGCAAAAAATAAATACTATTCGAAAAATCCTGAAAAAGAAAAAACCATAGAAAATGATTCCTATGGTTTTAAATTTTTTCAATAAGTTTTTATAGAGCAAGTGTACTTTTGTGCTGATTCGGTCTAAGCGGACGCTTGAACCAGTTGGAGCACACAGCTTCTATAGCGCAAGTGTCCGCTTGTGCTTAGTTTGCAAACAGACGAAAGTTGGGGCACGCGTGACACGAGTGCCTAGTGAAGTTCAAACACTTAGGCTTTTGAAATCAAATAATTAATTTACAAATTCCCTCTCAACTCCTGCTCTCTCTCAATAGCCTCAAATAAAGCTTTAAAGTTTCCTTTACCGAAAGATTTAGCTCCTTTTCTCTGAATGATTTCATAAAAAACAGTTGGTCTATCCTGAACAGGCTTTGTAAAAATCTGAAGTAAATAACCTTCATCATCTCGATCCACCAAAATATTATTCTCCCGGATTGGTTCAATATCCTCTTCTATTTCACCTACTCTTTCCCATAAACTCTCATAATAGGTATCAGGAACTCTTAAAAATTCTACTCCTCTTCTGCGCATTTCAGATACTGTATCTACAATATCATCAGTAGCAATGGCAATATGCTGAACACCAGCCCCTTTATAGAAATCTATATATTCTTCAATTTGAGATTTCTTTTTACCTTCTGCCGGCTCATTGATTGGGAACTTAATAAAACCATTTCCATTAGAAACTACCTTGGACATTAATGCGGTATAATCCGTAGCGATGTCTTTATCATCAAAGGTTATTAATAGATTGAAGCCCATTACATCTCGGTAGAAATCAACCCAAGTATTCATTTCACCCCATCCAACATTGCCTACACAATGGTCAACATATTTCAAACCAATAGGTTTCACTGGCAATTCACTTGTTTTTTCTACGAAGCCTGGCAAGAAAACACCCTTATAATCATGTCTATTCACAAAAGTATGAATGGTGTCTCCATAAGTATGAATAGAAGCTACCGTTACCTCACCATGTTCATCTTTAATGGTTTTTGGTGGAGTATGGGATTTCGCTCCTCTTTTAGTAGTTTCATTATAAGACAATTCAGCATCATCCACCCAAAGCGCTAATACTTTTACGCCATCTCCATGCAAATTCACATGTTTAGACACTTCCGTATCAGGTGCTAAAGAAGAGGTCAAAACCAAACGGATTTTCCCTTGCTGCAACATATACGAAGCCCTGTCTTTGATGCCTGTTTCTGGTCCGGCATAGGCTTTCAACTCAAATCCAAAAGCTGTTTGGTAATACATAGCTGATTGCTTTGCATTTCCAACATAAAATTCGATGTAATCGGTGCCATTAATAGGCAAAAAATCCTGTTCCATAGTAGTTTAAATCGATTGCATTATTATTTCCAGTTCAAAATTATGTTTTTTAGGCGGTATTTGAAATATTTCTCAAACTATTCCTAAATAGTCTCCCGTTTACTTGGAAGTTATTGGCAATCTAAAGAATTTTACGTTCTGAAAATAACAGCACTTAAGCATGATAGATATTAAAAAGTTAGACGAGGATTTGACAGCACTAGTAAAAGCAAAAATTGCTTTAAGTAAACTAACATACGCTGATAAAGACTACGATAAAATTGAAGAGGAGCTCCATGATATGGAAGACGACTTTCAAGAAAATTACGGAGAATATTTAGAAGAAGCATTGGCAGATGTTCACGATGAATTTTGTCCTGACAATGATGTCTTGCTTCCGATAGCCTACTTGGCTGATGAGTATGTTGTCAAAGAAGACACAATAGATGTAGCCCCAGGACAAGGAGTTTTAGTTGAAGCAGATGATTTTGCAAGCTCAAAGGTAACTTTGGCTTTAGCTCCACAGCCTACTAGAATTGTCCTTCAAGCTGGAAATGATCATAAAGAAGTGGTTTGGAGAGCTGAATAAAAAAAGTTTTTTGGATTATGATATTCAGGTCACATGCGACACCCGTGTGCAGGCCAGCCATATAATTTTATTGAAATAAAAATATCTTAAGAAATCCTTTTCTACTGCAGAGAAGGATTTTTTTATACAAGCTAACAGACTTTTTTCGAAAGTTAGGTAAGGCTGGAAGTCTGGCTCAAAGCTGGCGCGCGCATATCGCTTGTGCCGTTATGAATTTCATAACCTGTCAAATCTTCAACCTTTAATTAAAATCCTTCCTTAACCAATTCATCATTTACCCAAATCAAATATCGCAAATGGTCAATTAATCAAATCAACATTTTCTTTTATTAATTATTTCCATTTACCAATCATCCCTCTATATTTGCAGCGTTTCAAAAAATAAATAAAACTTATGAGCAATATTATCTGGATTGTCCCGATTCTCGGGATTGTGGGACTGATTGTTATGGCTATAAAATCCGCATGGGTTTCTAAGCAAGATGCTGGAGATGAAAGGATGACGGAATTAGCCGGCTATATAGCCAAGGGCGCAATGGCTTTTTTAAGAGCTGAGTGGAAAGTGATGTTCTACTTTGTAATAATCGCTGGTATTTTACTGGCTTATTCCGGAACGCTAGTGGAAACTTCTTCCCCTGTCATTGCAATTTCATTTATAATAGGTGCAGTATTCTCTGCATTTGCGGGATATGTGGGTATGAATATTGCAACAAAAGCAAATGTGAGAACCACACAAGCTGCCAAAACCAGTTTAGCAAAAGCCTTGAGGGTTTCTTTTTCTGGCGGTACTGTAATGGGATTAGGTGTTGCAGGTCTTGCCGTTTTCGGAATGGGTATATTGTTTATTTTCTTCTATAACATGTATGTGATCCAAACAGGTGGCGATGTTAACGGTCTGGAAATGGAAAAAGCATTAGAAGTATTGGCTGGTTTCTCATTGGGAGCTGAGTCCATTGCCCTTTTTGCCCGTGTTGGTGGTGGTATATATACCAAAGCTGCTGATGTTGGAGCTGATTTAGTTGGAAAGGTGGAAGCTGGAATTCCAGAAGATGATCCAAGAAACCCTGCGACTATCGCAGATAATGTTGGAGATAACGTAGGTGATGTTGCGGGTATGGGTGCTGATTTATTTGGTTCATATGTTGCAACCATCTTGGCTTCTATGGTTTTAGGTAGAGAAATTATCTCTGAAGACCAATTTGGTGGTATCGCTCCTATCTTACTTCCAATGATTATTGCAGGTTTAGGTTTAGTGTTTTCTATAATCGGAACTTTATTTGTAAGAATCTCAAAAGAGACTGATAGTGTTCAAAAAGCTCTTAACTGGGGAAACTGGTCTTCCATCATTTTGACAGTAGTAGCTTCATTCTTCTTAGTAGAATATATGCTTCCTGAAACTATGATCATCAGAGATTTCTCATTTACAAGTATGGATGTTTTCTGGGCAATCTTTACTGGTTTGATAGTTGGGGCCTTAATGAGTATCATTACTGAATACTATACTGCCATGGGCAGAAAGCCTGTTTTATCCATTGTAAAACAATCTAGCACAGGAGCTGCAACAAATATCATTGGCGGATTAGCGGTAGGTATGCAATCTACTGTAATGCCAATATTGGTATTAGCAGTAGGTATTGTGGTTTCATATGAATTTGCTGGACTTTATGGTGTTGCGATCGCTGCAGCAGGTATGATGGCAACTACTGCTATGCAATTAGCAATTGATGCATTCGGACCAATTGCTGATAATGCAGGTGGTATTGCTGAAATGAGTGGATTACCAGAAGAAGTAAGAGACAGAACAGATAATTTAGATGCAGTAGGAAACACAACTGCTGCAACAGGTAAAGGATTTGCCATTGCTTCAGCTGCATTAACTGCATTAGCACTTTTTGCCGCTTTCGTTGGTATTTCTGGTATTGACTCAATCGATATTTATAAAGCACCAGTTTTAGCTGCCTTATTTGTAGGTGGCATGATTCCATTTATCTTCTCTTCACTAGCTATTGCAGCTGTTGGTAGAGCCGCTATGGACATGGTTCAGGAAGTAAGAAGACAATTCAAAGAAATGCCTGGCATTATGGAAGGCACTACTAAGCCTGAATATGAAAAATGTGTGGATATTTCTACTAAAGCTTCTATCAGAGAAATGATTTTACCTGGTGCGATTGCATTGATCACTCCATTGTTAGTAGGATTTGGCTTGAAAGGTGTTTTCGCTGATACTTCATCAGCTGAAATCTTAGGTGGTTTATTAGCTGGTGTTACGGTTTCAGGTGTTTTGATGGGTATTTTCCAAAACAATGCCGGTGGTGCTTGGGATAACGCTAAGAAGTCATTTGAAAAAGGTGTAGAAATAAATGGAAAGATGGAGTATAAAGGTTCTGAAGCGCATAAAGCTTCCGTAACTGGAGATACTGTCGGGGATCCATTTAAGGATACTTCAGGCCCGTCAATGAATATCTTGATTAAATTAATGTCTATTGTAGCATTAGTTATTGCTCCTCATATTTCTGTTAAAGATCACAACACTGCAGAAGTGAAGAAAGAATCAAAAGAAATAGTGGTTGAAAAAAGTGAAGTAATCAAAGCTGAGAAATAAGCTTAATTTTAGATATTTTAGGAAAGGTTAGTCAAAATTTTGACTAACCTTTTTATTTTTATAAGGTCTTGAAATATTTGAACACCAATTCACACAGCTTTTATTGTATTTACAGCAAATCATTTATATTTTGCTGATACTTTTTAGAAGTAATACAAATTCAAATCCAATGGCAGAAAAAAATTCTCAAGAAAATAGAAGTAGACAAAAGAAGTCATTCTCCCTTAAGAAATATATTCGTGTAGATTTTAAAACCCTTCAAGGAAGAATCACCATTGGATTCTTATTAATGGGTGCTTTTGCTATTATCATGCTGATTAGCAGCAATTACTCATGGAACAAACAAATAAACAAAGGAAAAGACTTAATTGCCCTCAATAAAAATAGTAGTAGGCTTGCTGCTGAAATCCAGCAATTGGTTGACTTAACTACCATTCTTTCTTTTAGATATATCAGCACCGAAGATGAATTTTTCAAAAACGACATAGAAAATCGCTGGTTTAATGACATTTATCCAAAAGTAGATGAATTAGATAGTTTGGTTAGAGAATTTGGAGATCAAGATGTGATTGCATTTACGGAAGAACTCAATGCTCATTTACCCAATATTAAAAGCAAGCAAAAAGAAGCCATTTCTGAACTAAGCTATGAAAGCTTAAATAGTGAAGAAGTCATTGATGATATTATGCATTTGACATTTCTTACAAATAACATCAAAGATGAGCTAGCACGAGCAGAAGAGCAATCAATTAAAAGCATTGAAGAAGCCGAAAATAATATCCCAATAATTCTTACAATTGAATTTATTATTGCCTTTATTATAAGTACGATTATTGCACTTTATATTATACGATCTGTATTGTTGAGGATTAAATATCTGAAAGTTAACATTCGAGAATTAGCTCATGGTAACTTACCAGAAGAAATGAAAGAATCAGAAGATGAATTGAATTCTATCATTAGAGCTATTAATGAATTAACCACTAACCTAAAAGGCATCACAAGATTTGCAGATGAGGTTGGAAAAGGAGATTTCAGTACAGATATTACCGTTTTTGATAATCAAGGGCACTTGGGAGAATCTTTAGCTGAAATGCGCAATAAACTTCAAAATGTAGCGGAGCAAGATAAAAGAAGAGTATGGTTTAATGAAGGTGTCGCTAAGTTTGGCGACATACTCCGTAAAAATGATGATAATATTGAGGATTTGTCTGCTAAACTTATTTCTGAGTTGGTTGAATATACAGAATCTATTCAAGGATCACTATTTATAGTTAACAAAGAAGATGAGCAAAATATAAAAATAGTACTAAAAGGAGCTTATGCTTATCACAGACAAAAATTCCTTCAAAAAGAAATAAATCCTGGACAAGGACTGGTAGGACAATGCTATTTAGAAAAAGAATTCATCTACTTATCTGAAATCCCAGAGGACTATGTTTCTATTCGTTCAGGCTTAGGCGAAGCAAATCCTACATACATTTTAATCAGCCCAATGAAATTGAATGAGGAAGTATTCGGAATTATTGAACTAGCCTCGTTTCAACCTTATGAAGAATATCATAAAGAATTTATTGAAAAAGTAGGGGAAAGCATAGCTTCTACTATCCAAGGACTACAAGTTTCAATGGAAACCAAAAAGCTCTTGGAAGAATCCCAAATGAAAGCAGAGCAACTGCAAGCGCAAGAAGAAGAAATGCGTCAAAATGCGGAAGAATTAGAAGCCACACAAGAGGAAATGGAAAGACAAAGCCGCGAAATGGGGGCTTTCAACCAAGCAGTGAGTATATCCACTATGGTGGCTGAGTTTGATAAAGAAGGTAAAATTTTAGAAATCAACAGCCAATTAGAACTACAAACTGGTTGGGATAATGAAGATTTAATTAATTTGGATAGAAAAAAACTATTCTTAGATGAGGATGATGTAGATTGGAATCAGACTTGGGTTAATATTACGGATAATATGTCGATGAGTAAATCAGCTAAATTGATTAACAAAAAGGGTCAAGAAATGCCAGTTATTGCTCATTGTATGCCTGTTTCTGATGAAAATGGGAATCCAGTGAAAATTGCATGCATATTTATTAGGAAAGAGAATTTTTAAGAACATAATAAATTTAAGTCTGTTATAGAATTTCTAAACCTTCAGACTTGAAAGAATTTGCACAACTTATAACATCTCTCGACCAAAGCAATAAAACCAATGACAAGGTTAATGCTTTAAAAAATTATTTTTTATCAGCCAACGATCAAGATAAAATCTGGACCTTGGCTCTATTCACTCATCGTAAACCAAAAAGAACGGTCAATACTAATTTACTTAAAGACTGGGTCACCGAGTGGACAGGTATTCCTGAATGGCTTTTTCAGGAATCCTATCAAGTAGTGGGGGATTTAGCTGAAACTATTTCACTTTTGGTAGCTTCCACTGATGAAGGCTATAAGGAAGTTGACAATCTTCTCTCCTACTATATAAAGACTTTAATTAGCCTTAGAGATAAAAGTATAGAAGAGAAAAAAAAGCGACTTCAAAGTATCTATAAAGAATTAGATCCACAAGAAAGATTCGTTTTTACTAAAATTATGACAGGTGGATGGCGAGTGGGTGTCTCACAAAACCTTATTACCAAAGCTTTAAGTGAAGCATTTGACATAGATAAATCGATAATTGCACATCGATTAATGGGCAATTGGTCACCAGAGAATTTCACTTTTCAAGAACTGATTCTGGAAGAAAGTAAAAATGACTTAGCTTCACGCCCTTACCCTTTTTATTTAGCTCATCCAATAGAAACTCAGGAAATCCAAGAGGAGCTAAATCCTGCAGAGTGGCAAGCGGAATGGAAATGGGATGGAATCCGGGGGCAAATCATTAAAAGAAATGATGAAGTCTTCATCTGGAGCAGAGGAGAAGAATTAGTGACGGAAAAATTCCCTGAACTTGTCGAAATGGCCGAAAAACTACCCAATGGAGCAGTTCTGGATGGTGAAATTACAGCTTATCGTAATGGAGAGCCATTATCCTTTGGCGTACTGCAAACTAGAATTGGAAGGAAAAACATTACCAAAAACCTAATAAAAAAAGCTCCTGTAGTTTTCATCTGCTATGATATAATTGAACATAAAGGAAAAGACATAAGGACTAAGGCCTTATCATATAGAACCCAACTTTTAAATCAGCTTCTATTAGAAATAGATCATCCAATTCTCTTAGCTTCACAAAGCATTGAATTTTCTGACTGGGTAGAATTAATTGAAATTCGAAAAAAATCCAGAAGCCTGAAAACAGAAGGCCTAATGCTCAAGAAAAAAAACTCCATTTATGAAGCGGGTAGAAAAAGAGGAAGTTGGTGGAAATGGAAAATTGCCCCGCTAACGATTGATGGCGTTATGATTTACGCCCAAAAAGGACACGGGAGAAGGGCTGATTTGTATTCTGATTACACACTGGCGGTATGGAATGAGGATGAATTAATACCCTTTGCAAAAGCCTATTCAGGTCTGACAGATGCTGAAATGAAAAAAGTGGATGCGTTCGTTAAGAAAAATACAAAAGAGAAATTTGGTCCTGTTAGAACTGTAAAACCCGAACTAGTATTTGAAATCGCATTTGAAGGTATTCAAGTCTCTAATCGGCATAAATCAGGTATCGCTCTTCGCTTTCCACGAATAAAAAGATGGCGTCAAGACAAACCGATTTCGGAAGCCAATAAATTAACCGATCTGCAACATCTCTTGGAAAAATATGGATAAGCGAATAAAGGCAGGAATAAACTGGTTCCAAAATAAAAATTGGGAGCCATTTCCATTTCAAATTGAGACATGGGAAAGTATAGTTGCAGGCCATTCTGGTCTACTGAATGCGCCTACCGGTAGCGGGAAAACTTATGCCCTTTGGGTTGGCTATTTGATTTCCAAACTCGATGAAAAACCTACAAAGGGTTTAAAGTTCATATGGATATTACCCTTGAGAGCTTTATCTAAAGATATTCAATTGGCAATGCAAGAGGCTGCTCAAGATTTTGGCTTTGATTGGAAAATTGAAATTAGAACAGGAGATACTTCCATCAAAGACCGTCAAAGACAAAAGAAAACACCACCTGACTGCTTAATCACAACACCGGAAAGTTTACACTTGCTGCTAAGTCAAAAAAATTCGACAGAGTATTTTAAAAACCTGGAAGCAATAGTGGTCGATGAATGGCATGAATTGCTTGGTAGCAAAAGAGGAGTTCAGGTGGAGTTAGCACTCTCCTCTTTCAAGAAATTAAGCAAGAATAAATTAAAAATATGGGGCATTTCAGCTACCATTGGAAATTTGTCTGAAGCCCAAAAAGTACTTCTGGGTCAAAATGATAAAGAAGGTAAGTTTATCAGTGCCAACTTGGATAAAGAAATCAAAATTGAATCTATTTTACCAGATGAAGTAGAAAAATATCCTTGGGCTGGGCATTTGGGAATAAAGCTCATTGATAAGGTCTTACCTATCATCCATAAAAACAAAACAACTTTAATCTTTACCAATACTCGCTCACAAACAGAAATTTGGTATCAGCAATTGTTAAATAAAGACCCTGAATTAGCAGGAGCAATTGCCATGCATCATGGGTCATTAAACAATCAAATTAGAGTCTGGGTGGAAGAAGCACTTCATAGCGGACAAATTAAAGTGGTGGTTTGCACATCGAGTTTGGACTTAGGAGTTGATTTTCGTCCCGTGGATACCATTATTCAAGTAGGTGGCCCCAAAGGTGTAGCGCGTTTTGCGCAAAGAGCTGGAAGAAGTGGACACCGACCTGGCGAAATAAGTAAAATATATTTTCTACCCACACATTCTTTGGAGTTAATTGAAGGTGCAGCCTTGCGAACTGCCATTAAAAACAAGGAATTTGAAGCCAGAATTCCTATTCAAATGGCTTTGGATGTACTTTTACAATTTATGATAACGCTAGCTGTAGGTGATGGATTCGATCCTGAAAAACTCTACTTGGAAATCAAAACTACTTTTTGTTATCAAAATTTGAACAAAAAAGATTGGAATTGGCTTTTAAACTTTCTTAAAACGGGAGGTGAAAGCTTATCGGCCTATGATGAATACCAAAAAACCATTACCGAAAATGGTTTAATAAAAGTAGTCAATAAAAGAATGGCAATGCGGCACCGGCTTTCTATTGGCACCATTGTAGGTGATCAAGTATTGAATGTTAAATATGTGAAAGGTGGACATCTTGGAACCATTGAAGAATATTTCATCAGCAAATTGAAACCAGGCGATGTGTTTTGGTTTAGCGGAAAGCCATTAGAATACATTCGCTTAAAAGATATGACCGTTCAAGTCAGAAAAAGCAAAAGAACAACTGGTCAAATCCCGCAGTGGATGGGTGGAAGAATGCCCTTATCGTCTCAATTATCATACTATATCAAACAAAAATTAGAAAAAATTAGAAAGAATGAGTTGGATGAGATTGAACTTCTAAAAATTCACCCGTTGATCAAAAGACAAATGGAGCTTTCGACCGTACCTAAAGCAAATGAACTATTGATCGAATCTACCATTTCAAAAGAAGGTTTTCACATTTTCATATTTCCTTTTGAAGGTCGCTTTATCCATGAAGTATTAGCAGGTTTAATTGCTTATAGAATAAGCGTATCGCAACCCATCACCTTTTCAATAGCCATTAATGATTATGGCTTAGAATTGCTAACAGATGAACAATTTGATTTCGAAGAAATGCTTTCTCTTGATCTCTTCTCAATGGAAAATATAAAAGAAGATGTTCTATTAGGTATTAATGAAACTGAAATGGCAAAACGAAAATTTCGAGACATCGCTTCCATTTCAGGATTGATTTTCAGGGGATTTCCTGGGAAAAACATTAAAGAGAAGCATATTCAAGCTTCCTCATCTATACTATTTGATGTTTTTACAGAGTATGAACCCAAGAATTTATTACTTCTTCAGGCTCACAGAGAGGTCATCGAGCAACAATTGGAACAAGAACGACTAATGAAATCCATGCAAAAAATCAATCAACAAAAAATCATATATATCAAAACAAGTAAACCCACTCCCTTTGCGTTCCCTATTATGGTGGATAGGCTAAGGGAAAAATTTTCAACCGAAACTATAGAAGAAAGAGTGGCAAAAATGCAACTACAATTAGAAAATATATAAAATTATTTTACATTTGACATTAAAACATTTTATAAAGGATGAGAAAAATAAGTTTATTAGTATTATTTATCGGAATTAGTTTTGGCGCCTTTGCCCAGTCAGATGTAACAGGTAAATGGAAAACGATTGATGACGAAACCGGAAAGGAAAAAAGCATAGTAGAGATTTTCGAAAAAGACGGAAAGGTTTACGGGAAAATAACCAAGCTTTTTAGGGGACCAGATGAAGAGCAAGATCCAATTTGTGATGTTTGCCCTGGCGATAGAAAAAATGAAAAAATCATCGGAATGGAAATTATTAGAGGAATGGAATGGGATGCAGGAGATGAGGAATATGATGATGGAACTATAATGGACCCTAAAGATGGGAAAGTTTATGATTGTGTTTTATGGAGAGACGGAGAAGAATTGAAAGTAAGGGGCTATGTTGCCTTTTTCTACAGAACCCAAACTTGGAAAAAAGTAAATTAATCAATTGGAAATTGAACTAGCAGGAGAGAATTTACTGCTTTCAGAGCATAAAATTATTTATTGGTCACGACAGCAAACAGCTTTTATTGCTGATTTACATTTCGGAAAAACTACTCATTTCAGAAAATCTGGAATTGCCGTTCCTATGGCTATTGTGACAGCTGAAATTGACAGAATCGAAAATATTATCTCAAAATTTCGCCCAAAAAGAGTATTCTTCTTGGGCGATTTATTTCATAGTGACATAAATAATGAATGGACTATATTCAATGATTTCTTGGCACAGCATCCAACAATAGAATTTGTCCTAATTAAAGGAAATCACGACATATTAAACGAATCAGTTTATAAACTCAGTCATCTTAAAATTGAGGAAGAACCTTATCCCTTCTCTCCGTTTATCTTAACTCATCATCCTTTGAAAAAAGAGGTGCTAAAAGAAGGACAAGTAAATTTTTGCGGACATATTCATCCAGGCATCAGTATAAAAGGAAAAGGAAAATCCTATTTAACACTCCCTTGCTTCTATTTGCAGGAAACTCAAATGACTTTACCAGCCTTTGGAAGCTTTACTGGATTGGCAAAGATAAAGCCTAAAAAGGGCTGCAAGGCTTTTGCTATTTTAACTGAATCAGTAACAATAGTGGAATAATGTAGAAAGTACTTTTCCATCAATTGAACAGTCCCGTGTAAGAAAACAAAGCCTTTTGCATTCGAATATTTATAAAAATTTACTTATAATTATAATAAATTTGCTCAGAGGGGTTACCAAACACCTCTGAGCAGTATTAACAAATGAAATTAACGGACAGTCAAATCATACAACGCATCAAATTAGGTGATGAATCTGCTTTGGATTATCTCTATGAGCAACACTATAAAATGATGTTGAGAATGATTCTGAGAAATAACGGTACAGAGCAAGAGGCTTTGGATGTTTTTCAAGATGCTTTGATTGTCTTTTGGCAAAAAGCCATGGATGTTAATTTTGAACTTACTTCAAAAATCAGCACTTATCTCTATAGTGTTTGTAAAAACCTATGGAGAAAGGAATTAGATAGAAAAAGGAAATTTGAAGATAGTGACAAAGAAGAAAGCGAATACAACCAATTAGAAAATCAGGAGATGATTAAAATCATCCATGATTGCATCAGTGAATTGGGCGATTCATGTAAGCAAATTTTAAGTTATCATTATTTTGACGGTCTTTCGATGGATCAGATTGCTAAAAAAATGGGGCTAGCAAATAGCGATACCGCTAAAACGAAAAGATATAAATGTAAAAAAAGGCTGGATGATTTGATCCGTTCAAGGTACAAAGCCAGCGACTTTTTAGACTAACAATTATGAGTGAAACCAATTATTTTCGCTTAATAGAAGCATATTTTGAGGGGAACATCTCCCCCGCTGAAAAAGCTATGCTTGATGCCAAAATCAAATCAGACCCTTTAGTTAAGGCCGAATTTGATTTGCAGCAAAATATTGTAAAAGGTATTTCCAATGCCAGAAAATTAGAGTTAAAATCTAGGTTGGCTTCCATTGATCTCCCTGCAAACACAGGATTATTTGCTGGTAGTGGTGTCAAATGGCTAGCTGGCACAATTGCAGGTGTTACAATTTTCGGAAGTGTATTATATTGGTCTTTGACTTCGTTTGACAATAAAATCAAACCCATTGATCTTAAAGCATATCAAGAAATTGCATTCAACAATTATTCTACAGCTGATTTCCCAGATTTAGCTGAAGATAGATCCATGGCAAGTAAAGCAGAAGTTTTCTCCACCAAAGTTCAAAAAACTACTACTGTTCAAGAAGATAAGAACAAGCAATTAGCGAAAGAAGAAACAAATACTACTGCTAAAGTTCAACCTCAAGCTTTGATGTCATATGAAGATGATCAACTTTTCACAAATCATAGTGAAGGGGAAGAATTGGCAAATATTGAGAGTCGAGAAGTAGCACTCAATCGGGCTGACAAAACTGAAATAGAATTTCATAAGGCTTTGGACGATACTGATAATTTTCATTATCAATACTATAATTCGAAGCTGTATCTATACGGTAACTTTAAGAAAACGCCATACCAAATTATTGAATTAAATGACAAGGGTAAAAAGCAATTATTTTTAAGTCATAATAATGAGGTGTATGTCATAAAAGACAATACTACAGAGGTAACAGAATTACGAAAGATTCAAGATGAAATGCTGAAAATGGAAATTCAGCTCATTGTGCAAGAATAATCTCATACTTTTTAATAATTAATAGAAAAGCTTTTCATGAAAATGGGAAGCTTTTTTTGGTTTTTTACGGATTTAATAAGCTAAGCATAAATAAATTCTTATTTTTGAGCTTTCAAATATGAGCAAAGAGAAAAAATATAGAAAGAAGAAGAAGTTAGGGCATTACCCCTTTATCAGTGTCATATTAAGCATGACATTAGCGCTTTTTATATTAGGTTTATTTGCACTGTTAATTTCCACCACAACTTCTTTAACCAAAGTCATTCAACAAAATGTTGAAATGCAGGTTTATCTCAAATCCAACCTTTCTGAACCTCAGCAATTGAGGGTGAGCAAATCACTAGCATCAAGGAATTATGTGCTCAATGAAGAGAATATCGAACCAATCCGTTTTATATCTAAAAAAGAGGCAGCAGAAAAATTTATAGAAGAGACTGGTGAAGATTTCATGCAGTTTTTAGGTGATAATCCCCTGAAAGATGCATACATAGTAAAAATTTCTCCTGAGTATCATTCGTCTGAAAAAATGGCAACTGTACAAAAAGATATTGAAAATATTAATGGCGTTTTTGAGGTCATTTATACTGATAATATGGTTCAAAGCATAAACGAAAATATTACTAAAATCAGCCTTGTCTTATTAAGTATCTCAGTCTTACTTTTTATTGTAATAGGAATTCTAATTAACAATACCATTAAATTAGCATTATTTTCGCAAAGATTCTTGATAAGAAGCATGCAATTAGTTGGAGCTACTAACGGGTTTATCAGAAAACCATTTATCTACCGTTCCATTTGGCATGGAATAATTTCTGCTTTAATAGCAGGCGGATTACTATTTGCCTTATTAACGTATGGAAGCCAAAAACTTGAAGGCTTGGCTGAATTACAAAATCATGAAATGTTGTTAATTATTTTAGGTGGACTTTTAATTACAGGGATCATTATTGCAAGTTTTAGCACCTATAGAGCAATACAGAAGTATATGTCAATGTCGTTAGATGAACTATACTGAATTATATCAGAAATAACTTTGTAAGGAATTGACTTAAACATGTCATAATCTTTACTGAAACATAAAATATCGTTTAAATAAATTTTTGATACCATATAAATAGCTTTATGTCAGAAAAAAAGAAATTAGCATTTGGAAAAAGCAATTATATCTTGATGATTGCTGGAGTTTTAACCCTTATCATTGGTTTTATTATTATGACTTTAGATACTGAGCAGTATGGCTTTGGATTTTTAGGATTGACATTAGGACCTATTATCGTTTTCATAGGTTTCATCATTGAAATATTTGCTATCCTAAAGAAGCCTAAGCACTAAAAAATGGGATTATTAGAAGCTATTATCCTTGGTATTATACAAGGACTATCAGAATTTTTACCTGTAAGTAGTAGTGGACATCTTGAAATTGGTGCTGTCTTATTAAATGCACATACTGCCGAAAGTTTATTGTTTTCCGTGCTGGTGCATGCCGCTACTGCGCTATCCACTATTATTGTTTTTCGTAAAGATATAGCCAATATTTTCAAAGGCATTTTTACCTTCCAATGGAATGAATCTTATGATTTTACAGTAAAAATTGTGCTGTCAATGATTCCCATTGCGATCATCGGAATATTCTTTGAAGAACAAGTAGAAAGTTTTTTTACAGGGAATTTAATTCTAGTTGGCAGCATGTTGCTTGTAACTGCTATTTTATTAGCATTTACCCAAGTAGTAAGAAATAAACAAGGTGGACCTGTAAAATATTGGCAAGCCATTATCATAGGGATAGCTCAATCCATTGCCATTCTGCCAGGCATATCTCGATCAGGAGCTACCATTGCAACCGCACTGCTAATAGGAGTAAATAAAGAAAAAGCTGCTAGATTCTCCTTCTTAATGGTATTAATACCAATCTTAGGTGCTTCTCTGTTAAAACTATTGGATTATTTGGAAAAGCCAGCAGTAGCCCATCAAACCGGTGGATTCGTTCTTTTCATGGGCTTCTTAATGGCATTTTTAGCAGGCCTATTTGCTTGCAAGGCCATGATCAAAATAGTTAAAGAAGGTAAACTTATTTATTTCGCAATCTATTGCGCTATCGTAGGTAGTATCGCAATTATAAGTCAGTTAATATGAGTGAAAACATAAATAGCTATAATGAAGGAAAAGTCCTATTGATTGACAAACCACTTAACTGGACTTCCTTTGATGTAGTAAAGAAACTAAAATTCACTTTAAAAGTAAAGAAGATTGGTCATGCTGGTACTCTCGATCCCTTAGCTACAGGCTTATTAATTTTATGTACAGGGAAAATGACCAAGTCAATAGAAAAATACCAGGCACAGGAAAAGGAATACACAGGAGAATTTACCTTGGGTTACACCACTCCTTCATATGATTTGGAAACAGAGCCTGAATTCCAAAAAGAGACTAGTCATCTAACATTAGAAGATTTAAAATCTAACACCGCCTATTTTACAGGAGAAATAGAACAAACTCCACCTATATTTTCAGCTGTCAAAACAGGTGGGAAAAGGGCATATTCCTTGGCCAGAGAAGGTAAAGAGGTTAAATTAAAATCAAGAGTCGTAACTATTAGCGAATTTGAAATCACTGATTTCAAAGAAAACAAAGTTTCTTTCAGAGTGCGTTGCTCAAAAGGGACATATATTCGGAGTTTAGCGCATGATTTTGGAGAAAAGCTAGGTGTCGGAGCCTACTTATCAGCATTAAGAAGAACAAAAATAGGTGATTTTTCCGTTGAAGATGCTGACAACTTAAATGAATTTGTGAAAAATAATAAAGTCGACACAAATGATCGTCCATGACGGATATGAAAATTTAGAAGGCATTAAAAATGCAGTGGTGACCATTGGAACTTTCGATGGTATTCATCTTGGGCATCAGGAAATAATCAGTAGGATAATAGAATTAGCCAAATCAGTGGAAGGGGAGACAGCCTTAGTCACTTTCTGGCCTCATCCTCGCTATGTATTAGGTAATAATCAAGATGATTTGAAATTACTAACCACTTTCGATGAAAAAGCAGCAATTCTTGACCAATTAGGCTTAGATCATATCGTGAGAGTACATTTCACCAAAGAGTTTTCTCAGTGGACTTCAGAGCAATTCATTCAGCGGATTATTATTTCAGCTTTACACACCAAAAGATTAGTAATTGGTTATGATCACCGTTTCGGGAAGGATAGAGAGGGTGGTTTCGAGCATTTAAAAAAACATTCTAATAGATATGGTTTTGAAGTTGAAGAGATTCCAAAGCAAACTATTGATGACGTAGGAATCAGTTCTACTAAAATTAGAAATGCAATTGAGGATGGCAAAGTAGAATTAGCTCATGATTTTTTAGGTAGATATTATGAAATCAATGGCGAAATAGTTGGCGGTGATAAAATTGGCAAAACACTAGGTTTTGCGACAGCCAATATTCAGGTTGAGGAACCCTATAAATTAGTTCCTGCTGATGGAGTTTATGCAGTTACAGCCGAGCTAAAAGGACAGCAATATAAAGCAATGCTAAATATTGGCTATAGACCCACTGTGGATGGTAAAACCAAGAAGATTGAAGCCAATATCTTTGATTTTAATGATGATATTTATGGCGAAAAAATTAAAATCAACTTTATCAAAAGATTAAGAGAAGAAATAAAATTTGATTCTAAAGCAGCATTAAGCAAACAGTTACAAAAAGATAAAGAAAAAGCTATACAAATACTGAATCAACATCTTAAGAATCATTCAAAATAGTTAACTTTAAATAAGATTATATTTTATAAGCTTAGTATTAAACATAAAAATATGATTAATAAAGTAGTAAAAAATGCTAGTGAGGCAGTCAAAGACATACCGGATAATGCAGTCTTAATGTTAGGCGGATTTGGATTATGCGGAATCCCTGAAAACAGCATACAAGCACTTTTGGATACCAAAGTAAAAGGTCTGACTTGTATTTCAAATAATGCAGGAGTAGATGATTTTGGAATAGGGTTAATGCTCAAAACCCATCAGGTAAAAAAAATGATTTCATCCTACGTTGGTGAAAATGCGGAGTTCGAAAGGCAATTATTATCAGGTGAATTAGATGTAGAACTCATTCCGCAAGGTACTTTGGCAGAAAGAGTAAGAGCTGGAGGAGCAGGAATCCCTGCGTTTTATACACCTGCAGGTTTTGGAACTGAAGTTGCAGAAGGAAAAGAAACTCGTGAGTTTGATGGAAAAATGTATTTATTGGAAAAGGGGCTGGTTGCAGATTTTTCTTTAGTAAAGGCTTGGAAAGGTGATACAGCAGGGAATTTGATATTCAAAGGCACTGCACGAAATTTCAATCCTATGATGGCAGCTGCTGGAAAAATCACTATTGCAGAGGTTGAAGAGTTAGTTCCAGCTGGCCAACTTAATCCAAACGAAATTCATACTCCCGGCATCTACGTTCAGCGTATTTTTGAAGGAAAAAATTATGAAAAAAGAATTGAACAAAGAACTGTAAGATCTTAATATATGGCACTTGATAAAATTGGAATAGCAAAAAGAATAGCTCAGGAAGTTCAAGATGGAATGTATATCAATTTAGGTATTGGAATCCCTACCCTTGTGGCGAATTATATTCCTGATGCACTAGATGTTGTCTTACAATCCGAAAATGGTCTCCTTGGAATTGGACAATTCCCAACTGAAGATGAGGTAGATGCCGATCTGATCAATGCAGGAAAACAAACAATTACTATGAGAGATGGTTCAGTATTGTTTGACTCATCAGAAAGTTTTGCCATGATTAGAGGCGGACACGTTGATTTAACCATTTTAGGAGCAATGGAAGTATCTGAAAACGGTGATATAGCCAATTGGAAAATTCCAGGCAAAATGGTTAAAGGAATGGGAGGCGCAATGGATTTAGTGGCGTCTGCTAAAAATATTATTGTAGCCATGCAGCACACTAGCAGAAGTGGTGATTCTAAACTATTAAAAGAATGTAGTTTACCCATCACTGGCTTGCAATGTGTAAAAAAAATAGTAACCAACTTGGCTGTCTTGGAAGTGCAAGAAGGTGGTGGCTTTAGATTATTGGAAAGAGCGCCTGGAGTATCAGTGGAGGAAATAAAAGATGCAACTGCGGGGAAATTAATAGTTGAAGGTGACGTTCCAGAAATGAAAATTAGTTAGTTATGAAAAAAATGAAGCAAATCAATATCGTACTAATTGCAGGAATTTTAATATTTAATTCCTGCAAGGACAAAAATGATAACTTCGTATTCCCATCAATTGAAGAGGACGTTGAATTAGGTGCTCAGGTAGCAGAAGAAATCGAAAATGACCCAGATCAATTTCCTATTTTAGACGAAGCAGAATATTCAGAAGCTTACGCCTATCTGAATAATTTACTTGATTATATATTAACTTCAGGTGAAGTACAATACAAAGATGAATTTGTATGGGATATTCATATCATTGAAAATGACTCCGTTTTGAATGCTTTTGCGACACCAGGAGGATATTTGTATGTTTATACTGGCTTGATCAAATACTTGGATCAGGAAGATGATTTAATGGGCGTGTTAGGCCATGAAGTAGCTCATTCTGATTTAAGACACACCACGAGAAATATTCAAAGACAATACGGTATAAATATTTTACTACAATTGATCACAGGAGAAGACCCAAGTCAACTTGAGCAAATTGCAGGTCAAATTGCTGGCACTGCTGCAGGTTTAAGTTTCTCAAGAGAATTTGAAGAAGAAGCTGATGAAAGATCAGTTGAATATTTAGCCAATACACCTTATGCTTGTAATGGTGCCTATTCATTTTTCCAAAAATTATTGGATGAAGGTCAAGCTGGTGGTACTCCAGCCTTCTTAAGTACACATCCTGATCCTGAAGACCGAGTTGAAGATATTAATACAAAAGCAGAGGAAATCGATTGTGACACCACTCCTCTTGCACCAGCAACTTATGAGGATTTCAAGAATATGTTACCTCAATAATTTATAGATAAACAAATAACTGATTGAAATAGTAAGAATGAAAAAATCGAACATAAATTTCGAAATTGATTTAGACAAAGATAACGTACCTGAAAAAATTCAATGGAGTGCTACTGATGCAGGTGAAGAATTAACAGAAACAAAAAGTATAAGCATCTCGCTTTGGGATCATGTACAGAAAAACTCAATGAGAATTGACTTATGGACTAATGAAATGCCAGTAGATGAGATGAAGAGGTTTTACATAGATTGCTTGGGCGGTATGGCACAGAGTGTCCTAAATTCTACAGGAGATGAGTTCATGGCAGAAGAAATGAATCTGCTCTGTGAAAAATTGGTGAAGCATCTAGAAAAAGAGATGAGAGAACAAAAATAATTAGAAGGTGGCTGAGGTCACCTTTTTTATTTTAATACATGATCAGCTAATATCTTCTGCACTTCATAAATATCTACCGACTTATTAAATTCTTTCTCGATAGTTGGATCTTGCTGTCCTTTCATCCAGATTTTCAGGCTAGCTTTTGGATCAAAAGAAATTTGGGATTCTATACTAAAACAACCAATTTGAGGATATGGTAACGATAAAGTAGTCACTTTTTTACCTTCCGCACTTTGTTTGCTTTCTACAATCAACCTTTTATTGGTAAAAATAAAGGTGTCGTCATTGAGCTTGAAACCCACTTCTACTTCTTCATTATCGAGAAAAAAATGACCATAGTCTTCTTTGATCTTGGAGTTCTCCAAAACACCAGAATTATTTAAGAAATTTGAAAAAAAATTCATAGAAGTAAAATTTAAAATATGACACCAAACTCCACCTTAAACTGATGATAATTAAGAAATTTCTCACCATTCTGAATGCGATCTTCTTCTATTAAATAGTTAGAGACCTGATATCTTACCTTATTGAATAATGTAATTCTATTTAAGAAACGGTAATTCAACCCAAGCGATGCACTTAAGCCTATATTATTTACGCTCTCCCAATCATTTTCAAAATCAGCAAGCATAGAATGACTGTCCTCACTTTCGGATGCAGGGCCACGCCTAATAGAATAATTGTAAGTACCTTTCCATAAGCGACTTAAAACAAAGCTTGCATTCACAAAAGGCTGCACCTTTCTATTGTTCAATGTAAAACCTATTCCAATTGGTAAATCAATCTGATTAAATTGATATTTCAAATCATAATTATATAACCAGTAAGCATTAGCTATCCTTGAATTATTGTAAGCGTATTGATTGTTAAACGAAAAATGAGGTGAAAATATTAGATAAGATTTACTTGACTTTTGAAAACGAAAATAAAAATCAGCACCAAACATTAAATTCTGGTCACTTAATCCTTTTACTTCACTACTTTTATACAACAATAGTCTTTGTGAAGATAATGTTGTAAAGCCGCCAAAATATAATCCTAAATTATATTCTATTTCAAATTGCGACTCATCTCTAAGAAGTGCGTAACCGCTTCCCGTACATTCATGATACCTTTTTAAAAGGGATATTAAACTTTTATAATTCATTTTTGAATCCATGATTTCATCATATAAAAGATAACAATCAGAAAAAAGGACGCTTAAAATTGCTAGATATTCTTTATTATGTTTTAATACCAAACTTCCCTTGTCATTTCTAATCTCAGAATCTGTATCTTTTAATTGATATAATTTGTTACCCTTTTCGATATAAAAAACCGAATTGAACTGATAAAGACTTGCCTCTCCGATTAATAGTACCTCTAAAAATTTAAAAATGGAATCCCTGCCTTGATTAGGAATCAGCTTCTTGTGGTGGAGTCTCCCTATTTCATCTTTATAAGCCACTATCTGATTCATCCGATATAATTTCTCAGGAGTATTTTTGTCAGGTTTAAAGTACAAGCCTTGTTCAATATGTATAACTTCAGAAGTCGGACGAACAAAACCAATTAAAGTGTCTTGCGATTCTGTCACTAGATATTCATTTAAATCTTTTTCTTGGGGATATAAAGGTAGTACGTAACCAATTGACAGAAATAAAAGCAAGAAATAATATCTCATAAAGGAGCTAATAATGTTTTCGTTTTTATTTAGAATGTAACTTAGAAAATTTCAATACCATAAAACAACTATTCATACTCTATTTTAAATAACCATAGTTGCGTCTCCTGTTCAGCATTAAAATTATCATCCGATATGAAAATTAAGCTTTTGCTACCATCAGGGAAATCTGGACCGAATGTCATCCCTTCAATATTGTCAATTCTCTGATTAAAAGCAGAAAAGTCCAGTATCAAGCTCTTTTCTACTGAAGTATACTCTTGTCCAATTAAAGAATTAATTTTCTGTATGTCAGTAGCATTTGTTATATCAACTTCAAATAATTTCACAAAGTTACCTACCCCTGTTGTATAAGATCTTTCCAATACCCACAACCTATTTTCATCTATATACATAATTTCAGGTACTGAATTTATAAAAAAACCTGTTTCAGGATTAGGTTTAGTCTTTAAAGAACTAATCTGATAAGCATATTGATCAAGAACAACACCATTTTTGATGTCTTGCCTCACTAACCTAATCGGATATGTATCACCACCAAACCCTGGCACTTCCCCGTCTTCCTTCAATGGCAATTCATTGGCATACCAAATAATGCTATCATTTTCAAAACTTAAACTTTCAAATCCACCGTTTTCTCGAACTCCTTTCTTGCTACTAAACCTAAAAAGATCGGGTACTGTAATGGTATTTATCACCTCTCCCCTTCTATTAATTTCCCAAATGTAGGGATGTAACCATTCGTTCGTCCTTCCTCCTTCACTAGTATAAAAGTATGAATCGCTAGAAGCCCTAAATCGAATAGACTCAGGATCAAGTTCATTTGTTTCGAATAAATCACCCTCTTCGTTTTTCAATAGAATAGTTTTATTGAATTTATGACTTTTGAAGCTGTCCTGACTTATTATTATCTCCATTTCATAAAACCTTGCCGGGGAATACTCAGAGCGGTCATCTGATATCACCACGAACGTATTATTAGATATATAATCAATAGAGGATAGTCCACCTACAATGGTGCTGTCTACCATCCTATTACACTTAACAGTTGTTTTATCTAGAAATTTGATTGAAACCTTGTCCTCTGATTTATTTGAATCAGTTTCTTTACATGAACTCAATGCTACTACCAGAAATAAATAATAAGAAAAGTACTTAAACATAAAATTGAATGACAAGAAAAAAGTTTATGTAAAATTAATATAAAATAAATGGCTGTAAGCTTTTAAATGCACTTTTTAAGTCCAACTCCCAATATTAATACTTATATCTTCAAAATTAAACTTGCAAAGTCATAGGTATTGTCAAAAAAGAAGTAACTTTGTGAAAATTAAAATTATTATAATGAATAAAGGAACAGTAAAATTCTTTAATGATTCAAAAGGATTTGGATTTATTATTGACGAAAGCACACAACAAGATTATTTCGTACATGTATCAGGTCTAATTGACGACATTAGAGAAAATGATGAAGTTGTTTACGAACTTCAAGACGGAAAAAAAGGTTTAAATGCAGTGAATGTGAAATTAGCTTAATTGATAAATATACATTTTAAGATCATTTAATTGAATGAAGGTTTCTCAGGTTTGAGAAACCTTTTTTTATGTCTAATAATTGAGTAGTTTGAAATAATCAGCTTCTTGCATAAACATAGATTACAATTATTAGTTAAAAATCAATAAAAAACACTACATATGAACTGGAACGATGTAATCAAATTTGCTAATAACGGGAGCCCTGAACCACCAAAAAGAGTTAAAAAAACCGATCTTGAATGGAAATCAATTTTATCGCCAGAAGAATATCGGGTTACTAGGAAGAAAGGTACTGAGAGTGCATTCAGCGGTGAGTACTGTGAAGCGCATGAAGCAGGACTATATGCCTGTAGATGCTGTGAGACTACATTATTTGATTCTACTCTAAAATTCGAATCCAATTCGGGTTGGCCAAGTTTCACCGAGCCATTCGAAAACAATGTGATTAAATATGAAAAGGATGTCAGTTTTGGAATGATCCGAGTGGAAGTTCTATGTAATGTCTGCGATGCCCATCTTGGGCATGTATTTCCAGATGGCCCAAAACCAACTGGATTACGCTATTGTATTAATTCAGCATCTATAAAATTAATGAATGCTTAACGGATCAGATTCACAAAAGACGTTCCTAAATTATCAGCTATAATCTTTTTATATTTAACGCTTTCTTTAAAAGAAGGCGTTAAAAATTCTGCCCATACAGCATCCCAATCACTGCCTTTTGGAAAAATAAACCCCAATTGATCTTCTAATTCATTCAAAGGTACTGGATGTCGAGTTACATCCATTCGCTTTCGTACAGCATCAAAATATTCTGTAAAATCAATTAATGTGAAATAGTTTGAGTTACTCCTTAAATTAGCATTAACCTCAGTCCCAGAATTTACATACTCAATTTCAATAGTTGGGAAATACTGATCAGAAATCTTTTTTAAGTATTTTTCGTGGGTTGAACCCTTGATGATTACGGCCTTATAATTTTCAAAATTGGAAGACATTTTTGATAAATCCTTTATAACTGGAGCGTCTCCATTTGAAAGTAATACAGACGGATTATTCATATAGGCAGGACTGAAATCTAAATATGCTTTTCGTTCTTTTGTAATACTGGTATTGCATACCCCCATTACATTTTCACCGTTCTTCACAGTATTAATGAATTCTGTAAAAACAGGCACTTTTCTCACAAAACTAAAATCTAATTGAACGCTATATTTATCTTTTACATATGATTTAAACTCCTTCATTATATCAATACAAACACCTTGCATTTCTCCATTCTCCTCAAAAACAAGACCTGGTGTTTGATAATATATACAAGTAACTTCACCCTTACCTACCCTTTTAATTTCGGACCAGCTTTTGCCATTTATTTGACTAAATGAGATTGATGAATATAAAATAAGAAGAACAGTAATAAAAAAGGTATATGGTTTCATGCTATTTAAGGTTATTAAAACTCTAAATATAATTAAACCTTTGACTAATATCAAAATTTAATTTATGCATGACGTATCCCCATCAAATCCAATTCGGGGATGTACTGCAAATTTTCATCTTTGATTGAGTCTGGTACAAAAACAAACTTCTTATCAAAAACCTGATCTAGAATATAATAACTAACCCAATATTCATTGTTAAGTTGAAATAATTCGGGCTGAATGGGTTCTATTCTTGCATAGCTCTGTTCCTCCACCTTTTCAATCATGTGACGCAAAACGGATGTCTCCTTTTCTTCACTCCCTATTCTTCCGTAACCTCTTGAAGTTATCATTACAGTTTCCAACTCTATTAAATTTTTATTGATTAGATACACATCCCATTGTGTTTCTCCTGCTTTTTCAGATTGAGTTATTACCAATTCTACACCGGTCACTGGTGAAAAATCAATATCCTTTTTCATATTTCTTCCAATAATTTCATTTCAAACAAATCTGCTATATGCTGTTTCAATTTAATGCTAACCTCCTGCATATCTAGCTTTTCACCTAATTCCGCTTCCATTGAGGTGACAGCCTTATCATCAATTCCACATGGAATAATATTCTTAAAATAATTTAAATCAGTATTCACATTAAATGCAAAACCATGCATGGTTACCCATCTGCTTGACTTCACTCCCAAAGCACATATTTTTCTAGGATTTTGTGCATCTTCTTCATAATCAATCCACACTCCTGTTAAGCCTTTAATTCTTCCCGATTCAATTCCATAATCCATCAAAGTAAGGATTACAGCCTCTTCTAGTAATCTTAAATATTTATGGATATCCGTAAAGAAATTATCTAAATCAATAATAGGGTAACCTACGATTTGTCCAGGTCCATGATAAGTAATATCTCCTCCCCGATTAATTTTATAATAAGTTGCCTGTTTTTCTTTCAATCCATTTTCATCAAGCAGTAGATTGTCTTCAGATCCACTTTTACCTAATGTATAAACATGTGGATGCTCCAAAAAAATAAGGTAATTCGGTGTTATCTTTTGATCTTTCTCCTCAATTTTCCTATTAGCCGTCTTAATTTCGATCGTTTTAAAGAATAATTCTTCCTGATAATCCCAAGCTTCCTTGTAATCCATCAAGCCTAAAGAAAGGAATTGAGTCTCTTTATTTATTCTATAGTTCACGACTTCTCTGCTAATTTATTTTTTAAATAATCAATATTTTCAACAGGAAATGGATCAACTTGGTTTTCTTCAGCTAAATAAAAACTGATCCAGTCTACTAAATGAATAAAATAGTATAATTGTTGCGTAAAGCTCTTGCCCTTTGCTTTTAACTCAATAATTTCTGCATGTTGCAAAATAATTGACTTACTAGCTTCCATCCTTTTCTGATTTTGGGGGTGATCAAAATCAGACCTCAATAAAATAGCTTTGCTTCTCGAAATATGATCCTCAGGAAACCTCCAACCAACTATTTCATTATGATTCAACTCAGGAAATACATGCGTATGAGATAGTTGCTTACTGTTTTCTGCTAATTGTTGCTGAAATCTTAAAACAGCTGGATAGAACTTTTGATCAGCATAAAGCAATGCATAGAAACTATGAATATTCTTGGCTAGTGTTTTAGCTTCAATTTGAATCTCTTCTTGAAATTCCATTAAGAGCTTACTACTATGTCCTATTTCTTCTTTAATATCAATACCTGGACATAGGCCAAGTTTTTGCAGCAACATTAAAATAGCAACAGAAGGATAAGCTAGACCCGCACGAGGACATTCTGCTTTTCCTGAAAAATTAAACTGAGGGAAATTTTCTTTATCTGATATTGCCTTTAATTTCCCACCAGTTGTGACCGAAAATATATGATCAGTCTGCTTTTTGGCTATTTCTAAAACTGTTAAAGTTTCTTCTGTATTTCCACTGTAAGAGCAAGCAATAAATAAGGTTTTCTCATTTACCCAAAGTGGCAAATTATAACCTTGAATCAAGGTTATTGGAATTTTACAGTAATCTTCCAGAATACTTTTCACAAGGTGAGCGCCAATACCTGAGCCTCCCATTCCGCTTATGGCAACATGGTGGATTTGATCTTTTGGAAAGTCAGTAGCGTTAATTTGTTTTGTTAAATCCAACGCTTCTTTCAATTGCTCAGGAAAAGTTTTTATTAAATTTATCACAGTGAGGTTTAAATTCATTTTATTAATTTACAAATATACTATCAGATTGATACCAAAAGAATGAATACAAAAAAAATAGGCGACAAAGGCGAACATTTAGCCAATAAAATTATAGAATCTAAAGGCTATGAAATTTTGGAACGAAATTATCGATTTAAAAGATGTGAAATTGACATTATTGCTTTACATAATAACTTGTTAATTTTTATTGAAGTTAAATCATTACATTCTTTTACTCATGGTTACCCTGAAGAACGAGTAAATCAGGCAAAAATAGCTAAAATAATGGAAGCTGCCGAAAACTATATCTATTCAATTAACTGGCAAAAAGATATTCGTTTTGATATTCTCAGTATCAATTTGAATGAACCCGAAAAACACCTTCATATTGAAGATGCATTTTATTAGTCTAGGGCAACCAAAAATCAAAAATTATCTTATTCATACAATTGAAATGACCTTTAGGGCACTTCTGATAACCAATTTTTGAACAAGGTCTGCAGTTAACTTTTGTATTCTCCAGAATTGTAAATTTGGTTTTGTAAGGATACATCCCAAACATTGGAATTGTATTACCCCAAATGCAAAATATATTCTTTTTGAAAGCAGCTGCAATATGCATCAAACCTGTGTCATGAGTAAAAACATAAGTAGCGTTTTTCACTAATGAAGCAGATTGATTCAAGTTAAATTTTCCGCAAGCATTGAATATTTTAGCCTTTTTACCCATTTCAGATAGCTTTTCTTCATATGGAGCAGAATTTTCTGTCTGCTGAAAAAACTTTTCTACCTTCTCTCCCATTTCAGTATCTTCTGGCCCTCCTACTAAAACAATCGGTTTATTGATCTTGTCACACAGCTCAACCATTCTTTTGAAAGGTAGCTTCTTAGTATTGTGCTGAGCACCAATCACATAAGCCACATATTCTTTTTGATGAGTCTCCGGTAACCAATCGTTTTCTACTTCATCCTTTTCAGGAATAAAATAATCAAGTCCAAACTGATCTTTCTTCACACCTAATGCTGAAGCAGCAGCCATGTAACGATCCACTATATGCTGATTAGGCAACTTATTAACTTTCATGTTTACCATCAGCCACTTTTCCCAGTTCAATTTATCAAATGAATTTGAAGGTACATTCAATCTTAATTTGATGATCTTAGTGCGTAAATTATTGTGAAGATCAACTATGTAGTCAAAATTTTCAACTTTCAAAGCAGAAACCAACTCGTTTAAGCTATCATCCAACTTATGGACTTTATCCACGTAAGGATTGTTTTCAACTATATTAGCATAGGCCTTTTTTGTACCGTAATGCACTTCAACATCAGAAAGTTGTAATTTAATTGCCCTGATTACTGGAGTAGTCAAAACAATATCTCCAATTGAGGAAAATCTTAAGATGAGGACTTTTTTAACTTTTTTCAAATTCTATATTTTTGATAATGCTGACTTCTTACGGTCTTCAAAATATTGTGATATTTCATCTAAGCTTTTGGCGTTAAGTGTTTCTTGAGCAGTTAGTCCTGCTTTTCGGCCAATGCAGAGGCCATAATACATGTCGTGATAGCCAATTGTTTCGTGGGCATCAGGATTTATTGAAATTTGCACTCCTTGATCGAGCGCATACCTTACATATCTCCAGTCTAAATCCAACCGCCAAGGGTGAGCATTAATTTCGATCACCACACCGTATTCTGCACAAGCATCTATTACAGCTTTATGATTTATAGGATAGCCTTTTCTCTGTAACAATAACCTGCCAGTGGGATGTCCTAAAATGGTAGTAAATGGATTGGCAATTGCATTTAGCAATCGATTGGTGGCTGTTTTTTCATCCATATTTAATGGAGAATGAATGGATGACACCACAAAATCAAAGCTTTCCATTACCTCATTGGCATAATCTAATGAACCATCATTCAAAATATCAGATTCAATTCCTTTGAAGATTTTAAAAGGCGCTAATTTTTCATTTAGTACATCTATTTCCTCATGCTGCTTTTTAATCCTGAATTCCTGCAATCCATTAGCATAAGAAGCTGTTTTACTATGATCACTTATTCCTAAATATTCATAGCCCAAATCCTTACAATACTGAGCCATTTCCTCCAAAGAATTTTTACCATCACTGTAAGTACTATGATTATGTAAAATTCCTTTTAAATCATCCATTTCAAGCAGTTTTGGAATTGCATTTTCCTTAGCCCAATCTAGTTCCCATAAGCCTTCCCTAAGCTCAGGCACTATATAGGGAAAGCCAGCTGCTTCATAAATTTCTTCCTCAGAACCAAATTGCTTTTGCTTTAAGATATGACTAAATGACTCGTCTTTTCGTAATTCAGCATTAAGATGATTAGGATGTGCAGTAGTCTTAAACAATTCATTAACAAATTGTTCCGTTGAGGTGAAGATGATGTTGATCTCAGCCTTCAAGGCTTTATAATTGAATTTCAAACTAAGGGGGCCAGAATTTTTCTTATCGAGTACAAAACCTTCATTTTTGGATATGTACTGAATGATTTTTGCTTTATTTTCAGTTGCAACCAATATTTCTACTGGTTTTATAACTTCCAGTTTTCTCCTGGTATCAGAAGTTATAGAGACTTTATTTACTCCGTCTATAGATCTTAAATCCTTAATAATCTTATCAGCTAATTTTTCTGCCTCTCTATAATGAATAAAGCCTCGCATACTCAATTTAAACTCAACTGCTTCTTGCAGTTTAACTTGCGTTTTATCGCCAAATCCCTTCAATGCCGCTATTTTATTTTCTTTGCAGGCAATTAGTAGATCTTCCAAACTTTCAATTCCTAACTTTTCCCAGATGAGTTTAATTTTCTTTGGACCGAAACCGCTCAACTGCATCATTTCCAAAATTCCTTCAGGTGTTTTGGCGCTTAAATCATCAAAAAACTCGAATGAACCTTGCTCATTTATTTGATAAATAGACTGAGCCAAACTTTTCCCTACTCCCTCAATTTCTTGAAGTTCATTTAGATCCATTACAGCCAAGCTTTGATTATATCTTTCAAGACTGTTAACTGCGCTCTGATAAGATTTTACTTTAAAATCATTCTCACCATGCAACTCCATAAGCTTGGCAGTGCTCTTTAAAATTCTTATTATTTGTTTATTTTCCAAAGCTTCTTGATTTTTCGTAAAATTAAAGGATATATTGAGAAGGATAATGGATTGATTATGTATTTTTTTTGTTTAACAATTGAGTTGAACTTATGTTATACGTACACTAGTGAAAATAAAACGATCTTGACGAATTTTTTTTTGAAGAGCAATAAGCATTTAAGAAATAAGATTAAAAGAACCATAAAAACTGTTACAACCAATATGAACTTGAAATTTCTCTTAAGCTTTTTAATACTTTTAGTGACCTGGCCAGCTCTAGCACAAATTTCACAACCATTAAGGTATGAAATTGAAATTGATAATTCTTATGACGAGTACAATATCGTTTCGGCAGAAGAAAATGGACTTTTTCTATTTAAAGAATTGCAAGAAAAATCAACCTTTAAAGAACTACATTGGCAGATTATAAGACTGGATACCTCTTTACAAGAAACTAGCAGAAGGGAAGTCATAATTGATAGTAAATTTACATTTAAAGGCTACAGTTATGCAGACGATCAGTTAGTGTTGCTTTTCCAAGAAGGTTACGAATTTGCAAAAGACTTGTTATTCATTACGTTTTCAATAAGAGGAAATTCTTTCCAATCTTATTTGTATGAGAATTTAGTTCCTATTCAGTTAACTGAATTTGAAGCCAAAAATGATGCAGTCATCTTTGGTGGTAATGTCAATATGCGAACAGTTGTTATGGTGTATAACTTCACTGCTAGAAAAGGAGTGGTTCTGCCTGGTTTTTACAATGACAGAAGTAGTTTATTACAAATTTCCACTGATACTAAAGACGATTACTTCAGGGTAATAACTTCTGATAGAATGCCTAATAAGAGGTTTGGAATTTCAGTGAGAGCCTATAGCACTATGGGCGAACAAATTTTCACCGACCAACTGATTGCAAAAGAAGATCTAAGTTTGACTGATGGTAGGATCGTAAATAGTAGCGAAGGAGGTAATTTACTAGCTGGCACTTATTCGGCTAATAAAAGAATAGAGACATCAAGAGGGATTTTCGTAGCGGATTTCAATAAAGTAAGTCAAAACCAAATCAACTATTACAATTATGGTGAGCTGGAAAATTTTTTCAATTACATGAGGGAAAGAAAAAAAGAAAGAATACTTAAAAGAATTGCCAGAAAAAAAGTAAAAGGAAGAAAACTCAGGTTTAGCTACCGCTTATTTGTGCAAGACATTATCAAGCAGAACAATGAAAATATATTGATTGGTGAAGCTTATTACCCTACTTATACCAATCGACAAAGAGGCTTCGATCCATACACTATGAGTGCCTCTTATTCCCATGGTGGAAGTTCAGTGCAAGCTTTTGACGGGTATAAATATACTCATGCGGTTATCATGGCTTTTGATAATAATGGAAAACTACTGTGGGACAACAGCTTCGAAATCAACGATCTTAAAAGTTTCAATTTAGAAGAACATGTTCATTTAGCCTTTTTAGAAAATGAAATTGTGATGTTGTATTTATATAATCAACACTTAAAAATAAAGGTCATTAAAAACAATGAAATTGTAGAGGGAAAATACACGGAAGAATTAAGACTAATGTATGAAAATGATGAAATAAGAGCTAATGATGAGGATTTAGAAGGTTTAGAACATTGGTATGGAAATAATTTTTATGCACATGGAGTAAATAGGGTCAAAAATCTAAGGGATGCAAATATTAAATTGAACAGAAAAGTATTTTTTATCAATAAAATCGTGGTCAAATAAATAGCTAGTTTACTATCTTTGCCCCAGCGCCATGGAAAAACGTTTAATTTTAGATACCGACCTCTTGCAAATTACCATTAACAGGTTAGTGGAAGAATTGATTGAAAACCACAAAGATTTTCAAAACACGGTTTTAATTGGGCTGCAACCTAGGGGAGTTTTCTTAGCACAAAGAATACAAAAAAGATTAAACGAGCGCTTAAATAAAGAACTTCCTCTCGGATTGTTAGACACCACCTTCTACCGTGATGATTTCAGGAGAAGAGACACTCCGATTAAAGCAAATGCCACCGATATCCCCTTCATAATTGAAGACAAAAAAGTTATTTTGATTGATGATGTGCTATTCACTGGTAGAACAGTAAGAGCCGCTCTAGATGCAATGATTGCATTCGGAAGACCCAAACTAGTTGAACTTCTAACCTTCATCGATCGGAAATACACGAGAGATTTACCTATTCAACCCGATTATGTTGGACAAAGAGTGAATACCATAAAAACTCAGCGAGTACTTGTAGAATGGACAGACCAAGGTGCTGAAAATGATAAAATCTGGTTAGTGACAAAAGAAGAATAATGACAAATTTAAGTGTAAATCATTTATTGGGTATCAAAGACTTAACAGAAGAAGATATTCAATTGATTTTTCAAACTGCCGACCACTTCAAAGAAGTTATTAATAGACCCATTAAAAAAGTCCCATCGCTAAGAGATATAACCATAGCCAATATATTCTTTGAAAATTCAACTAGAACAAAATTATCGTTCGAATTGGCTGAAAAAAGACTATCGGCAGATGTCGTAAATTTCTCTTCTTCTAATAGCTCTGTTAAAAAAGGAGAAACTTTATTAGATACAGTCAACAATATTCTTTCCATGAAAGTGGATATGGTAGTCATGCGACATTCAAGCCCAGGAGCTGCGCATTTCCTTTCAAGACACATTAATGCGAATATAGTAAACGCAGGCGATGGCACTCATGAACATCCAACTCAGGCTCTTTTAGATACTTACTCCATAAGAGAGCAAATTCAGGAAATCAAAGGAAAAAAAGTTGCAATCATCGGGGACATCTTACACTCAAGAGTCGCATTATCAAATATTTACGCCTTAAAAAAGCTGGGTGCCGAGGTTATGGTTTGCGGTCCAGCAACCCTATTACCAAAGTATATTTCAGATTTAGGAGTCAAAACTAGCTGGGATGTGAAAGAAGCTTTAGAATGGTGTGATGTTGCCAATATTCTACGAATTCAATTAGAAAGACAGCAATTAAAATACTTCCCTTCTTTAAGAGAATATTCGCTCTATTATGGTGTTGACAGGAAGTTATTAGACAGTATCGGTAAAGAAATTATCGTAATGCATCCAGGACCGATCAATAGAGGGGTGGAAATTAGTAGTGATGTGGCAGATTCTAAGCAATCAATTATTCTAAATCAAGTAGAAAATGGAGTGGCTATTAGAATGGCTGTACTTTATTTATTGGCACAAAAAAGACAGAATTAAGATTCTGCCTGAAGTATAAATTCCGTTAACTCTTGGTTTGCACTTGGACCAAAGCCATCAGCAATTGTTCCTTTTTTACCAGATGAGGTTGTAATTTGATATAATATTGATAAATCGTCAGGATTTGATTTCCCTTCAAATCTGTATTCTTTTATTTCAGTTATATCTTCTTTTTCAAATGAGTCATTTTCAGTCTTTAATTTCCCACCTTCAAAGAAAAAATCTTCTGTAAATCCTTTATTTTTTAATTCCTCTATCTTTTCAGCTATTGTGTTCATTGAATCCATAAACTATATTTTTGTTTATAGTTATCAACGGAACGAATTAAAGATTGTTAAACAAACTCAATCCTCTAAAGCTTCAAAATAATTGATCAATGGAAATTCACCAGTTGCATCCATAGTGTCAATGGCATAACCCAATTCACCATCATTAGTCATAAAAGTGATTACTGCAGAGCCTTTATCTTCATATAAATATTCCGCTTCCACGGATACCTGCTCTGCAACATAGTGTTTCTCAATTTTAAGATCGTCTTCTTCTCTCCTTAAAACTAACTCACCATTTTCAAAAAGAAAATTATTGTTGTATCCATAATCAGATAACTCATTAATTTTAAAGGCGATTTGTGGATTAAGATTTTGCATTGCTTTCTTATTTAATTACAATACAAATAACGCCACTACATATCTTACAGTTCTTCTTAAAAGAATATGAATATTACATACGTCACTTTTCAATGATGATTATAATTAACTAACTTTGCGGAAAGCAAATAGATAAAAAATGTATTACAACTCTATTATAGAGACCATTGGTAACACGCCATTGGTGAAACTAAACAAAGTCAACAGAGGAATACCAGGGACAATACTGGTAAAAGTTGAATATTTCAACCCTGGAAACTCCATGAAAGATCGAATGGCGATCAAAATGGTTGAAGATGCTGAAAAAGAAGGTAAGCTAAAACCAGGAGGTACAATCATTGAGGGGACGTCTGGAAATACTGGTATGGGATTAGCTCTTGCGGCTATTTCAAAAGGTTATAAATGCGTATTTACCTTAGCAGACAAGCAATCAAAAGAAAAAATGGACATTCTTCGTGCCATGGGTGCTGAAGTAATTGTTTGCCCAACCAATGTTAGTCCTGATGATCCACGCTCATACTACTCAGTAGCAAAAAAAATACACGAGGATACTCCTAATTCTATTTACCCTAATCAGTATGATAATATGTCAAACACAAAGGCACATTATGAAACTACCGGTCCTGAGATTTGGGAACAAACAGAAGGTAAAATAACCCATTGGGCTGCAGGAGTTGGAACAGGAGGTTCTATGTGCGGTACTTCAAGGTATTTAAAAGAACAAAACCCTGAAATAAGAAGCATTGGAATTGATTCTTATGGTTCTGTTTTCAAAAAATATAAAGAAACAGGTGTTTTTGATGAAAAAGAAATCTATCCTTATTTAACAGAAGGGATTGGAGAAGACATTTTACCAAAAAATGTTGATTTCGCCATGATTGATCATTTCGTGAAAGTAACGGATAAAGATGGAGCCATCATGACAAGAAGGTTAGCCAGAGAAGAAGGTCTATTCTGCGGATGGTCTTGTGGTTCCGCTGTACATGGTGCTCTTGAATATGCAGAAGAGCATTTAAAAGAAGATGATGTAATGGTGATTATCCTCCCTGATCATGGTACTCGTTATTTAGGCAAAATCTATAACGATGACTGGATGAAAGATCACGGATTCATTGAAAACAATGATTATGCTACTGCTAAAAATATTGTTAAGAAAAGAAGTAGTAGTTACAAATTAATCAGTATTGATAGCGACCAAAAAATTGGTGAGGTAGTGAAATTATTAGATGAGTTATCTATTTCTCAATTACCAGTTACGAAAGCTGGTGAATTTGTTGGAAGTATATCAGATACGCAGTTATTAAATAGATTAGTGGAAAATCCTGAACTGAAGTCTAAACCAATTTCAGAGATAATGGACAACCCATTTAAGTTTATTGCCTTAAATACTACTGTTGATACTATTTCCTCTATGATGAATCATGGAGATAAAGCATTGATGGTGTTAGATGAAAAAAATGAAGCACATATTATCACCAAGCAAGATTTATTGATGGCATTTGCTGACTAGAATATATCCTCTTTAAAGCAAAAAAAGGCTGTGAATTTAGATTCACAGCCTTTTTTATTTGTGCGCACGAGAAGATTCGAACTTCCACACCAGTTAAGGCACCACCCCCTCAAGGTGGCGTGTCTACCAATTTCACCACGTGCGCATTTTCGCATAGCAAATATACATGCTAAAACTAAAAAACCTATCCATTTTTCACCAGATAGGTTTGTAAGTGTGACCTGCTTGGGGTTCTGCCATTGGCATCCCTATGGGGGAACCCAAGACCCTCCCGGCTTAATAAGTCGGGATGCTCAACCAGCGAATCATTTAATTTCTGCTCTTGTCTTAAACTTTCAAAACCTAATTTATAATAGATTTCTCTAATCAGGAAATCAATCCAATAACTAACAAAAAAAGCTCCAATTCATTTAATCGGAGCTTTCAATTTAATGTGACCCGCTTGGGGTTCGAACCCAAGACCCCATCCTTAAAAGGGATGTGCTCTACCAGCTGAGCTAGCGAGTCAATTTTACAGAAAAAAAATGCCCTAGTTCAGTTAACCAGAGCTTCACAAAGAATTTGTTGTTCAAAATTGTTTTCACAATTTTGAAAAAGTGACCCGCTTGGGGTTCGAACCCAAGACCCCATCCTTAAAAGGGATGTGCTCTACCAGCTGAGCTAGCGAGTCAATTATAATAAAAATTAACTCCTTCTAATTCGTTTAATTAGCAAACTCAAATTGAATGAGTTCCGAGTCTTTTTATTGCTTTTAAGGAGTCGTTTTCCTTAATTGCGTTGCAAAGGTAAGTACTAATTAATAAAATGCAAATGCTAAAGTTCAAATTTCTGATTTCTTCGCTTTTTCTTCTTCTTGTTATCACCACTTGTGGATTTACGCAGTCCCTTGAAAAGGAATTAGTTAAGGCTGATTCACTATATGAAAATAAGCAATATATAAGTGCCATAAAAATTTACAAGAAAATTTATAATGATGGAAATTCAAGTCCAGCTATGCTCTTAAAATTAGCCAGAATAGAAGAGGGAATGGGAAATATTGGTCAGTCTATGTTCTATTTAGAAAAATATCATCAATTCACTAAAGACGAAAAAGTAATTGATTATCTAAAAGAAACTGCAGAAAGCAAAAAAGCTATTGGCTTTGATTATGGATTTACTTATCATGCCAATTTGTTCTATAAGGAATGGAAAATATACTTCCAATTATTATTTTCCATTATCATATTCTTTAGTCTTGGAATGATAATAAAGCATCAAAATTCTCTTCACAAAAAGAAAACTTACTTTGCTATTGCCTTAATTCCAATTCTAATTGTAGCCTGTTTAAATAATTACAATGGAAAATCAGAAGCCATAATAATAAGTAGTCCCAGCTTCTTATTGGAAGGCCCTTCTGCTGGATCTAATTTAGTTGAACAAATAAGTGTTCCAGCAAAAATTCAAGTAAAAGATCAAGTAGATGTTTGGAGTGAAGTTATTATTAATGAAAAAGAAGCTTACATAAAAACCTCCAGCATTAAAAAGCTTTGATTTTAACCAACTGAATTGACCAACTGAATTGCACTGAGATATTCAAGCAGCCCTGGTTTCAAATTATTAATTCTGTATTCAAGCTTTTTGCTTCAAAAATATTAGTCTAATTTTGCAGGCTATGGGAAGAAAACCACATCCAATTATAGAGGAATTAGAGATTGAAAAGATAGCTTCAGAAGGCAAAGCTTTGGGCTATTATAAGGATAAAGTAGTATTTGTAGCAGGAACTGCCCCTGGGGATATTATTGACGTTAGAGTTCACAAAAAAAAGAAAAGTTTCCTTGAAGGGAGCGCTATAAAATTTCACAGAAAATCTAACTTAAGAATAGAGCCTTTTTGTAGTCATTACGGTGTTTGTGGTGGATGTAAATGGCAACATTTGAGCTATGACGATCAATTAGGCTTTAAATCCGAACAAGTGAAAGATGCTTTAGAGCGAATTGCTAAAGTAGATTTACCAGAAATAAAGGCGATTCTAGGTTCCAAAAACACCACTTTCTATAGAAATAAAATGGAGTACACTTTCTCCAATAATCGGTGGTTAACTACTGAAGAAATAGAATCTGGAAAAGAATTTGAGTCTGATGCCCTAGGTTTTCATATCCCAAAAAGATTTGATAAAATAGTACAAATTGAGAAATGCTATTTACAAGCAGATCCATCGAATGCAATTCGTAATTCTGTTGATAGGTTTGCGAAGGACAACAACATCACCTATTTCAATTTAATTAAGCAAGTAGGCTTTCTTAGGAATTTAATCATACGGACTTCTTCTACAGGGCAGACTATGGTCATTTTGCAAGTTGCCGAAGATAATGAAGAATGGTTAAGCATGATGTTGAATCATATAAAAGAAAACTTCCCTGAGCTTACTTCATTACTCTACATTTTAAATCAAAAAGGAAATGAAACTTTCCATGATTTGGATGTAAATGTATTTTATGGAAAAGACCATATCATTGAAGAAATGGAAGGTTTGCAATTTAAGATAGGGCCAAAATCCTTTTATCAAACAAATTCAGACCAAGCTTATGAATTATATAAAGTAGCCAGAGACTTTGCAAATTTGAAAGGAGAAGAAACGGTTTATGACCTTTATACTGGCACTGGTACGATTGCCAATTTTTTAGCCAAAAGCGCTAAGAAAGTTATAGGTGTTGAATATGTAACAGAAGCTATTGAAGATGCTAAAGTAAATTCAAAGTTGAATGAGATTGAAAATACTGAGTTCTTTTCAGGTGATATGAAAGATGTATTCAACGATGAGTTTTTAGTCGAGCATGGCAAAGCGGATGTCATTATTACCGATCCTCCAAGAGCTGGTATGCATCCTGATGTAATTAAGACTCTACTGAATATAGGAGCAGAAAAAATCGTGTATGTTAGCTGTAATCCTGCTACACAAGCACGGGACTTAGCCTTATTGGATGAAAAATATAAAGTAACAAAAGTTCAACCAGTGGACATGTTTCCACAAACGCATCATGTTGAAAATGTGGTCTTGCTAGAATTAAAGTAATCATTCATTTTTAGGACGGTAGATTTCAAACTCTACCCTCCTATTCAACCTTCTATCATCATCCGTTATTTCTTCTTCCACTACTGGCTGACTATTTCCATAGCCTTCCGCCACTACTCTTTCTTCTTCAATTGGATGAAGGATAATTATGTAGTCTCGAATTGCATCTGCCCTTTCTTGCGATAATGATTTATTTCTTAACTCATCGCCAGATGAATCCGTATGACCAGAAATTTTCAACTTAAACTCGGGATAATCAAGTAAAAAATCTACCACTTTATCTAAGTCACTGTACATGTCAGGCCGGAGTTTTGCAGAATTTTCCTCAAATTCAATTGATTTAAATCTGATTTTACTAGAAACCGGATCAATATTTCTATTCATGACTGTATCTCCAGAAAGGAAAAACATTTCTTCTATTCTGAAAAGTTTATCAGACTGAACCACCATTACATAATTGGCATTATTAATCAAGTTAAATTCAAAACTACCATCTTCTCTAGTAAATTTTGGTGCTATTTCAATACCATTTTCAATATCTACAATAGAAACTATACCTCTAAATGGCTTACCTTTTACGGTATCTGTCACCACTCCAGAAACTTTGGTATTAGCACCAGGCTGCGCCTCCATGGGCAATGGAAAGGAGAATAAATCGAGATTATGACTTCTCATTGACGATGAGCCCGCATAAAACAGATCTTCTGATTCAGAATCTATGGTGAAATAGTATTCATCTCCATCCGTATTAATTAAAGGGCCTATGTTTTGAGGTTCGTCCCATAAAAAGGATTTAGCATTGGATTTATAAATATCAAATCCTCCAAAATTCAATAGATGGCCATTAGAACTAAAATATAAAATTTCATAACGTGGATGAATGAATGGACTTACCTCATTGCCTCTAGTATTGACTACTGGCCCTAGGTTTCTAGCCCTTGTCCAATTTCCCTCTTCATCTTTCACTGAAAAATAAATATCCGACAACCCAAAACCACCAATCCTATCAGATGCAAAGAAAAGAGAATCTCCAGTAACGGATAAAGCCGGATGAGAATCCCAAGCTTTGGAATTTAAATTGGCACCTAAATTCACTGCTTTGGACCAGGTGCTGTCTTCTTGCAAATGTGTTTCATATAAATCGCAGTTCCCAAATCCCTCTGGAGAACCACATCTTGCAAAAATAATTTGATTACCTTCCGCATTTAATGCAGCTGAGCCCTCATTATGTCTACTATTTACACCACGAAGTTGAACTGCATCTTGCCACATGCCATCCTCTTGCACTGCTATATATAAATCTTCGTTGGAATTATTTGACAAAATGCTACCACTTAAACTTCGCTTTGAAGTAAAAATCATGGTCTTATTATCCAATGTTAAAGCTGGTGCATAGTCGGCCATATTGGAATTGATTTGTTTCCCCATGCTCAATAAAATACCTCTAGGAGGAACCAAAGTGTCAATTGACTTTCGAAAATCCACTAATTCATAGTAGTAATCTATAGGAACATAATCATCTGTTTGCTCTAACTGGACAGAATCCATGAAAATTTCCATTTGCCTTAAATCTATTTTGCTTTGATGGTGCTTCAATGCCAACCTGTATAGACTTTTAGCTTTTTCAAAATCCCCGTATAATTCCTCCATTTTAGCTAATTGCCAAATTAGTCGAGTATCCTTGTAAAAATTTTCTGTAGCGAATTTTTTCACATAATCCTCCAAAAGTTCTTTAAAGCGCTCCCAGCTTTTAGCAGCTTGAGCTTTGTTGATTTTATTCAGTTCATTTTCATCATTGTAATAATTAATCTGATTAACATTAGGAAAGTAAAAGGGAAATAATTCTTCCGATTCTTTTTTCGATAAATCCACTTGAGGATTGTATTGCCCTATAAGATCTGATGAAATACTAATAAACAATATTAAAAAGCAATATTTAAATGTGTGCTTCAAGACAATTTGATAGTTTTACGGTAAATATGTCAGTATATTAAACTATAATATCCGAAAAATGTCGGAATTACATTTAATTTAATTCTAAAATTAGTCAATATTTTATTGGCATAACAATTGAATTAGGCTAGCACCCAATTTTATGGGATAAAAATGAGATTTCAAATGCCAAATTGGCTGAAATATTAAAAATATATATGGATTCAATATTTAAGCATCAACAAGTTTTTTCAGATATAAATGATGACGAGACAGGTGAGCTGATACAGCTCATATCAACAGACGAAGAAAACAGCATGCGCGAGGAAGAACTACCTGATGAACTTCCCATCTTACCCATTAGAAATACTGTTCTTTTCCCTGGCGTAGTAATTCCTATTACTGTCGGACGTCAGAAATCAATTAAATTGGTTAAGAAAGCATACAAGGGCGATAGAATTATTGGCGTGGTTGCACAATCAAATAGCAAAGTAGAGGATCCAGGTAAAGATGATATCTACAGTATCGGTACCGTTGCTCGTATTTTGAAAATGATAGTCCTTCCAGATGGTAATACAACTATCATCATTCAAGGGAAACAGAAATTTGAAGTAAAAGAGATTGTTCAGGAAGATCCCTTTTTGGTTTCTACATATCAAGAACTAGATGACGAAGAACTTGACCCAAAATTAAAATCGAATAAAGCTGTTATACAGTCTCTAAAGGATGCTGCAAGTAAAATCCTGAAATTAAATCCTGAAATTCCTCAGGAGGCTCAAGTGGCACTTGATAACATAGAAAACCCGAATTTCTTAACACATTTTCTTTCTTCCAACATCAATTCTGAAGTTGCCGATAAACAAAAATTATTGGAAAAAACCAATGCTAAAGAACGGGCGACTTTGCTATTGGAATTTATGTTGAAAGACATTCAAATGTTGGAATTAAAGAATGAAATCCATAAAAAGGTTCATACTGATATTGACCAGCAGCAAAGAGACTATTTTCTAAGGCAACAGATCAGAGTTTTGCAAGATGAGTTAGGACAGGATAGTCCCGACCAAGAATTGGATAACTTAAGACTTAAAGCTCAGGAAAAAAACTGGCCCGAGAATGTTCAAAAACATTTCGACAAAGAAATCGATAAGCTATCCCGGATCAATCCGCAAGCAGCAGAATACCCTGTTGCAATGAATTATGTGGAATTACTTCTAGAATTACCTTGGAGAGAACTTACCAAGGATAATTTCGACTTAAAAAGAGCTAAAAAAATATTGGATCGTGATCATTACGGTTTAGAAAAAGTAAAGGAAAGAATTATAGAATATCTGGCGGTATTGAAGCTTAAGCAGGATATGAAAGCTCCCATTTTATGTCTTTACGGACCTCCCGGTGTAGGTAAAACCTCTCTGGGTAAATCCATTTCTGATGCTTTAGGTAGAAAGTATGTCCGTATGTCATTAGGCGGTGTTCATGACGAAGCAGAGATCCGTGGGCATAGAAAAACATATGTAGGCGCAATGCCAGGGAAAATTGTTCAGAATATGAAAAAAGCAGGTAAATCAAATCCTGTCTATATTTTGGATGAAATAGATAAGGTAAACTCTGATTTTAGAGGAGATCCTTCTTCTGCTTTATTAGAAGTTTTAGATCCTGAGCAAAATGAGACGTTTCAAGATAATTATCTGGAGGTAGAATACGATCTATCTAATGTATTATTCATTGCCACTGCCAACTCTTTGGATACTATTCATCCTGCATTGAGAGATAGAATGGAAATTATTGAGGTTACAGGTTACACTCTAGAAGAAAAAGTGGAAATCGCTAAAAAGCATTTAATTCCAAAGCAGAAAAAAGAGCATGGCTTAAAAGCAAAGGATGTTACATTCAGCAGAAAAGCAATTGCCAAGATTATTGAGGACTACACTCGCGAATCAGGCGTTAGAGGATTGGAAAGAACAATCGGGAAAGTCGTAAGAAACATCGCTAAATCTATTGCTATGGAAGAAGAGTTCAATAGCAAAATTGAGATTGAGGATGTAATCAGAATATTAGGAGCGGAAGCATTCGAGAAAGAAATCTACCAAGACAATGAAACTGCTGGCTTAGTGACCGGATTGGCTTGGACGTCCGTTGGCGGTGAAATCTTATTTATAGAATCAAGCTTAAGTAGAGGAAAGGGTAAGCTAACACTTTCTGGTCAGCTAGGAGATGTAATGAAAGAATCTGCTATGACAGCCCTCTCCTATTTACGTTCTCATGCTGAGGAATTGGGAATTCATCATAAGGTTTTTGATCATTATGATTTACATATTCACGTACCGGCAGGAGCAGTTCCTAAAGATGGACCTTCAGCAGGTATAGCCATGATTACTTCTTTGGCCTCGATTTTCACTCAAAGAAAAGTGAAATCTAGATTAGCCATGACGGGTGAAATTACTTTAAGAGGTAAAGTATTACCAATTGGTGGATTAAAAGAAAAAATATTAGCTGCAAGAAGAGCAGGAATAAAAGATGTGATACTATGTCAGCGTAATAAGAAAGATATAGATGAAATCGATTCACGCTACATTAAAGGTTTAAATATTCATTTTGTAGATCAAGTGGATGAGGTCTTAGAGATTGCGCTTTTAAAGGAAAAAATCAAAAACCCAATTGATTTTGTAATTCCTGAGGATGACAATAAAAAAACAGTATCCGCAACTATTATATGATTTGGCAAAAGGTCATAGCAAGCCTGTTTATCTTCTGTTTGACAATTGCAGCAGCTTTTGGTCAAATAGGTGGCTTGCGTGCCTTTGAATTTCTAGAAATACCCAATCATGCTAGAGTAGCAGGTTTAGGAACTGTGAATGTAAGTTCAAATGCAGGAGACGTCAATATGGTTTGGCAAAATCCTGCTTTGTTAGATTCTGGGATGGATGGAAATATTTCATTTAGCCTAAATCCCTATTACGCAGATATTTACAACAGTAAAATCACTTATGCTCAAGATTTTGAAAAGCTAGGCATTTTCAGTTTTGGCTTAAGCTATTTTCATTATGGGCAATTTGAAGGATTTGACAATACTGGAAGTACGACAGAAGATTTTAGTGCTTCCGACTATGCCATACAAATTAGTCATTCCAGAGAAGATGGAGTATTTCGTTATGGAGCAAGTTTAAAGTTTGTTGGGAACCAAATAAGTGGCTTTAATCAAACTGCTGTTTTGACTGACTTAGGAGGTGTTTTTGTTCATCCAGACAAAACCCTAAGTCTAGGCTTGGTAATAAAAAATTTGGGCTTTTTCACCTCAAAATTTGCAGCAGAAGACAGGGATTTACCATTTGATGTACAATTGGGTGGAACTTATAAACCTGAATTCATGCCATTCCGTTTCTCTCTGACACTGAACCGTCTCTATCAATATGATTTAAGTTATTTTGATGAAAGTTTGCTGAGTAATGATGATAATGTGGTCTTTACGGATGTGAACAATAATCCACCCACTACTTTTGACAAAATATTTCACCATTTCACCATTGGAACCGAAGTTATACTAGGGAAAAATGTGAATTTAAGAGCCGGCTATAATCATCTACTTAGACAATCCTTAAGAGCGGAACAAGTTGGCGGAGCAGGTGGTTTTACATTTGGAGTATATTTCCAAACAAAGAAATTTAATTTAGCATATTCAAATGCCATTTACCAGGCGGGCGGGTTTGCCCATTTTATAACCTTGGGAAGTAATTTGAAAGAATTTGTAAAGAAGAAATCATGAACAATAATTTATTTTTAACACCGAAAGAGATCGTTGCAGAACTCGATAAATATATAATAGGACAAAATGACGCTAAACGAAATGTAGCTATTGCCTTGAGAAATAGATGGAGGCGTATGAATACACCAATGGACATCCAAGGTGAAATAGTGCCCAATAATATTCTAATGATTGGGGCAACTGGTGTTGGTAAAACTGAAATTGCAAGACGATTAGCTAAAATAGCGGATGCACCATTCACGAAAGTGGAAGCTTCTAAATTTACTGAAGTGGGATATGTAGGGCGTGATGTGGAAAGCATGGTGCGTGATTTGGTTGAACAATCTGTGAACTTGGTTAAAGCTGCCAAAAAGGAAGAAGTAAAAGAGAAGGCTTCTCAAGCTGTGGAAGATATCATTTTGGATGCCTTAATCCCACCTATGAAATCGACTAACCAACGCCCAGTAAGCACAACTGCTGACAATCAGGTGCCTGACAATGATTATGAATTAAACCAAAAGACCCGTGAGCGATTCAGAGAGAAATTGCGTAATGGAGAATTGGAAGATCGTAAGATTGATATCAATGTGAAAACGCCAGCCAACAATGGTATGGGCATGGTAGGTGGAGGAATGATGGATGAAGCTTCCATGATTAACCTGCAGGACATGTTGAGTAATATGATGCCTAAGAAAAATAAGAAACGTAAGGTCACCATTGAAGAAGCTAGAAAAATCTTAATTGATGAAGAGGTTTCAAAACTTATCGACATGGATGAAGTGAAAGAAGAAGCCATCAAAAAAGCAGAAAACACAGGCATGATCTTTATTGATGAGATCGATAAAATTGCAAAAGGCAGTGGCAATTCAAGCGGTGGAGATGTAAGCCGTGAAGGAGTGCAAAGAGATTTATTGCCCATTGTAGAAGGAAGTGCAGTAAATACCAAATATGGTATAATTCATACTGACCACATTCTTTTCGTGGCAGCAGGTGCTTTCCATGTAAGCAAGCCATCTGATTTAATTCCTGAATTGCAGGGTCGTTTTCCAATCAGAGTGGAACTGGACAGCTTAACTAAAGCAGATTTCTTAAGAATCTTGAAGGAGCCTAAAAATGCACTTACCAAGCAGTATACTGCATTACTAAAAGCTGAGGAAGTAGATTTACAATTTGATGATGATGCGCTGGAGGAATTAGCTGAAATTGCTTATCAAGTCAATTCGGAAGTAGAAAACATCGGAGCCAGAAGACTACAAACTGTGATGAGCAAATTGCTGAATGAATTATTATTTGATATTCCTGATAAAATCGGTCCTAATGCCAAAGTGGTTATTACCAAACAAATGGTAGGCGAAAAACTAGATGGATTGGTAAAAGATAAAGATTTGAGTCAGTATATACTTTAATCTATAATTAACTATAAATTTAAGCCCGAAATTTTCGTTAAGATTTCGGGCTTTTGTTTTAGTTGCAAATTCATAAAACTTATAATTTTCTCATTCGATTAAATAGATAAAATTCAAATTTAAACCATGACAAAATCATTATTCATCATTACCGGAGCAAGCAAAGGCATAGGAAAAGGATTAGCTGTAAAAGCACTAGAAACAGGTGCTAAGGTGTGGGGAATTAACAGAACCCATTCAATTGAGCATGAAAATTACGAAGCTCTGACTTTTGACTTAGCTAATATCCCCAATCTTCTAAGAGAGTCTCCTCAATTGTTTTCAAAAGCTGCACACTATGAGAAAATTGTTCTCATCAATAATGCCGGAACTTTGGGCGATATCGGACATTTAGGAAATATTGAAAATGATAGCATCCCCAATTTGTTTGATTTGAATGTTAGTGCCCCTATCCTATTGATGAATCAGTTTATGAAGGATTTTAAAGATTTTGCAGGAGAAAAAATCATCATTAATATAAGTTCAGGAGCAGGCAAAAATGCAGTGGATGGATGGTCTGGTTACTGCGCTTCAAAAGCGGCTTTGGATATGGCTTCAAAAGTAGCAGCTAAAGAAGCTGAAATGGATGGTAATGGGTTTATCATAAAAGCCATTGCCCCAGGTGTTGTGGATACAGAAATGCAAACTCAAATCCGTAGCACGGATAAAAAGTCCTTCAGTGGAGTAGAGAAATTCAAAAACCTAAAAGCCGAAAACCAACTGAGCAGCGAGCAAGAAGTAGCTGAAAAATACTTTCACTTTATTGATAATTTAGAAAGGTATCCTGATGTAATTTTGGATGTGAGGGATGTTTGACACAAAAAGGAGAGGCACTTGCCTTACTTTAATACAGATAATACATTTTATAACCACGTTGATAAGTTACTATTTCTAGTTTTTAAGAATTTTGAAAACATCCCTTTCATCATCCAACCTAATATAATAAACACCTGAAGGCTTATTTTTCAGATTAATTTCCACTGATCCATTCGGTACAATATATGTAGATATTACTTTTCCTTCGTCATTGAAAACAGTGACGCTCTTCTCGGAATGTAGAGTATGGAGATAAACGACATCTTGAGTAGGATTGGGATATAATTTCATTTTAGAAGATTTTAAGTCATTTAATGCTGTAATTTCCCCATCCAGCACCACCAATTTTCTTCTAATGCTTTCAGCAGATTCATAATATTCATTACCTGGCTGACTAGCAATAACATCCGTTGTTCCAGCGCTAATTAAACTCACAGTATCTCCGTTGACCGATGCTATGTTTTGATTTACGATTGAAAAATAGACTGGTAGACCCGAATTTGCAATAGCATTTAACGTGAAGTCTTCATCGCCATATGTTTTAATTCCCAGCGCTTCAAATTTGATAGTTTGGCTGCAATCTTTGCTGTCCCCATATATAGACCAACCATAATTATTAATTAAAATACTTCGTGCATTTTCACTTTCACAGTACTTCACATTACTGGCTCCCAAATTGACATTATCTTGTAATGATGGTAATGCTGACCAGGCCATTAAGGCTCCATCATAATTTTTTCGCGATAGACCCTTAGCTTCAGAGAACATGTAATCCATATTTATAACACTTCCTATGTCCCATTTACTTAAATCACCATCAAAGAATTCAGTTCTATAAAACATATTATTCATACTGGTTACATTGCTAACCTCCCAATTACTTATATCAACATTAAAAAATTTCGCATATGAAAACATCGATGTCATATTAGTAACACTACTTACATCCCAATTTCCTATATCAGCCTCAAATGATAAAACCCCTTGAAACATGGATATCATTGTGGTCACCGAGCTAACATCCCAGTTACTGATATCACTGTTAAATGATGTAGCAAACGAAAACATTTCTCGCATATTAGTTACATTACTAACGTCCCATGTTGATAAATCCCCGTTAAAATTATTGCCATGTGAAGAATAATAAGAAAACATGCCTTGCATATTGGTGACATTACTAACATCCCAATTACTTAAGTCTCCATCGAATAAATCCGAATTTGCAAACATATAACTCATATCCGTTACATTTGATAGGTCTGGAGCATCAGTTGCGGCATAAGTAAGGTTACTACAACCATCAAATGCCCGTCTCATGGTTGACCATTGAATATCTCCCCAATGCTCAATGCTTTGTATTTTCTCACGGTCGTCATGTGAAAAAAAATATATCCTATTAAAATCACCTGATATACTTACTGTGTATATACCAGCTGTATCATATTCATGAGTTGCATCACCACTTAAATTTGAATCAGTATTACCATCCCCCCAGGCAACTGTATAATCAACTCCGCCACCACCAGTGGGAATAACTATGCTTTCATTATCCATGGTAGTTTTCCATGTAGTAACAAATGGATTTTGTGCTAACAAACTAGTATTTACAATAAATAGAAATATTAAGAAGTAAAGCTTTTTCAACAAATTATACCCCATAGTTAATCACATTGTAAGGATTAGATTATACTTAAATAAATAAATTGATTGCTAAACTAAGTGCAATTTGAAGATTTATAAAATTTCTTGAATTTTAATTCAAGAGCTACAAATTTTAATCATGCAAATAATATCCTTTAAAAAGAACCATTTATTAAAATATACTTGAAATTTTATATCAGCAGGAATTTTTTTACAAGAATAATTATTTGCTTCCATTTATTTAGACAGAATGCCTTATCTTAAGCTTTTAGATATTATATGAACCGAAATAGAAAAAGAATATACCGCACTATCGGCTTTGCCATTTTTATTTTTGCCGTTGGTTATATCGTAAATGATCAGTTAAGAAAGGCAGGGAATCGAATTTCAGGAGAATATTTACAAGAATTAATCACCAAAGAAAGTAAAGGACTATACCAATTAAATTTTGAAGAAATTGATTTAAATATTCTCAGGAAATCTGTATCTATTCGAAATATCGAATTATACGCCACACCAGAAAACCGTGAGGATACCATCAATGCAAAAAATATTTATGAAGCAAAAGTTGGAGAGGTTAACATCTCTTTAGAGTCTGTAATAAGGATCTATACAGACAAAGAATTAGTAGTTGATGGAATTGAGGTCATTGACCCATTATTGTATATGACCAAAATTAATCCTGAAAAGAAACCATTGAAATTTGGTCGTGAAACAGGTGAGCTTTATGATGTTATTTCTCAATATTTGGAGCTACTGCAAATTAACTATCTAAAAGTAAGAAGTGGAACTGTTGATCACTCTCCTAGTAATTTCAGATTAAAAGCCATTGATTTTGAAGTTGAAAACTTTGAAGTATCTGAGAGAACAAAAAGAAAAAAAATATTTTACTCTGAAGCTATAAATCTTGGAGTCAACCAACAATCCATTTTATTGCCAGACAGCATTCATGAATTAAGTTTTGACGGCTTTGAATTATCAACTAAAGATTCTATCCTTAATTTCAAAAACTTTAAAATCAAAGCAAGAGATGATATTGACGCAAATAGCGTATTCCAGAAGGAAAACCAAAATGTATACGATATTGATGTGCCAACCTTAGAACTAAAGGGAATAAATTACCTTAAGGCTTATGAGGATAATTTTTTGGTGGTAAACCAAGTGAATATCCCTAAACCAAGAATTAAAATACAATCAGTATTAAAATCAAATAAGCAAAATACTGAACAAGCAGAAAATAGTATAGGAGCTTCTCTATTGGCACTTTTCGACTTAATAAAAATAAAGGATTTTAAAATTCATGAAGGAGGTTTGAACTTGACACTTAAGGGCGATAACCAGCAAAGATTTTTATCTGACAATATCAGCATTGATCTATTCAATATTGAATTGGATTCAACTCAACGTGACATTCAAAATATAATTCATTATTTTCAACATGCCTCAGTTGAAATCAATGACTACGATTATTTACTACCAGACAATCTGCACACTATCAAATTTAAGAAACTAAATTTCAATACCTTAGATTCTACACTATTGGTACAAAATCTAGAAATAAAACCATCACGAAATTTAGAGGACAGTTCTTTAATACAATTTAATCTTAATTTGCCTTTGCTGGAAATGGAAGGTATTGCTCATAGAGATATTTACGATAACGATCGAATCAACTTAAAATCTCTTGTTTTAAGAAACTCAAGTATTACCATCACACCTCCCTATCTAAAAAAATCAAGCGAGTCAAGAGCTATGGTTAGCCCTCAAAAATTATCTGAAATTGTGGGTAACTACTTCAATGAAATAAAACTTCAAAACTTTTCAGTGCTCAATACTGATGTAAAAGTCGGCTCAATACTCACTGGTAAATCACTGAACATACAATCACATTTTTTAAAAATTGATTCAAGTTTTACTTCGTGGCACACCATTGCAGACAGCACACTAATCAACGGGCAAGAATTACTATATAAATTGAAAAACGGACAATTGACGGTTAGCACTTTTCATTCGGAAAACAACTTGCATTCCCTAGCTGTAAGTGATTTTAATTATATCTATAATAATATAAGCGAACAAGTCAAAGTTGATTATCTAAGCATTAAAGGTCTTCAGCTTGACAGCATTCTGAACAGAAAAAAAATTGCTATAGATAGTATAGCACTTTTTAAGCCAATGATAAATTTGAGCTACACAGATTTAAAGCAACAATCGAAAGAACAAAATCAATGGGAATTTCCTGCAAAGCCTATCAATCTTTTTCTCCAACAAGGAAACCTGAAGTATCAATTAGATAAATTTAGAAATGTACAAATAGAAGAATTTGATCTGGAATTGAACTATAATAATGAATTGAAACTCTTTCAGATAGTGGCCAAAGACTTAAGACTAGAAGATGATAAACTCAAGCATCAGTTGCTCCTTGCCGAAATAGAGCTGCCTAAAAATCAATCTCAAATAACCCTTACAAATCTCCAAGTAAAACCCTACAAGCTAAATGATAGTGTATCAATCGCTATTCAAGTACCAGAAATTAAGTTTATAGGCGTCAATAAAGATGCTTTAATTAAAAACAAAAGTTTTGAAGCGGACAGTATGTTGAGCCGCATCACACAACTTAATTACAAAGGTTTGAGTGATGTAAGCAAGTATTTTGGCTTTAAGAGTGACTCTAAAAGTGAATACAGTTTCAATGTTAAAAATGCTAAGATTGACTTAGTAGGATCAAGTATTATTTTGGTAGGTAATGAAAACAGAAGAAGGCAAATTAGAACTTCAAATACTAAAGTATCCGTCCGTAATTTAAGTTTCCCAAAAAATGATAAACAAGCCTTACAATTTGTTGATAATTTCACCTTGGAAAATGAACGCTTTGATTTCTACTCGTCCGAGAATGACACTATTTCACTCGAAAATTTGTCTTATAATGGCTTTACAAGTTCTAGTCAGCTAGAGAAATTTTCATTTATCGGAGCCGATCGCACAACTTCGCTGACAATTGGTGGTATACAAATGAAGAATGCTGAGATGAAAAGCTATATCAAAAATAATGAAATAAATATTCATGAGCTTAATAGTGCCTCAACCTCAATTAGTCTAAAAATAAAGGAAGAAGGAAATAAAAAAATACCTCAAAGAATTGAGATGCCTTTTCAATCTTTAAAAATTCAGAAATTGCAATCTAATGACATTAATATTAAGCTCTTTTACGAAGAAAAGAAAAGAAATTATTTCGTAAGGAATGCAGATTTAAAGATTAACGGTCTCACGCTTGATTCTACCTTAAGTCCTAAAGAGATTCATCGTCATGTCAATTCATTAGTATTCAGCGGAAAAAACTATAGGGAAAATTTCGGAAAACACTATACCGTTACAGCAGACGATTACACTTTCCGCTATCCTGAATCCAAGTTTGAAGCCAATAACATTAAAATGAGATCAAAATATGATAGGTTTGAATATAGTAATTACATAGATTTTCAAAACGATTGGTTTAAACTTGATATCGCTGCACTGACGATAAAAAGAATCGATCTTGATAGTATTTTTACAAAAGAAAGATTCATCATAGATAAATTAGAATTAAAAGATGGTGATTTTACAGTTTTTCGTGACTTGAATGTGCCACATGATGATGACAAAAAAGTGTTGATGCCTCAAGAATTATTGTCTAAGCTCGATTTTGCTTTTAGTGTAGATACCGTTTTTGTGAATTCCGACATCCATATTCATATAATACCTAAGGAAGCTTCTGGAATTGGAACCATGACGCTAAATATTGATACCGGATACCTTTTTAATATGCGAACACATCATTTTAATGATAATAAATCCATGGTGCTGCAAGCAAAAGGAAAACTGAATGAAAAAGCAAATTTTTCAACTAAGGTTGATTTCCCAAGTCCTTCCGAGAATAGCGAATTTCATTTTATGGGTAAGGTAGGTGATTTAGACCTCACTGCATTAAATGAAATGCTTATACCATTAGGAGCCATTGAAGTACGATCAGGGCACAATGAGGAAGTAAACATCAATTTTAAGGGCAATGATAATTATGCTGAAGGTTCAATGGAATTTCGGTATAATAATCTAAAAATCGATATTTTGGATAGGGAAACCTATCAATCCAAAGGTTTCGGAAATAACTTAAAAACAATCTTTGCCAATAGCTTTGTAGTGAGCTCTAAAAACCCTAGATGGTTCAAATTACAAGAAGGAAACATATTTTTTGAACGTATAAAAAGTAGGTCTATTTTCAATTTCTGGGCTAAGTCGTTGCTAAGTGGCGCGGTTAGTAGCATCGGAATCAACAAAAGTAAAGAAGAAGCCAAAGCCTACTACAAGGAAAATAAAGATGTAGTTGAGGAGATTGAAGACTGAAGCATCGATCATTTTCTTCCCAAGTTTTAACTTTTTTGAAATCCTTATTAACTTGGATTCAAAATTATCAACCAATGCAATTAACCAAAGAACAATCGTCCATCATTGAATCAGATGGAAATATCAAAATCAATGCAGTTGCAGGCTCAGGAAAAACCACTACATTGATTGCTTATGCTGAAAGCAGACCCAAAAACAGCAGAATTCTCTATCTGGCTTTTAATAAATCTGTAAAACTTGAAGCTACAAAAAAATTTAAATCTAAGAAGCTTTTTAATGTTGATGTACAAACGGCTCATTCCCTAGCTTTTAAACATATAGTAATTCGAAACAACTTAGAGATCAACAGTAATGGATACAAAAACCATGAGTTGGCTGATATCTTAGATATTCAAATTACAAGTGAACCCTTAGCAGAAATGATCATGGCTAATCATGTGAATAAATTCACTTCATATTTCTGCAATAGCAGTGCTTTAAAGGTAGAAGAGTTAAACTATGCCGACTCTATTTCCGACAAAAAAGCCGTAGCTTTTGTAAAGGGTAATTATTCCTATATCAAAAAGAAAACCCGTGAGTTTTTGGCTAAAATGAACACAGGGGAAATTGCCATCACTCATGATTTTTACTTGAAAAAATTTCAACTTCAAAACCCTCAGCTTAATTACGATTACATCCTGTTTGATGAGGGACAAGATGCCTCCCCTGCTATGCTAGATGTATTTCTCAATCAAAACGCTGTAAAAGTAATCGTGGGAGATACACATCAGCAAATTTATTCTTGGCGATATGCCGTAAATTCGCTTGAAATGGTGAATTTCAAATCTTTCAATTTATCGAGAAGCTTTAGGTTTAATGATAAAATTGCCCTGCTGGCTCAAGCCATTGTCGATAGAAAAAAGCATCTTCAACCCGAATTGAAATTCCAAATAAAGGGGGAAGGTAAACCTTCAAAAGGAGAACAAAAAGCAGTTTTAGCACGCACCAATCTGGGACTTTTAACTAAAGCCATTGATTACATATCCGAAAAGAAAAATTTAGATGGAATCTATTTTGAAGGCAATATTAACTCCTATACTTATGCTGATGATGGTACTTCACTTTATGATGTATTGAATCTTTACAACGGTAAAAGAAAATTTATACGAGACCCATTGATTAAAAAGATGAGTTCTCTAGAAGATTTGGAAGAGTATATCGACAAAACTGAAGATATGCAATTAGGCATGATGGTTGAATTGGTAAGAGAATACGGCAATGAAATCCCTAACTATATCAAGCAACTTAAAGAAAAACATGTAGAAAATGAAGATCGAGAAAAAGCTCATATTATTTTCTCTACCGTCCATCGATGTAAAGGAATGGAATATGATTCTGTCCAGCTAGTCAACGATTTCTTAACGGAAGAAAAATTAAAAAAAGTAGCACAGCAAAAAGACTTACCTGACCTTATAAAACAAAAGCTCAATGAAGAAATCAATCTACTGTATGTAGCCATAACTAGAACTCAAAATAAACTTTACATAGAAAATGAATTGCTTCCAGAAAATTGGGGTGAAAATGAGCAAATTGTCTTATTAAAACGAAAGGAAAGAGAAAGTGAAGATTCAATAAAAGATTTACAGTTAAACAAGTTTGAGGAAAAAGCTTATGACATAGAAGCGATCAGAAAAAAGCATAAATCAGCCTATGCTCCATGGAATGATGAATTGGATAGAGAATTAAAATTCATGTTTGATGAAGGATTAAGCATTAAAGATCTAGCCAATCATTTCGGAAGAACAAAAGGTGCCATCAGGGCAAGAATTCAAAAGCTATATGCTTTTGAAGATTTGTAAAATGCATCAAAATATTACAGACCAATAGATATTATTTGTCGATGAATAGCTATTATTCTTCTTTTTAATAATCTTTAGGGTAAATTTTTAAAGATGAAAAAGCTATTTCTATTTCTATTTCTTATTCCATTTTTTGTATTTGGTCAAAATGAGGAAGTTTTATATCAATTGGTAAAATTAAACAAAGAGGTAAATTCAAGATACCATGAAAGTGCTCCTCTAGTTACTCCAGATAATCAAAGATTATACTTTACCATCTCAAACCACCCAGAGAACAATGAAGGAAGGGAAAATTCTCAAGACATCTGGTATTCTGATAAGCAAGCCGATGGCGCATGGGGAACGGCCATCCACATGGGATCTCCATTTAATAAAAGACAATTTAATCAAGTATTCACAATACTTGATGGAGGAAATTCACTTTTTATCAGAGGTGGTAGTAATAAAAGAAAAAAAGGTTTTTCTATAGTTACTAAAGATGGAAATGGATGGAACCGACCTGATGAACTAGAAATAGAAGGATATGAAGAGATGAACAAAGGAATATTTTCAGGAGCCACAATCAGTCAAGATCGAAGTGCTATAATCATTTATATGAATGAGAGATCCAAAAAGCCTTTTAGTGACCTGTATTTAAGTAAACGACAGAGCGATGGTTCTTACAGTAAACCTATCATGATAGAATCATTAAGCACATATAAAGATGAATTTGGGCCTTATTTAGCAGAAAATGATCAAGTCATGTATTTTGCCAGCAATCGTGAAGGAACTTTGGGAGATGCGGATGTTTGGAAAGTCAAACGATTAGATGACAGTTGGCTCAAGTGGAGCGAGCCTGAAAACATTGGTTCCCCTATAAATACTGATGGTTTTGACTCCTATTTTTCAGTGGATGAAACTGGAAATAACGCATTTACTACTAGAACCTATGTATCCCCAGATGGTAGTAATATGAATATATATGGTTTAATTCCTAAAGCGAAAATCACCATTAAAGGAAAAGTATTAGATTCAAACAGTAAAAAACCACTATCTCTTTACTTAACTGCACAACCTAGGGAGGGTAAACCCATAAATTACGAGGTAGATTCTGATGGAAATTATCAATTCATAACCTATAAGAACAAGCTCTTCAATTTTATAGCAGCAAAAATTGGCTACGAACAGTTAAATGAAGCTTTAGATTTAAGTTCGATTATGGAAGATACTATTATTCATAAAAATTTTCTATTGAGCCCTATAAAAACCAAAGTGAATCTGGTTGGATTAGTCACAGATGCTAAAACAATGCAAGCTGTTAATGCAGCAGTGTATGTAAAAAAAATTGATTTCAAGGATTCAAGCAAAACTAGATTTGAAGATGGAGGTTATGACTTGACTTTAGAAGGCGGAGGTGAATATCAAATTGAAATTGTGTCTCAAGATTATCAAGATATTCAGGAAAAATTCATAGTCAATGTTCCTCAAGGAACTTATGAATACGAAATCCGAAAAGATTATGAACTTAACAAAGCTTTTAAGCCCTATGTCATTTCCGGTATAGTATTAGATGAGAAATCACAAAAAGCTTTAGCAGCTGAATTGATATTTGAAATGCAAGATACTGTCCTTCTAAAAACCGAAAGCAATAGTGATGGAACCTTTGAAGTCACGATACCCAAAGCTGGCGAACTTATTATCAGAGGAAAGAAAATTAATTATCTTAATCTAGAAGAGGATATCTTAATTGCAGATAATCAAGATTTTACTCAATATAACAAACAGCTACTAATGGCTCCAATAGAGGTTGGGAAAACTGTTATTATTGATAATATCTATTTCAATTTTGACAAAACAACTCTAAAAGAAGCTTCATTTCCGGAGTTAGATCGACTGACAGATCTTATGAGCCAAAACCCAGGAATTAAAATCGAGATTATAGGGCACACTGATAGTAAAGGAAGTGATGATTATAATCTTATCTTAAGTGAAGGAAGAGCTCAAGCAGTAATGGAATACCTGCTTGAAAAAGGAATAGCACAAAACAGAATGACCTTCAAAGGATTAGGGGAAACTGCACCGATAAGCAGCAATAATACAGACGAAGGCAGAGCTGAAAATAGAAGAGTGGAATTCACAATAGTTGCAAAATAACTACTTAAAACTGCTAAATACCTTTGAAATCATTTGATAAAAATTTCCCTGATGAAATTTATAGTGCTTTTCAGTATCTACCCTGTGAATCAAGACCATATTCTTACTAGGATAAACTCCTAGCATGTGAACACCAGTACCAGTATGGTAAAAAGATTTAGTAGCCCTGTTTTCGTTCGGATATAGAACGTACCACAGCATTCCATAAGCAATTCCATATTTTGAATTAGTTATGCTATGGGGTTTAGTGCTGATTTCGATCCATGTTTCAGGTATTATTTCTTTACCATTCCATTTACCCTTCTGCAAATATAGCTGACCATATCGAGCCATATCTCTTGACGAAAGGCGAAAATGATAAGCTGGATACTTAGATATTAATGCTTCTTTCTGATAAAAGCCATCTGTCTGCGGAATTTTAGCTTCAGGGTTTTCCCCATCTATTTCGGTAAATTCCCCCTCATAATCTTGCATTCCAATTGGTAAAGCAATCTTCTCTTCAAAAAGTTGATAAACTGATTTATTTGTAGCTTGTTCTAAAATGTAACCCAATACATTGAAATCCCAATTATTATAGTAAAAATGCTCTCCTGGTGCGTACTGTCCTCTCTCTGGCATATCACGCAACATCCCTTTTGAAACAGCTCCCGAAGCATGATAAACACCAGAACGAGACTTTAAAAGATCGGCAATAGTTGCTTGCCTTTCTTTCTTCGTTAAGCCATCAATATCATCAATTCCTAAATCCTCAAGTGTTGCAGTAGTATCTATTAATCCATCTTCAATCGCAATTCCGTACAAGCTATTAATTAATGACTTCCTAATAGAATGGACCGTATGCTTTTTCGTAACATCACCGTATCGATGTGCTATTTTACCATCTATAAGGATCATTAAAGATGAAGAACCAGCAGACCTTAAAAATGCATTTAAGCTATCAAGCTTATTGGAATCCAAACCACTATTTTCAACAGAAACTTGTTCTAATTCTTGCTTCTTAGTACTACAAGAGATAGTAGCGATAACTATAAAAAATAATATGAGTTTTTTCAAAGTTTAAAAAATTAAATGTATAAATCTGAAATGTAGATGCTGTTCCATTTAAATAGGTTGCATAAAAAAAGGGAAGAAATCTTCCCTTTTTAATAAATTTCTATAAATCAGCTCTTAAGCTAAATTATATTCTTTGATTTTACTTCCTATTCGATTCGATAATCCTTCAGTAGCGGGCAATAAAGGCATCCTAACATAATTTTCACAAATTCCTTGCTGCCGCAAAGCTTCTTTTGCTCCTACAGGATTGCTTTCTTCATACATTAAAGGATTGACAGCTAACAATTTAAACAAGCTTTCATTTGACTTAGAAAAATCACCTTTTAGAGCATTGTTCACCATATCAGAAAATACTTTTGGAAAAGGATTGGCCATGACAGAAATGACACCTACAGCTCCCAAAGTAATCATAGAATTGGTCAACAAATCATCACCTGATATCAATAAGAATTCCTCAGGCTTGTTGGCCATAATTTCCATACATTGCCCTAAATCACCTGATGCTTCTTTTATACCAATGATATTTTCATGATGAGCCAATCTTAAAGTAGTTTCAGCTTTTATATTGGAAGCAGTTCTTCCTGGAACATTATATAAAATCACAGGAACTGGTGAAGCATCCGCTATTTTCACAAAATGTTTGTAAATGCCCTCCTGAGAAGGTTTGTTATAGTGAGGAGATGCTGATAAAATCGCATCAACTCCTGAAAGGTCAATCTCTCCCAGAAGATCTATTACAGCTTGTGTGTTATTCCCTCCAGCGCCAAAAACAATCGGTAATTTTTTAGGATTATGCGTTTTTACCAGCGCTAAAATCTCTTGTTTTTCTTTTAAGGTGGTAGTGGCTGATTCACCTGTAGTTCCTTGTACTACAAAGTAATCCGCCCCTTTGGCAGTATGGACCAATAGCTTTTCTAAAGCTTCCCTATCTACTGTTAAATCTTCTTTGAATGGGGTTATTAATGCGGGCCCCACTCCCGTAAATTTCTTAGTTATTTCCTGAAATTTTTCTGACATAATGAATAATCTCTTCTGTTAAAATATTGGTATCTCCACTTTCTTTAGGCTTTATCATCAATTCAAAAAATGAGGCTTCTGCTTCCGTTGGTTGATAGGCTCCGATTCTTGCATCGCTTTTTGAATGCACTAACAAATATTGCATGTACAAATTTAGGGTATCATCTAAACAAAATAAATATTCCAGTTTCTGGTTCAAAAAACTGATGAAATACGGATTTTCAATCTTACCAAAAAACCCAATATCCTTATCTTCAAAAAAGTCAAAATAGAATTCAAAATTTTGTGTGTCTTTGGGTTTATAGGCAAGGGTAACTACCTCAATCCCATCAGCTTTTAGGGTTTTAATAAATTTTTTGACCGCCTCGTGCTTTTTCAAATCATCGAAGGAAAAAATAACCCCTACCTTCTTAAGCTTATTGTAAGGATAAGCCTGATGTAAAAAATCAATTTTCTTCTGTCCTCTTCTTACTTTATATGATAAAATCTTATGTTTAATCACTGCTTTAGTTTTCTTTTATCAGGCTACGAAATTCAACTTCATCGATAATCTTGACTCCCAATTTTTCAGCTTTTTGTAGTTTAGCAGGCCCCATATTCTCTCCAGCCACTAATATATCTACTTTTCCTGAAATAGCCGAAACTACTTTGCCGCCATATTGCTTAATCACTTCTTTGATTTCGTCTCTACCGTAGTGTTCAAATACGCCTGAGACCACCAAAGACTTATTTTCCAATACATTACCTTTTTGCTCAATCACAGTTTCCTGAATTTCAAATTGCAATCCAGCCGATTTCAAACGTTCAATTAGTTTAATATTATCTTCATCATGAAAGTATTCTACAACACTTTGCGCAATTCGCTCGCCAATTTCAGGAACTTCTATCAATTCATCAAAGGAAGCCTTCGCTAAATTGTCAATATTTTTGAAATGAGCTCCAAGTTTTTCGGCCACGGTTTTCCCAACAAAGCGAATGCCTAGTCCAAACAGTATATTCTCAAATGGGATTTGCTTAGATTCCTCAATTCCCTTTAGTAGGTTTTGGGTACTTAAATCCTTAAAGCCTTCTAATTCAAAAACATCCTCATATTTCAAATCATAAAGATCAGCTACATTCTTAACCAATCCTTTTTCATACAATAAATGAATAGTGCGCTCGCCCATAGAATCAATATCAGCAGCTTTTCGCTGAATATAATGTTCGATTGAGCCTTTGATTTGTGGTGGACAGCCCTTTTTATTAGGACAATAATGAACCGCTTCTCCTTCAGCTCTTACCAATTCAGTTCCACATTCTGGGCATTCCTGAATATATTCAACTTCATTACTTCCTAAATCTCTTTTGGTCAAATCCACTCCGGTGATTTTCGGAATAATTTCTCCGCCTTTTTCAACATGCACAGTATCCCCAACTCTTAAATCCAGTCGAGCAATTTCATTGGCGTTATGAAGAGAAGCTCTTTTTACGGTTGTTCCAGCCAAAGAAACGGGTTCCAGATTGGCAACAGGAGTTACTGCTCCTGTTCTTCCTACCTGATAAGTAATCTCCTTTAAAATTGTTGTAGAACTTTCTGCTTTGTATTTGTAAGCAATTGCCCAGCGTGGACTTTTAGCAGTGAATCCTAATTGTTCCTGTTGTCCCAGACTATTGACTTTTATGACGATTCCATCCGTATCCACTGGCAATGAATGTCTTTTTTCTTCCCATTCATTAATGAAATTGAATACTTCATTTATATTTTTGCATTTTTTATAGGTCTGAGAGACATTAAAGCCAAATTTCTCCAATTGCTTAATGCCTTCTTCATGGGAATCTATAGGCAAATCTTCACCAGCATAAGAATATAAAAAGCAATCCAATTTCCTTTTGGCAACAACTCCAGAATCCTGCATTTTCAAGGTTCCGGAAGCCGCATTTCTTGGGTTTGCCAATAAGGCTTCTCCATTTTCTTCTCTTTCTCTATTGATTTCATTGAAAGCTTCGCGGGGTAAAAAGACTTCTCCACGAGCTTCAAAATACTCAGGGAATTGCTCACCTCTCACTTTCAGGGGAATAGTTCGGATGGTTTTGGCATTATTGGTAATATCATCTCCTTTACTTCCATCTCCACGGGTTACTCCTCGAATTAATTTACCGTTTTCATAATGCAAACTTATAGCTACACCATCAAATTTCAATTCACAAAAATACTCATAACTTTCTTCACCTAAACCTCTTTTTACCCTACCGTCAAAATCATCCAATTCCTCTTTGGAGTATGTATTACCTAATGAAAGCATTGGAATTTTATGCTCTACCGTTTCGAAATTTTTGGTGATATCACCTCCTACTCGCTGGCTTGGAGAATCGGAAGTTTTCAAATCAGGAAACTTCTCCTCCAATTCGATGAGCTCCTTTAACATCATATCAAACTCATAATCAGAAATTTCAGAAACACTTTCCTGATAGTATTTATAGTTATAATAATGAAGCTTTTCACTTAACTCCTGAATCTTTTGTTCGGCTGCTTTCTTTTCCATTTTTCGCTTAAAGGCTTAAATCACAAATCTAATGATTTGCCTATTTGTTTGGCTAAAAAAGATGAAAATTATGTATCGAGTATTAAGTATCTGGTATCTAGAATAAATTAAAGCATACAGCAAAGCAAACATTCAAAAAAACTTCTTATTTCGAGCTTCTAATTTCCAACTAAAATAGATAGTTAAAATTAACTTCAACACCTAAACACTCCAACACCTAAAAACCTCCACACTTGAACTACCACTCAACCCCTCCACTCCCCTTTAAATCCATTTCATCCTTTTCATTTGCAAAAAGCTTACTATTTTTGATTTTAAATCAATTTCTAAAATATGAAAAACCTATTATTTATACTTATTTTTCTAAGTACGAGCATTGTTTTTGCTCAAAAAGAAATTACCGTTTCCGATATTTATGAAAAAGGCACTTTCAGACAAGAATCGGTTTACAATGTAAATTGGATGAATGACGGAAAGTATTATTCTGCTCTGGATGACAATAAAGTCCAGAAAATTGATGTAGAAAACGGGAAGGTTGTAGAGACATTAGTAGATGGAGATAAACTAGATCCTGTACTAGACATTAAAAGCTATTCTTTCAGTAAGGATGAGCAAAAACTTTTATTGGCGACTGATGTAAATTATATCTATAGACGATCGTTCACGGCTCAGTATTATGTTTATAATTTAGAAGATGAAAGTTTAAAACCACTATCTGATGATCCTCAAATGTTCGCTACTTTCTCACCTGATGCCCAAAAAGTAGCTTATGTATTTGAAAACAATATCTACATTTTTGATTTGCAATCTGGCAGGACAACTCAAGTTACTTCAGATGGAAAAATCAATGAAAATATTAATGGAGGTTCGGATTGGGTTTATGAAGAAGAGTTTTATGTCACCAGAACTTTCTATTGGTCACCTAACAGCAAAAAATTGGCATATTACACTATGGATGAAAGCCATGTGAAAGAATACACATTACAGAAATGGAATGACGGACAGCTGTATCCTGAGAACTATGTTTACAAATACCCAAAAGCGGGAGAAGAAAATTCTCATGTCTGGATTTCAGTTTACGATTTAGCGTCTGAAGACACAAAAAAAATGGATATTGGCGAGGAAAAAGATCAATACATCCCTCGTGTTCAATGGACAAAAGATTCCAATCTATTGAGCATTATCAGAATGAACAGAAGACAGAATATTCTGGAAATTTTACATGCTAATGCCACTACCGGTGAAAGCAAAGTGGTTTTAAAAGAGGAATCAGATACATATGTAGCGCTGAATTATTGTGATGATTTGACTTATACCAATGATGGTAAATACTTCATTCAATCAAGTGAACAAGATGGCTACAAGCACCTTTACCTTTACACTTTGGACGGTAAATTAGTCAGACAAATCACGAAAGGTGAATGGGAAGTAGTAAGCATGGTGGGCATTGACCAAAAAGACAGCAAAATCTATTATATCAGTACTGAAAATTCACCTCTAGACCGCACTTTTTATTCGATCGGAATGAATGGGAAAAATAAAAAATTGTTAGGTGAAGAAACGGGAATAACTCGTATCAATATGAGTAATGATTTCCAGTATTATCTGAAATATTATAGCAACCCAACTACTCCAAACCAAGTAAGCTTGCACCAAACCAAAGGCAATGAAAAATTGGCTACTTTAAAGGATAATAAAAGATATAAATCCATCACTGAAAAATTCGGATTTGTAGATAAAGAATACTTCCAATTTGAGACTTCTGAAAATGTGAGTTTAAATGGCTATTTCTTAAAACCTGCAGACTTTGATGAGTCCAAAGAATATCCTGTGATTGTTTATCAATATAGTGGTCCTGGAAGCCAGCAAGTGCAAAATAGTTGGGGTGGTAGTCAGTTCAATTGGCATCAAATGATGACTCAAAAAGGCTATATTGTAGCAGTGGTTGACCCAAGAGGAACTGGCGGAAGAGGAGAAGCATTTAAGAAAATGACTTACGGTAAATTAGGTAAATACGAAACCCTCGATATGATTGAAACTGCCAAATATTTAGGCGATTTAGATTATGTGGATGCTGAAAGAATCGGAATTTGGGGTTGGTCATACGGTGGTTATATGGCTGGAAATGCTATTTTAGATGGCGCAGATGTTTTCAATGCTGCAGTTTCAGTAGCTATGGTTTCCAACTGGCGATATTATGACACGATTTATACTGAACGCTATATGGGCTTACCACAAGATAATGCTGACGGCTATGATGATAATTCACCATTAAGCAAAATCGAAAAATTAGAAGACCCATATCTGGTAGTTCATGGAACGGGTGATGATAATGTGCATGTTCAGCATTCCATTGTTTATTCCGATGCTTTACTTGAAGCAGGGAAACAATTTGACTTGTTCTACTATCCAGATAGGACACACTGCATAGGCGAACAAGGCGCAAGACCTCACTTATTCAGGATGATGACCAAATGGTGGTTAGAAAATTTATAAAACTGAAAAGCCCGATTTTCATCGGGCTTTTCTTTTCCATACCAAGTAGAGAAAACAAAATCTCAAACCAATCTACTCTAGAACAGTATATCAATATATTTCAACCTTGTTTCTAAATTTATCCTAAAAATCTTATGAACTGGTTAATGACTCACCTAGCCAAAAATCATTTCAAAAATATATTTCAATTTAATTTCCATATACTTCTACTTCCGGTCTGACCTGCGGTACTGACCTAAGTGCTCATTGAACATACTTCGAGCTTCCTACTCCTAACTTCTAACAACCTCCCCTTTTCCCCTTTCAACAAATTTTCAGATATTAGCATTTCAAAATTTAAGACTACTAAAACGACTTTTTGATATGACTTATAAAGCTAACGATCCAGGATTAAAAAGCTGGGTAGAAGTACCTCAAAACTCAGATTTCCCTATTCAAAACCTTCCATATGGTATTTTTTCAACCAGCAAGAAATCGCCAAGAGCAGGAGTTGCTATAGGAGATTACATATTGGATTTAACTGAAGTACAATCCGGCAAATTGTTTAAGGAGCTTGAACTACCTGAAAGAATCTTTGACCGTCCAGTGTTAAACGATTTCATGGATTTAGGGAAGGAAGTTACCGTACCGGTAAGAGAACGTATATCTGAACTTTTACAAGCAGATAATCAAGAATTGCAAGGTAATGATCAGTTGAAAGAAAAGGCCTTAGTTCCTATGGATAAAGCTACTATGCACTTGCCTATCCGCATAGGCGATTATACTGATTTTTACTCTTCTGAATCACATGCTACAAATGTGGGCACCATGTTCCGTGATCCTGATAATGCCTTATTGCCTAATTGGAAACATATTCCCGTAGGTTATCACGGAAGGGCTTCTTCTATTGTAATATCAGGAACACCCTTGCATCGTCCAAAAGGTCAAACTATTGCACCTGATGCCAAGAAACCTGATTTTGGTCCAGCTAAACTGGTGGATTTCGAATTGGAGATGGCGTTCATCACTTGTGGTGGAAATACCTTAGGAGATGCCATCCCGACCAAAGAAGCTGAAAATCACATCTTCGGTTTCACTTTATTTAATGATTGGTCTGCCAGAGATATTCAAAAATGGGAATATGTCCCCTTAGGCCCATTCTTAGCCAAGAATTTTGGTTCCTCGATGTCGCCTTGGATTGTAACCATGGAAGCTTTAGAACCTTTCAGAATCCCTGGTCCAAAGCAAGAACCCGAAGTATTACCTTATTTGAAATTCGCTGGTGATTACCATTTTGACATTGATTTACAAGTCGGAATCCAACCAAAAGATTCAGAAGAAAAGGTAGTGACCAATTCTAATTTCAAGTATATGTATTGGAATGTGATACAGCAATTAGCCCATCAAACTGTCAATGGTTGTAACATCAATACAGGAGATGTTTATGCTTCTGGCACCATCAGTGGAAATGATCCTTCTGCTTATGGCTCCATGTTGGAATTAAGTTGGAAAGGAACAAAACCTATCCAAATGCCAGATGGAACTGAAAGAAAATTTATCAATGACCATGATACGGTCATTATGCGTGGTCATGGTGAAAAAGACGGGGTTAGAATAGGTTTCGGTGAGGTGATAACTGAGCTTCTACCAACTAAATAACAGCCAGTTTAACCACAAAGTTGCACGGAGACTTACACTAAGAAAACAGAGAAAAGCCTCAGGCTTTGGGTTAACCGCGAAGGTGCCAAGACGCAATGAATTTTTAATTGGAAAATGATTTTATTTAGCCATGACTTAACAATGCTTTTTATGAATCATTTTTCAATTATTTAGTAAGTTTTGAAAAGCTGGAACAATCTAAATGAAAAAATTTACTTTCTTTCATTTAGATTGTTATTGGCTGTTTACATAAATCAACTTGCATATTTTTCTTAGCGTCTCCGCATCTTAGCGGTTAGTTAAATTTCAGCTTTAGTTGAATACCTTTGTGTTTCTTTGTGCCTTTGTGGTTAATAATCTTCAGCTTTAGCTGAAACCCATTTCCTTTTTGCGGTTAGTTTCAGCTTTTTTATTTCTTTTTGCTACCATAAAAAGCCTTGAATTACTTAATTTTGCGAGCAAATATCATTTTGAATAAATTTTAATCACATATATGTCACTGGCAACAAAATATAATCCTTCGGATCTTGAAGATAAATGGTACAAACATTGGATGGAGCAGAAGTTCTTTGCTTCCAAACCTGATCCAAAAAAAGAGCCTTATACCATCGTAATCCCTCCTCCCAATGTAACGGGCGTCTTGCACATGGGGCATATGATGAATAATACCATTCAAGATGTATTAATCCGTAGAGCGAGAATGCAAGGAAAAGAAGCTTGTTGGGTACCAGGAATGGACCACGCTTCCATCGCTACTGAAGCTAAAGTGGTGAACATGCTAAAGGAAAAAGGCATCAATAAAAATGAAATCAGTCGCGATGAGTTCATGAAGCATGCCTGGGAATGGAAAGAAAAATACGGTGGCATCATTTTGCAGCAGTTGAAAAAACTAGGAGCTTCTTGCGATTGGGACAGAGAGCGTTTCACCATGGAGGAGGATATGTCAGCTGCTGTTATTGAAGTTTTTGTGGATTTATACAAAAAAGGCTATATCTACAGAGGAACCCGCATGGTGAACTGGGATCCGGAAGGTAAAACTGCCTTAGCCGATGATGAGGTAAATTTCAAAGAGGTGCAGGGAAAAATGTATCACATTCGATATCAAATTGAAGGAAGTGACGATCATTTAATAATTGCTACAACCAGACCTGAAACCATCATGGCAGATGCAGCAATCTGTATCAATCCTAATGATGAGCGCTTTACTCATTTGAAAGGCAAAAGAGCCATTATTCCATTGATTGACAAAGCCATTCCGATTATTGAAGATGACTATGTAGATATGGAATTTGGAACAGGTTGCCTGAAAGTAACTCCTGCTCATGATATCAATGACCATGAAATAGGACTGCGCCATAATCTGGAAGTAATTGATATTATTGCTGATAATGGACAATTGAATGAGAAAGCGCAGATTTTAGTTGGAGAGGATAGATTTGTTGCCAGAAAGAAAATCGCCAAACTACTTAAGGAAAAAGATCAATTAGAAAAGGAGGAAGACTATACCAATAATGTTGGTCACTCCGAAAGGACTAATGCAGTGATTGAGCCAAAGCTATCTACACAGTGGTTCGTGAAGATGGAAGAATTAGTGAAACCAGCTTATGAGAATGTGATGAACGACAACATCAAGCTGATTCCACCAAAATTCAAGAATACTTACAAACATTGGATGGAAAATGTGCGGGATTGGTGTATTTCCCGTCAGTTGTGGTGGGGACAAAGAATCCCAGCTTATTTTATGCCAAATGGAGATTTTGTGGTGGCTCAAAATGCTGAAGAGGCATTAAAATTAGCTAAAGAAAAAACTGGGAATCAGGATTTAAAGGCTGAAGACTTAAATCAAGATGAAGATGTTTTGGATACATGGTTTAGCTCTTGGTTGTGGCCAATCTCTGTTTTTGATGGTTTCAAAGACCCGGATAATGAAGATTTTAATTACTACTACCCTACCAATGATTTGGTAACGGGTCCTGATATTCTATTCTTCTGGGTAGCCAGAATGATCATTGCCGGTTACGAATTCAAAGGAGAGCTTCCATTTAAGAATGTATATTTGACCGGAATCGTTCGTGACGATAAAGGCAGAAAAATGTCCAAGCAATTAGGTAATTCACCTGATGCTTTAGGCTTAATTGATAAGCATGGTGCTGATGGAGTGAGAGTTGGTTTATTGCTTTCAGCTGCTGCAGGAAATGATTTATTATTCGAAGAGAAACTTTGTGAGCAAGGTTGGAATTTCGGTAATAAAATCTGGAATGCTTATCGATTAGTGGAAGGACTGGAAGTGAAAGAAAAGGATACTCCAATCGAGGCCATGAAAGCGAGAGATTGGTTTGAGGCTCGTTTTCAAGATGCCTTGAGGGAAATTAATGACCATTTTAGCAAATTCAGAATTTCTGATGCTTTAATGGCTACCTATAAGTTGATTTGGGATGATTTCTGTTCTTATTATTTAGAATTGGTAAAACCACCATATGGAGAAGCCATCGACAAAGAAACTTATGAGGCAACTATCACATTCTTTGAGGATATTCTGACGATTTTACATCCATTTATACCATTCTTAACAGAAGAAATTTGGCATCAAATTACGGAAAGAGATGATAAAGATTGTGTAATCGTGAATCATTGGCCAATTGAAAAGGATTATGACCGAGCCATCTTACATGATGCCAAAACAGCCTTTGAACTGGTTTCACAGATAAGAAACATCAGGGCTTCCAAAGGAATTTCGCCTAAAGAGGCACTTACCTTGCATGTGAAAACCAACAGTGAAATGATCTATCAGGAATATATTTCCGTGATAGATAAATTGGCTAATATAGATGAACTGGCGTTTACCAATGATAAAATTGACCAGGCGGTTAGCTTTTTCATTGGTTCAGATGAGTGTTTCATTCCAATGGAGGGCACTATAGATGTAGAGAAAGAAAAAGAGGAGATCCAAAAAGAATTGGAGTACAATAAAGGCTTCTTAAAAAGTGTGAAAAAGAAATTGGAGAATGAGCGTTTTGTAAGCAATGCACCTGCACAAGTTGTAGAAATGGAGAAGAAAAAGCAGGCGGATGCTGAAGCTAAGATTAAGACTTTGGAGGAAAGTTTGGAAAATTTGAAGTGAGATTTTAAGATTTAGGATTCAAGACCTGATGTAGTTGTCTTGAATCTTAATTCTTGACTCTTATATCTATTTTTTCAGATGTAATACTTATCACTTTAACAATCAATTTTTCTTCTTACCTTTGTCTCAAATGAAAAGATCTTTCGGCATATCGCTCATCACGTTATCAATAAGCATATTACTGCTTCATAGCTTTGTGCCGCATCATCATAGCGAAAATGGGTTTAATCTTGATGAAATTCTCAGAAATGAGCCAGTAAAATCACCACTTGATTTACTTAAAGTTGGCTTTCACATTAATCTAGGAGCTAATCATCTTGAGAATTTTCAGAAAAGTAAATCTGTAATTGCAGAGAAAAAAGCGGTAGCTAAAGAACAACTTAAAGCACAGGGTTTAATCCCAAATAGTTTAAAACTTAATTTAGCTAAAACAACAGAAAATCAATCACTTTTTCCACCAAGAACCATTGGTGCAATTCAAATTCAATTCAATAATTCCTTTACTTACAGAGGACCTCCCCTATTTGCTTAAGAAATCGATTAATCTATTTCAAAATCTTAAGTAAATGACATCTTCATGTTTCAAAAAATTATTTCTTTCTCCATAAAGAACAAATTGATAGTGTTCTTTGGAGTAATCGCTTTAATTGGTGGCGGTATTTATTCAATGGGGCAGCTCTCCATCAATGCTGTTCCTGACATTACTAATAATCAAGTACAGGTAGTGACGGTAAGTCCATCTTTATCCGCACAGGAAGTGGAGCAATTTATCACCTACCCCATCGAAATTTCCATGGCCAATATTCCCATGGTGGAAGAAATACGCTCGATTTCAAAATATGGACTTTCGGTAGTTACCATTGTTTTTAAAGAAAGCGTTCCTGTTCTGGATACTCGTCAATATGTGCAAGAGCAAATCACTATTGTGAGTGATGAAATACCATCTAAATTGGGTGCTCCAGAATTGATGCCGATCACCACAGGATTGGGTGAAATCTACCAATACACTTTAGAAGTGGATGAAGAACATGAAGGAGAATTTTCAGCCATGGAACTCCGAACTATTCAGGATTGGATAGTGAAAAGACAGCTATCTGGTATAAAAGGGATAGTAGAAGTCAGTTCTTTTGGTGGCTATCTAAAGCAATATGAGGTAGCAGTGAATCCAACACTAATGGCGCAACATAAAGTGAGTTTTCAAGAAATTATTGAAGCATTAAATGCCAATAATGAAAATTCCGGAGGTAGTTATATTGAGAAAAATCAAAATGCCTACTACGTAAGAACGGAAGGCATGATGGTCGATTTAGATGACATCCGAAACACCTTATTAAAGCATGATGAAAAAGCACCTGTTTTAATAAAGGACATTGGTACTGTGCAGTTTGGCAATGCCAAAAGGTTTGGCGCCATGACCAAAGATGGAAAAGGAGAAGCAGTTGGAGGTATCACTTTAATGCTAAAAGGAGCTAATTCATCGGAAACGCTGGAATTAGTCAACGAAAGAGTGGCTGAAGTGCAGAAATCTTTGCCTGAAGGCGTAAAAATTAAGCCATATCTAGACAGATCTGATTTAGTAGGCAGAGCAATCAATACCGTAAAAACCAATTTATTGGAAGGCGGTGTAATTGTAATTTTGGTACTTATTCTCCTTTTGGGAAATTTCAGAGCAGGTTTGATTGTGGCTTCCATTATTCCCCTATCCTTGCTATTTGCTTTCATCATGATGAATATTTTTGATGTGTCTGCTAACTTGATGTCGTTGGGGGCTATCGATTTCGGAATAGTAGTAGATGGAGCGGTGATTATTGTAGAAAGCATTCTACATATTCTCTTTACTGTCCATATTGGAAAGCAATTGAGCCAATCAGAAATGGATGATATTGTCATTGATGCTTCACAAAAAATCTACAAATCTGCTGCTTTTGGGGTATTGATTATTTTGGTGGTATTTCTACCGATATTATCCCTTACAGGAATAGAAGGTAAAACTTTCCGACCTATGGCACAGACTGTTAGCTTTGCCATATTAGGTGCCATGATTCTTTCTATGACTTATGTGCCTATGATGACGGCTCTATTTCTCAAGAAAAACATAAAAGAAAGAGTCACTTTCGCTGATAAAGTGATGAACAAATTAAAAGCAGCTTATAAACCGGTTTTAAATTCTTCCCTACGGCATCCCAAGGTCACTATTTCTTTATCAGTAATTTTATTAGCTGCAGCTCTATTTATTTTTAGTAGAATGGGATCTGAATTTATACCACAGCTAGAAGAAGGAGATTTAGCTATGCAGATGACACTTCCTCCAGGTTCTTCATTGGAACAAAGTATAGCCACCAGCACAAAAGCAGAACGCATTTTACTGGATAATTTCCCGGAAGTAGAATCTGTGGTATCAAAAATTGGTACTGCTGAAGTACCGACAGATCCTATGTCGATTGAATTGGCAGATATCATGATCATTCTAAAACCAAAAGATGAATGGACAACTGCTGAAGATCGATTTGATTTAATTGAAAAAATGGAGGAGAAATTGGCAGTTATCCCAACGGCAATTTTTGAATTTACCCAGCCTATTCAATTAAGGTTTAACGAATTGATTACAGGAGCTAAATCAGATATAGCAGTTAAAATATACGGTGAAGACTTAGCCAAGCTTGCAGACTATGGAAATCAGGCAGCAGAAATTATAAAAGATGTGCCAGGTGCTGCTGATGTGAAGGTAGAACAGACAGAAGGTTTAGCGCAGTGGGTCATAAGCTATAATAGAAAAAAAGCAGCTCAATATGGTGTTTCTATAGAAGAATTAAACAGCATCATTAGAGCAGCTTATGCTGGTGAAAATGCAGGGTTCATATTTGAAGGTGAGCGTAAATTTGAACTGGTGGTCAGATTAAAGGAAGCCTTTAGAAATTCTATTGATTTGGATAAGCTCACCATCAAAAGCCAAAGTGGTCAATTGATTCCTTTATCAGAAGTCGCTAAATGGGAATATCAAGAAGGTCCTTTGCAGATTTCGAGAGATGATACGCGCAGAAGAGTGGTGGTTGGAACCAATGTAAGAGATCGCGATATAGCAGGACTTGTGGCAGAAATCGAATCCAATCTGGATAGCAAATTAAAAATGGAGCCTGGTTATTCTATTAAATACGGTGGGCAGTTTGAAACCTTAGAAAAAGCAAGGAATAGATTAGCTATAGCAGTGCCAGTTGCCCTATTATTGATTTTCATCTTGCTCTATTTTGCTTTCGGAAAAGTAAAATATGCTTTATTAATCTATTCAGCTGTACCGCTTTCCGCAATAGGCGGGGTCTTAGCTTTATGGATAAGAGATATGCCATTTAGTATTTCTGCCGGAGTTGGCTTTATCGCTCTTTTTGGTGTGGCCGTACTGAATGGAATTGTGCTTATCAGTCATTTAAATGATTTGAAAAATGAAAAAGACATGGATTTACTGCAACTTATAAAAACGGGAAGTACGGATAGATTAAGACCTGTTATCATGACTGCTTTAGTGGCTTCTTTAGGATTTCTACCAATGGCGCTATCTACTTCAAGTGGTGCTGAAGTACAGAAACCTTTAGCTTCCGTAGTGATTGGCGGTTTGATCACTGCTACTTTCTTGACCTTAGTTGTATTGCCTTCTTTGTATTATCTCATGAATAAAAATAAAGGGAAATCATCTTCTAAACTGATTCCAATTGCATTGCTGATGCTTTTTAGTTTCTTAGGATTCAATCACAATGCCAATGCTCAAGATCAAAATAAGGAGCCAGAAGCATTGAGTTTGATGATACAAAATGCAATGGAGCAAAATCCTCAAATCCGGAATGCTAAATTGAGAATTGAGCAAGCTGAAAGTTTTAAAACTCAATCTTTTGAAATACCCTCAACTAATATCAATTACCAAAGAGGACAGTTAGATGGGCCTGAGATTGATTACAGCTGGAATGTTCAACAGTCATTTGGAAACATCCCAGCAAATTTCAGAAGGCAAAAAATGGCAAGTGCTCAGATTGAATTAGCTCAACAGGAATATCATTTAACCAAAAAGGAAATTTCAAGTGAGATTAGAAAAGCTTGGAATGAATGGAATTTCAGTTTGAAACAAGTTGATTTTTTAGAAGAACAAGCTAAACTCTTAAAGAAAAGCATGGAGCAGGCTGAGGAAATGGTTGTAAAAGGTGAAAGTGGGAAATTGGAAACCTTAAGCTTATCCGGACAATTAATAAGTATTGAAAATGAATTAATTAAAAGCCGGAAAATGCTCAATGATAACATTCAAGCACTAAAGCAATTATGCTTTTGCGATCAATTGCCTGATTCTCCTACGGACTACAGTCGTTACGATTGGACTAATTCATTGGATTCTTTGACTTTAGATCCTGCTTTTACGCAAAGGAACGAGCAACAGCTTTTAGCTGCAGAGACCAATATCAAAGTGGGCAAAGCTCAGTATTTTCCAAATGCTTATATCGGTTATGTGAACCAAAGTTTACAAAATGTAACAGGTTATCAGAGCTTACAAGTAGGCATTAGCATTCCCATTGTTTACAATGGAGTAAAAGGAAAGATTGAGGAATTAAAAATCGAAAAGGACATTCAAGAATCCACTTTGGACTGGGAAAATAACGAAAGGAATCAAAGGCTGATCAGCGCTAAAAATGACTATGAAAATTATAATGCGCTCATTGATAAAAGCACTTCCATGATGGAGGAACTGGATAAATTAGAATCATCATCGGCTGAAGCACTCCAAATTGGAGAACTGAACTTTTATGAATTTGTGCAGAATTTAACAGCACTTTACAACATTCAAAAAACCAATTTAGAGCTTCAAAAAGAGATCGCCAACATTTCAATTGAATTACAATATTTAACAGAAAGAAAATGAAACTTATAAATATAATTATCCTATCATCCTTACTAGCTTTTGTGGCTTGTAGTGGAAAAGAAGAAACTATTGCTGAAGAACAGCAAGAGAATAAAAGTGAAATATCTTTAACGGAAGATCAGGTAAAGAACACCAATTTGAAAGTAGGGAAATTAGAAAAGGCACCCTTAGATAAAAAACTAACAACCATAGGTGAATTAGCCGTTGCTCCTAAAGATATAGCGGAATTACATCTGGTTCATCATGCTTTTATAGAAGGGACTGAGATTTTGCCTGGTGAAAAAGTGAAAAAAGGACAGGTCTTGGCTACTTTCTCCCACCCTGATATTCTCACTCTGCAAAGTAATTATCTCGCATCAGTCAATAACCTTAAGAGATTGGAGGCAGATTATAATAGGAAAAAAAGTCTGGTAGAGAATCAATCTATCTCTCTAAAAAGCTTTCAGGAAGCTGAGGCTAATTATTTTGAAGCTAAAGTGAATACAGATAGCAAAAAAAGTATGCTTCAAAAGTTAGGGATAAATGCTGTAAACTTGCAAAAAGGAAATTTACAGAATGTTTTAAGTCTAAGAGCACCTTTTAGCGGTGTAATCACAGAAGTGAATATTAGCAAAGGCATGCTGGTTGAGCCTAGTCAAAGCCTGTTTGAATTGGTGAATTTGGATGAAATGCATTTGGAATTTAATGTGTTTCCGAAAGATGTAGATCAACTAAAAGAAGGACAAAGAGTAAGCTTTAAACTTCCTGAAGGGAAAATTTGGTATGAAAGCACGCTCCATTTCATTAATAAAAAAGTGAGTGATAATAGTGTTTTGGCTCATGCGGATTTACCCAAAACTGTAAATCTTCCTTTAGGCGCACAATTGGAAGTTCAGGTCCATATAAAAACAGATAGCTTATTACTAATGCCAAAAAAGGGAATCCTAAAGCAAGGAGACCAAATTTTTATTTTTGAGGAAATATCTAAAGGCAACTATAAAAAAATGGAAGTAAAATCTTTAGATGAAAATGAGAATTTTCTTGGGATTAATCCTGAAGATTTGGATCAAAGTAAAAAGTATGTGGTGGATGGTGCTTATTATTTGAATGAATGAATATTTAAAAAAGACCAGTATGATTTTTAACCCAAGAATTGAACTTAATTTTTGGGTTAAAAATTCTACTTTATTTATTGAGAATCTCTTGTAGTTTTCCCAAGTCAGGGATTAACAATAGAGAATAACTTCCGCCTGCCTCCGGCTGGTGGAAACTACTGACGCCTCAGGCGGTTTTTAGCTATGAAATACCTCCTTTTGCTCCTAATGCAAGCTGTTCTATTCCGTGCCAGAGGCACAAAGTAAGCATCACCAGCAAGATGCTGGCGATAGATTTATAGAGTTTAAAGCAAATTTATAAACTTCCGTCAGCCTTTGCCTAGTGGAAACTATTCTCCTTCTGGGGAATAGTATCAAAAACTTATTTTTGATTATTAAGCGGATGCAAAAAAGTCCAAGCCACTATCCTACTCGTTTTATTTCCATGATTCATTTCAATGGTTTCAATCTCTTTAGCACCAGCCTGTTTAATAGCATCGTAAATCCGTTTTAGATTAGAGGATTTGGAAACCAAAGTGGTAAACCAGCGCACAGAATGAGAATGGTATTTACTCTGCACAGCCATATTGGTAATGAATTTTAACTCTCCTCCTTCTGTCCACAATTCGTTGCTTTTTCCCCCGAAGTTTAGGGTTGGCTTCTTGTCTTTTCTAAATTTCTTAAGATTTTTCAGCTTCCTTGTGGTTCCTTTTTCTGCTTCTTCGGCTGAGCTATGAAAAGGCGGATTGCAAATACTCACATCATAGTATTCATGCTTTTTGACAATGCCTTTAAATATATCTGAAGATTTGTACTGCTTTCTAATTTCAACTTTCCCTTCCAGCTTAGGATTCTCAGTAATGATTTTTTCTGCTGAAGCAGCCGCTTTAGGATCAATTTCTGAAGCTACAAAATTCCAACCAAATTGCTGTGAACCTAAAATCGGATAAATACAACTGGCTCCTGTTCCGATATCCAGGCATCTTATTAAGTCGCCTTTTACCTCCACTCCTTTCCTTTTTTTAGTTAGGAATTCATCTATTTGAAATAAGTAATCTGCCCTACCGGGAATAGGCGGACATAAATAGCCTTCCGGAATATCCCAATACTTTAAGTCATAATGCTGCAATAATAGTGCTTTATTCAATGCCTTCACCGCTTTTGGATCAGCAAAATCAATCGTCTGACTATCATATTGATTGGTAAAAACAAAAGCTTCTAATTCCGGAAGCGTTTTGGCTAAACTTTCCAGGTCATAGCGTTTATTAAAAGGACTATTGGGGTGCAAGCTGGACTTTTGTGGAGTGGGCATTTGTGATTGTTAATGAATTTATGACAAAGATAGGGTTAATTGTGGGCAGATTTAAAGTATAAGACTTTTAATGCTAAGTCTTTAATTTCCAAATAAAATATGCCAGAGACATAGAGTAATTAGCACTCGCGAGACGCGAGCGCTAGCTGAGATAAGGTAAGGGTAAAAAGTCGAGATTCTAGATTAAAATCAAAACAAGTGAAAATTGAATTATTCAACCTATTTAAAGAAAACATTATAATTTCTTTCCTAACACAATCATATGTTTACACTGGATTCCATTTTCAATAATAATTTCATCATAATTCCTAAGGAAAAAGTCCTTCTTAATACTTTCAATTTCAAAACCCTCTTTTTGATAAAGTGCAAGTTGTCCGATACTTGAATTCCCTGTTCCGATTATTAACTTTTTATTCCCTGATTTACGAATTATATCCTCTGCATATCTTAAAAGAAGCTTTCCAATACCTTTTCCTTGTTCAGATTCTTTAACTGCAATATTTTTTATTTCAGTAGTATTTGAATTAATGTTACCCAAAACTATCACTCCAACTATTTCAGATTTCACTTTAGCTATATAACAACTTCCTGATCGCAAATTAGAATTGATATGTACCTTTGAAGGGTCAGACAAGTATAGTAATTCCAAAACAGTTTCTGAAGGATTTACTACAAGTTCAATTTGTAGGTTCAAATTTTTCAATGATAATAATTTAACGGTATTTGTTAAGTACTAATAGTAAAAATAAGTATAAATAAAAAAAAGCATGGTTCTCACCGTGCTTTTCTTTTATCTTTAATCTAGGCTCTAGACTCTAGAATCTAATCCTACATATTCCTACGGTATTGGCCTCCGACCTCAAACATCGCATTGGTAATCTGACCTAATGAACAGAACTTAGTGGCTTCCATCAATTCCGCAAAAAGGTTTTCATTTTTGATGGCTGCTTTTTGCAATCTGTCTAAGCTTTCTTTGGCTTCTTTCTCAAATCTATCATTTAATAAATTAAGCGTTTCAATTTGATACTCTTTCTCCTCTTTAGTCGCTCTGATTACCTCACCTGGTGTAACTGTTGGCGAACCTTTAGAATTCAAGAAAGTGTTTACGCCAATAATTGGAAATTCACCAGTATGCTTCAGCATTTCGTAGTGCAAGCTTTCTTCCTGTATTTTTCCACGCTGATACATGGTTTCCATAGCGCCTAAAACTCCTCCACGTTCTGTAATTCTATCAAATTCAGTCAATACTGCTTCTTCTACTAAATCAGTCAATTCTTCGATTATAAAAGAACCTTGAATCGGATTTTCATTTTTCGCTAAACCTAGCTCTTTATTGATGATCAACTGTATCGCCATCGCCCTTCTCACTGAATTCTCAGTTGGAGTAGTAATCGCCTCATCATAAGCATTGGTATGCAAAGAGTTACAGTTATCATAAATCGCATACAATGCTTGCAAAGTAGTTCTGATATCGTTGAAATCAATTTCCTGTGCGTGCAATGAACGCCCTGAAGTCTGAATGTGATATTTCAACATCTGAGCACGAGAGTTCGCTCCATACTTTTGCTTTAGTGCTTTAGACCAGATTCTTCTGGCTACTCTACCAATCACTGCATATTCCGGATCAATTCCGTTTGAGAAGAAGAATGATAAGTTTGGACCAAATTTATTGATGTCCATTCCACGGCTTAAGTAGTATTCTACATAAGTAAATCCGTTCGCTAAGGTAAAGGCCAGCTGTGTAATTGGATTCGCTCCAGCCTCTGCGATGTGATAACCTGAAATAGAAACTGAATAGAAGTTACGAACCTGATTTTCAATGAAATATTCCTGAACATCTCCCATCAATCGCAAAGCAAATTCTGTAGAGAAAATACAAGTGTTCTGTGCCTGGTCTTCTTTTAGGATATCTGCTTGTACAGTACCACGGACAACCGCCATAGTCTCAAACTTGATTTTTTCATAGACATCCTTAGGCAATACCTGATCTCCAGTTACTCCCAAAAGCATCAATCCTAATCCATTATGACCTTCTGGCAAATCACCTCTATATTGTGGTCTATCCGCTCCTCTATCTTTGAAAATCTTGTCGATTTTCTTATTTACTTCGGTTTCTAAGCCATTTTCTTTAATGTATTTTTCACATTGCTGGTCAACCGCTGCATTCATGAAAAAGCCTAACAACATTGGAGCTGGGCCATTAATAGTCATGGAAACCGAAGTCATGGCATGCGCTAGATCGAAACCAGAATACAGTTTCTTCGCATCATCCAAACAGCAAATACTTACACCTGAATTACCGATTTTACCGTAAATATCCGGTCTGTAATCCGGATCATTACCATACAAGGTTACTGAATCAAATGCAGTGGATAAACGCTTAGCCGGCATATCCATACTCACATAGTGGAAACGCTTGTTGGTACGCTCTGGACCGCCTTCTCCAGCAAACATTCTTGTAGGATCTTCCCCCTCTCTTTTGAAAGGATAAATTCCAGCTGTATAAGGAAATTCGCCTGGAACGTTTTCCTGCAAATTCCATCTAAGCAAATCTCCCCAGCTTTTATATTTAGGAAGCGAAACTTTCGGAATCTGAGAGTGAGATAAAGATTCTGTATGCGTTTGAATCTTAATCTCTTTATCCCTCACTTTAAATGAATAAACGGGATCTTGATATTTTTGAACCTTATCTTTCCATTCCTCAATTAATAATTTATTCTTCGGATCAAAATTAAGCTCTTCATTGGCATAAGCTTCCTCTAGGCCTTTGATCAAGCGATCTTTATCCTCTATATCAGAGTCCTGTAAAGTCTCAATCGATTTTCTGTAACCGTAAAGCTTATCTGCTACTTCTGCTTGCTGCTCTACCCACTCATCATAACCTCTATTGTTTTCTGAAATTTCAGACAAATAGCGCGTTCTCTTTGGCGGGATAATGAAAACCTTTTCCGACATCTCATCGGTAATTTCAAAAGTAGATTTTAAATCTGCTCCTGACTTTTCGGCCACTTTTCCCATCAACTCCTTGTAGAGAGAATTCATTCCCGGATCGTTGAACTGGGAAGCAATAGTACCATAAACCGGCATATCATCAACTTTTGATTCCCACAATCCGTGGTTACGCTGATATTGCTTTTTCACATCTCTCAATGCATCTAAAGCACCTCGCTTATCAAATTTATTCAGAGCAATAATATCGGCAAAATCCAACATATCGATTTTCTCTAGCTGAGTAGCCGCACCATATTCAGGCGTCATCACATAAAGAGAAGCATCAGAATAATCTAAGATTTGAGTATCGGACTGACCAATTCCTGAAGTTTCTAAAATGATCAGATCAAAGTTTGCCGCTTTCAAAATTGAAACCGCATCCTTTACATATTTAGAGATCGATAAATTACTTTGACGAGTAGCTAATGAGCGCATATACACACGGTCATTGTTTATGGCATTCATTCTAATTCTATCTCCTAAAAGTGCTCCTCCTGTTTTTCTTTTGGACGGATCAACTGAGATGATTCCTATATTTTTATCTTTGAAATCAATTAAAAATCTACGAACTAATTCATCCACCAAAGAAGATTTACCGGCTCCACCAGTTCCTGTAATTCCTAAAACAGGTACTGACAAATCTTTAGCTTTTTCTCTAATCTTATCTAATTCAGCACTACTGTCTTCTGGGAAATTTTCTGCTGCAGAAATTAATCTCGCAATTGCTTTTACATCTTGCTTGTCAACTCGTCCAACTTCACCATTCAAATTCTGACCAGTAGGATAATCACTTTGCTTAACCAAATCATTGATCATACCTTGCAAGCCCATTTCTCTTCCATCATCTGGCGAGTAAATTCTGGAAATGCCGTAATCATGCAATTCTTTGATTTCTTCCGGAAGAATTACTCCCCCTCCTCCACCAAAGATTTTGATATGACCAGCGCCTTTTTCCTTCAGTAAATCGTGCATGTATTTGAAGTATTCTGTATGACCTCCTTGATAGGAAGTCATGGCAATGGCTTGTGCATCTTCTTGAATGGCAGTATTGACTACTTCTTCAACAGCGCGATCATGCCCAAGGTGAATTACTTCACACCCTGTCGATTGAATAATTCTTCTCATCACATTGATAGCTGCATCATGCCCATCGAAAAGGGAGGCAGCGGTTACTATGCGAACGTTATTTTTAGGTTTATAAGGAGCTACAGTTTGATGTGCAGACATATTTTTTAGTCGTTTAATTCCAATTACGAAATTACAACAATAAAGCTAAAGATTAAAGTCATTGCCAAACATTCGTTAGGATGAGATATTGTAAAAATTATATTTTATGATGTAGGGAATTAGGTTGTGGTTTTGTGGTGGTTTATATGATATTACGGTGTTTTGTTTGGTGTTTGGATTGAGATAAGGTCGCCCCTACGGGGCTTAGGGGTTCTGTTTTTGTTGATTTGTTACCGTAATTTAGCCCCAATGGGGCTATAGTTTGCAGTAAATTTACTTCTGTGACACTTACAAAAGGCTTTTGCTAACTAAAAACGACTTTGTAGTAGCTACTCTTTTAAGTCCCAGAGGGACGAACTTATGGTAAAGTAGTCCCTGCCAATGTACCTAAGCCCCGTAGGGGCGAACTTATAAATCCACTCGGAATAATAGAATTTGCAAATCCCATTCAAAATCGATCCTCTGCGAAAATTTCCATCCCTCCTATTTTTCTAGAAAACCCATTTTCCCTACATTTACAATCAAACTAGAAACCAAAACCCACACAAACTATGTCCCAACACAAACTAACTGAGGTTGCCAAGATTGCTGTTCGATACGTCAACACCACTAACCGACTGATTTTTCTAACTGGTAAAGCAGGAAGTGGCAAAACAACTCTTTTAAGATATATCATTAACAATACTTATAAAAATGTAGCGGTTGCTGCTCCTACTGGAATTGCTGCTATCAATGCAAAGGGTGTTACCCTTCACTCACTGTTACAGCTTCCTTTTGGTACTTTCATTCCTGAGGATAATGCAGTTGATTTCTCTCGAACCAGTGAGCAAATCAATACACCAAAAACCTTTCTTCAGCAATTCAAAATGTATGGCAATAAGCGTCAGATTATTCGCAATCTGGAATTATTGATTATAGACGAGGTCAGTATGTTGCGAGCCGACATACTGGATTGCATGGATCTGATTTTAAGAATGGTCAGAAAGAATCCTGAACCCTTTGGAGGCTTACAAATTATGTTCATTGGAGACTTGAACCAGCTCCCACCCGTAATTCGGCAGCATGAGTGGCAATATTTAAACAGGTACTATAAAACCGGATATTTCTTTGAGGCATTAGCCTTGCAGAAAACCGACATGGTTTATATAGAACTTGATAAAATCTTCCGCCAATCTGATCCTGAATTTACTTCTATACTCAATCGATTACGAGATAATCATTTATCTGAAACCGATATCGAAAAGCTTAACCAGCATTATGAAGAAGGTGTGGAAGAATCACCAAAAGAAGGCTACATCAATATCACTACTCATAATCGAAAAGCGGATTTAATTAACGAAAAAGCATTGAAATCGCTTGAAGCAGAAGAGAGAGGCTACAAAGCGGAAATCGAAGGCGACTTCCCTGAAAACATGTTCCCTATTCCTGAAAAACTGAATTTCAAGATTGGCGCTCAGGTAATGTTTATCAAAAATGACAATAGCGGAGAGGCAAGATATTTCAATGGGAAAATTGGTGAAATATCAGAGATGAATGAAGACACCATCAAGGTGAAACTCAAAAATCCGAAGGATGAGGTAATAGTCGAACGCTATGAATGGATGAACCAGCGCTACAGTTTGGATAAGTCCACTAATGAACTTCAGGAAAAATGGTTAGGAACTTTTAAACAGTTTCCATTGAAATTAGCTTGGGCCATTACAGTTCATAAATCTCAAGGCTTAACTTTTGAAAAAGCTATCCTAGATCTATCAGACAGTTTTGCCCCAGGACAAATGTATGTAGCGCTGTCAAGGCTGACAGGCTTGGAAGGCTTAATATTATCAAAACCCATTAGCAATATTCCTTTTGAATTGGACAAAAGCTTAAGGCAATTTGAGGATAATAAAAAGGATAACGATACTTTAAATCAAAAACTGGAATCAGATAGAAAGGCATTTGTTTTTAATACCATTCGGGAAACTTTTGATTTCCAAAGTTTAATGAAAGAGCTCAATATTCATTTAGGCAGTTTCAATAAGGCGGAAAATAGATCACTTAAACAGAAATATGCTGATTGGACTAGAGAGAAAAAAGAGCAATTAGAAGAAATCAATAAAGTTGGGCTTAAGTTTCAAAGTTCATTAGCCCATTACGAAGCCAAGGAAGAGTATTTGAGTGATTTAGCAGAGAGGGTCAACAGTGCGGAAGAATATTTCAAACCCAAGGTAAAGGATTTATATGATGCTTTTAAAGCACATTTGATCGACACTTCCAATCAAAGTAAAGTAAAGGCCTATCTAAAAGAACTGGAGAGCATTACGGAGCAATTGAAGTCAAAGCTTTTGCAAATTAGTAAAACGGCAATGTTAGTAACTGCAGCATCAGAAAACAGGATATTGTCTAAAAAAGACCTATATAAATCTTCTACCTTTGAAGAAGCCAAAATAGATTCTAAGGAAAAGAAAAAGAAAGTCAAAAAAGACAAAACACCCACTGCTGAAATTTCTTTCAAGCACTACAAAGAAGGTTTAAATATTGAAGAAATTGCCACTAAAAGAGAGCTAGTGCCTGGAACCATCCTGGGTCATCTGGCAAAGTACATAGAAAGTGGTGATATTGATGCTACCGATTTAATTGATGCTACCAAGCTTGATCAAATCTGTCAAGTGATGGCTCTGGCTGAAGTAAAAGGCAGTGCTGATGTAAAAGCCCGATTGGGTGACGAATTTACTTACAATGAAATTAAGATTGCCTGGGGCCATTTTAGACGGGAAAACCTAAAAGAAGCCACCTAAACACCCCAAAAGAGGACTTTAGAGCGTGCTTTTTATAGATAGAATTGATGGATATAGGGTGATGGTTGGGAATTGTCCGTAAAGCCATGTCAGTACCGAAGGTCGGACATTGATTCAAGCGATGGAAGTTAGAAGTATGAAGCTAGAATATAAAAAAAGAAATAAGGTCGTAATAAATGCAAATAAACTGTCGGGTAAATTGTTTACACCTAAAAAACGACAACTTGTAAACTTGCCAACATGTCAACTCAGCCAATCTTACTTTCTAAATAATCAATAACTTTACTTTTGTCCTCAGCTGAAAACCATCTGAATTCCGAATCTCTTTTAAACCAAGTCATTTGACGTTTGGCATATCTTCGACTATTTCTTTTGAGTAAGCGAACTGCCTCTTCCCTATCATATTTACCATCTAAAAATCCAAATATTTCAGAGTAGCCAACAGTTTGCAGCGCATTCAAATCTTTGTACTGATGCAGATTTTCTGCTTCTTCGAATAGACCTTCTGCAATCATCTGATCCATTCTCAAATTTATTCGACCATACAATTCTTCCCTGGGACGCTCCAGTCCTATCTTGATGATATTAAATGGACGCTCAACTTGCTTTTTTTGAGCTCTATAATAACTCATATTTTTCCCTGTGGATCGGTAAAGTTCCATTGCTCGAATAAGTCGCTGAGGGTTTTGCTTATCTACAATTCGAAAATATTCTGGATCAGATTCAAACACTTGCTTCTGCAAATATTCAATTCCATTATTTTCAAACTCAGCATTTAGGTTTTTTCTAATATCAGCTGGAATACTTGGCATGTCATCAATTCCTTCGCAAAGTGCTTTTACGTACAGACCAGAACCGCCCACAACCAAAACCACATCGTGCTTTTGAAATAAATCATCTAGAAGATTTAAAGCATCTTTCTCAAATTGACCTACATTGTATTCATCCTCAATACTATGGGAATTAATGAAATGATGTGGAACTCCATTCATCTCTGCACTAGTTGGCTTGGCAGTCCCAATTTTCATTTCTTTATAGAATTGTCGGGAGTCAGCTGAAATTATTTCAGTTTGAAACCGTTTTGCTAATTGAATGGACAATGAGGTTTTACCTACGGCAGTTGGGCCTGCCAAAATCACTATGGTTTTAGATATTTTACTCAAATTTGATATATAATTCAATCTTAAAAGCTTAAATTGAGCTGTAAATTTAAATATTTTGGAGTTACAAAATTACGATAAAGAAGAACTTATTAAAGAGGTAGAGAAATTGAGGCTTGCGCTCTACCAGAACAAATATTTGCTCAAAAATTCTAGAAATTTTGAAAACAGTAAATTTCCAGAAGAAGGGATAGATTTGAGCATGGAATATACGGCTAACGGGCAAATACTAAAAACTAACAAAAATTGGCGCAAAGCATTAGGGTATTCTAGCCAAGACCTGAAGCACATCTTTATTAGAGATATTATTTTTCCTGAAGATTGGCATAAATTTCAAAATGTCACCGATCAGGTTGTCAAGAATAAATCGCAGGAATTGCTGGAAGTTCGTTTAAGTTCCAAAAACAACGATAAGATTCATGTCACAGGCATTTTGTTAATCAGCATGAGCAATAAAAATATCGTTGCAAATTTTCAAGATATCACGCACCAAATTCATGCCCAAAAAGCCCAAAACCTCTTTTATGAAATAACCAATTTGACACTTAAAAGTACAGATCTAGACAGTCTATTTAGAGGGATACATGAAAAGTTAAAAGAAGCAATGGAAGCCAAAAACTTCTTCATTGCTCAATTCAAATTTGAAAAACAAGAGCTATTCTTCCCATATATCCATGATGAGTTTGTGGAAGATTCCCCAAAATCCATAACAGTAGAATACAAAAAAGGATTGTGCGAATACATATATCACCAAAGAAAATCCATGTTACTAAAGGAGTCAGACATTATGGATTTGATATTGGAAGGTAAAATCAATCAATATGGCACAATTCCGAAGGTTTTCCTAGGTGTTCCATTTCAGACAGAAAAAGGAACTCCTGGTGTAATTGGAGTACAAAGCTATAGAGATGAATATGCCTTTCATAACAGGGATTTAAAACTGTTAAATTTTATTTCTAATCAGGTGTTATTGTCAGTTGAAAGGAAGTTTATCGAAGAAAAAATCAGTACTCAGGCAGGCCGACTTCAGTCCATATTTAATAGTAGTAATCACATTATCTGGTCAATTAATAAAGATTATAAACTGACGTCCTTTAATCAAAATTTTGAATATGAATTTTTAAAATATTTCAATTTCAAACCACAAGTCAATACTGATTTAAGAGGTAAATTAATAACATCAATATTTACTTCAGGAAGTTATAATTTTTGGGGGGATAAATTTGAAAGTTGCCTAAATGGTGAGGCTATAAATTTTGAAGTAGAATTTGAAAACCCTCTTGATAAGTCGGTAGTTTGGAAAGAGATATTTTTGAATCCAATATATACAGAAAGTGGAGATATTACGGGTCTTTCAGGCATTGCCCACGATATAACAGAAAGAAAGATCAATGCCCTTAATATTCAAAAAAGTGAGTTGAAATTCCGGAATATATTTGAATCTTTTCAAGATATCTATTTCAATTGTCGTTTTGATGGCGAAATCATCCTTATTAGTCCTTCAGTAAAGGAGAACATTGGGTATGAACAGGATGAGGTTACCGGGAATAATATTACGAACTATTACCTCTACACCAAAAAAACAAAGGATCTGTTAAAAAAGCTGGTATCGAGAAGAAAGGTGCAAAATTTTGAAGCTACTCTTATCACCAGAGATGGACGACTAGTGAATTGTATTTGCAATGTTCGTTTAGTTAGAGATAAAGACAGCCGAGAAGTCACAATAGAGGGTGTTGCTCGCGATATCACAAAATTAAAACAAGCCAACCGAGAACTATTGCATGCAAAAAACATGGCTGAGAATTCCTTGAAAGTAAAAGAACAATTTTTAGCTAATATGAGTCATGAAATCCGAACTCCTATGAATGGAGTTATTGGCATGGTGGATTTGTTGTCTCAAACTCAGCTCAATCCGGAGCAAATGAATTTTGTGCACACAATTAAGCGTTCATCAGAAACTTTATTAACAATCCTAAATGACATTTTAGATTTAAGCAAAATTGAAGCTGGTAAAATGAAAATCCAGCCGCATATAACGGAAGTAAAATCCGTTTTCGATAAAGTATTAAACTTATTCAGTCAACAAGCCAATCAAAAATCAATTGATTTAAGCTATAAAATTGATAGTGAAATCCCTAAATATCTAAAAATTGATGAGACCCGAATTATTCAAATCATCTCCAACCTTACCTCAAATGCCTTAAAATTTACAGAGAAAGAGGGTAAAGTGCTCCTGCATATTTCGAAAGAAATTAAAGACAATCTCTATAGAATTGCCGTTGAAGATACGGGAATTGGAATATCTGAAAATGATCAGCAGCAATTATTCAAATTATTCACTCAAGTAGACAATTCCAGTACCAAAGCCTTTAGTGGCACAGGACTAGGACTTGCCATTTCAAAACAATTGAGTAGCTTGATGGGAGGTCAAATTGGTGTCAGTTCTGAACCCGATGAGGGCAGTGTTTTCTGGTTTACTCTAGTTGGAGAACAAGCTTCCGAAGCAGAAATTGAAGCATTTAAGAGTCAAAAGCAAACAGTATCTAAAAGTCAAAAGCTCAACTTTAAAAGCGACAACGCACCTTTTATATTGATAGTGGATGACAATACGATAAATCGACAAGTAGCCAGTCAAATCTTAATGAAATCAGGATTCAAAACAGATTTAGCCTTTAGTGGGCCAGCAGCAATTGAAAAAGTTAAGAATCATGATTATGATTTGATCTTTATGGATATACAAATGCCGGTAATGGATGGTGTTACTGCCACTCGGGAAATTAAAAAGCTCCCAAAGAAAATACCCCCTATTGTGGCCATGACAGCATACTCAATGAAAGAAGATCGTCAACGGTTTTTAGATCTTGGAATGGACGACTACTTAGCAAAACCAATAGTCTCCAGCCTATTGCTAGAAGTCATCCAACAAAATTTACCTGTTTTCGAAACAAGCGACTTTTATCAACAAGAACCAGAATCAAAAGAAAGCAATGGATCGAAATTAGAATTAATCGATCAATCAACACTTAATCAACTTAGCAAATACGCAGACAAGCCCACAATCAAATCATTCTTTGAAGAATTTGAAATTGAGGCGAAAAGTTTGATATTGGAGAGTATAAATGCTGAAAAGACTTCGGACATAGATAAAATATTAAGTAATTTGCATACTCTTAAAGGAAATGCTGGTACACTTGGAATTCGTTCGTTAGAAGAACAAGCGAAAAAAATAGAAGCCGATTTAAAGAAAGAAAAAACCGAAAAGCTTATAAATGACTTAAACCATTTATTAGATAATTTTAATAAATTTACAGATAATTATCAGTCAATATTAAAGTAAGATGGCAGAAACAAAAAAAGTACTTATAGCAGAGGATAGCTCGGTAATCCAAAACCTTACCAAGAAAATCTTAATGATGCAAAATTACAGCATCCATTCAGCTAAAAACGGAGAGCAAGTTTTGAAGGCTTTGGAATCCGAATCATTCGATATAATCTTAATGGACATCAATATGCCGAAAATGGATGGTATGGAATGTACTAGAGCTATTAGGGCATTAGATGACAAAGAAAAGTCAGCTATTCCGATCATAGCAATCACTGGAAATGCTAAAAATTACAGTATAGAAGATTTTAAAGAAGCTGGTATCAATGAATATTTGCAAAAACCACTCAATTTCGATCAATTGGTGGAAACAGTAAAGAAATTAACACAGTAATATGCAGATAAAGTACACAAAATCATTCCTCAGCAAATTAGAAGATGTATTCGCTGAATCTGATTACGTCCTACGATACGAAAAAGGAAATTTTAAATCAGGTTATTGTGTATTAAAAGATCAAAGAATAGTCATCATCAATAAATTCTTTGACACTGAAGGAAAAATCAATTGCTTAGTGGACATCTTGAAAAATATTGAACTGGATAGCAAAACATTAAGTGATAAAAACAAAAATTTCTATTTAGAACTGCAACAAACAGAACTCGCACTTTGAAGGTAACATTTCTAGGAACAGGAACATCGCAAGGAGTTCCCGTAATTGCATGCGATTGTGAAGTATGTCGCTCTCTTGATTATCGGGATAAAAGAACAAGAACTAGCATCCATATTGAAATTGAAGGGAAAAGCATCGTCTTTGATACGGGCCCAGATTTCAGAGAACAAATGCTAAGGGAAAGAGTCAGTAATCTAGATGCTGTTGTCTATACCCATGAACATAAGGACCATACAGCTGGACTAGATGATGTTCGATCTTACAACTTTAAGCAGGATATGGACATGCCTGTTTATGGTAGAAAACAAGTCTTGGAGCAAATCCAGAGAGAATTCGCCTACATATTTGCTGCCAATAAATATCCAGGAATTCCAAAAGTCAAACTTCACGAAATAGAAAACAAACCCTTTCAAGTTGAAGGTATTGACATCTTACCTATTAATGTAATGCATTATAAACTCCCTGTCTTTGGCTATCGAATAAAAGACTTTACTTACATCACCGATGTAAATCATATTCCTGAGGAGGAGAAAGAAAAAATAAGAGGCAGTAAGATATTAGTATTAAGTGCATTACAGAAAAAATCACATCTTTCCCATTTTAATCTGGAACAAGCAATAGCTATGGTGGAGGAATTAGAAATCCCACAAGCATACTTCATCCATATGGGGCATAGAATGGGTTTGCATAGAAATATTGAGGAAGAATTGCCTGAAGGCATGGAATTAGCATACGATGGACTTCAAATAGAACTTTGAGATGCATAATAACTATTATGTATTCCGACAATTATCATCAGAACTAGAAGATAAAATTAGTGGAAGCGATCTACTTGCTTGCTTTAGCCAAAGCCGAGACGAACTTATTTTAGGTTTTAGTCAAGGGCAAGAAGATTTTTATATTAAAGCTTCATTAAAACCTGAATTTTCTTGTCTCAGCTTTCCCAATCAATTTGCCAGAACAAAAAGTAACAGCATTGATTTATTTACTGATTTTATCGGCAAAAAAGTAAATAGAATTCAGCAATTTGAAAATGAACGTTGCTTTGCCATTCAATTTGAAGAAGATTGGTCATTACTTTTCAAAATGCATGGAAACCGATCCAATATTATTGGTTTTCAGGCTGGTAACGCAATGGAGTTATTCCGAAATAGCTTCCCACAAGATATGGAGCTAGAATTGAAGGGACTAGACAGGCCAATCGATCAAAGTAAAGAGGCTTTTTTTGCATTTGACGGCAACTATCAGAAGCTTTTTCCCACCTTTGGCAAATTGATCAAGCAATATTTCCAAAGTATAAATTTGCAAGAAAAGTCGCTGGAGGAACAATGGGAAATCGTTTCACTACTTGAATCAGAAATAAAAAATCCTGACGGTTATTATACCATCTTATGGAATGATGAAATTCATTTTTCTCTCGTAAAAATAGGTGAGGTAATTAAAGAAGAAAAGAGTTGTATTGAAGGTATTACGCAATTTTTCTATACCTATTCGAAAGAGAATTTCATACGAAAGGAAAAGAAACGACTTTCAAAACAATTGGAAAAGCAGCGTAACCAGGCTATAAACTATATTAAAAAATCAAACCAAAAGCTTGAAGATGTATTAAACAAACCAGGCTATAATCAACTTGCTAACATTTTGATGGCGAATATGCATCAAATTCCACCTCATGCCAAAGAAGTAGAGCTATTCAATTTTTATACAAATAAGAATATTAAAATCCCACTAAAATCTCATTTGAGTCCACAAAAAAATGCTGAAAACCTCTACAGAAAATCAAAGAATCAGAAAATTGAATTAGAACAATTACAAGCATCCATCAAACAAAAAGAGCAGGAGCTGCAAGAAGCAGAAAGTAAATTAGGAGAAATAGAAGCTGCAGAAGATATTAAAGCAATAAAAAAACTGATTAAACAAAACCCGGTAAAAGAAAGAGCTCAGGTAGAATTAAAAGTACCCTATAGAAAATTTGAATATGCTGGTTTCACAATTTTAGTAGGAAAGGGAGCACGAGAAAATGATGAACTCACGTTAAAATTCGCTAAGAAAAATGACTTATGGTTGCATGCAAAAGATGTTACGGGCTCGCATGTGGTGCTGAAGCAGCAAAGCAGCAAGCCCTTCCCTCAAGAAGTGGTAGAAAAAGCCGCACAGGCAGCAGCCTTTTATTCCAAAAGAAAATCAGATAGCTTAAGCCCAGTAATTGTTACTCCTAAGAAATACGTTCGTAAACCCAAGGGACTGCCACCAGGCATGGTGCATGTTGATAAGGAAGATACAATTTTAGTGAAACCAGAAGCTTGGTGGACAAGCCAATAGTGCCTTACCCTTTTCAGGCATATCCTGTATTTAAACTCAAATATTGAACAGCAAAAAAGGCAATGCTATTGAAAACATTGCCTTAAACGACCTATTAAAACCTATCACTATAAAAACTATCAATATAAATTTACTGCTAATGCTTGATCTTTTTCATCAAAACCAAAATCCTGATAAATATTTTTGACATGGTGGTTATAATCTAAAAGCACCTTAGAATCGGCCATATCAGTCATTATTATCAAACTTTCAGCGCTAGGTCTTTGAAGGTGCAAATTACTATCGATCAATTCAAATACTTCTCTTATTTTTTGTAACTCCCACTCAGCCCCCATATAAAAATAGTATCCAGTTTTACCATCCGCAACATAAACCAGTTGATTAAATACAGCATCCGATATGGAATTCAATTCTTCAGTAGTTATTTTAGGAATGATAATATCATAATCATAATCTGCCAACTTTACAGTGATGGCATTATTGATTTTTTCAACATTATCAGTTAGTAATGTACTTTGCGCATTTGCTTTCAAGGTTAAACCAAATAGGGTGATCAAAACGATGATTCCAATTAGGACATATTGTTTAACCGGCTTTAGAATATTTGGATACGTTTTCATAACAATTGAATTTTGATTTTCATTTATATTCAAATGTCTCAATTAAGCAGGCTCCAAACATTAGGGCAATGCGGAAATTTTAATTAAGGGATTTACGTAATGCCTCTGGCTCAAGATATAGTCATTTCATGAGACAACTCCGATTTTAGACTTCTTCGCATCTAAGTTGTTTTGGACGGGACTCACAGTTATAATTGGAAATCGAATAGTAACTACTTCAAAATAAAAAAGGCAATGCTGCGTTTAGCATTGCCTAAAACTATCACTGATAACCGTTCCAACTTGAACTAGTCTTTTAGAATATTGATTGCCATTGAATTATCGCTTTTATCAAAGGCAAAGTCTTTATAAATCTGCTTTACATGGTGATTGTAATCTAGCAGGGATTCAGAATCATCGCCATCTGCCATGATTATCAAACTTTCTGCATTAGGCGTTTGAATTGTCAAATTAACATCAATTAGCTCAAATACTTCTCTCACATTCTGCACTTCCCATTTAGCTCCCATATAGAAATAATAGCCTGCTTTTTCACCAGATACATAAACCAGTTGATTGAAAGAAGCATCCTGAATTGACGCTAATTCTTCTGTACTAACTTTTGGAATGAGTATATCAAAATCATAATTTGCCAATTGCACCACCATGGAATTATTGATTTTATCAACATCATTTTCTAATAATGTGCTTTGAGCATTTGCTTTCAAGGTTAAACCAAATAAAGTGATCATAACAATGATCGCAATTAGAGCATATTGTTTAACCGGTTTCAGAATATTTGGATACGTTTTCATGACTTTTGATTTTTAATTATAATCAAATGTCACAAGAATATGCCCTTTAAACATGAGGGCAATACGGAAATTGAAATTAGGTGATTTACGTAGATGTGTTCCATTCTCTCATTTTCTTATCTCAGAACAGCATGAATAAACTTTTCCAAAGTTTTAAAAATCAACTTCACATTATTCTCAACTTAGCGAAAGTTAACAGCAGTGTCTTTTCACCAAAATTCTCAAATTCAATGGTTGCTTTTCTGTTCGCCCCTTGAACATCCATTTTCTTAACCTCTCCAAAACCAAATTTAGGATGTTCTACTTTCATTCCTGTATCTAAAGTACGAGTATCACTAGGAGCAAAATCAGGTGATGGAGTATGTAGTTTCTTACCTGGAGGAACTGCTTTTCTTTCCGTTTTCCTTTGAGCTACTAAGTTTTTAGCATAAACACTATTACTACTACCATTATTCAAATCCCCCATAGGTTCAGACCGATTAAATTTCCGATCTACTTTAATATAAGCAGGATCTATCTCCTCTATAAATCGGCTTGGCTCGCAGTTTTTCAATCTTCCAAAACGATAACGGGTTAAGGCATAGCTTAAAGTCACCTTTTCCATAGCTCTGGTCAATGCCACATAAAACAACCTTCTCTCCTCCTCCAAGTCGGCACGGCTATTCAACATCATCTGCGAAGGAAAAAGATCCTCTTCCATTCCCACTATAAACACATGTTTAAATTCCAGTCCCTTTGCAGAGTGGATGGTCATCAAGTTTACATGGTCGTTATTGTCTTTATCTTCATTGTCGGCATCGGTCAATAAAGCCACATCAGCAATGAAAGCTTCGAGGGATTTATCTTCTTGCTGTTCGTCATCCACGAATTCCTTGATTGCGTTGAGCAATTCCTGAACGTTCTCGTAACGATTCAGCCCTTCAATGGTTTTATCATCATATAACTCTTTTAGCAAACCACTTTGCTTAGCAATAAAAGCTGCCGTATCATAAGCATCTGCTTTCTCTAGCCTAATTTTGAAGGTTTTGATTAGAGTGACAAAATTATCAACGGCATTGGCGGCTCGGTTAGGGAGCACTCTCTGGCTCTTTTGCAGTACGTCCCAGATTCCCAAATCATTTTCAAAAGCCGCTACCACTATTTTATCTACAGAAGAAGCTCCAATTCCTCTTTTGGGTAAATTGATAATCCTTCTGAATGATTGTTCATCATTATGGTTGATGGTAAATCGTAGATAAGCTAGTAAATCCTTGATTTCCTTTCTTTGGTAAAAAGATAAACCTCCGTAGATTCGATAAGGAATATTGCTTTTTCTAAGAGCTTCCTCCATCGCACGGGATTGGCTGTTGGTTCTATAGAGAATAGCAAAATCCTTATTCTCAAGTTTTTTGTTGTTCTTGTCTTCAAAAATAGAAGAAGCTACTAGCCTTCCCTCTTCATTATCAGAAGTAGATTTTATCAAATGCACCAACTCGCCATCATCATTTTGCGTCCAGACCTTTTTCTTAAGCTGGGCTGCATTTTTCAGGATAACCGAATTAGCTGCGTTTACAATATTCTGAGTACTTCTATAATTTTGCTCTAATTTAATCACCCTTAAATCAGGATAATCTTTTTCGAAATTCAAGATGTTTTGAATGTTGGCACCACGAAAGGCATAAATACTCTGGGCATCATCTCCTACTATACAGATATTCTGATTTACTGCAGAAAGACGTTTGGTAATTAAATATTGAGAAATATTGGTGTCTTGAAACTCATCTATCATCACGTATTTAAATCGCTGTTGATACTTATTCAGCACATCCAGATGATCACGAAATAAAACATTGGTATTGAATAGTAAGTCATCAAAATCCATTGCCCCTGAGCGGAAACACCGCTGCACATACTCTTTGTAGATGGCTCCCATTTTAGGTTTCTGGGCTTGCTCATCCTCGGAAACATAAACTGAATTGTTCATGTAATTCTGCCAGGAAACCAGATTATTCTTGGCTCCTGAAATTCTGCTATAGACTACATTTTGCTTATAGACTTTATCATCCAATCCCATTTCCCTAACAATTGCCCTTATCAAAGATTTGGAATCTTCCGTATCGTAAATAGTGAAATTGCTTGGATATCCTAATTTATCGGCTTCTGCTCGTAGAATTCTGGCAAAAACCGAGTGGAAAGTTCCCATCCATAAATTACGGGCATCAGTTCCCACTATTTTTTCAATTCTTTCCCTCATTTCCTTAGCAGCTTTATTGGTAAAGGTCAAAGCCAAAATGCTAAAAGGATCAACATTTTTAACGGTTATAAGGTGAGCAATGCGGTAGGTCAGTACTCGTGTTTTCCCAGAACCAGCACCAGCAATGATCATGGTAGGGCCTTCCAAATTCTCAACTCCTTCTCTCTGCGGGGGATTCAAATGACTTAAATAATCCATAGGGCAAATTTATAATCTAATTGCCAAGGAGCATCGAAAAGCGGTGGGAAATATTGAAAATATTTTGGTCGGTACTAGCTGGGAAGCTCACCAGCTGGTAGAGATAGTAATGGAGCTACTGCAGGAAATCATCATTATGCTTTTACTTTTCCCAGACAACCTCTACAAAGCTAGAATTTTCATAAAATTTCACACCATCAATTTCGTCTGAGCCAGCCAAGCCTCCTAAAAAACCCAGTCGATTACATTTTGAGTCAATCACTTCGATGCTGCCATCAGCAATGCAGCTACCCTTTTCCAATAGATACACATTTGACCCTTGAAACTTATATAAGCTTATCTGAACGCCATCTTCGCACGAACTCTCTTTCAGTTCACTTTTTTTGTCATTCAAGCAGCTTGGTTCTAGCTTTTCTTCTTTACAAGATACGATTGTTAATGTCACCAAGATTAACAGGATGGATAGCTTCTTCATTTATTCAATTTTGATTCAAACGATTGGAGATAGTTCGATATTGTAAGATTGAATTAATAAAGAATTGAATTTTAAGAAGTGTTTTTTAATGTCGGCTACCTTAGAATAATTACTTCCAGAAATTCTTTGTAGTTATCTTGTGCTTTGTTCTGTAGTATTAACGACTACAAAATCATTACTACTGCTCATGGAGAAAGACTAGTCAAGAACTTGAACGGTGTACCTCCAGAATTTCGTTCGCCAAACTGCTTCTTCAAATTCCTAAATTCCTTTTTTTGGTTTGTAGGAAATACATTTCTAACAGCATTCAAGTTTTTGATGTTGCTTATCAAATCTACCTCTAACCGGTCATAAGGTAAACCGATCATAGCACAGATTTCTTCCCCCAATAAATACGACATCATCGTTTCGGTAGGAAACGAAAATGGTAAAGGTTGACTCTTAATATAATTTTGCAAATTTACCGCAAGTAGTGCGCCTTCTGTCGAATAAGTGAAATTTCGACTCTTTATTTTCTTGTCTAGTATAAAAGCCTCTTCATTACTATCTGGCAACCAATCCTGTTCTACTCCTAACATTGCCCCTATCCCATTCCAATAGCGGATATAAGCTTGTGATTCCTTTGCAGAAATAGAATAGCCTAACTTTCGTAGACCCCGAATAGCAATTAAAGAAAAGGAAAGATTTGTACCAGCCATGTCTTCTTGATTGACAGGAGTTCCCTGTTCATCACTCCACTTATCACTATGCAATAAATGATAGCGAATTGCCGCATGCATTAAGCGGACTTTGGCAATGCTAATAAACCCCTTTCCTTCTGGTTTAAACGCTTCAGGACTGCAAACATCAAATACGAACTCCGCAGTTTCCGTTAATCGCTTCTCAGGCTGCTCATATATTCTTTTAGAAAAACTCAACACTTTAGCTCCTTCCGCTGCAGCATAGCAATAGGGTAAGGAAAGCATTCCCAGACATAGCATGATGGCCGATGCGTGTTCAACATAAAATTGAGATCCTTCTGCTGCAACTTTGTCTTCAATTTGATAGCTCTTGATGGTTGCAAAGTAGCTTTTTAAACCTTCAGGAAATTGATTCGGAATAGGCTGATTGTTAAATACCAGTTGATTGTAAGCAGTATTAGACAAAGGATTAAATCCGCTATCAAATAAATCTTTTACAGTTTTATCTGCTAAAACATCAGCTGTTTTACGAGCTATATCGAGCGCTTTGTTGGGATATTTTATTGCTTGAGTTTGCACATTATGCTTAACTAAGAACTGGAGAAAATGATTTGATAAATTAACAGAAACTTTAAATGGAATTCATTCTTATTAATAAATTCTTAGTGACATGCTAAGGCAAGTTCAAGTTAACTCGTCTAAATTGTAAAAAACTTCGCTAGTATTCATTACTCAATAAAATCAACTAAAGCAAATTCTAAATATTCTTAAAAATCTCAGGAGACTGTCTAGAACTAATGATATCTATTGTAACTATCTTATTGTTATTTTCTTTATAGAGTAACTTGTAGTCTCTTACAATTATCCTTCTATACTCTGGGTTAATATCATCGGGCTGATATTGTTTAGAAAAATAGATGGCTTTTTTTGCGACAGCTAGAGGTTTCTCTTTAAAAAATTCGTAAATCTCTTTTACGGAATTTTTTGCTTGATTTGACCAAATTATTTCAAATTCCTTCATTACCAATTTTCAGACTCTTTTTCTAAATCAGCTTGAGAAATAAATTCACCAGAACTAATTTGAGCTTCTGGAATTTCAAGTCTTTTATTGTATTCAGAAATTGTTAATGGTTTACCCTCAGTTGTATATCCTACAATAAGTTCTTCCTCAAGTAATTTTTCAACCTTTTTCAAAAGTTTTGAATCATTTACTGTCATCAACTTCTGCATTAAATCTAATTTTGTCTCTTTTATTCCCATCTTAAAACCTTTTACTAAAAAAAATAAATTTAATAATTCCGGAAAATTAAAAACACTCCCTAATTTAAATAAACACCTACTTCTCAATATCCCCCATCTGTATATTAAGCGCTTTTACACTGATTTGGATTTCAATTATGGAAAGCAATAAGGAGATCATTAGCAACACTAAGGAAAAACCGAAAATGATGCTTCCTGCCATTTGATATTCTTGGTAAATGGTAAACATGCTCACTACACAAAAGAACAAAGAGGAAATCCCTAGTAATTGCATATTACGAATGAGAATAACTCTCTTTTTTAAGTTAGAAATCTGAGCTTTAATTTTCACATCCTTTTCTGTCATATAACGAGCATGTAAACTTCTAATCAAATTAGCAAGAGCTAAAAAGCGATTCGTATAAGCTAAAAGCAGCAATGAGATTGCAGGAAAAAGTAAAGCTGGTGTGGTTAGGGAAATTTCCATTTCAACTTACAAATTCATCTTTTTCAATTCTGAAACCGCAAAATCAACTGCTCTTGCGGTTAATGCCATGTAAGTCAAACTTGGATTCTGACAAGCAGATGAAGTCATAGCCGAGCCATCGGTTACAAAAACATTAGGTACTTCATGCAATTGGTTATGCTTATTTAACATAGAGGTTTTAGGATCTCTCCCCATTCTGGCAGTTCCCATTTCATGGATGCCAAAACCTGGAACAGCAGGCAAGTTCACGGCTTCAATATTTTTACCACCAGCAACTTCCAGCATTTCTTTTCCCGTCTTCATCATGTCTTTTCGCATTTGCTTTTCATTGTCCTTGAATTCGCAATCGATATGCAAAGTCGGTAATCCCCATTTATCTCGAACATTTTCATTTAGCGTTACCTGATTGTCTTCATAAGGCAAAGTCTCACCAAAAGGCATAAAAGACATTTCCCAAGGACCAGGCTTCATTAAAGCATCTTTAAATTCTGCCCCGAAACCTGCCAATCTGTTTCCATAGCCCCAACCTACTCTATTTCCTCCTCCTTGAAACCCATATCCTCTTATGAAATCAGGATGTTGAGTTTTTATATTTTGAAAACGAGGAACATAAATACCATTTGGTCTGTAGCCGGTATGATATTTATCCTTAAAATCATCAAATTCAGCTTTGACATAAACCTCAAAATGATGATCCATTAAATATTTTCCTAATGTTCCGCTTGTATTTCCTAATCCATCAGGAAAACGGTCGCTTTTAGAATTCAGCATTATCCAAGTGGAACCTAAGGTAGAAGCACATAAGAATATGACTTTAGCATAATACTCATGGTATTCATTGGTTTCGGCATCAATTATCCGAACTCCCTTGGCTTTATTCGTATTTTCATCTAAAATTACCGATTCCACTATTGAATGCGGCCTTAATGTCATATTCCCAGTAGCAGAAGCTGCTGGCAAAGTAGAAGCCTGACTGCTAAAATAACCACCAAAAGGACAACCTCTGCTACATAAATTTCTGTATTGACATTTGGTACGATTATGTTTGTTTTGAGTAAGATTGGCAGTTCTACCGATTGTCATGAATCGGTCATCCCAATTTTTCTCTATAGCTCCTTTTACTTTTTCCTCCACACAATACATATCCATGGCTGGTTGGAATTTACCATCTGGCAATTGTGCGTAGCCTTCATTTCTACCCGAAACCCCTACAAACTCCTCCACTTTATCATACCAAGGCGCTAAGTCTTCGTATCGAATGGGCCAGTCAACTGCAATTCCATCTTTTGCATTAGCTTCAAAATCCATAGGGGCTAATCGGTAACTTTGTCGTCCCCAAGTTAAAGACCGTCCTCCTACGTGATTTCCCCGTAACCAGCGAAATTCTTTATTATCAGGATGTGTATAGGGGTTTTCTTTGTCATTTACCCAAAAATGCTTGGAACCTTCGTCAAAAGCATAGGTTTTACTTTGAACATAATACTCTTCCTGCACTTCCTGAGATTCTTTTCCCCTGTGTTCAAATTCCCAAGGAGCTTTATTCATGGTAGGATAATCCTTGATATGCTCTACATTTCTGCCTCGCTCCAGCACTAAAGTCTTCAATCCTTTCTCGCACAATTCTTTTGCTGCCCATCCGCCTGAAATTCCTGATCCCACTACGATGGCGTCATATTGATTTTTTTCTTTACTCATTCTTAAAAATAATTTCCTACTCTTAGTTTTTGATCTAATTTCATGGGTTCACAACCTACTAATTGAGAAGGCACAGGTTGATAATCCAAATGCTTGGTCATTATTTCTTCTGATGTGAAATAACCTAAAAGTACCAGCTCTTTAAGCATTAAAAAGAATGGTTTTTCTTGAGGGGCTGAATCGAAAGAAAGGTGCTGAATTTCGCTCTCCAATCCGTATAAAAAATCATATTGTTCTTTACTTTCTAGATCTGTAAACAACTTGCCATTTTTTGCTTCACTGTTTTTTTCAAGTTCTTCAAGACCCTTTAAAAACTGCTTCTGTTCTTTTTTGCTGTAGACTTCTGCCACCATTTTATCAACAAATACATCAACCCCAACATCTAATGCTCCTGGAGTATCTGTCTTGGGCAAAATCTGATTGGTTAAGGCCGCAACTAGTAATGCTTGCTTCTCATTAAAAAACTGAGGCTTCCAGCCTAATGGTTTCTTGCTATCACATGATTGAACTAAATGCATCAACAATGGCGAAGTAGCAGCAAAACCTAAGGCTAAACCTGTTTTCTTAATCGCTTCTCTTCTGTTCATTCCCTAAATTATCTTAATCAAATTTAATAATAAGTAAGTTATTGATTAGTTTCAAGCAATAAGAAATTAAATAGAAGAAAGTTTTTATAAAAGGGAAATTAGTACTTCGAATTTTCCTAGGGTTGGTGTTCCGCCAATCATGGGGACAGAAGAACAAAACTACCTTTGTCGGTGTGCCACCGACCTACATCTATTTAACCATAAAAATACAAAATTATACCATGAGCAAAATATTAAAAATGGGCATGATTGGAGGCGGACCAGGTTCCATGATTGGGGATATTCATAGAATTACAGCCACTACATCTGGAAAGGCGGAATTGGTTTGTGGTGCATTCAGTTCATCCAAAGAAAAATCCTTGCAAAAAGGAAAAGAACTTGGGCTGGATGAAAGCAGAATTTATGGAAGCTATGCCGAAATGGTTGAGAAAGAAGCTCAATTAGATGAAAAGGATCAAATGGATTTTGTTGCAATAGTTACTCCTAATCATTTGCATTTCGATGCTGCAAAACTAGCACTTGAAGCAGGCTTTCATGTCATATGCGATAAACCCTTGGCTTTTGATTATAGTGAAGCTTTGCAATTCCAAAAGGTAGTAGCAGAGTCAAAGGGACATTTTGCCATGACTTATACATACAGAGGTTACCCGCTACTGGAAAAGGCAAAGGAGGTCATAGATTCAGGACATTTGGGAGCCATCAGAAAAGTAAAAGTTGATTATTCACAGGGCTGGTTGTCTCAGTTGATAGAATCAGAAGGTCATAAACAAGCTAGCTGGCGTACTGACCCAAAAAAATCTGGGAAAGGCGGCACTATTGCCGATATTGGAACACATGCTTTTAACTTGCTAGAATCAGTTAGCGGTTTACAAGTAAAATCGCTTATGGCTGATGTTTCTATTTTAGTAGAAAGCCGGAAAATTGATGATGACACCAATGTTTTATTAGAGATGGAAAACGGTGCCAAAGGTTATTTATCTGCCAGCCAAATTTGCACAGGAGAAAATCAGGATTTGAGCTTGAATATTTACGGTAGCAAAGCGGGATTAGTATGGAATCACAACGAACCCAATTTGCTCACTATCAAATATCCAGATTTTAGGGAAGAGTCAATTAAGGGACTAGATCATGAAATTGGGGAAACTAGTGAAGTCAATATTCCGGGGCATTCTCCTTACTTCACAGAAGCTTTTCAAAGGATATATGAAGGCTTTTTTGACACTATTTTAAATGAAAATAGTAAAAAGGATTTTGTGAAAGCGGGAATAGAAGATGGCGTGAGAGGAATGTTGTTTATTGAGAAAGCGATTCAGTCTTCTAATGAAAGGAAGTGGGTGGAATTGTAAAATTCAATTACTTTATATTGATTAAAATTAACTATAATATTATGAGATTCCATTTTATTTTGGAATGACATTCTATTCTATCATATTAAAAAACTCAATAAATGAGTATATAGTTAATTTAAACTCATACTTGTGTTCTGTGCGTCATCCTCGCAAAGGCGGGGATCTTCTAATTTTAATCACAGATTAAAATATCGAATAAACTGGTTGTTTAAATCTAAAATAATTTAAAATCCATCTATAAAATTGCTGAAACAAAGTTTCAGCAAGACCAGATCCCTGCCTTCGCAGGGATGACGCACGGATTAAAACAAGCAATAAATGAAAAAAAAATCTCTTATTCAGCTGAATATGCTAATTCCGAGAAAGGTGGGTACTGTCATCTACAAAAATTAAAGAATTGAATACAATCCAATTTCCCATTCAATTTCACCCTCCTCTAAATTTTAAATCGTAATTTCGCTTTTTAATTAAATCATAATAATGAAACCAACAGTAGACCCGAATAATTTTAAATTTTCAGAAGATATTCAAGTGCGGTGGACGGATTTAGATCCATTGGCACATGTTAATAATTCCATTTACATTCAATATTTCGAAATAGCTCGAGGCAGATATATGCTGCAAGCATCCCCTAGCTGGGATTGGCACAAACATATGTTTTTGCTCGCCAATATTAATTGTAGCTATCTGCAAGAATTAAAAATCGGAATGGCTAAAACCAAATGCTGGGTGCGAACCAAAGAAATGGGCAAGAAAAGCTTTGTGTTGGAATATATGATTACCACTGAGGACAATACAGTTCATACCGTTGGAACTTCTATACAGGTGATGTTTGATACCAAGAATAAAACCACCATCGAGATTCCTGATTGGTTAAGAAATGAGCTAATGGCTTATGAAAAAGAAGGAAGCATAGAAGTAAAATAGATGCCAGCTGACAAATAGGCTTTAAAATAAAACTAAAGAAGGCCTTAAGTCGTTGTTTGAGAAAAATTCATAATATCATGATAAGAAATACAGCAATTGTAATCCTAAGCATATTATTCTTTGCATGTGCTGCAGAAAATAAAAAATCTGATAAAACAGCAACTGAAACTAATGTTATACAAAATACCGCAGCCTTAGACACCGCTTATTTTGCTGGTGGTTGTTTTTGGTGCGTTGAGGCATCATTTGAGCAAATAAAGGGCGTTAGAGAAGCAATCTCTGGTTATTCAGGGGGAGAAGAAAAAAATCCATCTTACAAAGAGGTGAGTTATGGAAGAACTAATCATGCGGAAGCCGTGATGGTTTTGTATGATTCGTCTGTGATCAGTTATGAAACGTTGTTAGAAATATTTTTTGTTGCTCATGATCCTACTCAATTAAATAGACAAGGACCAGATGTTGGAAAGCAATACCGATCTGCCATTTTCTACCGCAATTCCACTGAAAAGAATTTAGCTTTGAAGAAAATGAATGAATTGGCTTCGAAATTTGATAATGAAATCGTGACTGAATTGACTGCTTTCACTAAATTTTGGGAAGCGGAAGATTACCATCAGGATTATGAAAAGAAAAATCCTAATGATCGTTATATCGTGAATGTTTCAAAGCCTAAAATTGATAAAGTAGCGAAGGAGTTTAAGGATTTATTGAAGTGATAAAAGTCTAGATTCTAGAACCTAGAGGCTAGAATCTAGACTAAAATCATAATTATATAAGGTCTAAAACTTTTTCAGGCGGTCGTCCTACCACTGCCTTATCGCCATTAATGAAAATAGGCCTTTCGATCATCTTGGGTTCTGCTATCATAGCTTCAATCCATTTTGAATCTGATAAATCTTTCCCCTTATATAATTCTTTAAAAACCTTTTCATTTTTGCGCAATAAATCTTCTGCTTTCATATCTAATTTCTGAAGTAGATCTTCTAATTCAGCATGAGTGGGTATGTTTTTCAAATATTCAACAATTTCAGGCTCAATTCCTTTTTCTTGCAGTAGTTTCAAAGCCTCTCTGCTCTTTCCACATCTGGGATTGTGATATAGTTTCATGTGTATATGTTTTAATTTATAAGAGTCAATACTTGTCCCGTACCAGAGATCGGGATGGAATCTTTGATTAAAAATTCATCTTCGGTTTGTGTAAAATTCGAACCTGAATTTTTAATGTCGATTTCATAGTTTTCAATTTTAAGTAAAGTATGTTCCTTATTCTTCGGAATTTGTTTACAAATGTTGTATTACAGCCCTAATAATTATGCTCTTGGGTGAAATTCCTTTAGCGTTTGACTTAAATAATCCCTGTCCAAATGCGTATAAATCTCAGTGGTGGTGATGGATTCATGCCCCAGCATTTCTTGCACTGCTCTAAGATCAGCACCTCCTTCAATTAAATGTGTGGCAAAAGAATGACGGAAAGTATGCGGACTTACATTTTTCCTAATTCCTGCCATAACACATTGCTTTTTAATCATGGTGAAAACTGAAATTCTACTGATGGCTCCACCAAAACGATTCAAAAAGACGATATCTCTGGCTTCAGGTTTGGGCTTTTGATGTACTCTTACCTCAGTAAGGTAAATTTTTAATTGTTTGGCTGCAGACTTTCCCATCGGAACTAATCTTTCTTTGCTGCCCTTCCCGATTATTCTCAAAAACCCTAGATCAAAATAAGTATTGGAAATTTTGAGACTGGTTAATTCGGTTACCCTTAAACCTGATGAATATAAAACTTCCAGCATAGTCAAATCTCGCTGGCCATTTGCTGTACTTCTATCGATGGAAGAGATTATTTGTTCGATTTCATCAAAGCTCAAAACATCTGGTAATTTCCTTCCTAGTTTGGGAGCCTCCAGCAGTTCCGCTGGATTATCTTCGATGATATCTTCGAAAACTAAATATTTATAAAAGCCTTTGATTCCCGAAACCACTCTAGCCTGTGTATGGACTGTCATGCCCAATTCATTTACATATTCCAGAAAATTATGTAAATCAGTAGAAGAAACTTGCAAAGGGTCTACATTTCGATTGGAGATATCCAAAAACTGTTTTAGCTTTATCACATCATGAACGTAGGCGGCAACCGTATTTTCTGCCAATGAACGTTCTAATTGTAAATAATTTTTATATTCAGTTAAAAATACATCCCAAGCCATAATCGAAAGTAATGCAAAAAAGGAAAATCATCATCATAAACGGACCTAATTTAAATCTTTTGGGCAAAAGAGAACCTGAAATATATGGTGGGGATTCTTTCGAGGAATTTTTCAAGAAATTGCAAAACAAAAACCCTGAGTTTCAACTAGAATATTATCAATCCAATATTGAAGGTAAATTAGTAAGCAAAATACAACAAGCGGAAGGAGAAGTTGATGGAATTTTATTGAATGCTGCTGCTTATACGCACACTTCTGTTGCCATTCATGATGCTATAGGTGCCATAACAGTTCCTGTAGTGGAAATCCATATTTCCAATATCTATAAAAGAGAAGAATTCAGACACAAAAGCATTATATCTTCAAAATGTGTCGGCATGATTTCAGGGTTAGGGTTGAAAGGCTACCAGTTAGGTTTGGAATATTTTAAATCAACAAATAAATGAAGATAGCAATAATAGCTCACGATGGAAAAAAACCTGAAATGGTTTCCTTCCTCAATAAAAACAAAGATAAGCTTAAGGAAATTTCTTTAGTGGCGACTGGAACTACGGGTAAATATGTGGAAAATACAGGCTTAAATGTAGAAAAATTGCTTTCTGGCCCAATAGGTGGTGATGCACAAATTGCAGCACTTTCCGCTGAGAAGAAATTAGAAATGGTGCTCTTTTTCAGAGATCCGCTTGGCAAACATCCTCACGAACCCGATGTGCAAATGTTGATGAGGATTTGCGATGTCCATAATATTCCAATTGCTACTAATCCTGCTACGGCTCAACTACTTATTGATGCTTTTTGGAGCAAACAAATGGAATAAAATATTATTGACTGGTTTTCAGATATTTAAATAAAAATATTCGACCAATGCTATTGCTAAAGCTTATAGATAGTACTATCTTACCAATAACTATAAACTTTTCATGCTATGGCAGAACGCGAATTTATTCAATCAGGCACAACCGGTCCCCGTTTAAAGTACATTTTCAAAATCTTTAATAGCTATACAAGTGGCTGGATAGTTTCTGCCCTGCTTCTAACGGCTGCTTATGGCTACTTTTTTCAGTACGAATTTTTACAAGAATCGGGTCCAGTAAAATTAGCACTTACATTAGGTGGCGAATTTCTTCTAGCCCTTCTCATCACCGGACTGATCACCTTATACATTTATGATAAGAGACAGACTGATATGCCTATACAACGTGTTTTCCCAGTAGTGATTTGGGGTAGAAAGTTTTTAGTGAAAGTAGGCCCACTTTTACGTCAATATTTATTTTCAAACGATCAAGAAGAAACACCCTACAATAGAATCACCAGAAACTGGATTTATGCTACTTCAGCAGGAGTCAGCAACACCATTGGTTTTGGTAGCCAAATAGACATGGATAAAGTAGGCACAACGCTCATCATGCCTGCTACATTTACCAATACTAAAACCAAAACAGGAGACGAAACCGGTCATTTCTATAAAAAAGTTATCGGTGAACACACTGGCGTTCAAACCTATACTTTGAAGCACTTTGTACACATTAGCGCTATGTCTTATGGCGCGCTTTCCTATAATGCACATGCTGCATTGAGTAAAGGAGCTAAAATGGCAGGAATTCTGCATAACACTGGCGAAGGATCATTGGCACCTTGCCATGAATATGGCGGTGCAGATTTAGTCTTCCAGATTGGAACAGCTAAATATGGAATCAGAACAGAAGATGGGAATATGGATGACAATTTATTGAAAGAAATGGCCGATCATCCCCAGGTGAAAATGTTTGAAATCAAATTGGCACAAGGAGCAAAACCGGGTAAAGGTGGAATGTTGTTAAAGGAAAAAATCACAGCCGAAATTGCCCAGATAAGAAAAATCCCAATGGGAAAAGATGCCTATGCTCCAGCAAGACATAGAGAATTTTCTGATGTGGCAGGATTATTTGATTTCATCGATAAGGTTAGAAAAATCACCAATAAACCTGTAGGAATCAAAATGGTTATAGGTCATACCGTAGAGATTGAAGACATTGCCAAGAAAATGAAAGATGAGCCAGGCAGAGGACCAGATTATATTGTGATTGATGGTGGAGACGGAGGTACAGGAGCCTCTCCACACGTTTTAAGTTCTTATGCCGGTTTACCTATGAAGCAAGCTTTAGCGGTAGCAGACTGGGCTTTAAGACACAATGGCGTAAGAGATAAAGTAGTGCTTTTTGCCAGCGGTAAAATTGCTACTACCATCGACATAGCCGTTGCCATGGCATTGGGTGCAGATGCCGTTTATATTGCCAGAGGCTTTATGCTTTCATTAGGCTGTATTCAAGCCTTAGAATGCCATACCAACTCCTGTCCTACAGGCATAGCAACTCAAAACAAGCGCTTACAAAAAGCCTTGGATATAGAGGCTGCAGCCAAAAGAATTGCCACTTATGCCGATGCGCTCTATAAAGAAACCCAAATGCTTGCAGAATCATGTGGCTATGAAAGCCCTAATCAAATCACAGCAGATGACATCATGGTGGTGACTTCACCGGGTCATTTAGATTATTTATCCGAACTACAAGGCATATCAGCCTTTGAAGCCAGTCAGGAAAGAAGATTGGCTAAAGAAAAAAACATGAGTGTTGGAGAAATGAAGATGCGAGGAGAAAAGGTTTAAAAAATTTAACCCAATGAGCACACTCCACAGAGTCAGATTATTTATATTCAATATTAGTTTTATTCTGTTTACTGACAAAAAGAAAAACACAATTCTATGTTTTGAAGTTTATTGAATGTATTTTCATAACTTCTATAAAGTAATTCAAAACAAGACTAAGACAGCATGATAATAAGTACCGATAAAAGCATAGGAATATGAAACTGAAAAAGACATTTGAGCTAGTAAATTCTAATGTATTTTTTTAAAGCACACGTGATCCAATATTAAATTATCATGTAAGCTTTTTCATTCTTCCAATTTATTTGAACCACTTTAATAATGAAATATTGATTATCCTATCGAATAAAACTAAACAGAACTTTAGAAACACAAGCTGTGAGTCTACTCGACTATCTAGAATCATAGTTTTGTTGGTTTTGATATTATGCATAGGCGATGATGTTTCTAGTCAATTCTACCCTGCAAAATTATATTCCATCCGAGACGGTATGCCTACAAATGCCGTCTATGATATTTCTCAATCGCCAGATGGTATTTTGTGGTTTATGACCTCCAAAGGTGTTGCTACTTACAACTCACTTAAATGGACACTTTATCCTGACAGTCTAAAACTTCCAAGTTCTCCGTATTCTTTCATTAGGTCTCTTGAAGATGGATCAATTTGGGTTGCTGGCCAAAATAGTGATGGCTTTATGATTAGTTACTTCAAAAATAAGAAATGGCACTCTGTCAATACAAAAGAGATTGGTGAAATAAAAGGTAAATTTACTTTCGATGTCAAATTGAAAAATGAGAACTATTCCGTTGTAATCGGCAATGAAGATTATCTTAAAATTCTAAATACCTCTGAAGATAAGCTCACAAAAGTTCTTCTCCCTAATCATCGGACTTTACAAATACATGCCGTTTCTTTCAAAGATGAAAATATTTACATTTCCAGTTCTGAAGGGCTATTCGTATTCAATGAATCAGTAACAGCTCATGCCGTGAATAAGTTAATCGCACCCCAAAAGCAAATCTTACAAATTGATTGGGATGATGACGACTTATATTTATTGGGAAAAAATTGGGTAGGGCGCTATAAAAATAATGAATTTGAGTATCTAAGCAATAATACCGGGGTCAGCAATGTTAGCCAGTTTAATAAGCATAATTTAACAATCGATCAGTTTGGAAGAGTATTTTTCAGTAGTATGAGTTCAGCTCGTTTTTTGAATCCTGCTTCTGGAAAAAGCGAAATATTGTTCGTGAACGGTCGAATTTTCAATGCAAAAAGCAACAAAATATTTGTAGACAATGAGAATAATATATGGGTTGGAGATCACCGAGGACTCTTCAAGTTTAATGTATTAAGATTCCAAAATTACAACGAGAATATCGGTTTAGCTGACGATGAAGTTACCGCTATCTCTACTTATCAAGATCAACTTGTTTTAGCTAATAAAACTCATTTAAACTTGCTAGAGCAAGGTACTATTAAAGAGAGAATCGCATTGAACTATGAACCTGACATGAGAATACTTGATATTGCATATGATGGCCAAAATGTACTTTACATGGCCACCAATTCAGCTGGTTTGCAAGTATATGATGGCAAGACGGTAGCTAACATTAACTTACCAGGTCTTACAGAAAAGAGGATCACCACAGTGGAATTTATCAAAGATCAATTGTTTTTTGCTACTATTGATGCTCTATTCTCCTATCAAGCAGGAAAAATCACAAAAGAAGCTGAACTAAGTGGCATTAGAAATATCAGTGCTTTAGATTCAGACAGCATTGCGGCAGTTAGCACCAACAAAGGAATCTATTTTTACCAACCAAAAACACAAGCCGTTCACAACGTTACCTCTAATTCTCTTAATTACCGAAATGTATATAACATCTGTAAATGGAAAGGACAATACTTTGTAGGTACTAGTGGCGGATTGGCTGTAATTACAAACAACGAAATTATTCCCTATTTCACAACTGAAAAATTGAATGGGGTTGCTGTGTATAGTTTATTTGTAAGTATTAATAATAAATTATGGATAGGCACAAATGAAGGAGTATTCATATGGGATGGGCAGAAACTGACCAATTATAACAGATCTCATGGTTTAATTGGTGACGAAATCAATAGAAATGCATTCCTTCAAATCAATAAAGATAAAGTTTGGATAGGTACAGAATTAGGTGCTTCAGTATACGATTATACTAAAGACATTAGCCTGGAAATTATTCCAAATCTAAAGATTACAAAAGCAGCGACTTTAGAGGGACAAGAATTAAATGAGAATACTAACACTGTAAACTATAATGATAACACTATAGAATTTCAATTTATTGGAGTATCATATTTTGATGAGAACCAAATAAAGTACCGGTATAAATTGGTAGGCTTCGATGATGAGTACCTTTACATCAATAACTCCAATTCCAATTCTATACGATATACTAATTTGCCCCCTAATAATTATGAATTTCAGGTACAATCTAGCATTGATTCCGACCATTGGAGTCCTCCCAAAAGTATGAGTTTCACAGTTGAAAAACCATTCTATGCCACTTACTGGTTTCTTACTTCTTCTATTCTGGCTATTATTATCATCCTTTATATCATTTACAGAATTAGATTCAATCTTATACTTCGAAATCAGGAGAAGCTTAAAAAAGAGGTGAGCCAAAGAACCCAGGAAATTCAACGAATGAATAGTGAAATTCAAGCACAAAATGAAGAGTTACTGAGTCAAACCGAAGAAATTGCCACTAACAATGAAAGATTAGAGGAGATTGTTCAGGATAGAACTCAGAAGCTTCAGGAACAAAATGAAAGACTATCAAAGTATGCCTTTATGAATTCTCATGAGTTGAGAGGGCCAATCTGTAGAATGATTGGACTATTGAATGTATTAAAAATTTCAAAAAGCACAGATCATAAAAAGCTCTTGAGATTGATCCAAGAAACAGGCTTAGAACTAGATGCAATCACCAGACAAATCAATCAGACACTAAGCACCGTGGATCTCAATGAAGTATATGAATCAAATAGTATAGAAAACATTAATGTCGAAATTAGCGATAATAAAACATCACAGAAGTAGAAGCTTTCCTTTTGCAGGCCTAGGCCTGCCTGTATCACAAGATTGATTCTAATTCAACCTACATGAGCTATCTTATAATTGGATATCAATATTATGTTCCCCCGTTTTAGACTGTGCAGTCCTACAATTACTTTCCGGTTGTAATATTGAGAGTACTCCTTAAAAGTGTACTATATACGGATAGAAGATGATAAAAGCATTTATTAAAGCAAAGATTACAGCAAAACCTACGGCACCAGCAGCAATATCCTTTATCACTCCTATTTTTTCGTTATAGTCAGGATTAATAAAATTGCAAGTAAGTTCAATCGCTGTATTTAGGCTTTCTACGGTCAACACCAAACCAATGGAAAAAACTAGGAACATCCATTCAATCCTTGAAATGTTAAAATATATACTGATTGATAAAAAGAATAGTCCAATTATACACTGGGTTATGATGGCATGTTCAGTTAAAAGCAAGCGCGACATACCAACGAAAACATACTTAATACTTTTTAACCTGCCAACGATGAACTTTTTCATGAATATTTATTTTTAGTAAAATTAAAAATTTCTCCCATTGTAATTGAAATAGCAATAAAGAAAATCGATTATTACAATTTTCGATTTCGAGCCGAGCGGTTCTCATCCGCTGGAAAATTCGTGCATAAAAAAACCTCCAACAGAAAAATTAACTGATGGAGGTAAAAAAAAGAGGTCACGAGCGGATTCGAACCGCTGTGGATAGTTTTGCAGACCACTGCCTAGCCACTCGGCCACGTGACCTTATTTGCTTTTGCGATTGCAAAAATAGACATATTATTGCGCTTGTCAAATAGAGAACAAGAATAATTATTAAATAATTTGACTTACTATATGACTAGTTCTATTTTTATTTGACTACATCTCTTTATTACTCTAAAGCAACACCTACCAAACCCACTCAATACTATTAAGTTAAGCTTTAAAGCCTAATCGCTCCTGAAAAATAACCTTGGTTATTTTCCTTTGAGTTCTCGTCTCTTTTGTGGTGTAAATTTGCTACCGGTTGTTCAGATTAACAAACATTACTTTTTTACCACAAAAGATTCAAAAGAAAACAAAAGGTTTCTCGCTGAAGCGATAAACTTGATAGTAAAATATTTTTAACTTATTAGCATTGGAACCCTCAAGGACAGTCGTTCAGATTTAAATCAGTAAAAACAAAAAAACCACCCACTTTTCAGCAGATGGCTTTCACATATATTATTAAGAATTAAGAATTAAGAATTACTCCTTATCTTCTTTTTTATCGTCAGCTTTTTTCTCTTCAGCTTTGTCCTCTTTCTCGTCCGCTTTAGCTTCTTCCTTTTTGGCTTCTGCTTTCACTTCATCAGCTTTTGGCTCTTCCTTCTTAGCTGCTTTCTTTGCTTCAGCTTTTGGCTCTTCCTCTTTCTTAGGAGCAGCTTTTTTCTTGCTTCCGCCTTTAGCATCATCTTCCATTTGTGTTTTCAATGCATATAATGCATCTAAATCACCTAATGTAGAAGAAGAAGCTTGTTGCTTAGGAGCTGATTTCTTCTTACCACCACCAGTTGCTGGCTTCTTCTTAGGAGCTGCCTCTTCAACTTTTGAGTGTGTATGTAAGTGAGACAATACAATACGCTTGTCATCTTTTGAGAATTCTAATACTTGGAATTCTAAAGACTCACCTACTTCTGCCATAGAATCATCTGCTTTCTTCAAATGCTTAGTTGCAGCAAAACCTTCGATTCCGTAAGGAAGCTCAAGGATAGCACCTTTTTCGTTTTTGTTCAACACAGTACATTTGTGCTTAGAACCTACAGTAAATACTGTCTCGAAAGTATCCCAAGGATTTTCTTCCAATTGCTTGTGTCCTAATGCTAATCTTCTGTTATCAACATCAAGTTCTAAAACAACTACGTTCAATTCCTCTCCTACTTTCACGAATTCAGATGGGTGCTTGATTTTCTTAGTCCAGCTTAAATCAGAAACGTGAACCAAACCATCAATTCCTTCTTCCAATTCGATGAACAATCCGAAGTTAGTCATATTTCTAACTACTCCTTTATGCTCAGTACCAACCGCATATTTAGTTAATACTTCTTTCTTGTTCCAAGGATCTTCAGTCAATTGCTTAATGCCTAATGACATCTTACGCTCTTCTTTGTCTAAAGTAAGCACAACGGCTTCTAACTCATCTCCAACATTGATGAAATCTTGTGGATTTCTCAAGTGCTGTGACCAGCTCATTTCAGAAACGTGGATCAAACCTTCAACACCTGGAGCGATTTCCAAGAATGCACCGTAATCAGCAACATTAACAATTTTACCTTTCACTTTAGAACCTACATCAAGGCCTTCAGCCAATGAGTCCCAAGGGTGAGAAGTCAATTGCTTCATACCTAAAGAAATACGTTTCTTGCCTTCGTCAAAGTCTAATACTACAACTTTAACTTTTTCGTCAAGCTTCAATACTTCTTCTGGGTGGTTAATTCTACCCCAAGAAATATCTGTGATGTGTAATAAACCATCAACACCACCAAGGTCAATAAATACACCAAAGTTGGTCATGTTTTTGATCACACCTTCTAGAACTTGTCCTTTTTCAAGGTTGTTCAAGATTTCAGCTTTTTGCTTCTCTAGATCTTTCTCTATTAATACTTTGTGGGAAACTACTACGTTATCGTTGCTGTAGTTAATTTTCACCACTTTTACTTCCATTTTCTTACCTACAAAAACATCGAAGTCGCGAATTGGCTTCACGTCAATTTGAGAACCAGGCAAGAAGGCTTCAACACCGTGTACATCCACGATTAAACCACCTTTAGTTCTTCTTTTTACTAATCCTTCGATGATTAGATCTTCGTCAAGTGCTTTTTGGATTTTATCCCAAGCACCTACAATTTTTGCTTTTCTTCTGGATAAAACTAATTCTCCATTTTGATCTTCACGCTCTTCAACGTAAACTTCCACTTCGTCACCGATTTTTAAATCAGGAGTATCACGGAATTCATTGGTAGGAACCAATCCATCAGACTTGTATCCAACATTTAATACTACGTCACGATCGTTGATCGCTACCACAATACCTTTTACTACTTCCTGCTCAGCCAAGTCAGTAGCAACATTGTCATACATTGCTGCTAATTCTTCTCTTTTTGATTTTGAGTAGCCTTCGCCAAATCCTTTGGTTTCAAATGCTTCCCAGTCGAACTCTTCGTTCTTTACGTTTTCTTGATTTTCTGCCATAATGTGTCAGGGCTCTTTAATTACAATGTCAATCCGAGCCAAGATTGCCATCGTTTTGGTTTACAAATACTTATCTACTCAGATAAGCCCATTCACTCGAACGGATTGCAAAGGTACGATTTATTTGGAAAGTCACAATATGTTGGCACTCAGATAATAAAAACATTTGATTTTTAACCACTAAGTTTCTCTAAGAATTTCGCAATGGTCACTAAGGTACTTCTTTGTAAAACCACCACCTGTTTCTTTCAACCACTAGAATCCTCAAAGCTAAACTCAATGCTACGCAATGAGGGTTAGCACATGTCAGACAATCTACTTAATCAGCCAATTTTATAATCTCGTTTTTCTAGTCTTACACAACAAAATTTAATGATAAAGTTAGTCTATGTCGGACATTTTATTAACACAGTTAGAATATTCAAGATATTTAGCGATAAGCTCACTGATTAATGTCTGACATGAGCACAGATTATTATTTTTGATGAATTTAAGAATGCGAGGTCACACAGTTATTTCTTCGTGAAACTTGGTGAAAAATCACCGTGCTCTTTGTTGCTAATATGGTTAAAATCAATCTTCTGTTAATTCGAATAGATGGGATTCAGGGAAAGTCACTATGTAGCTCTCCGCTACTTTAAATTCTGATGAAAGTGATTTTACTATGAGTTTTTGTTTTTTTAACAATCGAAACTGGTAGCGATAATAATTACCTACGAAAAGCTTTTCAGTAAGCTTCAAATTTAAATGGTACTTAGAATCATTCTCAGTACCGATCAAAATATTTTCACTCCAAATCCCCAATAATTTCTTTTGTCCTTTAGAAAGAGTGCCTTTTGGCAGAAGGTTTACTTCCCCTAAAATATTGGCAACTGAAATAAATTCAGGATTTTCGTAGATAACTTTAGGTGTACCACTCTTAATGATATCCCCATCTTTAAGGATATGAATAATATCAGCCAGGTAGAAAGCCTCATAGAGATTATGACTCACCAGGATAATGCTAGTATCCAATTCGTTTTTAACTTCTTTAATAGCATCTAAAAGTATTTGGCGAGTTGGAAAGTCAAGCTGTGTGAAAGGTTCATCAAGCAATAATACAGCTGGCTGAGTAGCCAATGCTCGAGCAATTGCTAATCTTTGTTTTTCCCCTCCTGATAATAACTCAATCTTATGCTCTTTTACTTCTTCTAAGCGCATAAGCTGCAACAATTGATTAATTTGTTGCTTAGCAAAATCTTCTTTAAAAGCTAAGAGCGCATCCTTTAAATTCTCAAGGACTGTACGATTATGCAGAAGATTGAAGTTTTGAGCTACATAAGCCAATTCTTCATGCCCGGCAACCAGGACTTCTTCAGGGTTATCTAATTCTTCTCCTTCAAAAAAGACCTTCCCACTATCAGTTGCTGTCAGTCCGGCTAAAATTTTCAGCAAAGTTGATTTTCCCTCACCGCTTTTACCCATCACCACATGGGTTTCACCTTCCTCTATTTTCAAATTAACTTTTGAAAGAATAGGCTTATCAAATGATTTGGAAATTTTACGACCTTCTAAAATAACTTTAGCCATGCAGTAAATTTAAATAGACTGATGATAGATATCTACAAACAAAAAAAGCGAACTGATGTTCGCTTCATTTTTATATCTGCAAAAAGAAAAGGAATTAATCCTCTTTCTTATCTTCTTTCTTTTTTGTTGCCTTCGGCTTATCTTCAGTTTTTGCTTCCTCTTTTTTAGGAGCTGCTTTCTTCTTAGGAGCTGCCTTTTTTGCTTTTGGAGCTTCCTCTTTCTTTTCAGCTTTAGCAGTATCTTCTTTCTTAGCAGCAGGTTTTTTCTTATCTGCTTTAGCGAATTCTGCTTTTATTGCTTCTACATCAACATTTTTGATAACAGGCTGTTGCTGTAATTTCTGAATGCTTTCCACTCTTTTCTTTGCTACTACCCTGTTTCTTCTTGCTTTTCTTTTAAGACTTGTTCCTGCCATGATTAGTTCTTTGTCAAAATTGGAATGCAAATGTAGGCTTATTGTTCATTTAATCAAAATATAAGTGAAATATATTTTAGTTAATTCAAAAGCATCCACCAAAAATATCAGCGAATACTTTTGAATGAATTATTAAGTCAGATTATCACTATTTACTTTGAGTTTCCTTCAGTATTTTCAGAATCTGACTCATCAGATTTATTCTTAACATATTTCTCCAACCACTCATGTTGCTCCCATAGCATGTGTAAAATGCTTTCTTTAGCACTATAGCCATGACTTTCTTTTGGAAGCATAACTAGACGAGCTGTAGCTCCTAAACCTTTTAAGGCATTGAAATATCGTTCGCTTTGCAGGGGATAAGTCCCTGAATTATTATCTGCCTTTCCATGGATTAATAATAGAGGAGTATTCATTTTATCAGCATGCATGAATGGCGACATATTGTAATAAGTCTCCGGTGAATCCCAGTAAGAACGCTCTTCACTCTGGAAGCCAAAAGGTGTTAAGGTTCTGTTGTAAGCACCACTTCTTGCAATTCCGGCAGCAAACAAATCAGAATGGGAAAGTAAATTTGCTACCATAAAAGCTCCATAGGAATGACCGCCAACCGCTACTCTATTTCGATCGATATAGCCCATTTCATCCACGGCATCAATAGCGGCTTTAGCATTATCCACCAATTGCTTTCGGAATGTATCATTCGGCTCTTCTTCCCCCTCTCCTACTATCGGAAAAGCTGCTCCATCTAACACCACATAACCTTGAGTTACCCAGTAAATCGGACTTCCATAGTAAGGATAGATAAATTCATTAGGATTAGATGTGTTTTGGCCTGCGCTGCTCTTATCTTTATACTCTCGAGGATATGCCCACAAAATCATCGGTTTCTTCTCCTTTTTAGATTTATCATAATCTACCGGCAAATAAAGTGTCCCATCTAATGAAAGTCCATCTTCTCTTTTGTAGTTAATCACTTCTTTATGCACATTTTGCATGCTTTTAAATGGATTCTCAAAAGATGTAATTTGCCTTAAATCATTCTTCTTTCTAATGTTCCGGAAATAATAATTTGGATAATCTGTTTTGGACTCTATTCTTACCAAAATAGTCCCTTTTTTCATATCAACCGAAGAATATAAATTCTCTAGTTTATCTGTATATCCTGACCTATAAAGTCGATTTGTCTTTTTAGTTTTTAAATCAATCTCATCAACAAATGGAAATTGTCCTTCGGGAGTATAACCATCCCCCATTAAAAAGGCTTTATTGCCATCCATTTCCAAAACATACTCATTAAATTCATTTTTAGTGGTCACAAAGCTACCAGGGTCATTATATTGATCCTGATAATTTCTGTCAAAAAGGATTTCTGGTTCCTGTTCATTATCCGATGGATTGAAAACATAAGCTTTCATATTTCTTGTATTCCACCAGTAATCGTGGGCAATGGCTATATCATCACTTCCCCATTGGATATATCGGTAACGATTGATTGTCTTTAATAATGGCTTACCTTCACCTTTAAATGGGGCTTCCAATTGATAAACTTCATCCCTATATTCCACTTCATTTTCAGGATCCCCCTCATCTAATGCTTTGGTATAAATCAATGTAGCAGGCTTATCATTTCGCCAGTTCATACTTCTTCTGCCCGTCCTGACCGACATAAAGCCTTTCGGTAAAACTTCCTGCAATGGAACATCATTCACCTGGTTTATAAAATTCCCTTCTATATCATATATATTGGTTTCATTAGGAAATCTATAGTAGGGCACGAGATAAGAAAATGGCGATTTAATTCTGCTCACCATCACATACTCTCCATTCGGGGAAATTGAAATATCGGAATACATGGCATTAGGCAGGAAATCAGTTGCATTTCCTTTCAAATCCAAGGAAACAATTTTAGACAAAGCCAACTGTTCAAAGTTAAATTCATCGTTCGGATTGCTCAATAAATCTTGATACGTTCTATTTTGCGCTTTTTCACCATCACTAATCGAAACTACAGGACCACTTGGTATAGCTTCATCAGTATCAATCAATTCTTTTCTATTATCAGGTAATACATTGATTAAAAGTCCTGAATTATCTTTTTTCCATTCAATCGGATTTCCCATGTTAGCATTCACTATGCCTTCCATTAATCGATTGGCTTTGCTTTCACTGATATTAAGAACCCATATCTCCACGCCAGTATGCGTAGTGTGCGTAAAAGCAATCATTTTTTGATCAGGCGACCAATTGAAATTTGCTAATCTTGGAGTTTCAGGTAGGCCTTCGACTTCTATTATTTTGTCCTTTAGCGCTTTTTTGGTTTTAATATCATTGTAGTAGCGGGTTCTGCTTCCAATGTTAGTCTTTGGATTTATTCGCAGCCCCCCTAGCCTTAATTCTTCTTCCGAGAGTTCAGCTATAGACTTATAAGGGTCTCTGTAAAGCAACACTACATTTTCTCCTTTTTTATCAATAAGGACAGACGGAGCTAAAGGAGCATTCACCAACTCTAATATCTCCTTAGGTGGTTTCTGATAATCTAAATTCTCTTGAGCTTGTAAATTCCAGCTGGCAGCTATCAACAGCAGTAGAATGAATACTTTTTTCATAATGATTAGTTTTGGGTTAAAAATTCGGATTTCATTTTGAACATGAGGCTTATGCCAATATAAAAATCCAACGATAACTGAAATTATACAAACCTTACCAAAATTACTAATCAGAACTACAGCAATGGTAGGAAATCCTCAATATCACTTAAAATTATTCTCTAAATAGCCCGAAAAGCTTCTTTTTACAATTGGCAATAATGTTTCTTCATAAGGATAGGGTTGCAAAGCCACCACACGAAAAGCTGAATAATTGCTAACCAATTTAATGTTCTTCAAAACTTGAATTTTCAGTTGCTCCAATGTTGTCCCAATGGACTTTTTAATTCTATCGATAAAGACCGTTTGAAGCCCTCTAACTTTTTCTTCGGCTGCTTCAAAAATTGAAATTCTGTACTGATAAATATGGTAAAAAGGATCATACTGCGGATCGATCAATAATAGACCTTCATTTTCCTCTAGGGCTTTAATGCCGACCGGTTCAATAATAAGTTGTTTCTCGACTTCATCGAAAATATTTTTTCCCACAGCAATATGCCCTTGTAGGCTGTCCATCGCAAAATCAACAATCTCTTCCAATTCCTTGAGCTGATCATCTTCATTCACTTTTGATTCAAAAAACAATCGGAAGTTCTTCAAATCAAGCTTAGTCAATTCTTTTGGGAATGATTTCCACAACTGTTGTTTACCAGCTTTCAATTGGGAAGCATTTTTATAGTGCATAATTAAATCAGCAAAAGAAGGGTAAAGCTTATGCTGGTCAAATGACTTAGCTACATGCTTCAAATAAGCTAAAAGAATATATTTCTTGTATTCAAAATCCAAAGTGCCGCTAGTTATCCAATCGTCCGCCAATTTTTCCATATTATTATAAATTTTACTTAAAATGACATAGAAATATAACTAAAATCTGTCAAAAGTTCACAAAGGAAATTACGAATAATATTACATGACAATTTTAACTGAAAAAGTCTGCAATTTTGACACGCTTTTACAAGTGGCACATTTAATGTAAGCTGCAACACAGATTATTAACAAAATCAACATTTAAATTATAACTAAAATGTCTAACGTATCATTTAAACCAAACGAGGATAGGGTTCTAGTAGAACCAGCTCCTGTAGAAGAAAAAACAGCTTCTGGTATCATTATTCCTGACACTGCAAAAGAAAAACCACAACAAGGTAAAGTAGTTGCAGTTGGACCTGGAAAAGATGATGCTCCTGTAACCGTTAAGGTTGGTGATTCTGTATTATACGGCAAGTATTCGGGTACAGAATTTACACTTGAAGGTAAAGAGTATTTAATTATGAGAAATTCCGACATTTTCGGTACTATTTAATCAAAAAATTAACTAAAACATTATAAAACTATGGCAAAGGATATTTCATTTGACCTAAAAGCTAGAGACGGCTTGAGAAAAGGCGTTGACAAATTAGCGAACGCAGTAAAAGTAACCTTAGGACCAAAAGGTAGAAACGTTATCATCGACAAGAAATTCGGTGCTCCGACCGTAACTAAAGATGGTGTTTCAGTAGCTAAAGAAATCGAATTGAAAGATGCAATTGAAAACATGGGCGCTCAGCTTGTGAAAGAAGTTGCTTCTAAAACTGCTGACGAAGCAGGTGATGGTACTACAACTGCAACTGTATTAGCTCAATCTATTTTCAAACACGGTTTGAAAAACGTTACTGCGGGTGCCAATCCAATGGACTTGAAAAGAGGTATTGAGAAAGCAGTGAAAGTTGTTGTTGAGAACTTAAGAAAACAATCTAAGGACATCTCTAACAGCAACGAAATTGAGCAAGTTGGTACAATTTCAGCAAATAACGATGCCACTATCGGTAAAATGATTGCCGAAGCAATGGACAAAGTTGGAAAAGACGGTGTAATCACTGTTGAAGAAGCTAGAGGTACTGAAACTGAAGTAAAAACTGTAGAAGGTATGCAGTTTGACAGAGGATACCAGTCTCCATATTTCGTGACTAATACGGAGAAAATGGAAGCGGAATTAGATAATCCTTATATCTTAATTTATGATAAGAAAATTGGTAGTATGAAAGAATTGCTTCCAATTTTGGAAGCGGTTTCGCAGACAGGTAAGCCATTATTAATTATCTCTGAAGAAGTAGAAGGTGAAGCTTTAGCTACTTTGGTGGTAAACAAAATAAGAGGTTCTTTAAAAATTGCTGCTGTTAAAGCTCCAGGCTTTGGTGACAGAAGAAAAGCAATGTTAGAAGATATTGCCATCTTAACTGGTGGTACTGTAATTTCTGAAGAAAGAGGCTATAAATTAGACGGTGCTACTTTAGAATATTTAGGTACTGCTGAGAAAATAACTATCGACAAAGACAATACTACTATTGTTAATGGTGCCGGTAAAAAAGAAGATATCCAAGCGAGAGTGAGTCAAATCAAATCTCAAATGGAGAACACTACTTCTGATTACGACAAAGAAAAATTACAAGAGCGTTTGGCTAAGTTGTCTGGCGGTGTAGCTATTCTTTACATAGGTGCTGCTACAGAAGTAGAAATGAAGGAAAAGAAAGATAGAGTTGATGATGCTTTACATGCTACAAGAGCTGCAGTTCAAGAAGGAATTGTTGCTGGTGGTGGTATCGCTTTATTAAGAGCTATCAAGTCACTTGACAAAGTAGATGTTGAAAACGAAGATCAAGAAACAGGTGTGAACATCATCAGATTAGCTCTTGAATCTCCTCTAAGAACCATAGTTGAAAATGCAGGTCAAGAAGGATCTGTAATCATCAACAAAGTATTAGAAGGAAAAGATGATTATGGATATAATGCACGAACAGGTAAATTTGAGAATTTATTTAAAGTAGGTGTGATTGACCCAACTAAAGTAACACGTTTAGCCCTTGAAAATGCAGCTTCTATCTCAGGATTGTTGTTAACTACCGAATGTGTAGTAGCAGACGAAGAGGAAGAAGACAATGGCGGTGGCATGCAAGGTGGCGGAATGCCAGGCGGCATGGGCGGAATGGGTGGAATGATGTAATTCCTCCAAATTTCAAAGAAGAAAATTAAGGCTTTGTCGATTGACAAAGCCTTTTTTGTTTTTTTATTCTAAAAAAGTATAGCTTTACAATAAATATAACTAAGAAATGGATAAGCATCATATTTTTAAGAATTACGAAAGCTTTATATTATTCTTACTGATTCATGTAGGAAGTTCAGATTACAGCCTTAAAGGATCTGAAATTGAGGTTATTCTATCCAAAATGGAAGATTACTTCCCCGATATTGACGATATGGATCAACTCAGATCAAAATTCGTGTCACTAAAAGATGAATATGAAGAGTTGTCTGATTCTGATATAAATCATATCATCTATCACAACTACCTGCATTACAAAAATGACCGTATCAATGCCAATAGAATCTTAAATGATTTGCAAGAAGTAATCATGGCAGATGGGTTTATCCACGATATGGAAACCAAAACCATTGAAGCTATCAAGAAATTATTAAATATAAGAGAAACAGATCTATAAAGATTTTAAAGCAAATACATTACCGCTATAAAATGTGTTATGGTGCCTATCAGGACAAAAACATGCCAAATGGCGTGAGCATAATGCATTTTATGGTTAGTGTAAAAAATGGTCCCAAGCGTATAGCTCAGGCCTCCACCAATTAACAGCAGTAAAACTGTAGTTGACAATTGTTCATAAAGTGGTTTAGCAATAAAAATTGCAATCCAGCCCATTCCGAGATATAGAATCAGTGAGAGTTTTGGAAATCGATGGGTGAAAAATATTTTAAAAACAGTACCGAATAAAGCTATTCCCCAAACAATCCCAAACATCACCCAGCCCATTGTACCTCCTATACCTAATATTAAGAAAGGTGTGTAGGTACCAGCTATCAGAAAATAAATGCTGATATGATCGAAAACCCTAAGGATAGCTTTGGTCTTTTGATGTTGAATGGCATGGTAGAGTGTAGAAAAAGTATACATCAATAAAAATGCTCCACCAAAAAAGCTACTACTTATTATATGCAAAACACTCCCTTCCAGAACTGAAAATGTAATTAATAAGGAAATGGCTACTACACTAAACAAAATACCGAAGCCATGAGTTAAGCTATTGGCTAATTCCTCTTCTATAGTTTGGGGTCTTTTCAAAATTTAACAATTTTAATTGAACTAAAAGTAAATCTAATCGCTTTTTATTGGAAGAACATAAGTTACCTGATTTTATTAAAAAATAGTTATTTTGAAAGCTTTTTGGTAGCTTTGTTGTCTTTCAAAGCTAGGCTGACCATTTGCATCTATCTAAAAAGATACCTTCCCATGGTTATTCCCCTTTGAATCCCTAAATAAATGGGATTTTTACATTCAAGTAAAATACTTGTCTTACACTACTAATTTAAACCCTACTTTATGGCAAGATCACAAAATAGCTTTATCAAAAAACAAAAAGAGAAAAAGCGCATGAAGAAAAAAGAAGAGAAGCAAGAGAAGAAAGAAATGCGCAAAGAGCAATCCAAAGGCGGGGCTCTTGACGACATGATTGCTTATGTTGATGATTACGGAAACATACTAGATAGCCCACCAGAAGAACCTAAGAAAGACAAGAAGAAAGAAAAAGAAGAGAATTCTGAAAACAAAGAGAATTAATTCTTATAAAGTTACTACCCCGTAAAAATCAAAAGGCGAGCTTAAACTCGCCTTTGGGGTGATAATGACGGTATTTCGTCATTAATCCTACCTCTTGATAACGTTTGGGAAAAAACTCTCCCGACTCGTTAATATGAATGTAAACATTCTATTCGATAGTTACAAGCGTACTCATCATTATTTTTATATAATTTCCACCGGCATTTTTTGAGTTTCATGGCAAGATGAATTAAATAGCATCTTATTTTATTTTTTAAGACAACTGAAATAGTATATGAAAAAAGAATGTCCTTCATGTGCCATGATGATCGAAAATGATGCTCAGGTCTGCCCTATCTGCAAGTATGAGTTTCCTAGAAGAGGCTATCAAAACAAATTAAAATGGATAGCAGTTTTACTGGCATTGCTTTTTTTATTGGTCATCTTACTTTAAAATTAAAAACCATGAAAACAGAATTTCCTTTTGCTATCATCAATGTATTTTCAAAAGCAAAAATTAATGCCCTAGGAAATCCATCTGCTGTAATTTTACTTGACAGAGATTTATCTGATGAAAAATTACAATCCATTGCCACAGAATTGCATCAACCCGCCACCACTTTTTTATGGGAGACGGCTGAGGAAAATGAATTTCGAATTCGATGGTTTGCGCCTGATGCAGAAATTGGTTTATGTGGGCATGGTGCCATGGCAGCATCTGTTTTTTTATCAGACCATTATCCTGAAAAACTTAAAAAAGATTTTAGATTGATTAAAGGAGACACAGTTATTGAAGCTGGAAAAGACTCCGAAAATACGCATTTTGTTATTTTAGAAAACATCAAAAGAAGTGAAAATCAAACTTCACCTGAAGGTTTAGAAAAAGCCTTGGGCCAGAAAATAGTTGAGTATTACCCTACTGAAAACAAAGATATTGTAGTACTGGAAAGTGAAGAGATTCTTGCCAACATGAAACCTGATTTTGAAGCCTTAAGAAAAATAGATGTATTTGGCTATTCAGTTACCGCAGCTTCATCACAAGAGGATGACTTTGTCTGCAGAACACTTGTTCCTCATGTACAGCAATTAGAAGATCATGCAACAGGATCAACTCAAGCAGTATTGGTTGATTATTGGGCAAGTAAGTTAGGTAGATCTAATCTGGAATCAAGGCAGTTAAGCCCCAGAGGTGGTTACTTTAATGTCATTCATACTACCGAAAATTTCAGATTAATTGCTCAATCTTATTACACCATAAAAGGAACTTTTTACTTAAATTAGAGATTCAAAATACAGTAAAATCACTAGAATATCATTTTACAATGAAAAACATATCATTCTATATTTTCCTTAGCGGGATCATTATATTTTCATCTTGTAGAAACAAGGACCCAGAGCCTGAAAAGTTTGATAATGGCACTAATGAGTATGTAAATAATTGGATTTACGAGAATATGAACCTTTACTATTATTGGACTGATGACCTACCTGATAAGAACATCAATGGAGAAAACCCTGAAGATTTTTTCTATGGCTTGCTGTCCAATCAAGATCGCTTTTCATGGATTCAACCTAATTTTCAAGAATTACTAAACTCACTACAAGGAATTACCTTAGAATCAGGCTATGAATTTATTCTATATAATGACAGTGAAAATGCAAATGGTGTAATTGGCCAAATCGCATATGTAAAAAAAGGCTCACCAGCTGAGAATGCAGGACTCAAAAGAGGAGATAAATTTACCAAGATAAATAGTACGAATTTAACGCTAGATAATTACAGTGACTTATTGGGAAATATTAGTCAAAATCATAGTTTAACTATCGAGAGATATAATTTCCAAAATGAATCCTTCGAAGAAATAGGTGATTTTGATTTAAGCGCTATACAATTTGCTGAAAATCCGAACCACCTTGACACTGTCTATACAAGAAACGGTAAAAAAATTGGCTACTATGTATACAATCTATTCTCAGTAGGTACAGATGCAGATAGTGCAGCTTATGCAATTGAAATGGATGAGATTTTCGCAAATTTCAAGTCAGAAGGTATTGATCACCTAGTTTTAGATTTAAGATACAATAGCGGGGGTGCCGAAAGAGCTACAATCAATCTTGCTAGCTTAATTGGATCTAATATTTCGGATCAGGATGTTTTTGTAAAAAGAGAATATAACGAAGAATTAAAGCAGGCACTAATTAATGAGTACGGAGAGGAATCATTGAACAGAAGATTTATAAACAAAACCTCAAACATAGGAAATGATCTCCAAAGCCCTCAGCTTACAGTTTTGACCTCCTCAAGGACCGCTTCCGCCTCTGAGCTTTTGATCAATGGCCTAGATCCTTTTATGGAAACTTTTATTATTGGTGATACAACAGTAGGCAAAAATGTTGGTTCAACTAGTTTTTATGAAGATGATAATCCTGAAAACAATTGGGGTATGCAACCCATAATCACAAAATCTTTCAATAGTCTTAATCAATCAGATTATGACTTAGGATTTTACCCTGATATTCCTTTAAAAGATAATGATCTGGTAAAATTGCAGTTGGGAGATGTAAATGAAAAATTATTAAAGGAGGCTTTAATTTATTTGGCAGGCTCAGATGAAGCAAGTAGGACTTTAAGCTATCAAGCTATACCCTCAAAGGATATAATTGGGAGCATGGAATTAAAAAGAAGATTTGGTATTTACGACATCGATTTGAGCAACTGATGCTCATTTAAAACAACGAAAGGAGGTATAGTCGACTACACCTCCTTTCTTTATTATTGCATGGGTTTTATTACAAATCCTCAGCTAAAGGTTCAATATCAAAATCCATATCCAACGAATCTCTGAAATCCTCAATCTCCTCACCCATTTCTTCATCACCTTCTACGAAATTCCAAATGATTTTCAATTTAGTACCCTTATCCTCCATGTTCTTCAACTCCATTAATAAATCAAACAAACATTTAGAGGAGGATGTATTGAAATATTTCAAATATATATTTACATCTAATTTTTCCGGATTCTTGTCACCGAAAGCTTTAAGCTTAGATCTTAACATAGTGAAAAGCATTACAACGTCATCATCATAAGATTTCCCCTTTAGTTGAAGCGTTGCATTCTCTTCATCAAATCTAACGTAAGGTGCAGCTTCTTTAGCCGGAATTTCTAATACACTCATTAAACACGTATTTTTAGTTTTTCTCCAACAATTATAACGATTATTGTGATCAAATCTTTGAAAAAACTTCAACATGTAATAATATTTCGATTAATTTAACTTTTTAATCGATTATTAATGTTTTGTTGTTTAAACAAATATTTAAGTTTAGATTTAATTTATGAATGCGAAACATCACATTGACAACAACTTATACAAAAGTAAACTTAGCAACACGTTTAGTTTACAGTATTTCTTAAATACGATAAGTATTTTGTGTCTTACATCTATATTTTTATTTGGAACATACAAAATTTTCAATGCAGATGCAGCCTACCTAGGAGGAATTTTAGTTTTAGTGATTTTAAGCTTGTTTAGAAATAAAGTTAAAAGCAAACCCTATTCATACATCAGACCAAAAGTAAGTCAATTTCTATTTTCAAACCTTTTTAATTTATTTAATGTAATATTTAGTGCTTTATGCCTAATTATCATTTATATCAATGTTCAAGGTAGTAGCTTGGTTTTTGAATTTAGTAGCCTAGGTTCGGTAATTTTCATGATGGGTTTACCAGTTGGTTTTTTCTTTTGGATTTCTTTTACAAGAACAGATGAAAAAGCAAAATTAGGCATCGTAAATAGTAAAAGACATGAAACATTTAAATCCTATGAAATATATTTCATTATTATTACGATTGCTTGTTTTGGAATTTTATATGATTTTTTACCGCAAACGATCAATTACCTTCTCTTTTTGCCCATTCTTCTATTAGTGATAATATCAATACTAAATTTCCTTTTTCACAATGCCCAGCATAAGCTGCTACTGAAATTTATTGCTGCTATCGGCAAAAAGGATTTAGAAAAAGATCAAGAGCATATCAGTTTATTAAATGTATATGAAAAAAAGCCTTACAAATTATCTAAGTTATTGAAAGAGAACTTCCTTACTGCTCCTTTAAATGAACAGTATTATGTTTTATATACTTTAAAAAGAATATCTGCAATAGATGAAATTGAAAACATTGAACTACTAATTGAAAAAACCGACTCTTCAAATGAAATACATTCAGTTCTGACAGATATTAGTAAATACCTTAAAAGTATTAAAGACCAAATTGACGAAATTAAAAATCCATACGAATACATTGAGCAATCCAATGACTTAGCAGTTATCAAAGGCCTAATAAGAAAACAAATAATTACCCCTGACCGAAACTTCATTATCAAATTACTAAATGACAATAGATTATCTGTAAAAAAACCTGCCTGCATAGTAGCTGGTTATCAGGATGACATTAATATCATTTCAATACTAATAGAACATCTTGAAAAGCCAGAGTTAAGTTTATGGGCACAATTAGCATTGGAAAATATCGGTGAAAAAAGCATTAAATATATTGAAATCGAATTTTCAAAAAGAAAAGAAAATTTGCTTTTTGTAGAATCCTGCTTTGCTCTTTTATGCAAAATCAATGCTGAAGTTGCTCATCAAATATTATTTAACTCTTTAAATGAAACCAATAGTAATATCCGCAAAATTGCTGCAAAGAAAATCATCATAAATAATGTTAAGGTAACTGAAAAACACAGAACCTATTTTGCAAAACTATTTGACGACCTTATTATCACCTTATTGAGTAATGATTATCTCATACAACAAATGGAATTGAGAAATGAGAGCTTCAAAATGTTAAAGAAAGCAATTGAAAATGAAAATAAAGAAGCACTATATATCATTATCAATATCCTAAAGCTGTACTACAGTGCTGCGGCAATTGATGAAATTTTTGCGAACTACAGTAATAGAAATACAGAAAGTCATGCTATAGCCAATTGCTTAATTGACTTAGTGATAATTGATAATTTATCCGTTCATAATAAGATTAAAATATTATTCTCTCCTAAGGAAAAAGCATTGTTGGAATTTCTACAAGAAGAATTTCCTGAAACCACTTTACAACCTAATTTTGAATCAGAGGAACAACTTATTTGGGGAATTCTAAACAAAGAGTACGATCAAATAAACAGTTGGACAAGAGCCTGTACAATAAATATATTGCAATATGCTTTCAAAGAAGACATCCCCTTTGAACTTGCATCTGAGTTTTTGAATGAGAATAAATTATTGAAAGAAACGGCTGCAGTTAATATTTATAAAAACTTACCTGAATTTTATACAATTTTCCTAAAAAGACTACCTGCTAATGAAGCGACAAAAATAGATTATATAATAAGATCTAATTTTGATGTTGTACAACAAAAACAGATTTATCATGACAATTTACTTTTGTTTGATAAAATCGATTTCCTAATTTCAATTCCGTATCTAAATAAATTATCTGTAGCAGAACTATTAAATTTTCATGAATATTTTGAGGTAAGAGTATTAAAGGCTGGTGAACACCATATTTCATTGCAAAAAGAATTCAATTTGGGTTATTGGATAATACAGCACGGCAATGCTTCCTATTCAAAAGATGGAATTAACTATAACGAGTATAAAAAAAGAGATATCATTAAAGTGTCTGATCACGAAAGCCCAACTGAAAATGTATACTTTAATTTAGAGGAAGATGTAAGGTTTTTAATTGTTGATGAAGTAATATTGCTTAATATTATTATAGGATATGAGAAGATTATCCAAAAATATTTAGAAGAATTGCCTAAAAAGAGTGAAATTATGAATGGAAAAACCCTTAATAAAGAAGCAGCTTGAAAGTAACTAATAAACATATTGGCATACTAGTTTTTTTATTGCTTTCGGCAAATATTGCCTTTAGTCAAAACCAGCAATATGATTCATTCTCACCTAGTGATTTCTTTGGAGAAAAAGAATTTCTGTCTGCTAGCCAAGATCAATTTTTAAACATATATTTTAAGACTAAGAGTGAAGTTTTGAAATTTGATGGTTCGGAATTTTCTCGAATTAAACTTCCTATTAAATATGAAGACCTGAATAAGATATATGCTTTTAAGGATAAGCTTTTCTTTTCTGACAACAATAAAACCTACTTCCTTAATTTACTAAATGACAGTGTCAATGTGGTTTGGGACCAAGCTGCAATTCAGTTCCAACAAAATGAAGATCAACTATGGATCCTGTCTAAAACAGAATTAATAAAGCTAGGAACTAATTTAGACCTGCCAGAGGTAGTTTATTCAAATGAAAAAAATGAAGAGTTCTATAGTTTTCATATAGGCCAAATTAATACTGTTATAGGGCACAGCAATGGTTTAACTGTATTAGTCGAGGGAAGAAGTCCTGCAAGCATTGGCACATTCCTTTCAAATCCATCAAAGATTATTTCTGTTGATTCAAATACTTATATTCATAACGAAAATGCAGTCTTTAATTATGCAAATGGAAGAATTACAAGGTTGTTTAAAAACGACATTGCCATTATAGATTTTTTTGTTGATGATTTTGGTAAAATATGGTCTGTAGATTCAGACGGTAAACTTTGGGTAGATAACGGAATTGATACCAAATCATTAGCTAGTATAATACCTAATGAAATTATAACAGTTAATAAGTTGTTTAATGACAAGGAAAACAACCTCTGGATTCTAGGAAAGAATAAACTGTTGAAGATTGTTCAAAACAACCCTTTTTCAAGAATAGTACAAAAAGAAATAATAGACCTTTTTGTTGGCGAAAAAGGAACACTCTTAGCTAGTTCTAAAGAATTGACTTACTACAATATTTATAATAAAGAAATCACTTTTAAAATTCCCGAGCAAGAAATTCCAGTCAACAATATTCAAGCGTTTGAATTAGATAATACTTGGATAATCTCCTTCAATAAGAATATTTATAGTTGGAAAACTGGTGATTCAGATCTATCCCTAATCCGAAAAAACAGTAATTTTATTCCCTTTACTTATTACACTAATGATTCTCTCATTGCTTACAATCAAAGAGGAGATATATTTTATGTAGATAAGAATGTATCTCCTGTTCAACAAATCAAAACATTGAATTCTGCCAAAAAACTTGATTTATCATTAGATAAAATCATCACAGTAAACAATCAAAATATTGTATCGACATTAAACGTGGCAACTCAAAAAGTAAAGTCCATATCGTTACCAGATTCACTTTCAGTAACCAATCTAATATCAGCGAGTGAGGGACTTTGGTATTTTAATGAAAAGGAGATTTACTTTATAAGTGAATTAGGAGAAATTACACAGATGCCTATTTCCCAATATAATTTACTACAAGGCAAGGTAATTATTAAGATATTCGATGACCGTGATGGTAATTTGTGGATTTCTACTAAAAACCAATTACTAAGACTACCAATAACGTTTAATGAAGATAAAATAAGTAGCAGAAATCCTATTGCTTATAATAAGAATGACTTTTTGCTTTCCACCTTTTTCTTAGATGTTAAAAAAGATCCTACAGGAACATTATGGTTTACTCATCCCAATGGCATTTCATTATTTAATCCACTCAAGGAAATACCAAATCTAGTAGCCCCTGGTATATCTGTTGAAAAAGCATATTCCTACACGCTAGATGAATTTAAAAACCCAGTAGATACAATTAATTTATTAGATAATAAAGCCCGCATAGAAAAAGATGCAATTGTAGTGATTGAAGCAAGAGTAATCAATCATTTAAAAAATGACAAGGCACAAATATCATACAGTAATATTATTAACAGCCAATCTGAAAGGAGTATAGCATCAGGAGAGAAAATAATTTTGACTGACTTTGAAGATGGCAGAAATGCTATAGAAATTAAAGCTGTAAACAGTGATGGTATAGAAAGTGTAAATAAAGAAATAGTAAACATGACGGTAATCCCTCCTATTTGGAAGAGGAATTGGTTTTATATCAGTGGTGGTCTTTCACTCTTATTATTGGGTTTTATCGGATACAAAACTGTTATCGGTCTTAAAAATAGTCGTGCAAAGGAGCTAGAAGAGGAATTGCAAAAAGGATTGGAGGATTTAGAAAAGAAATCCCATTTGCAAGTGCTAAAAGCTGAACGCTTAAAACAATTAAATGAACTAATTACTTCTCAAAAAGGAGAGCTAGAGAAAAAGAATACTCAAATAGAATCGCAGAAATATGAACTTTCACTAACAAATCAGCAGATTAAAAAACAAAAAGACTTACTAGAAGAAACCAGTAGCAAGTTAAAATCAAGCATCAATTATGCGAAAAGAATACAAAATGCATTGATGAGCACCGAAGTAGAAATCAAAAAAGCTTTTCAAGAAAGCTTTGTTTACTTTTTACCTCGAGATGTGGTTAGTGGTGACTTCTTTTGGTTTAATAAAGCATATAATGACAAAAATGAGGAATTACATATTCTAGCTGCTGTAGATTGTACAGGTCATGGAGTTCCAGGAGCAATTGTAAGTGTGGTAGGGATGAACCTATTAAACAACATTACCAAGTTGAAGAAAATATATGATCCAGGTCAAATACTGACTGAAATGAACCACGACATCATTGCTGATTTGAGGCAGGACGAGACCCAGGTAAATGATGGTATGGACATGACCATTGTCACTTACAACACTGAAACTAAACAACTCTATTTTGCTGGTGCTAAAAACCCTCTCATGTATGTGGAAGATGGGGAACTAATTAGAATTAAAGGTGACAAATATGCCATTGGAGGTCAACAAAGAGGGGCTGACCGATATTTCCAAACCCATCATTTAGATTTAACAGATAACAAAAAACGAAGTTTTTACCTTTTCTCAGATGGATATCAAGATCAATTCGGTGGAGAAAAGGGATTCAAATATCTAACTGGCAATTTCAAGAAATTATTAGTCAATATTCACGATAAAGAAGTATTGGAACAAAAGACGATATTGCACGAAGAAATTGAAGATTGGAAATCAGGCTATCATCAAACTGATGATATTTTAGTGATTGGATTTAAACTATGAGCAAAAAAAACTACCATATCATCATCAAATTTACGCCTAATGACAATATTTCGGCAGCCGATCAGCAGAAGGGCTGGGTGGACTATTTTGCTGATTTTTTAAAAGCGGGAATAAATTATCAATTGAAAAATAAAGTTGACATCACTTATAAAAGTGAACTAGACTTGATTACAAAAAATGATTTTGACAATGCCAATTTAATTTTCTATGTCCTCTCTCCTGCTATGGTATTTGCATCAAATATTAATCAGGACTCAGCAGAGCTTGAACAAGCCTATAATTTTGACATCCCTTTGATAAACTCAAAAATAAAAAAAGTTTTCAAAGCACCAGTTAATATTGCTGATCTACCCTTATCTTTATCAACGCCAACATATTATCGATTTTATGATCATGGCATACTGAATGAAGAAGACTATCAAACTTTTGAAGGTTGGAATAAATTCCAAGACAATGAAAATTATTGGAAAGTCTTTGCTGACGTCCTCTTAGACACTTTAAAAATATTAGGTGGACAAGAAACTCTTATTAAGAACACTGTTTTTATTTCGGATAAAAATAAAAGTTATTACGAAGCAAGAAACACCATAAAAAGAGAATTGAAGGCTTATGAAACAGAAATATTTCCAGATGAAGATTTTTCCATTGAAGCTAATTATATGGAAGACCCAGAACTGTTTTATTTGAAAAAATGTAACATGGCATTACATTTCCCTGATGAATTTATTGATTTAACAAATGAAGAAAAAAGGACAGCATTTAATAAATTACCATCTCTAAGAAGATTGATCTGGTTTAATCCAGCTGAAGGATTAAAACCCGAAAAGAAAGCGAAATATAATGAGTTGAAAGTACAACTTAAGCCCTATCAAAATATAGAAGCTGTTGAAACTACAATTGAAGAATTAAAAGACATTATTAAGGACAACCTTCATAAGATAAATCAATCAATTGAACTAAAGGAAGAATCCTTAAAGAAAATTATTTACATAATTTCTGATACTAGAATAGAAGGTGCAAGTATAAAGGAATTAAATCAGGACAAATCAATTGAAGAAAATTTTGAATTAAAAATAATAGATTTTGTAGAAAATGTTACCGAATACAGACATTTGCATTATGAACTATTGCGAAATGCAGATTATTTCATTATTCTCTACTTCAAAAACAATCTACCATGGTTAAACTCAATGTCTTCTGAAATCAGAAAGGCTCCGGGTTTTAGAAATGATAAAGACATACTGGGTAAGTATATTATCTATGGACAACAAGCAAAAATAGTTAGAGAAAATTTTGAAAGTTTTAATTTAGTTGAAAAAGAAAAGCCTGACCAAATAATGGGGATTATTAAGAAACTATAGTATTAAGTGCAGCAAAAAGAAAATAATAGGGGAAACATTTTTAATCCATTTCCGGGCTTAAGGCCTTTCGGAATTGAGGAGAGCTATCTTTACTTTGGTCGTGAGGGTCAGAGTGATGAGGTATTGGCTATACTAGAAAAAAATAGATTTGTCAATATATTGGGCTCATCAGGTACAGGAAAGTCTTCCTTGATGTTCTCTGGTGTAATCCCAACTCTTCATGGTGGCTTTATTTCCAAAGCTGGAAATGAATGGGAAATTATTACTGCCAAGCCCGGTCTGAATCCGATTAAGAATTTAGCTAGGGGATTTAAAAAACATATAGAAGAGCACAGCGCACCAGATTCTGTAGATTACTCCCAATCCTTAATAAACGAATACCTATTTGAGGCAGTTCTTAAAAAAAGTACTAAAGGATTAAGTGACTTATACCAATTAAACAAGCATCTGAAAGGCAAAAACTTATTGATTTATCTAGATCAGTTTGAAGAAATTTTCCGATTTAGAAAACTAGGAGAGACTAAGCACTTAAATGAATCATTAGCTTATGTGAATTTAATTCTGCAGGCTATTGAACAAACAGAAGTTCCTATTTATATCGCATTATCCATGAGATCAGATTTCTTGGGTGATTGTGAGCAGTTCCCAGAATTGACCAATAAAATCAATGACAGTCACTATCTGATTCCTCAAATGACTAGGGAACAGAAAAAGCTAGTCATAACCGGACCAGTTGCTGTGGGTGATGCTAAAATATCTAATAGGTTGGTTCAAAGATTGCTCAATGATATGGGCGACAGGTATGATCAATTGCCTGTTTTACAACATGCCTTAATGCGGACTTGGAATTATTGGACAGAAAGTGGAGATAGTAAGGAGCAATTAGATTTTATTCACTATGAAGCCATTGGTGGAGTGAATGAAGCCTTATCAAGACATGCTGACGAAGCCTTCTATGAACTTGATGAAAATGAAAAACAAATTTGCGAAAAGATTTTCAAAACTATCACTGAAAAAAGAAGTGATAATGACGGGATTAGAAGACCTACCCCTTTAAAAGAGATTGCTCAAATAGTTGATGAGGAAGAATATATTTTAATCAAAATAATTGACAAATTTAGGATTGAGGGTCGTGCTCTTCTTACCCCAAGGGAAGATATAGAATTAAATAGTGAGTCTGTAATTGATATTAGTCATGAGGCTCTAATGAGGGTTTGGTATAGGTTGCGTAACTGGGTTCAAAACGAATCACAATCTGCTCAAATATATTTACGATTATCAGAGGCTGCCACAAAATATCAACAGGGAAGTGGTGGTTTATGGCGTCCACCCGATTTGCAATTGGCAATAGAGTGGAGAAATAAATCAAAACCAACATTAAAGTGGGCACTGCAGTACGAAAATAATTTTGAGGCTGTAATCCTTTTCTTGAATAAAAGTGAAGAGTCTTATAAAAAAGAACTGGAGACAAAAGAGCTTTTGCAAAAAAGGAGACTGAAGCGTTCCAAAATCATAGCATCTGTTTTGGGTACAGCAGCTGTTCTGTCCATCATATTATTATTCTTTGCTTTTAACCAGAGTAATGTTGCAGAAAGACAAAGACAATTAGCAGAGCAGAATTCAATTGAAGCCAAAAGAAATGCAGAAAAAGCTAAGGAGAATGAATTAAAGGCACAGCGACAACAAATTGAAGCTAATAAATCAAGTATTAGAGCTAATAAGGAAAGAAACCGGGCAGAATACAATGTATATCTTGCAATGCAGGCAAGGAGAACTGAAGAAATTGCAAGAAAGCAGGCCAATGAACAAGCTCAAAGAGCTATAGAGCAAAGTCAAATTGCTCAAGAGAGACAAGAGCAATTAGCACTAGCCAACCAAGATTTACAACGTGAACAGAAAAACTCTACCCAGCTAAGTATGAGAGCTGTGGCTCAATCGCTAGCAGTAAAATCATTACAAATGGAGGATGATCAACTGCAAGGAATTTTAGCCTATTTAGGGTTTAAATTCAATATCAACAATGCTGGCTATGATAGTAATAATGACATCTACAATGGCTTATTTTATGCTGTCAAAAACTTTGATTCTGATTACTATAATGCTTTTAAAAGTACTTCTTCGGATGTTCGTTCATTACAATTTGTTCAAGACAAATATCTATACACAACGGGCACTTCAGGAAGAATAAATGCCTGGGAAGTAGAGGACATGGCGGCACAAAGAAGTATTGTGGTATTTGATCAAGAGGGAGTATTTATTAAAAAAATATTTGTAGACGAAAACAATCAAAAACTTATTGCACTTACTGACGGCTCTGATTTTTATGTGATTGATATTTCAAAGAGAATAAGAACCGTGGAAAAACATAGCCTACCAGGAAGCTATGCATTTGATGTAGCATTCATGCAGGGTTCAACAGATTTTTATCTTTCCGCTTCTGATAATATCATATACCAGTTTAAAGACAACAAATTGTCTCCCTTTATTGATACAAATAGCAGAATATATGATATGGAGATCATTAATAAGGATTTGCTAGCTACAGGCAATAATGATGGTAAAATTGAAATATGGGATACAAATGAAAAAAAGAGCAAGATTACTGTCAGGGAAGCTAATAATAAATATATACATTCATTAGCAGTGGGAAATGGCATATTGGCAGCTGGAGATAATTCAGGTCAAGTAACTTTATTTTACCTTGATGACGAATTTAACACAGAAAACTCCATCTCCTTGAGGGGTAATGATGGTGAAATCATGACTGACATTACATTCAATCATGCTGAGAACCAAATTATAGCAGCAAGTACTAAAGGAACAATTCGAATGTGGAACCTAAAAGATCCTGATGAATTCCCAATGATCATAAATGAACCAGGATCTTGGGTAAATGCCATTGCCTTAATGGATAAAAATCACATTTTTGCTGGTTGTAAAGATCAAGTATTTAGGCTTTACCCTATTAAAAGCGAAATATTAGCTGAGACGCTAAAAAACAAATTAAGAAGAGATATTACACCAGAGGAATGGGATAGATACATTGGTGACGATCTGGAATACTCACCTATATTTGAGGAAAGCGTTTTTAAAAGCCAAAGTAGATGAATAAATATTTATTAATCTTATTTTTAAGCTTAATGAGCTCAAAATTAATAGCACAATCTAGCTGTGAAAGAAATTTGAATGAGGCTCGTTCAGATTATTCAAACGGAAATCTATATGCCATTCCTGGTAAGTTAACAGATTGTTTGGAAGAGGGTTTTAGTAAGACCGAAAAAATAGAAGCTCTTCGCTTATTGACTTTAACCTACATAAACATTAATCAGCAAGAAAAAGCTAGAACTACTTTTATCAAATTACTAAATGTAAAAACTGATTACCAAGTACAGGAAAATATAGACCCCTCTGAACTTTATTCTTTATATAGAAAAATTGATACTGATATAAAATATTTTATTGGAGTTACATCTGGTGTCAACTTAAACAGTGTAATCGTTCATCAATACCGAAATACAAACCCATTTGAATCAATGGAATCCATTCATGATCCAAATTATTTAACTAAAATATCAAATCCACAAGTAGGAATTCAGTTTTTATACCCTATAACAAAAAACTTAATCGCTGGCGCAGAAGTTCAATTTCAAAATCAAAGGTTCGACTATGAAGAAACAAATTACCATATTACCGAAGATTACGATAGCGAGAACAGCACGGATGTAGTCATTCCTGAAGACAGTCGTAGTTTTATCCAATACGAAAGCAGTAATAATGGACTAAACCTGAATCTCAATCTAAGGTATATGAAAGATTATTACACATGGAAACCCTTCATTGAAGTCGGGGTCATTGGCAGGTATAATCTAAGTTATAACGTGTTTAATTATGACAATAATTATCAATTAACTGTAGAAGAGGAAATAATTAATGAATTTGATATTTCGTCAAGAAGAACAGATTTCAATGTTGGTATATCTACAAATGTGGGAACTATGCTAAAAATTGGGGAAAACTATGGTGAAGTAAAATTTGGCGTATCGAATTACTTCATCAATCACTTAACTGCTGAAGCAAGAAGAACAGCTCATACTGTTTCGATGGCCAACGCAATGGCTCTGTTAGATGATGACTATACCAACCTAGTTTATCAATTAAGTGTTTCATTCAATATACCTTTTTTCAATTTTAAATGATAAAGAAATCCTACATATACCTTATTCTTTGGATTCCAGTTGCTTTTGCTTGCCAACTAGAACCACTACCAGAAGATATGATGCCCGGCTTCAATAAGCTCTATGCAGTATCAGAAAATGTAGAGGCAATTGACTTTATTTGTAAACCTGACCAAAGCGGTTATCTAATTTTGGCAAATATCAAGACTGATGATGATTCGGACATTGCATTGATCAATGTAAATGCGAGCGGCATGCAAACTGACTTTCATCGAATCACCAATGCGGATTTTTACGATGAAGGAGTAAAAATGAAATTACTTGGGCAAGAAGGAGTCTTGGTACTAACGCACAGAAAAACCTCAGCTCAACAAGAAAATCCAGCGATGAACATGCTGATAAAAGCCGATTTAGATGGACTTCCGGTTGATGTCAATCAAGCAGACAGCGTAGCCGCTGAATTCAAAATTTTACAAATGAACACTTCATCTGAAATCATTGCATTTAAGGACTTTTTGGTCATACCGAATTATTTAATATGCGTGGGATCCATTCGTAATTCCCCAACCTCTAATACAAGTAAAGTGACAGAGATTTTTGAATTAAGTGATATAGACTTTAATCAAAGCTCAACTGAAGAAATTGAAAAAATTCAACAAAAACCTGCGGTCCTCAATTATTCGGGAAGCTATAATCTAAAAATACTTCCGGGGAATAATCCAGATGAAGTTTATGCGGTGATTGGGCAGGAAATCAATGAAAATCCTCAGGAAACAGTGCAAGGCCCATCACTAAATATAATCTGGGAGATATACACTGATTTAGTATCTACTGCTCCAGCGCGTCCGTCCTTAGGCACAGATGAGAATGACAGATTTGCTGATTATCTGCGTCACAGCACAAATGAGAAAGACTATTTTTTGGGGAACTATAATGAAGCCAATAATGATTCTGTATTTTTGATAAGAAAAGAATACATTAATTCACAAAAGGAAAAATCTCAGCAAATTTTTAAATATAGAAGAGATACAACTAATGTAAGTGATGTGGGAAGAACCACTGCAGCAAGCCTAGCAGAAGATTCAGATGGGAATATCGTAGTAGCCACAATAGAAGAAAAGGAATTAAGTACTTACTCCTATCTACAAAAATTTTCGCAAGAAGGAGAAGCACTATTGAACGAAAACATTGAATTTCAAAGTACTGGATTTTACAAGATTAAAAAAATCGAATGTGAACCGAATAATGTAGTCGTAATACTTTCACAAAAAGAATTTGAAAATAATTCGACAGCCATTGGATTAATGAAGATAAAATTTTAGTAAAATTCTATTATTAGATATAAATTTGCTGATTGCTCCCCGAATCTGTATATTGTAAGACACACTAAACGACAAAGTTACGAAACACATCTACCGAAATATTAAGTTTGCTTTTATTTTGAGCTCATTGTTAGTGATGGGGATGAAATCCTATGCAGATGTAACCATCACTACTGCAGATTTAAGTAATATCTGCGTTGATGGGGGTTATTATTCTCTTACTGATATTGTAATCACGGAGAACCTCAATGGAGACTTTGCGAATACTAGTGGGGCAACGCACTATTATAGGATTGAGTTACCGCCTAATTTTGAATTCAATCCAGCAGCTGGAACTATTTCTACCAGTGGTGTTGGGAGTGACATTGATCCATCATTTACAACTTCTCGGGGAACTACATATGTACAAATTGGCCTTGTAATTAATAGTGAGAATGAAATCAATAGTATATTTTTCGAAAATTTCGAAGTTAGAGCCATCAATTCAAGCAGTAGTGGCAATATAACCCGTGTAAATTCTCCATCAGGAACTAATGCTACTGTAAGTGGAGCCCCTTTAGGAAGTATTCATGGAACTATCTCAAGCTTAGCTCCTCCAACTATTAGTAGTGATCCTTTAGACGAAGCCATTTGTGAAAATGGAACAGCATCTTTTTCAGTCTCAGCGTCTGGAAGCGGGATAAGCTACCAATGGCAGCGAAATGCTGGTAGTGGTTTTCAAGATATCGATATTTCTTTAGATGGTGGTATTTACAGCAACTTTAACTCACCTACACTTAATATTTCAAATGCACCAAGTTCCATTAATGGGCATCTCTATCAAGTTGAAATCACTGGAGTTTGTTTGCCAACAGCCACTTCAAGTGCTGCAACTTTAACCGTGAACCCGCTCCCTGCTGCACCTGTAGTAACAAATCAATCTCAGGAATACTGTGTAAACAATATTACTTTCACTTTACCAGAAGCAAGTGGTGGTGGGGGTACTTTTAATTGGTATTCAGATGAGGAACTCACCTCTTTTCTATATACAGGAGCAGTACCTACTCAAGATTCTGATATCGGTTTCGATGAGAATGTAACTGGAACCTATACAGCATATGTAGCAGAAACCTCAGCACAGGGTTGTGAAGGTGAAGCCACTAAAGTAGATTTATGGGTAAAACTTACCCCGAACCCTTTTCCAACTTCTACTACCACTACGCCCTCTTCCAGCTCCGTGTGTGATGGTAGTAATTTAACTTTTACCATTGATACTGCTTTTGCATTTAATTCTTATCAATTAATAGACCAGGCAGGAGATCCATTAAGTTCAAATGTATTAGGTAATGGTGGTAGCATAGATATTCAAACCATTTCTCTTGACCGCGCTACGTATGGAGCTAGTGAGTTAGTGAGAGTAAAAGTCACACGAAATGATACTGGCTGTTCTGAAATACTTACTAATCTTCAAAACCGAAATACCATTTCTATCACCCCTGAACCGGTGGGAACCACTTCTACTGAAACAGCTATTTGTTCTGATGTTCCCCTAGCATTTGATCTTTCTACTTCAGCTGATGCAAATACCGCTACCTATAACATTACCATCAATACCAATGGATTGACTGCCTCTGCTGGTAATCCTGTGAATGGAACTGGTTTTCCTGCTAATGAAATTGCCGATGATGCATGGATTAATAATTCTGGATCAACTGTAGATGTGATTTATAATATCACTCCTGTTAGTGCCAATAATTGTATTGGTAATACATATACAATTACTTTTCCAATTGATCCTGCTCCTATTGTAGCCGCTGACATTACTGCCTCAGTATGTTCTGGAGATGCTGTTGGCGTCAACCTGCCAGCTAGTGATGATAATACCAATACCATCGATTCTTATGATATCACCGCCACCGTGAGTGGAACCCTAACCGGCACTCCGTCTGAACCTACAGGAACAACTAGTATCAATGCCATCAGTGGGGATGCTTTTACCAATACTTCAGGCGCTAATGCCACCATTACCTATACCATCACTCCTTACATAGGAAGCTGCCCTGGAAATGATTTCGATATAGTCGTGACTGTGCAGCCTGAGCCGGTAGTAGCGGCTAACATCTCCACCACCATATGCTCGGGTGATAATGTGGGCGTTGTACTGCCCGATACAGACGATAATGGCGATGCCATCACCACTTACGACATTGCCGCTGCTTTAAGCGGGGTATCAGGATCTGCTTCTACCCCTAATGGCACTACCAGCCAAAATGCCATCCTCAACGATAACTTTACCAATACTTCCAATAGCAATGGTACGGTAACCTATACCATCACGCCTTATGCAAATGGATGTCCGGGCAATACCTTCGATGTGGTTGTGACCGTGCAGCCTGAACCAGTGGTGGCTGCCAACATTCCGGTCGCTATTTGTTCTGGAGATGCCGTGGCTACCAATCTACCGACCACTGATGATAATGGCAATGCCATCGACACTTATGATATTACAGTAGCCTCTACCGGTACTTTCTCTGGCACGCCTACTACGGCTATCGGCACCAACGATGAAACCATTTTGGCAGGCGATACTTTTGTCAACAACTCAGCAGCAGATGCCACCATCACTTATACCATCACCCCTTATACCTCTGCTGGTTGTGCAGATAACACCTTTGATCTGGTCGTAACCGTCTCCCCTGCTCCTATTGTAGCCGCTGACATTACTGCCTCAGTATGTTCTGGAGATGCTGTTGGCGTCAACCTGCCAGCTAGTGATGATAATACCAATACCATCGATTCTTATGATATCACCGCCACCGTGAGTGGAACCCTAACCGGCACTCCGTCTGAACCTACAGGAACAACTAGTATCAATGCCATCAGTGGGGATACTTTTACCAATACTTCAGGTGCTAATGCCACCATTACCTATACCATCACTCCTTACATAGGAAGCTGCCCTGGAAATGATTTCGATATAGTCGTGACTGTGCAGCCACAACCAGTATTCTCACCAGTACCAACAAATATTACAGCTTGCGCTGGAGAGCTTATAGATATAGATTTTTCAACTTTATCAGCAAGTGATATTATAACATGGAGCGCTGATAACAGGAATGTTTTTATCTCTCCGACTGCTCCAACCACTGGTTCCAGTAGTTTAACTTTCGTTACAGCCTCCAATAATACAACCAGTGACAAAGTAACTACATTCACGGTTTCAGCTTCCAATTCTGTCTGTACCACACCAGTAACCACTACCTTTACAATCACAATTAAGCCTACTCCAGATATACTTAACTTCTTTCCACCAGAACCAGTCTGTAGTAATGAAAATGCTGTTGATCTAACAACTTTAGGACTAACGGCTAATATTGGGGGCGGTGAATTTACATTTACAGGACCAGGAGTTAATTCAGTTATGAAAACTTTTGATGCAACTGCTGCTGGATTAGGAACTCAAGAAATACAAGTAACTTATACCACACTGGACGGATGTTCTAAAACTGAAGAAATCACTTTATTGGATGTAATTGCCGAACCTACTGCAAATGCAGGTGGATCTGATCAGGTGTGCGTTAATACTACCTATACTGTCAATGACGCAGTAGCAACTAACAGCGCTGGACTAATGTGGTCTGAAGATGGCTTTGGAACACTAACAAATGCCACAACAATCAACCCAACCTATAATCCACATCCTGATGATGCTGGTAACATTGTCACACTAACATTAACAGTTAGTGGAGTAAGTGCCTGTGGAGATGCCACAGATACTAAAACTTTAACAATCGATGAAAGACCAGAATCTACCATAACCACCACTACTGCCCAAATTTGCGAAACCCAAACCCTTGACCTTATCGCCACCATTGCTGGTGGTGCTACCAGCGGAAACTGGTCTATCACGGGTGGAAATACCATTGGTGCTATTGGGGCTACCACCGACAATAGCGGAAACTGGACGGCTACTTTCTCTCCTTCTGGCACCGCCTTCGGTACGGTTACCGCTCAATTTGAAGCAACCACCTCCAACACTTGTGCTCCTGAAGTGGAAACTTATACTTTCGATGTCTTTGAAAACCCTACCGCTACCATTCCTGCTAACTTTAGCACTTGTGGCGATGCAAGCTTTGATCTTAACGCTACTTTAGGGGGCTCGGCCCTCAACGGTAATTGGGCTGTGATCACCAATGGCACTCCAGCCAATCTTTCTGCCTCTGCTACTTCAGCAGGCATCACTTCGGCTACCTACACACCTGATGCCGCTGATTATAACTCACTGATCACCTTCCAGTTTACTGCTGAAGATCCTGCTGCTGGGCCTTGTGGCGATAATACCTATACGGTCGATGTAACCATCGATGAACCGGCTGGTGTTAGCATCTCTACCGCACCTGCCAACGTGTGCCAGACGCAAACTATAGCCCTGTCCGGTGATTTCTCTGGATCTGCTAGCAGTGCTTCATGGTCAGAAAACGGAAATGGTTCCTTGACCAACATCTCGACTTCTGGCAATACAGTAACCGCTGATTACACCCCTACTGCAGCTGATATTGGCAATACCGTGACCTTTACCCTTACCACTAACAATCCGGCAAATACCTGTAATGCAGTGAGCCAAACCGTAGACTTTATCATCGATGCTCCGGCTCAGGCTACCGTAACCACCACTACTGCCCAAATTTGCGAAACCCAAACCCTTGACCTTATCGCCACCATTGCTGGTGGTGCTACCAGCGGAAACTGGTCTATCACGGGTGGAAATACCATTGGTGCTATTGGGGCTACCACCGACAATAGCGGAAACTGGACGGCTACTTTCTCTCCTTCTGGCACCGCCTTCGGTACGGTTACCGCTCAATTTGAAGCAACCACCTCCAACACTTGTGCTCCTGAAGTGGAAACTTATACTTTCGATGTCTTTGAAAACCCTACCGCTACCATTCCTGCTAACTTTAGCACTTGTGGCGATGCAAGCTTTGATCTTAACGCTACTTTAGGGGGCTCGGCCCTCAACGGTAATTGGGCTGTGATCACCAATGGCACTCCAGCCAATCTTTCTGCCTCTGCTACTTCAGCAGGCATCACTTCGGCTACCTATACACCTGATGCCGCTGATTATAACTCACTGATCACCTTCCAGTTTACTGCTGAAGATCCTGCTGCTGGGCCTTGTGGCGATAATACCTATACGGTCGATGTAACCATCGATGAACCGGCTGGTGCAACTGTTACTTCAACCGCTACTGAGGTTTGCGAAGCAGATCCTTTTACTTTATCTGGAACCATCTCAGGAGGTGCAAATGCTGGTGAATGGCGAATTAAAACAGGACAAACTAGTGCTGCAGAAAATTCAGGAACATTGTCTTCTACGACAGAATCTTCTGGAATCTGGAGTGCTACATTTACACCTGATGGAACTTATCAAGGCTTTGTTGACTTTGAATTTGTTGCTTTTTCTGCTAATACATGTTCTGATGACGTAGAAACTTACACACTTAACATAAGGAACATACCTGTTGTAATAAATCAATCTTACTCTTATTGCGAAGATATTGCTGGAAATGGAACATCAAATCAAAATTTGACAGCATATAATGATCCAATTACAGATGAAAATTTAGGTGATGTAACAATTACATGGTATACTAACAATACACTAGCTACAGAAGTAACTGATGATACTGATGTTGATGTAAGCAACGGTGAAACTTATTACGCTAAAGTTCAATTTAATTCCACCAATTGCTTTGATGTAGCGGAGGTGGATTTTACAGTTAATCCGCAAATTGTAATTGAGGCAGGTTCCAATCAGGAAATATGTGATGGTGAAATCCTAGATTTAACGGAATCCACAGTATTACCAAATCAATCTAATGCCTCCAATTTGCTTTGGACCTCAAGTGGCGATGGTACTTTCGATTTTGATTCTAATTTGAGGCCAATATACACTCCTGGATCAAGTGATTTAAGTAATAGTCCTATTACATTAAGATTAACGGGTAGCAATAGTACTTCATGTACAGACGTTTTTGATGAAATGCAATTAACTATCAAACCAATACCTGTGATAGTAGATGTGCCAGATGAAAACTTATGTGCAGGAGAATCTTTAGCACCTATATCGTTCAATGCAGATATTAGTGGTGGGACTTTTACATGGTCTGCAACTAATTTCACACAATTAGGATTAGGAACCTCTTCTGGATCCGGCAATTTCCCTGCCACTACAGCTCAACCAAATACCACAGGAAGTACAATAACATCTGTAGTTACAGTTAACTATATGTTAAATGGTTGTCCTGCAGGCTCAAAAACTTTTAATATTAATGTAAATCCAACACCAGTAACAGATGATATTCAGGATATAAATGTGTGCCCTGGTGAACCTGTTAATATTAATTTTAACGCCAACACAATTGGTGAGACATTTAATTGGAACAAAGATGGAAATACTGTAGCTGCTTCACCATTATCAACATCTGGGTCAGGAGATATTAGCTTTGTTTCCGCTGAAAATTTCACAGGCAGTGCAATCACTTCTCAGTTTACTTACAGTGCAACATTGAACAGCTGCAGCAGTATTACAAAAACTTTTAGAGTTAACTTATTACCTCAACCAGAAATAGATCCAATTTCACCAATAGTAGTTTGCTCATTCGATAATATCAGTACTAACTTCACTTCCGATGTCCCAGGTGCTACATACAGTTGGACCAACGATAATACTGCATCAGGAATAGCTGCAGCTGGTAACGGTAATATAAATGTCACCGCATCAGAAAATACTACCAGCTCTACAATAGTTAGTAATATAACAGTAACTGCAACTAAAGATGGCTGTGTTAGTGACGTGCAAACCTTTGCTGTCACCGTAAAGCCAAAACCGGTAATACAAGCTGAAAGCACTTTAGAAATATGCCCAGGTGATGCGATCTCTACAATTATATTAACAGATGATTCTGGTGGAAACAGCACCATTTCATGGACAGCTACTAATGCTTCTGCTATTGGACTACCCGCTAGTTCAGGAACAGGTAACATTCCTTCTTTTACAGCAAAAAGTAATAATTCTACATCCACCATAACTTCTAATATCACTGTAACTAGCACATGGAACGGCTGTGTTAGTGATCAAATGAATTTCCAAATTAGGTTAAAACCTACTCCTATTATGAATGCCGTTTCGGATGAAGAGCTTTGTGCTGGTGAAAATTACATCGTGACTTTTGGTAACAGTTTAGGTGCTACAACTTCTTATACTTGGGTTAATGATAACCCCGCCATAGGTCTACCAGCTTCAGGATCAGGAGATAATATAAATTTTACTGCAGCATCAAATACAACTGGATCTGACATTGTAGCAAATATACAGGTAACTCCTAGCAATAATGGATGCGTAGGTCCTGATGAGGTTTTTACCATCACATTAAAACCAACTCCTGTAATTTCAAACATCTCTGATGTAGAATTATGTTCAGATGATTTTGTATCTATTCCATTTACGGTGGATTTACCTAATCCAAATTTAAATGTATCAATTTCAGATAACAGTTTAATAGATGGTGGTATCTCGATTGTTGATAACAAAATTGAATTCACTACATCAGTAAATACCTCTGGTGTAGATCAAACTGCCACTGTTTCGTTGAATGCAGAGAAAAACACCTGTACTAGTGTTGAAACCTTCATTCTGACCTTAAAATACAAGCCAGTGGTCAGTTCAGTTCCAGATCGAGCTGCTGTTTGTCCAGGTGAAATTATAACTGGTCAAAGCTTTGGCCATGATGTCGGGACTGGCTCCTTTGGTTGGGAAATTACCAATCCCTTATTAATTGGAGATGCAACAGCTAGTTCAGGAACTGGAAATTTACCAAGTTTCCAAGCTGCTAATAATATAACTGGTGAGGAAATCGTAGGATATGTTAAGTATTTCAGCACAAGAAATGCTTGTTTAAGTGATGCGGATTCTTTCAAAATCAGTATAAAACCGGCTCCAGTTATCACTAATACGGATATAATTTTTTGTGACGATGAAGAGGCTAATATTTCATTCAGTACCAATACTTCCACTACAAATGCAAGTGGTGATGTTACTTACTACTGGACAAACTCTAATACATCAATTGGGGTTAACAATCCATCTGGAACAACAAATGATAAAATTACTGCAAGTAATTTCTTTACAAATACGGTTAGTGCTACCAATGACAACGTGGCAACTATTGAAGTTTATGCTGTAATAGATGGCTGTACCGGGCCATCAAAAACATTTGAAGTAAGAGTAAAACCTCTTCCTGTGATTACCACTCCTGATGTAGAGTTTTCTCAAACTACTTGTTCTGGAGATACATTTAACTTCAACCCGACTGCCAATATTTCTGCAACACAGTTTAGCTGGAACCTAGTATCAAATCCTGGGGCAGTAACTGGAGTGGCATCATCTGGAACTGGTAACATAAGCCTTGACTTAATTAATAACACCAATACAATTCAGACTATACAATACAGTATTAGTACATTAAATGGTAATTGCCCAGGCGAGACTTCAGTTTTAAACATTACTGTTTATCCAGAACTAAATTTGCAACCGCTGCCAGCAGAAAGAGTTGTTTGTAGCGGAGGTAGCTTTGAAATAGCCCTAGGAACGACAAACAATGTTAATGTTGGAGGCGAAAATGTAATTTATGAATGGGAAGTTTCGCCAAACAATGTTGGAGCAACAGCTGGTGTAGGTACCCAATTAATTGAAACCCTTACGAACAATAAGACAACTGGCGAGAGAGACACAGTGTTTTATTATATCAGGCCAACACTAAACAACGGTCTGTGTGTTGGACTAAGAGATACACTACCTGTCATTGTAAACCCAGACGCCATAGTTTATGCGGGAGTTGACACCACCGTTTGTCAAGGTCAACCAGTCCTGCTTGAAGCAACTATTGATAAAGGTGCTAGTAGTGGCTCATGGTCGGGGGGTATTCCAGAAAACTTTAACAATAGAAACTCTCTTAGTACATTCTATACACCATCTGCTTCAGAGGTAGGAAGAACCATTACATTTACCTTTACATCCAATGATCCTGACGGCTCTGTAGGCCCTTGTACTGCAGTATCGGATCAAGTGGATGTGACTATAGACGAATTACCAACAGCTCTGATTACTGAGAATCCATTCCCTACTGGCGAATACTGTGTTAGAAATGGAAGGCTAGCCTTATCCGGTAATAACACGAATTATAGCAGTCCAGATGTCGTTTTTGATGGTCCTGGAGTAGAATACATTAGTGCGGAACAGAGGTACTATTTCTATCCTGATAGTGCCACAGTGGGTGGTCCTTATAACATTACCTATTCTGTAACAAATGCAAATGGCTGTGTTAATACTGATGAAGTTGCTGTCAGTGTAACAAACGGATTAAGCGCAGGTTTTAGAGTTAATAATGCTTTAAGTGTTGGTAGTGACTATGTCGTTTGTTTTAATCAGTCTGAAATTGAATTAATACAAGATGAAAGAAATGTTATAGGTGAATTCGATGGCAATGGGGTTGAATTCAATGCCAAGGGTGTTCCAATTTTCAATCCTACGAGCCCAGATGTAACTGATACTACGGAAGTTTCTTTTGAAATTTTAGATCCTGCCACTGGCTGTCTGTCACAATCAAGCGTTAATATTATTAGATTACCTGAACCCGTTTTTGAAATCGAGGAATCTAAAGTTTGCGATAGAGATTATTCAATTGTAATTCAAGACCTGACTGTATATGATAACGATTACGACCAGATTGTAGGTCAATTATCATATTCTCAAGTAGACAATAATTTAAACAAGATCGCAAGCATTGATGGAGATACAATTACGTTTGCTACTCCTGGTTCAAAAGAAATCAATGTAACTTGGAATTTCGACTTAGGATGTACACAAACTAAAACTTTGCAGGTTAATGTGGGTAATATTGAATCAATGGACTTCAATATAGACAACATTAAAGTTACCAATATTGGTCAATCCGGCACATCATTTACTGTGGAAGAAGATTTAGCATCTATCACTATTCAGGAATATATTTGGTTCTTTGGCGATGGTTCTCCTTTGGATACGACTACAAACCAAGGAATAGAACATAATTTCACTGAAGCAGGAACATATGATATCATCTTAACAGCCATAGATGAGTATGGATGTCCTACAGTAGTACAAAAAACAATAAACATAGTCCCAGCTATTACGGCAGCTGATCTCCCTTATTTCGAAACTTTTGAGAATAATAATGGGGCTGGATGGTTTACAATAAAAGACAGTACAAGTACTTCGACCTCTTGGATTTACAACAACGGTGTATCAAGCTTTGATAATGAAATAAATAGCTCTGACTATTGGATGACTACACTCAATGGCAAGGCAGGATTTAGAGAAGATGAACGTTCCTATCTAGTTGGTCCAACATTCGATTTAACCAGCCTAGAACGTCCTACCTTATCATTTGATATGTTCCTTGATTTTCAGGATGGTGACAATTCGGGTGCAAGAGTAGAATATAATTTGGGCGATGGGGAATGGCAACAGCTTGGTGTTTTAAATGACGAGCTAAATTGGTATAATGCCGAAAACACTGAACTATTTGACAATGATACAGAGGATGCTGGTCAAGCTTGGGCAGATAATTCAAATGCAAACGATGAAAGAAATCAAGTACCATATGTATGGAGCAGAGTTGCTCATACACTTGATCATCTGAAAAATGAAGGCAACATAACCTTTAGAATCACCTTTGCTAGCAACGATTACGATGAAGAATCTTTGGGTATGGCAATAGATAATTTCTATGTTGGTGAAAGACAGAAAAAGGTATTACTTGAAAACTTTACTAACACTAATTTAAGAGAAGATTATATTACCAATAGAACTAATGTAGAAAATCTTCTAACTTCTGAATTAGGTAATGACCTTTTACCATTGAATTTCCATATTTCGATTCCAAAACCAGATTCAATAAATTTGAGAAATTCAATTGAACTAGATTCACGAGCAAGTGTCTACAGTATTGAAGAAAGTCCTAAACTTGTTGTGGATGGTGAATTGTTCAAAGAAAATATATTTGATTCAAATAATGACGTCTCAGAAGCATTACACAAAAGAATTACAAGAAGATCATTACTTGAACCAAGCAACTTGATCAACATTGACATAGATGAAAATGCAGATGAGCATACAGTACGGTTTGATGCTACATTAATACCAAGCAACGATTCGTCAGCAAATCTTACAACTTACTTCTTTGTCATTGAAAAAAATGTTAACCAATCTGATGGTCTAAATAATATCGTCAGAAAGATTATACCTAATATAAACGGGGTCAATATGGACGAGCTCACCGAAAGAACGGTAACTACCTTCGAATGGGAAGTATCATCAATTTATTATGAGGATTTAGCAGTTGTCTCAGTACTACAAGATAGAAATACTAATAGTATTCTTGAAATCCATGTAGAAAACATTAACCAACCAAAATCGCCAGGCCAGGTCTTGAGCGTTGATAATGGATTTGAATCGCTGGGTATAAGCGTTTATCCGAATCCAAGTAGAGGGAAAATCAATATGGCATTTAGTAAAGCCCTTAGTTCTGACTTGAAAGTATTTATTCTAGATAATAGTGGTAAAATACTCAAAAACACCATAGTTAGTAAGGGTTCTTTACAAAGAGAATTAGATTTAACTGGTTTTGCTTCTGGTGTATATCACATTATTACTAAGAATCCTGAGGGTAAATTAAACAGGCAAAAAGTTGTGATTATTGATTAAGACTATTGCATAAAAAAGGTAATATTTTTTTAAACCATATGATCACACTAGCGTTATTTTAAGTGAATAATAATTCTTATAAGAGAAGTAATAATTGGCGATTATAGAAGCTCAGTTTTATTAAAGTATTTTTTTACTTAATTTCGTGAATTATTAAACCATTGTTTCAACATTTAATATAATTAGATTATACATGTCAGATCACGCAAAATTATCATACGCAGGAAAAGATTACGACTTACCAGTTATTGAAGGTAGTGAAAAGGAAGTAGCTGTTGATATAAGCAAACTTAGAGCAAATAGCGGACTCATCACTATTGATCCAGGCTTCAAAAACACTGGTTCTACCAAAAGTGCGATAACATTCCTAAATGGTGAGGAAGGAATATTAAGATACAGAGGATATTCCATTGAAGAGCTTGCGGAAAAATCATCATTTCTCGAAGTTTCTTATTTGTTGATTTATGGTGAGTTACCTACGAAAGCTCAATTGGAACATTTCCAAAACGAAATTACAACTCATACTTTAGTACATGAGGATATCAAAAAAATATTAGATGGATTCCCGTCAAATGCCCACCCAATGGGAGTCTTGTCTTCATTAGTGTGTTCATTAACTGCTTTTTACCCTGAATCTTTAGATCCAAATAGATCTTCTAAAGAGGTTGACTTAAGTATTATTAGAATATTATCAAAAATGCCAACATTTGCAGCTTGGGCATTTAAAAATCAAATTGGGCATCCGGTAAATTACCCAGATAATGAGTTAGACTATCAGTCAAATTTCCTTAAAATGATGTTTGCCCTACCAGCAGAAAAGTATAAAGTGAATCCAGTAGTAGCTAAGGCACTAAACACTTTATTAATTCTTCACGCTGATCACGAGCAAAACTGTTCTACTTCCACTGTTAGAGTTGTTGGTAGTTCGCAAGCGAGTTTGTACGCATCAATATCAGCTGGTATCAATGCGCTTTGGGGACCATTGCATGGTGGTGCTAATCAAGCAGTTTTAGAAATGCTAGAACAAATTGAAAAAGCAGGTGGAGATACTGCTAAATTTATTGCGAAAGCAAAAGATAAAAATGATCCTTTCCGTTTAATGGGATTTGGCCATAGGGTTTACAAAAACTTTGACCCAAGAGCTAAAATCATCAAAAAAGCAGCTGATGATGTTTTAGGGCAATTGGGGGTTGATGATCCATTATTAACTATTGCAAAAGAATTAGAACAAATTGCCTTAAAAGATGAGTATTTCGTAGAGAAAAAACTTTATCCAAATGTTGATTTCTATTCTGGCATTATTTATCGCGCAATGGGGATTCCTACTGAAATGTTCACTGTGATGTTTGCATTAGGTCGTTTACCAGGTTGGATTGCTCAGTGGAAAGAAATGAGAGAAAACAATGAACCAATCGGAAGACCAAGACAGGTTTACACTGGTGAAAACTTGAGGTCTTATGTTGACTTGAACAAAAGATAATTATATATCATATACAATAATTTTAAAGTCAATCTATATTTATAGGTTGACTTTTTTAATTTTACAGAAACTTTAAAAATAAAAATATGAGTTTACAAGAAGATTTTAAAATTGCCGCAGAAAGGTCTAAAACAGATATCAAAGACAGACCCTCTAATGAAGATTTATTAAAGTTATATGCTTTGTTTAAGCAAGGAGAAGAAGGAGATGTTTCTGGTGAAAAACCTGGCGGTTTTGACTTTAAAGCAATTGCGAAATACAATGCTTGGGAAGAATTGAAAGGAAAACCATCAGAAGAGGCTATGAAAGAGTATATTGAATTAGTAAACAAACTAGCTAACGCATAATAAACTTTGTATCAATCTGATAAAGACATATTTCTAAATAACATTGCTCAAACCTCTCCTTTCCCTTTTTTATTGGAAGTGGAAAGCGCTAATGGTATTTATTTAAATACTAAAGATGGAAAATCCTATATGGATCTTATCTCAGGTGTGGCAGTTAGCAATTTAGGTCATCAACATCCTAAAATAGTTGATGCAGTAAAAAAACAGCTAGAGAAACACATGCACATCATGGTTTATGGTGAGTATGTGCAATCTTCTGTTAATAAATTGGCAAAAATCCTGACGGATAATTTACCCCAACATCTCAATAGCATTTATTTCTGCAACAGTGGGGCTGAATCTATCGAAGGTGCCTTAAAATTAGCTAAAAGAGTAACAGGAAGAACAGAAATGCTAGCCTTCCGAGGAGCCTACCACGGAAGCACACATGGTGCATTAAGTATCTCTTCCAACGAAAATAAGAAGTATAGATTTAGACCTCTCCTACCTGATGTTGGATTTTTAAGATTAAATAATTTTGAAGATTTAAGCCTAATTACCAAAAGAACAGCCTGCGTTGTAATTGAAAGTATTCAAGGAGATGCAGGAGTCAGAATCCCTGAACAGAATTTCCTAGAAGCATTACGAAAAAAATGTACTGAAACTGGAGCATTACTGATTATGGATGAAATACAATCAGGAATTGGAAGAACTGCTAAACTCTTCGCATTTGAACATTTTGGAGTTGAACCTGATATTTTATGTACTGCAAAGGCTTTGGGCGGTGGACTTCCATTAGGAGCTTTTATAGCTGATAAATACCAAATGGATTTATTTACAAAAAATCCAATGTTAGGACATATCAATACTTTTGGAGGAAACCCTATGAGTTGTGCTGCTGCTGTAGCAACTCTTGAAGTAATTTTGGAAGGCGATTTTCTTGAAGAAGTTGAGCGTAAAGGCGCTAAGATTGAAGAGCTAATCTCGCATGCTGCAATTGTGGATGTAAGAAGAAAAGGACTGATGTTCGCCTTTGAGTTTGAAACGGATGAAATAGTCAATAAAATAGTGCAAGAGTGCTTAGCCAATGGTGTCATTTGCTTTTGGTTCCTTTCTTGTCCCAACAGTTTCAGAATTGCACCTCCCCTAACCATTACTGATGAAGAAATTGAAAAAGCATGTAAAATTATCAATACTGCTATAAAAAAAGTCGTCAAGTAAAAAAGCCCTTTTGCAATTTCAATTATCAGCTCCATGGAAGACCAAAGTATTATTAAAATATTTGATGAGAAAGAATTGGAGCAACTTATTAAAGACTTTCAGTTAAAATGTCCAGATGTTGACTATATAAGTTCAAAACACCAATTAGACTTCAGCAGTGCGCAATCGAGGCTTTCAATACGACTTCCATATTGTATCGAGTACAAAAAAGACCGAGTTATCGCTGCAAACTTCCTTATTATCATTATTCATTCGGGGGAAGCTGCCTTGGCTTATTCAGAAGAAAATCAAATTGTTGAGCATAAAATGGTGAAAGCATATATGGTACGCCAAAAGCAAGGTAAAAGCCAAATCAAACACCTTAAAACCAAAGGAAAATCTAAAGCTGGTTCAAGAGTGAGACTTGCTGGAACAGACCACTTCTTTGAAGAAATTAATGAAAAAATAGCTGAATGGGACGAGTATTTTAACATTGAAAGAATTGCGATTAGTTGTAATAAGACATTGCAACCCTACTTATACAACCGTCCGGACGCTGCCCTCCAAAAGGATGATCAGAGACTACTTAAAATCCCAAAACATATACAGGAAGCGAACTTTGATAATTTAACCCACATACACAACTATCTTATTTCAACGGAGTTAAAATTTGATAATTCCGATAAAGAATTTATCAATGATATAATTTCTGAAATAGATAATGACTAAAAAAATAAACTGGAAAAAGGAAGCAATTAGCTGGGGAGTGATGTTTGCAATCTTCGGTACATTATACCTCACAGGATGGCACACACCGGTAATTGGCAAAATTCAATCATGGTTTTTGGCTACACACATTTTCACTCCTTCTATTGAAGAAAAAAATAGAACACCCTTTAATTTTGATGGTGAGTTAATCACTCCTGCAGGAAAAAGAATTGCTTATAGTGAGCTCAAGGACAAGACAATTTTCATCAATTATTGGGCAACATGGTGCCCCCCTTGTTTAGGTGAAATGCCACATATTGAAAAGCTTTATCTACAACTAAAAGACAATCCTGAAGTGGTCTTTTTAATGGTCTCAAAAGACAATGAATTTAATAAAGCCATCCAATTCAAAGCAAAAAAGGAGTATGAACTGCCCATTTTTCAAGAATTGAAAAGCCCAGCTCAGTTACAATCACAAATATTACCGACAACTTTTGTGATTAAAAATGGTGAAATCGCCTTTCGTAAAGAAGGAATGAGTAACTTTAATACCGAGGATTTTAAGAACTTCTTGATAAGGAATTAGATTGCAAGGATTATTTCTTGTTTTTAGAAAGAAAATCAAGAAAAAGCCTAATACAATTCGTGCTCATAAAATAGTTTAAACTTAAACATATTTAGCACTTACTCCCCCGTTTGGATGTTTTCACCCAAACTTAAGCATTGAACCTCCCATGAAATCTCACAGAATCTTGAAGGTGAAAACACCTTCAATGTGGGGGTACAAGAAATGATGAGGATTAAATTATATATGTAGCTGAATAGTTACTTCAAAAGTTAAGAATTATTTCAACTCCAAATTGGTTTATAGGGCTAAACACCTTATTTTAGGAAGATTATTTTATCATTCTATAAATATATTTGAAATGAATTGGCTAAAGAAAATCGGTTATTTTAGTGCTTTTATAATTCCAGGTTTAACAATTCTAGGGTTTTACTTGGGCGGAATAGCCAATTTAGCCACTTTGATATTTGTGTACGCCCTTATTCCAGCAATAGATGCTGCAGTTGGCAGAGATCATAGTAATGTCCCGAAAGAAGCTGTAAAATCTGTTGCAAATGATTTCTATTATAGATTTATCACCTATTGCTGGACCTACTTTCAATTGGCTTTCTTAATTTGGGCTGTTTGGGTAGCATCTACCACTACCTTGACAATCTTTGAATGGATTACATTTACCATTGCTGTTTCGCTTTCTACAGGCGGTATTGGTATTACTGTTGCGCATGAACTAGGTCATAAGAAATCCAAACTAGAGCGTTTTTACAGTAAAGCGCTACTCATGACCGTGAGCTATATGCATTTCTATATAGAGCATAATAAAGGACATCATGTTCGAGTATCCACTCCAGAGGATCCTGCAACAAGTAGAGAAAATGAAAGCTTCTATGCTTTTTGGTGGAGATCGGTAACTAAAGGATATTTAAGTGCCTGGGAAATAGAAAATAAGAGGCTAGAAAGAAAAGGCAAATCAAAGTTCTCGATTCATAATAACATGATCTGGTTTAGTCTGCTCCCCTTTATTTTTGCAAGTGGATTAGCATTAGGGGTCAGCCTACTAATTGGTCAAATCACATGGATTCCTTTGGCCTTTTTCTTTGCTCAAAGTATCCTTGCTTTCTCTCTCTTAGAAGCGGTTAACTATGTTGAACATTATGGCTTAAGAAGAAAGAAGATAGATGAAAACAGGTATGCACTAGTAGCACCGCATCATTCTTGGAATGCAAACCACATGATCAGCAACTTTTTCCTATTCCAATTACAGAGACACTCAGACCATCATTATAATGCCATAAAACGATATCAAGTATTAGATGACTACGAAAATGCTCCCCAACTTCCAGCGGGATACCCAACTATGATTTTGTTAGCTCATATTCCACCTCTGTGGTTTAAGGTAATGAATCCGAAGCTTCAGCAATGGAATAATCTTAAATCAACTCATGTTTAAGAATTTGAATTACTTTTGATTCGAGTAGCCAAAATAGTAACACACAATGCCATCAGAGCTATAAAACTAAATGACGCTTGTAGATTTAACCATGCTGCCAAATAGCCAATTAAAGGCGGGCCTAAAAGAAAACCAAAAAAACCCATAGTTGAAACGGAAGCTAGTGCTACACTTGAACTCATGGTTTTAGATTTCCCTGCCAAACTAAAAACTAAAGGGATTACGGAAGAAACCCCAGCCCCTATAATAAAAAATGCTATTAACGAAATGATTCTGCCTGGGAAAAGAATTAGAATCAATAATCCAGAAAAATTTAATAAACCACTAAAGAAGACTACTTTCTTAACACCAAACTTTGTAGTAAAATAATCTGCTACAAACCTTGTTCCCGCCATACTGACCATAAAAAAAGTATATGCTAAGCCTAGTATGTCCTTCGGAGCATTTACAATCTTTTTATAATAAACACCACTCCAATCAAACATAGTGCCTTCACACATCATAGAGCAAAATGCTATTACACCGAGCAAGAGTAACGATTTATCTGGTATAACAAATATTGGTTTGTCATCTTCTTCATCAATATCTGACTTGATCAGGAATTTAAAGCTAATAATTGAGGCTAGAATGCTAGTAGCAAATATGATCGTATAATGATATTGCAATACTATCTCATTTCCAATCATAAAAGCACCTATTATGGCACCGAAAAATCCGGCTAAACTCCACATTCCGTGAAAACTAGCCATTATATTCTTTTTATATTCTTTCTCCAGACTCACGGCTTGTGTATTGATCGCAATATTTACCATATTGCCCATTAGTCCAAAAAGAAATAGCACTAAACCTAGTAGGTAAATACTTTCAGAAATAGAAATGGCAACTAAAGAGATTAAATAAAGAACAATAGATAGTCTGGTAACTGAAAAGCTATTCCATTTAGCTACTAAAACTCCTGCAATAGGTAAGGAGATAAAAGAACCAATTGGCAGCATTAAAAGTAAAGTTCCCAGTTCAGCTTCTGATAGTGAAAATTTTTCTTGAATGCTTGGAATTCTTGATGCCCAACTAGCGAAAGTTAGACCATAACAGAAAAAAATTGTACTAATTGCCCATCTAGCTTTAATGAGGGGGCTTTTAAAAGGTTGAGTCATTCGAAAAAATTAATAAAAATCGCATATATTAAGGTAGATAGCGACTAATAATACCATTTTGAACGACCTCTTCTTAACATTTTTCGTACATCACGTATAAATGCTAAGGCCAAGTACAGTAAAATTGGAGACCCAAAAGTTAAAAACGAAGAATAAATAAAAAATATACGAATATGAGAAGTAGGTATATCCATCATTTCACCCAGTCGAGTACAGACGCCAAAAGCTTGATTTTCGATGAATTGTTGAACTTTTTTCATAATATCCCTTAAATTTAAACAAATAAGGCAAAAGCCTCGTTGATAATTCGATAAATTTAGAATTCTTTTCTTAAATTTACTAAATACATTGGAATAGTTCCAATATAAATATAATTTCGCATTAACTTCCAAACATAATCAAATAATGAATCAAATGAGACAATTATTTTACGCAGCTGTTCTTTTAGGAACAATGACTTTTTCAGGTTGTGCATTAAACAAGATGATGCAAGCCGCAGAAGAGCAAGCTATCGATGTAACTCCAAATCCTCTTGAGCTTCATGGCGAAGAGGTAGCATTTACGGTAGATTTTCAATTACCTTCAAAAATGCTTAAAGATGGAATCACTTATACAGTAAATCCTTATTATGTCTATGGCGATAAAGAAATTGCTCTAGATGCAGTCGACTTTAAGAAAGCCGATTATCCTAATAGTGATACTGAGCCTGTAAGAACTAGCCAAGAATTTTCATTTAATTATGAAGATGATATGAATGTGAATGGCGAGTTAGTTATGCAAGGAACTGCAACTATTGAAAAAAACGGTAAATCTGCATCAACTGATAGAAAAACTTATGCAACAGGTATCATAAGTACTTCTCAGATGGTTATGCCTTCTTATCACGCTGCATATGCTGATCATGGCTATAACAACAAAGAGGAGTTAATTCCAACTAATGTAAACTTCTATTTTGACCAAGGTAGATCAGTACTGAAGTCTTCTGAACTTAGAAGTGACAGAGGTCAGAAATTCAATGCATTTATTGCTGACAAAAACGTAACTAGAACTGTTACGATTACTGGTACTCACTCACCAGAAGGTCCAGAAAGAATTAACAGCAATTTATCTGAGGATAGAGCAAAAGCTATTGAAAACTACTACAAAAGACAAATGAGACGTTATGACTACAAAGGAATGGCGGATTCAATTAAATTTATCTTGAAGCCAGTAGTTGAAGATTGGACTGATTTCAAAAAAGCTTTAGCTGAATATGACGGTATTACTGATGCTCAGAAAAGCGAATACACTAGTATAGTTAACGGGTCTGGAAGCTTCGAAGAAAAAGAAGATAGATTACAAAAATTATCTACTTACAAAAAAGTATTCAAAGATATCTATCCTGACTTGAGAGCTGCTAAAACAGAAGTTTTAACAGTAAAAGAAAAGAAATCAGATGCTGAAATCTCTGTTTTAGCGAAGCAAGTTGCTGCTGAAGAAGTTTCTGCTGATACTTTATCATTAGAAGAATTGATGTATGCTGCAAGCATGACACCTTCTTTGGAAGAAAAAGCAAATCTTCTGAAAGCTGCTACGAAGAAAAATGATGATAGCCCAGTCGCTCATAATAACTATGGAGCTGTTCATTTAGAACTAGCAATGGACGCTGAAGGTAACGAAATGACTACATTAGTTGAACAAGCTATCACTCAGTTTGAAATTTCTAATAAGAAATCTGAAAATGCTGAAGCTTATGCAAACCTAGCAACTGCTTATACTATGCAAGGCAACTACGAGAAAGCTTATGATGCTGCAACAAAAGCAAATGAAATGACTTTGAGTAGTGAAAATGAAAGAGGTTTAATGGGCGTTAAAGGTGCTTTAGAAATCATGATGGGTGATTACAGCGAAGCTTCAACTTCACTGAAAAACACTTCTGATTCTGAAGTAAACATGTTCAACAAAGGCTTAGGATTGTTGCTTCAAGGAAGTTATGAAAACGCAGTAAGCACGTTCGAAGAAGTTGCTGGTAAAACTTCAGGTAAAGGTGTTCATGCAAAAGCTCATTACTTAGCAGCTGTTGCAAGCGCAAGATTAGGAAAAGAAGGTGATGTAATCAGCCACCTAAAAGATGCTGTTGCAGCTGATGCGGATTTAAAATCTAAAGCATTATCTGATCTTGAATTTTCTAACTATTCAGCAAACGAAAATTTTAGAAACGCATTGAAGTAAGATTTAAAGCAATACTATTGAAAAGCATCTGCCTATTGGCGGATGCTTTTTTTTTGCTCAATTTTGATTTATTTCTTTTTAAACCTTCTGATCTTAATAAAAGTTAAGGAACTATTAAGTTTGAGTTGGTAATTGAATGTTGAATAACTATTTTTACCCTGTAAAATTTTCAAGATAGATGAGAGAAATTCAGTTTAGAGAAGCACTAAATGAAGCAATGTCCGAAGAGATGAGACGTGATGAAAACGTTTTCATCATGGGTGAGGAAGTTGCAGAATATAATGGTGCATATAAAGTAACCCAAGGAATGTTAGATGAATTCGGTCCTAAGAGAGTAATTGATACTCCTATTACCGAATTAGGATTCTCTGGAATTGGTGTGGGTGCTGCAATGAATGGAACCCGACCAATAATAGAATTCATGACCTTCAATTTTTCATTGGTGGCTATTGATCAAGTAATTAATTCAGCTGCTAAAATGATGAACATGTCCGGTGGACAATTTAACGTTCCTATCGTGTTTAGAGGTGCTACAGGTAATGCTGGTCAACTGGCTTCACAACATTCTCAAAACTTTGAAAACTGGTATGCAAATACTCCAGGACTAAAAGTTGTAGTTCCTTCTAACCCTTATGATGCAAAAGGATTATTGAAATCAGCCATAAGGGATAATGATCCTGTAATTTTCATGGAGTCGGAATTAATGTATGGAGATAAAGGAGAAGTTCCAGAATCAGAATATCTTGAGCCAATAGGCAAAGCTAAAATCACAAAAGAAGGAAGTGATGCAACCTTGGTTTCATTTGGTAAAATGATGAAAGTTGCACATGCAGCAGCCGAAGAAATGGAAAAGGAAGGGTATTCAATAGAAGTAATTGATTTGAGAACAGTTAGACCAATAGATTATGCTACTATTTTTGAATCAGTAAAGAAAACAAATAGATGCGTCCTAGTAGAAGAAGCCTGGCCACTAGCTTCCATTTCTGGTGATTTAGCATTTAATATTCAGAAAACAGTTTTCGACTTTTTAGATGCTCCAATTTTAAGAGTTAATAGTTTAGATGTTCCCGTTTCTTATGCTCCTACCCTGTTGGAAGCTGTTCTACCCAATAAGGAAAGAACAGTTAAAGCATTAAGAAAAGTAATGTATTTAGATTAAGAAACAATCTCAGCAATAACAAAAAAGGCTAATTTTTAATCAGGATTAGCCTTTTTTGTTTCCAGCAAACCCAATTTTCTTACCACATCTTTGATGTTGACACCATGGTCCGCGGCACACCGACCATCACTCCTGAAACAGCTATCTTTTCCGCTTTCGGTCGTTGTTCCACTGACTGGGGATACAGGATGTTATTATATTTTCAATAAATATTAGAATAAATAACTAACTTATTTTAATTCATCATGCAACTACTCAAGAATTCCTGAGTCTTTGATATAGATTTAAGAAGATTGGAAAAGAATAGTATATACATTCATCAGGATTTGATAATCAGCTGTAAAAATGGCGACCAGAGAGCTTATAAGCAATTATATATGCTTTATGCGAAATCAATGTTCAATATTGCTTTGAGAATCATAAAAAATAAAGACGAAGCAGAGGATATTACACAAGAAGCCTTTATTAAAGCTTATTACAAAATCAATCAATTCGATTTTCAGGCAACATTTGGCGCTTGGTTGAAAAAAATAGTGATTAACCAAGCATTGGATTTCTTAAGAAAAGAAAACAAATGGGAAATGGATGTACTAGGAGATGAAAATACCCCAGAAGAAGACGAAATAGATTGGGAAGATATTGATTTGAGAGTTGACATAATTAAAAAAGCAATTCATAATCTTCCATCAGGATTTAGAACAGTGGCCAGTTTGTATTTATTTGAAGGATATGAACATCAAGAGATTGCAGAAATTCTCTCAATTTCAGAAAATACTTCTAAATCTCAATTTCACAGAGCCAAAAAGAAAATAAAAGAATTCATAAAGCATTATGAGGAAGGTAACAGACAAATTGGAGCAATTTATCAAGGATAATAGAAACGATTTTGATTCAGGATTCAATCCAGAGAACAGCTGGAGCAAAATAGAATCAAAAATATCTACGAAAAAAAGCAATAGCCGCTCCATATGGATGATGGCTGCATCAATCGTGCTTATACTTTCATTAGCATGGTTGATTTATGATAGAGCACAATTAACTGACAAAATCAATGAACTAGAGAGCCTATCAGTTAATAATAAGCCTTATTCAGAAATCGAATCCTATTACCAGCAAAATATCGAAGAAAAGACTATACTGGTCAACCATATTTCGGCAGAAAAAAATATAGAAGTAAATACGGATTTAAAATCCCTAAATAAAAAATATGAGGAATTAAAAGCTAAAGTGAAAAAACAAGGCGGGCATCCGCAGCTAGTGAATGCCATGATTCAGAATTTACAAACGCAAATCGAAGTCCTCGAACAACAACTGAGCATCTTGCAAGATATACAGGAATATAGTCAAAACGATAAAAATGAAAACAATGAAATATCTATCTAAAATAATAATTGCTGTATGTTTATTCTACAGCCAGATTTCATATGCCCAAAATGCACAATATGAAATTTTGAATAAGTCATTCTCGCCAGCTAGTAAATCTACTGAGTTGGAAATTTCAAATAACTTCGGAAATATAACCGTGGCAACTTGGGATAAAAACACAATAGCAGTGAAAATTTCTCTTGATGTGGAAGGCTATGATGAACAAGAATCCAAAAAAATCTTGGATAAGATTGATTTGAAAACGAATGAAACGTCAAGCACTATTTCAATAAAAACGAATCTGAAATCGCATAACTCTTCCTCATTTCGTAAAAAATCATTCAAAATAAATTACGAAATAAATCTGCCCGATGGTCATCCATTAAACTTGAACAATGAGTTTGGAAATATATTCATGACTGATTATTCGGGAAAAACGAATATTAACCTAGAGTATGGTAATTTAACAGCTGGCACTTTAGGTGAATTATACTTAAAGCATGAGTTTGGAAAAGGTGAAATTGAAAGCATTACAAAAGGTATTTTTGAAATGGAATATGTTGATGCATTTTCTTTAACAGATGCTAAAGAATTAGAACTAACGGCAGAGTTTTCAAAATTTGAAATTGAAAATATTAAAACTATCAGTTTTGATATAGAATATGGAAAACTACTAATTGGTACTGTGTCTAACTATAATGGAATATCAGAATTCACTGAAATCACAATCGATAAATTGTATGATAATTTCAAATTGGATGCTGAATATGCAAGTGGAACAATTGAAATAAAATCTATCAGCAAGGATATCCAGTCATTCGAGCTTGATACTGAATTTTCTAAAGCTGAAATTAAAATTGAGGAAGGTGCTAACCTAGGGTTTGATACTAAACACTCATTTGGGAAATTAAAAACAGAAGGCGCCAGCTTTAATTTTAGCAAGAAAATCAAGGACATGTCTGATGAAGAATACACTGGCACCATTGGAGATCAACCCAACAATATAAAAACCATCCTGAAGATCAGGACAAATTATGGCGGATGCACCATCATTGCAGATTAATAAAAAAAGGCTGTTTCAAATGAATTGAAACAGCCTTTAAAAACTTTACGCTAAGTTTCTATTAAGAATCTTTTGGTAAGACATTGGTAGTAATTCTAATACTTCTTTCTTCTCCTATATTTGAGACAATTCGAATAACTTTATTTTGCCTTCCCATTTTGCCTCTACTATTAAATTTTACAGTTATTTCACCAGTCGCTCCTGGAGCTATAGCTTCCCCTTTCGGATAACTTGGAGCTGTACAACCACAAGTGGTTTTTACATTTGAAATTATTAAAGGTTGCTTTCCGGTATTTTCAAACTTAAAAACATGTTCTACCACATCCCCTTGGGTAATATCACCAAAGTCGTGGTTTTTTTCTTCAAATGTGATTTCAGGACCATTAGTGCTTTCTGTACTTTGTGCTAATGCAGTACCTAGGATAAAAAACGATGCGAAAAATAATATTGCCTTTTTCATAATTGAAATATTTGTTTTAAACGATGAGTAAAGTTACGAAAATTCAAGAAAAATTATACCATAAATCCTATTAAGAAATGAAAAAGTGACTCAGTTTAGTTAAAACGCATGTTAAAAAAATTTAGAGTGAAAATTGACCAAAAATAGCTCATCCGTTGATCGGGTGATTGCGGTATAAAGCCATCGGATATATTCTTTATTCAACATTTCATCTGTTAAATAGCCTTGATCAACAAATACAGATTTCCATTGACCTCCTTGCGACTTATGACAAGTCAATGCATAAGCAAACTTTATTTGTAGCGCATTTAGGTACGGATCCTTTTTTATTGCTGCTTTTCGTTCTGCTTTGGTTTCCAAATCCATGTAATCCTCTGCAACGTGATTATATAGCGCTCTGTACTCATCATTATTCAAAGATGGACCAGTTGAATGTAGCGTATCCAAAATCACTTTTACTTGCAGATTCGGATGGTCTTCATAATCTGTCAATCTGATTTCCAGATCTGCAAACCGCAGTCCATACATTTCTTCAAAATTGATGACTTTAACCACCTCCATAAAATCACCATTAGCTAAAAATCCTCCTGGAGTATCTTCAGTTTGATAGACATAATTATTTTTAACAATCATCAAAAAATCCCCAGCTTCCAATTCCCCTTCCATAAAATGAATCTGTCTTCTTATATATTCATTGTATTGGACAGCCATTTTATTTGATCTGCAAATGATTACCGTATTTTCAATACCATATTTGTCATAAGCATAACGCAAACCATCTTCCAACCTCTCCCCTGTCATTCTGAAAATATCCTTATAGGAATTGGTTGTAAAGTGAATATTAAATTCTTTTTTAGAAAGCTCCCCTCTTAGTACGGTAGCATTGTAAAGTATTCCTGAGTTTTGTGCCTGACGCATAACCTCCGTCAAAACAGTCTCAATAACTTCAGAACGATAATTACTTTTTAGAAAATTAGCATCCAGACCTGCACTAGTCAATTTTCCAACAGGTGGCAGCTGGGCATCATCTCCAATAAATAAAATTCTATTACCCTTGTTCTGGAATACGTAATTGATTATATCATCAAGTAAACTGCTATTACCAAACCCCTTTTCATCAGAAAGCATACTGGCTTCATCAACAATAAAAAGTGTTTTTTCATGATAATTTTTTTGCAAGGAAAAATTAGGCTCTCCGCTGCCGACCTCAGAAGTTTGACGATAGATTTTCTTATGGATTGTCAGCGCTAATCTTTTTGAGTAATTGCTCATCACTTTGGCAGCCCTTCCAGTTGGAGCCATCAAAACATATTTATAATTAAATAATGGCAAGAATTTCACTAAAGCACTCACAATAGTGGTTTTTCCAGTACCTGCATACCCCTTTAAAAGTAAAATAGGTCTATCTGTATCATCTAGTTCAAAAAAGGGATCTAATGCCTTGAAGAACTGTGACTGTCCAGGCGTAGGCTCAAAAGGGAATTTTGACCTTATAATATTAGAAGCACTAGGCATTCATTTTATGATTGATGTCTTCTGGGGTAATAACCGCCATAGTTGTGGTTGCCTTTGCAATCAAATTACGTTTTTCACCTTCAACCGACCAAATCTCGGATTCACAAAAGTTCAATTTTCTTCCTCTTTTGATCACATAACCAATCGCATGCAATTTTTCACCCATACCAGCCTTAAAATAAGAAACCTTGATTTCGGCAGTGACTACATGACAATCCATCGGAACCGTTGTGTAAGCGGCAAAACCTGCCACAATATCAGCTATAGTAGCTGTAACTCCACCGTGTACTAGTCCCTTTTGTTGTTTATGTATTTTTTGTATGTCAAGCCATCCTTCAGTTTTACCTTCTTCTATAACCGACAAATCGAAGCCAATATGCTTCATAAACTCCTGACGTTCTAAAAATTTCTCTACCCTTAACTTAAAGTCGTTTGTTGCTGTTTTTTCCTGCATTTTGTGTAATTTCAAATAATTCACAAATATAAGCATATTGATGGCGGCAAATGCAAGGGAAAGTGTCAATCAAAAATTTGGAGGGAAAGTAAGAGTCAGAGTTGGAGGAATCTTAATAGAGGACAACAAAATTTTACTTTTAAAGCATGAGGGTGTTGGAAAGATGGAGTATTTATGGTCACCTCCTGGTGGCGGAATGGAATTTGGCGAAAATGCAGAAGAAAATTTAAAAAGAGAATTTCTTGAGGAAACAGGCTTGAATATAAGAGTAGATGAGATGTTATTTATGAATGAATTCATAAATTATAAGATTCACGCCATAGAATTATTTTTTAAGGTAAAAAAAACCGGAGGAATTCTTAAATTGGGCAATGATCCTGAAATGGGAAATCAACAAATTTTAAGTGATTTAGCATTTTTCGATGAAAAAAAATTAAAAAACACAGAAAACGACTACTTGCACAATATGTTTATTGGAATAAATAAACCCCAAGAAGTTTTAAATCTTAAAGGATATTTTAAATTTGTGAATAATTCCATAAAATAGCGTTTTAAAATAATTTCTAAATAGAGAAAAAAATAAAAAGATGAGTAAAACAAAGATTTTATCAATAGTTTTCTTCGTAATAGCAATCGTAATTGGGTACTTTTTTGTAGACAGCATTGCCTATGATATTCAACAAGAAAAAAAGATTAAGCGAGAAGAAGCTCGAGTAATTAATAAATTAAAGCAAATTCGTTCGGGTATGATTGCTTACCAAAGAGTAAATGGTCAATACACAAGTGATTGGGACAAATTGATTAATTTTATTGATACAGGTGAATTTTATTTAACTGAAAGATCAGAGACGATTATTCCAAGAGAATACGGTGGTGATAGTGTTGTAATAAATATCGACACTTTAGGAACTATTCCTGTATATGATTCCTTATATGCTGATATACCGGATTTCAACCTGAGTAATTTACCATACAAACCAGGTACAAAAACGAAATTTGAAATTTTTGCAGACAAGATTATTAAAGGTTCTGTAAGAGTAGATGTTTTTGAAGTTAAAGATCCGGATCCTATCAACCCTAAGAGACGAGAGGATGATAACGAAAAAGCACTTAGAGTAGGTTCTAGATCAGAAGTTACAACATCAGGAAACTGGGAATAATATTTTGGATATAACAAAAGAGAAAGTATACAAACCTATCAGGAAGGTTAAGGATGACAAATTCTCTATTGACAAAATTGAGCAATATTGCTTAATTTTAGAGATAGGAGACCGTGACCTTCAAGTATCTATTATTGATATTAAATCAAATAGGGTTTTAATCCTTGAAGATTATAGTTTGAATAAAACTGCAGATGAGCATCAGAAAGTGCAAGTACTTAAGGCACTTTTTGATTCTCATCATTTATTGATGGTAGGATTTTGGAAAGAGGTAATATTGTGTTTTAAAACACCAAAGTATTGCTTAGCACCACTTTCCTATTTTTCGAAAGATAACGCCAGGGCAATACTTAAAATGAACTGCGAAGTTCACAAGGATGAATCGGTAGGATACTATAAAGTAAACAGCAACAACTCCGTTAATATTTTCACTTATCAAAAGGAGGTCTTAAAATTCGTCCGATCCATTTATGTGAACAGCAAAATAAAAGTGACGCACCAAAGTGGTATGTTGGTAAATGCTGTTTTGTATAATCCTCCCTTTGCTAACGAAAACGAGTTGTCATTGTACATTGACAGATTCTATCTTCATGCCGCAGTCACCAACAATGGTAAATTGCTCTATTTTAATTCCTTCAAAATTCAAAAATTCGAAGAATATACACGTTACATTAATTTAATTTGTAACGAGTTTAAAATTCTCAAGAAAGAAGGTGTAATAAATCTTTGGGGCTACATTAAAAAAGACTCTTCCCATTTTAATGCATTGAAAAAAGACTTTCCTGCATTGACGATGGGTAGCAGGACTAAAAAACTAAACTTTGGCTTTAAATTTGATGAAATTGCTGAACATCAATATTTTGATGTCTTTGGAAATTACTTCAATCTCTGAATTATGCCTAAAAGAATAGCTATCTTCCCTGGATCCTTTGACCCATTTACAAAAGGACATCACGACATTGTACAGAGAGGGCTTAAGATTTTTGACGAAATAGTTATTGCAATTGGCTATAATTCAAAAAAACAAAACAGATATTTCGATATTGATTTAATGGTCAATAAGCTTGAAGAAACGTTCCAAAATGAGTCCAAAGTCTCCATTATAGTTTACAATAAACTAACTTCAAACTTGGCAAAAGACCTCGGTGCAGGATTCTTGCTAAGGGGTTTGAGAAACACTACAGATTTTGAGTACGAAAATAGTATTGCTCAAGTAAACAAATACTTAAATGAAGGCTTAGAATCTGTCTTTCTAATTACTGCGCCAGAATATGCCGCTATTAGTTCTACTATCATACGCGAGGTGCATAAATTTCGTGGTAATGTAGATGAATTTCTCCCCTATACAATTGAATAGTAAATCTACTGTTCAATTACAAACTTCTTAATTATTGCTTATAAGAATTTCATCAACAGAAATGAAGACATCAATAAATTAAGGAAAAAATATTTCAAAATAATTTCACATTAAGGTCATACAACTTATTTAAAAATACGTTAGATTTCGTCATATAAAAATTATTAAAAAATGGCACTTAATGAACCATCGGATTTCGCACAGTTTGACGAATACGATGACAAGGATTACGATGAGCTCGAAGATGATTTTTTTGATGACGATACAGACGACATCAAATTAAGTGATGACGAGGATGAAGGCACTTGGCGATTTAAAATCGATGACAATTTGGAAGATGAGGATGATGGAGATGGTGATTTCGATTTTGATGATGACGATCTTAGAAAAGATTTAGGCGATTACTAATAAAAATGGGTGTGTAAAATTAATTACCACCCATTTTTTATTAAGCTATTTATAATTGCTTTTCTCCTCGCTTTGGTGTTTTCAACACAGCTTTCATTTCATAAAGATCACATCGCTTTTAGGTGAAAACAAACACCTAAAAATGGGGCGAGTCGAAAATTCAGCTTACCTAGCAGGAAAAACCTCCAAAGCCATTTTTTGAGCTTCAATAAACGCTTCCTGATTAATCCCCAATTCAATATTTTCTTTATTAAAATAAGCCACCATATCTTCTGTCACCATATTTCCAACCAAATCATCTTCCGCCATTGGACATCCGCCAAATCCTTTAATAGCCCCATCAAATCTTCTACAGCCAGCCGAATAAGCTGCTTCTACTTTTTCCAATATTGTAGCGGGATTACTGTGTAAATGCGCACCAAACTCAATATCTGGATATTGAGAAATCAGCTGATTAAAAATCCATGAAATATTTTGAGCATTGGAAACACCTATCGTATCAGAAAGTGAAATAATCTTTACCCCCATTTTTTCAAGCTTTTCTACGAATTCTTGGACAAACCCTGCATCATAAGGATCACCGTAAGGATTTCCAAAACCCATGGAAAGATACACGACCAAAGTTTTATCTTTAGCAATTGTCAACTCTTGTATTTCCTTTAAATCTTCCATTGCAGTAGTAATGGAGCGCTTCGTATTACGCTGTTGAAAGGTTTCAGACAAAGAAAGAGGATATCCTAAATAAGCAATCTGTTCAAACTTTACTGCGTCTGAGGCTCCTCTTTGATTAGCAATAATTGCCAAAAGTTTAGAAGTAGAATTCTGCCAATCTATCTTATCAAAAACTTCGGCACTATCCTTCATCTGCGGAATGGCCTTAGGCGAAACAAAACTTCCAGCATCAATAGTATCAAAACCTACTTTTAACAACTGATTCAAGTATTTGATTTTATCCTGTGTTGGTATAAAGTCATGCAAGCCTTGCATGGCATCTCTAGGACATTCTATGAGTTTAATATTTTGATTTTTTGTTTCCATAAGCCAAAGCTAATCAATAGGAATTTTAGCTAAAAGAAATATTTATTCGGAATGAATTTCTATTAAAGAGAAATCATAAGTATTATAGCAGTTTATTAACATCATCTTACTAAATTTCAGTTTAGTCATAAAAAATAACAGTGGGAGTTATCATCAAACAAAGTGCTTATGCCTCAATTATCAACTACATTGGAGTTGCAGTAGGTGCTGTCAATATGATATTTCTCTTTCCAGAGTTTTTAGGGCAGGAAGGTTTGGGTTTGTATAAAGCCGTAATCTCAATGGCTATTGTTTTATCACCTTTTGCACAGGTAGGCCTTGCAAGAAGCACACTGAGATATTTTCCTCGATTCAATAAAGGTCCAAACTCATCAGGACGATTTTTTACTTTCGTTTTGATTCTGGCATTTTTTACAATTTCTTTATTCATTGGGCTGTTCCAATTAGTTGATCAGTGGGTATTTGGATTCTTTGAAAAGAATGCTGCTGAATTAATTGATCAATATTGGCTAATCATCATTTTAGCAGCCGTAATGGTATATATTTCCATATTTGAAGCCTATTTCAAAGCACAACTCAATGTAGTGATCCCTACCTTTATGAGAGAGTTTTTTCTCAGAATTCTAAGTAGTTTACTTGCATTCATATATTTCTTGGATATCATCTCCTTTGAATGGTTTTTAAGGCTTTCAATTGCAACTTATGCATTAAGCCTGGTACTACTTATCGTAATTTTACTGTTCAAAGGTCAACTACATTTTAATTTCTCAATTTTCCATCTCAAAACACCTTTCATTAAGGAAATGATGAAATATGCGGTTTTTATTATGGCTGGAGCTATTGGAGCAGTAATTGTTTTGCAAATTGATCAGCTAATGGTAACAGGTTTTTTAGGCTTGAAAGAAAATGCTATTTACGTAATTGCCTTTTTTATGGGGACTGTAATAGAAATCCCCAAAAGAAGTATTTCTCAAATGTCAGATGCCATAATTGCGAATGCCTTTGAAAATGAAAGGCTAGATGAAGTCAAGAAAATATATAAACAGAGCAGTATCAATCAATTGATCCTGGGAAGCTTTGTCTTTATTTTAGTAGTAATCAATCTGGATAATATTTATGCCATTATGCCAAAAGGGGATGTATATTCGAGTGGAAAATGGATAGTAGTTTTGGTCGGATTGAGTAAATTAATTGATATGGGGTTTGGGGTTAATTCTGAAATTATTATCTCTTCCAAACACTACAAAAGCAATATCTATTTTGTCTTGATTTTAGCGGCATTGACAATTGGACTGAATGTGCTGCTGATTCCTAAATATGGCTTGACCGGGGCTGCCCTGGCGACTTTTACTTCAGTGTTTTTGTTCAACCTCATTAAAATGATTTACATCTATTACATTTTACAATTTCAGCCATTTTCAATTCATACTTTAACAACCATTGTATTGTCTGGTTTATGCTTTTATATCATGAGTATATTACCTCAATTATCTAATCCAATACTAAATGGAGCTTATTTAACTATTCTAACATTTGTGATTTTCGGTATATTGATGTTGGTTTTCAAACCTTCAAAAGAAATTACTAAAATCATTCAGCCAATTAGAGATAAGCTTAAGCTCTAAAAAAACTTTTAATCTTTTCTGCTACAAACGATATTTCCAGTTCAGTATGATTGGGGTGAATTGGTAGAGATAAAACAGTTCTGGAAGCTAAACTAGCCTGATCGAATTTTTCCAATGAATAAAAAACTTCCATATCTGAAAGAGCGGTTGGATAATGAATATCAGTTTCAATATTATTCTCTAATAAAAACTTTTGAAGTTCATCCCTCCTATCAGTTCTTATTACAAACTGATGATAAACATGACCATTTGCTCTATGGGGTAAAGCACAATTGGTATCAGCCAAAATATCATAATAAATACCCGCCAGCTTTTGTCTTTTCTCATTATCAGAATGAAGAAAGGTAAGATTAGTGCATAAAACAGCAGCTTGAATTTCATCCATCCTACTATTTCTTCCTAATTGGAGGTGCTCATTTCTGATTTCTTGACCGTGATTCGCCCAGCGACTACAATTTTCAGCTAAAGTTCCATTGTTTGTGGCTATGGCTCCAGCATCGCCCAAAGCTGCTAAATTCTTGGTAGGATAAAAGCTAAAAACTGCAACATCACCAAATGTACCAGCCAATTTACCATTTAAAGAGGCTCCATGGGCTTGAGCACAATCTTCAATTAAAACAATATTATTTTGTTTACAAATAGAGCTGATCTTGTCAATTTCGGGATGAAGCAATCCGAATAAATGAGGCAAGATAAGTGCTTTGGTTTTAACAGTAATCCTGCGCTCTAAATCAGATAGATTTATTTCAAAATGACTTATATCTATATCACAAAACACCACTTTTGCACCTATTAACTTAATGACTGAGGCATCTGAGAACCAACTAAAAGCCGAAGTGATTACCTCATCACCCTCCTGAATATCCAGACTTCTTAAAATTATTTCTAATGCGTCCGTGCAGTTTGCAGTAGGTATTATAGCATTAAGATCAAGAAAATTTGAAAATCCATATTTAAAAGCTTCAATATTTTCCCCATTCATAAAAACACCATTCTCTAAAACATCTTCTAAAGCAGTTTTTACCTCAGCTCGAAGTGGAGACAATCTTAAAAATGGAACCGAATCAAATTGCATATCGTAAATTAAAATTATGAGTTATGGACAAATATATAATGATTTTTATTTGCATTAACAGCAACGCTTTTCCAACTTTAAATTTGCTTTTGAAGTGCTAGAGCAATAAAAATTGTTAAATTGAATTAATATCATTAATACTTCAAAGATTGAAATTTTTACCTGAAAATAAGTCATAAATGAAGAAAGTAGCAATAATGACCTCTGGTGGAGATGCTCCTGGCATGAATGCATGCCTTAGAGCTGCTGTTAGAGGGGCAGTATACCATGGAGTGGAAATATACGGAATATATAGAGGTTATGATGGGATGATTGAAGGGGATATTGTAAAAATGGATTCACATTCGGTGAGTAATATTATTCAAAAAGGTGGTACTATTCTAAAATCTGCCAGAAGTGAAGAATTTAAAACCAAAGAAGGTCGAAAAAAGGCCTATAATGAACTTCAGAAATTAGGAATAGAAGGTTTGATCACAATTGGTGGGGATGGTACTTTTACTGGTGCAAAAATTTTCTACGATGAATATGGAATTCCAACAGTTGGTGCTCCGGGAACCATAGATAATGACCTATTTGGAACCGACTATACCATAGGATTTGATACTGCAGTAAATACAGCTTTAGGTGCGATAGATAAAATACGTGATACAGCTGATTCTCATAACCGTCTTTTCTTTATTGAAGTAATGGGTAGAGATTCTGGTTATATTGCCATTCGTTCGGGCATTGGTGGGGGAGCTGAATTAGTGATGGTTCCTGAAACCTCTACCAGCATTAAGGAAGTGATCAGTACTTTGCAGGAAGGTTGGGCTCGTCACAAGACATCATCGATTGTAGTGGTTGCTGAGGGTGATGAAGAAGGGAACGCAATGGAGATTGCAGAGAAGGTAAAAAAACAAATTAGTCAGAAAGATATTAAAGTATCCATACTAGGTCATATTCAGCGAGGTGGTTCACCTAGTGCACAAGATCGAATATTGGCAAGCAGATTAGGATTAGGAGCCTTAGAGGGCTTAATGAAAGGTGAAAAGAACGTAATGGCTGGTATTATTAATGACAAATTGGTTTATACAAGTTTTGAGGACAGCATCACTAAAAACAAACCTTTAAATCAGGAATTAATTCACATGGTTAAAGTGTTGAGCGTCTAATTATTTTGATCACTGTAAACAAACCTGATCAAATTACTTACTAGTGAACAAGCAATATCCAAATTTGAACACAAAATAGAATCCATCTAATTGGGGGTAAAATGGAATTAAAAACAACTATTGAAATTAAGCCAACTGAAGAGAAAATCCATCCACATGATAGGATCACTTCAATCGGAAGTTGCTTTGCAGATCATATTGGCAGCCGTTTTGAAGAAATGAAAATGGATATCTTAAGTAATCCTTTCGGAATCATTTACAATCCGATTTCTCAAATGCGATTGATTAAAGCTGCTTTAAATGAAGAAGATCTAAATGAGAATCATATCATTGAAAACAGGGATATTTATAATCATTTAGATGCACATTCGATCTTTGGAAAGAAAAACCTGATTGAATTAAAAGAAGGTATTAGAGAAGCTACTTCTAAACTAAAAGATTACCTAGAAAGCTCCAAAGTACTAATTTTAACTTTTGGAACCGCTTGGGTCTATAGATATGAAAAAACCCAACAAATTATTGCGAATTGCCATAAACTTCCATCTCAAAACTTCCAAAAGGAACTGCTGGAATTAGAGGATATCGTGAAAGAAGTAGCGGAAACTTTACAATACCTCAAAGAAAAAAATCCTGCCCTAAGAATAATCTTAACCGTAAGCCCAGTTCGTCATATAAAAGACGGAATTCCTGAGAATATGCTCAGTAAGTCTATCTTACGATTAGCAACAAATAAAATTAAGAAAGCAGTTGAAAAGACCTACTACTTCCCTGCATTTGAATTAATGATGGATGATCTAAGGGATTATAGATTTTATGCTGAAGATATGATCCATCCAAATAATATGGCAAGGAATTTTATCTGGCAGCGATTCAGAGAAACATTTTTCTCAGAACCACTCTTTGCCTATTGCGACAAATGGCAAGCCATTAAAAACGATTTAAACCATAGGGTAATGAACCCAGGCTCTGAAGAACACATCCAGTTTCTGGAAGCCTTGCAGAAAAAGCTTAAACGTTTTTCCGTTATGGGCAATGTTGAAGAAGAAATGAATCACGTTGATAAAGAATTAGAAAATGCCAAAAGTCAATAAACTTATTCACGAAAGCAGTCCCTATTTACTACAACATGCGCACAACCCCGTAAATTGGCAAGCTTGGGGTGAAGAGGCTTTAAATCAAGCACAAAAGGAAGATAAGCCCATTATACTGAGCATTGGCTATGCAGCTTGCCATTGGTGTCATGTGATGGAACATGAAAGCTTCGAAGATGAAGAAGTCGCAAAGGTGATGAATGAAAACTATATTTGCATCAAATTAGATCGTGAAGAAAGACCGGACATCGATCAAATCTATATGGATGCAATTCAAACTATGGGCTTACATGGTGGATGGCCTTTGAACGTATTTTTGATACCAAACCAAAAACCGTTTTATGGTGGCACTTATTTCCCTAAAAACAAATGGCTAGAAATTTTAGATAAAGTAGCCATAGCATTCCAAAGCAGTAGAAATCAATTAGAAGAATCAGCTAATAAATTTGCTCAAGCACTAAATGCAGCTGATGGGGAAAAATTAAGCTTAGGAGCGCTGAATGCTGAAAATTTTAACTCCAAAATATTATCTGAAGCTTATCAGAAACTGGGGTCTTTCTTAGATTGGGACAATGGTGGCACATTGGGTGCACCTAAATTCCCTATGCCTGTGATTTGGCAGTTCTTAATGAAATATGCCTTCCATAGCCAAAACCCTGAAGCTAAAAAAGCATTGGAATTCACTTTAACCTCTTTGGCTGATGGTGGAATTTACGACCAGATCGGTGGTGGATTTGCCCGTTACTCGGTAGATGCCGAATGGTTTGCCCCTCATTTTGAAAAAATGCTTTATGACAATGGGCAATTGATCAGTCTATATGCCGATGCTTTTAGATTCACTAAAAATCCTTACTTCAAGGAAATATTTGAAGACAGCATTAGGTTTAGTGCTAGGGAAATCATGGATCCTTATTGTAGGTTCTATTCTGCCTTGGATGCTGATTCAGAAGGTGAAGAAGGGAAATTTTACACTTGGACTTATACAGAGTTAGAGCAAATTCTAGGAGATAAAGCTGAACCCATTCTAAAATTTTATAATGCAACTGAAAAAGGAAACTGGGAAAATGGAAGAAATATTCTATTTCGCCATAGTTCAATTGAGGATTTCTGTAAAGCTGAAAAAATAGATCAAGAAAAATTTAAAGCGCAACTTATAGAAGCAAAAGATTCACTTCTAGACGCCAGAGAAGATCGAGTGAGACCAGCCATGGATGATAAAATCCTTACTGGCTGGAATGCTTTGCAAATGAAAGGAATATGCGATGCTTACAAAGCTTATCAAGATAAAAAGTACAAAGCCATAGCACAAGATAATTTTGTCTTCTTGAGCGAGTTTGTTTGGGATGGAAACCAGTTATTTCGAAGTTTTAAAAATGAACAACCCAAAATTAAGGCGTATTTGGAAGACTATGCTTTAGCAATTCAAGCATCAATATCATTATTTGAGATTTCGTCCGATTCTAAAGCACTAGATTTTGCTGAAAAGTTGACCAACTATGCTATCCAGAATTTCTATGATGAAAAAGAAAAGCTTTTTTTCTATACCGATAAATCAAGCGAGAAATTAATAGCAAGAAAGAAAGAAATATTCGATAATGTAATCCCAGCTTCCAATTCAGTGATGATTGAAAATCTTCATTGGTTAGGTATCTTAAAAGGGAATTCCAGTTTTACTGAAATATCAGAGCAGATGTTGAAACAAATTCAGCACCTACTGCCGAGAGAACCCAAGTTTTTAGCTAACTATGCTTCAGCTTATGCTCTTAAAGCTTTTCGCAGCTACGATATTGTGATAGTTGGCACTAAAGCGACTGAATTGCAAAAGGAATTATGGAGCCATTATTTGCCCAACACTTTCATTATGGCTATTCCTGAAGAGAGTAAGGATCAATTAGTATGGAAAGGAAAAGAAATTATCAATACTAAAACAACTATATACGTATGCGAAAATAATGCTTGCCAGCAACCCGTTTATTCTGTGGACGATGCCCTAGATCAAATCAGAAAATGAGCCAACTCAGCTTGAATACTTTTGAGGAAGATAGTTTAAGGAAAACCTATTTTGTGCAGGTTTTACTGCCTGTCCCCATCCCTAAAACTTTCACCTATAGAGTTCCTCAAAAGTATGAGGAACACATTCAGGTTGGGATTCGAGCTATTGTTCCTTTTGGTAAAAAGAAAATCATTACTGGAATTATTAGTGCAATTCATCAAGAGGCTCCAAATGATTATGAAGCTAAATATTTATTGGAAATACTGGACGAGTTCCCAGTAGTCAGTAGACAGCAATTCAAGCTATTTGAATGGATGGCACAATATTATATGGCTACTGAAGGTGAAGTTCTTAATGTGGGCTTACCTTCAGGTCTAAAATTAAGTAGCGAATCGAAAATTCAATTAAATCCGGAATTTCAATTAGAGCAATCACCCTATATTTTTAGCCAAATAGAAGAAGTTGTTATAAATCTTCTTAAAAAAGAAGGGCTTCTCTCCTATCAGCAATTTGCAGAAATTACAAATACCAAACAGACTAGCGTTTTAATAAAAGATTTACTCAAAAAGCAGGTTATTATGCTTATTGAGCAAGTTCAGGAGCGCTACAAACCCAAAACAGAGAAAAGATTAAGGCTACAAAAAGATTGGCTAGATAAAGCACAGCTAAATGAGCTGATGCAGCAGCTGGACAAAAAACCAAAGCAGTTGGATGTACTTCTAAAATATTTACAGGAAGTCCCAGTATTTAATGATAGAAGCTCAAATTACACTGGAGTTGCCAAAAGCATTTTTAAGGAAGAGCAATTTTCCATTTCTTCTATCAGCACCTTAATTAAAAATAAGATTTTTGAGGAATATGAAGTCATTACGTCTCGATTAGATTACCTCAACAGACAAGAAAATCTTGATCATGAGATTACACTAAGTCCGGCTCAAGAAGCTTGTAGAGATGAGCTCAATACAATTTTCACTGAAAAAGATGTAGCTCTTTTGCATGGAGTTACAGGAAGCGGTAAAACAGAAATTTATCTCTCCCTCATTCGGGAAGTGATTGATAGTGGTTCACAAGCATTATTTCTTCTTCCTGAAATTGCCATTACCACCCAGATGATTCAGCGTGTTCGCAAAATATTTGGTGATCAAGTAGGCATTTACCATTCCAAATTTTCAGATGCAGAAAGAGTAGAAGTTTGGCAAGGCGTGGCTGAAGGTACCATCAATTTTGTAATAGGGGTTCGCTCATCCATTCTTCTGCCTTTTAATAATCTTTCGCTTATTGTAGTTGATGAAGAACATGAAAGCAGTTATAAACAATACGATCCAGCTCCACGCTACAATGCAAGAGATACAGCTGTGGTTTTGGCTAATATCCATCAAGCTAAATTGATCTTGGGCTCAGCCACTCCTTCCTATGAGAGCTTTTATAATGCCAAAACTGGTAAATATGGTCTTTCAATTCTAACGGAAAGGTATGGCGAAGGCAGCATGCCCGAAATTGAAGTAATTGATATGCGCAGGCAAAAAGCCAAGAAGCTGGTCAAAGATGATTTTAGTCACAGTTTGCTAGCAGCGCTTGAATCGGAAATGAATAAAGGGAACCAAGCCATTATATTCCAGAATCGGAGAGGCTATGCTCCTTACCTTCAATGTGAAACTTGTGGCTGGATATCAGAGTGTGAGAACTGCTCTGTGAGCTTGACCTACCACATGCATCAGCATGAGCTGAAATGTCATTATTGTGGCTACAGACAAAAAAGCCCTAGTGCGTGCTTGAGTTGTGAATCTACTGCCTTGGTAATGAAAGGCTTTGGTACAGAGAAAATAGAGGATGATTTAAAGCTGCATTTTCCGGATGTAAAAATCCAAAGGATGGACAGAGATACCACCCGAAAGAAATATTCATATCAGCAAATAATTGAATCTTTTGAAAGTGGTGAAACACAAATCCTGATTGGAACTCAGATGGTTACCAAAGGCTTGGATTTTGAAAATGTAAGCCTAGTGGGCATAGTAGATGCCGATAGAATGATGTACTATCCTGATTTCAGAGCGCATGAACGTGCATTTCAGATGATGCTTCAGGTGAGTGGAAGAGCTGGCAGAAGCCATAAAAAAGGTAAAGTATGGATTCAGAGCTTTCAGGAGAACCATCCGCTCTTTAGTTTTCTCTTGAAATACGATTATGAAGGATTTTATGAACTACAGCTAAAAGAAAGACATTCGTTTTTTTATCCTCCATTTTGTCGCTTAATCAAAATCGTTTTAAAAGGCTCACAAGCAGATGCAGTGAGAAATGGAGCCAGATTATTGCATGAATCTTTAGTGTCTAAAATGGGAAATCAAAGAGTGCTAGCACCGCACGAACCTATGATTGCCAAAATCCGCAATATCTATCATATGGAAATCTGGATAAAAATGGAAAAAGGGTATCCATTGGAAAGCACTAAAAATCAAATAAAATCTACTGTTACTAAATTACAAGAAAACAGTCAATTTAGAAAGTTAAGAATTGTGTTTGATGTGGATCCGCAATAGGAAGCTTAAGGAAGGTTTAGAATCTATGTGTGAGACGGTTCTAACCGTCAGACACTGGGCTAACGGTCTGCAATTTCAATCATCTGGCACTAGGTCGAATATGAATAAGAAAAACCATAAACCTTTGTCATACTATTGCAAATAAAAAGACCTTCCTCAAAGCACTTAACTTTGAAAAAGGTCTTTCAAAAAATTCTCGAATGGCAAAAAATTAAAATTTTACATCAATTTTTCACTTCTTCTTTTTATCATAAATCTTTTTGGCTCCAAAAGCAGCACCTGCCGCAATCAAATATTCAATTCCTGTGATAGGAACTGGGTTATCTGGATCGGTTCCACCTCCTGGGTCTCCAGGCTGGGCATTCAAAGTAGATGCCCCGATAAATAATAAACTAAATATTAAAGCTGACTTTATGATTTTTTTCATTTTTTAATCCCTATTCGTTTAAGCAATAGCTATTTAAACTATTACTTCTTGATAATTCTTTTTGTTACACTCCCCTGTCCTGAAGTCAATTGTAATAAATAAGTTCCTTTTGCAAATTTTGACATATCGATAGATTGGCCATTTCTTGAATCCAACTTCACCTGATCCATAAAACGACCTGACAAGGTATAAATCATAACTTCAATTTCTCCAATATCTTTAATGTCAATATTCAAAATATCATCAACCGGGTTTGGATATAAATCAATCGCATTAGCAAGCGCCTTATTTGCATTCAAGACCTCTTCACTAAATGTATAGGCATCACTTGTTTTTATACAATTGGCTTTACTGACCTCTACAGTATAATCTCCTGATTCTTGAGCTACTAAAATTTTTCCTGTTTCATCAGGTAGTATCTCGTTATTTAAATACCATTGGTATCCTTCTCCCTCAACTGAACTTTCCAATACATTGTTTGACACCAAAATACCTGGTGTAGCTAAATCTGTCACTTCAATTGTGAAGTTAACCGTATTTGTACCACAACCATTCTCAGGAACTCCTGTCAAGGAGTACGTAGTTGTTTCTGTAGGAGCTAATTCCAAAATAGCAGAAGAGGTTTCTGCATGCAATTCTTCTCCTATAAATAGCTGATAACTATTCATGGCAACATTTGAGCTAAGATCAATTGAGACTGCTTCCCCTTTACAAACATTTTGATTTCCGATCTCCGCTATGGTAGCTGCTTCAAATAATTCAAACTCAACTATCTGGTTAGCAGTACGCACTCCACAATTATCATCAATAATATCAATTGTTAAGGTATGATTTCCAACTCCAAATTGATCAGAAGGCAAACTAAATTTCAAAACACTTTCATCATCTGCAGTTGCCGTAGCAATCACATTCTCTGCTTCCTTCAATCTATATTCTTTTCCTTTCTGTGGATTACTAATTTCAACCTTAATCAATTCAGCAGCACATTCATTTGAAGACTTCACTTCTAAATCAGTATTTATTTGCTCATATACATTAATTATAGCTTGATTTGAAGATAAAACAGGCTCGCAATTTCCACCCTCAATTTGTATATCTAATTCATTTAACCCCTGCCCTAGTTGGTTTGAATTGACATTAAACTCTAATTCACCATCCAGTTCGGCTGTTAAACTGCTTATATTTTCGCCCGCTAGTTGTAGGGTATAAACCTTTCCTGATTGTGCGTTTTCAATTACTATTGAAGTATTAGCGTCTCCACAGACATTCTCAGTGATCAAGCTAAGATTAGCATTAATATTTTCTTCTACTTCAATTTTTACTGACTCAGGAAATTCATACTGGGTACATTCTCCATATTTGGCAATAACTGTAAATTCATTTGAGCCCAAGGATAGATTAGTTTCAGGAATTTCCACAGCTTGTGCTGTTCCATCTCCAATTACACTAGTCACTAATGTATTTTCTTTAAAAATTTGATATTCAACACCTGATTGGCTAATAAAGCTTATATCAGCCGGAGTTTTCAAACATGAATTATTAGAACTAAAAGTTATATTTTGATCAATATCCAAATCATCAACTTCGATTTCTATTTGCTTATTTAAAGAACCATAAGCACATTCGTTCTTTTCAGCATAAATTGAAAATGTGTTAAGACCGGCCTTTAAGTATGTTGACTCAATAGTACCCGTAAATATAGTTCCATCACCCTTAATAGTTTGGATAGTATCATTCCCAGCCAGAATATAGTAATCTACACTATTTTCGGTATTTAGTTCAAAATTACCAGAAGTAGCTTCAGGGCAAATATTGCTTCCTATTACATTGGCATCAAGATTAATGTTACTACCAACAGTCTTCACTGTGAATGTTCCTACTTTCACAGAATCACAAGTTCCTGCCATTCCATAAACATCAAATGCATTTGTGACATCTTGTAATAAGGAGTCTGCAATCGAAATTGTTGCTTGCAACTGATTAGACACTTCCGATAATTTCACATCACCTTTATATATTGAATAGGAATGATTTTTATTGAGGTCTTCTAACAAATAAGAAGCTTCAGAGCTAGCGCAAGTCTCAATACTTGTCAGATTGCTTAAAGCTCCTATTCCTTTATTATTTAGCAGTAAACTAAATCTAGTTTTTGCTTTTGATTCCGCATCAGAATTAATTGTATAAGTATACTGAAAATCAGAATCAACTGAAATTATTTCATTTTCATAATTATCAATAAAATCAACTGTATAGTAATTTAACAGATTGTTAACCTGACTAAATGCTAGAGTAAAATCTCCTGTTTTAGATACTGACTCCATATTAACAGGGATTGAAATAGAACAGTCAGAATTCACTACTTTTGGTATGCTGTTGATTTTCAAATTCCTTCCATCATCACCAGTTGTTGATAATGTATAACCAAAACCGTTAATATTCAATCTTCTACTAGCATCAAATTCTTCATCGTAACCAAATGTGGCTTCATCTCTTAGCACTAAAACAATTTCATCGGATAAGTCATTATGAGCCATCTCAATTCGGAATAGTTCCAACGGTGCAGTTCGCTGGTATGTAGGATCTTGACCAACACTTTTGACTGATTCATCAGTTTCTAAAACTGGGGAAGTCGCATCGGTTCTTACCCAAAAAGCTTGCCCTGATGCAATATACTGAGAACCACCATTACTTGCTGTACCCCCAATATAAGTTGCAAAACTACCATCTGTTTTAGGGACATGAACTTCATTTGCAACATTAGTTTTAGTCCAGCCTGCTGCATCCCAATCAATTGGGGCAGCATATGGATTAGCCACTAAATTCCATGATTCTGCAGGATCACCATTATATTCAACAGGCATAGAAGCTGATTGTTGTTGCAATGTTCCTGTCACAGCTCCTACAATATTTGACGAACTATTTCTAATAAATGGAGAATAACCTCTTCCATTTTCAATCGAATTAGATGCAGCAGTTCCACTACTTGGATAAGCTACATAGGTGCTATTTGCAGCATCATAATAATAAAGAGAAGGATTAGATGAATTTAATGTAGATCCGTCATAAGTTCCAGAAGAAGGGTCATCAAAAGTTCCTGTAATTGGAAATTCTTCTTGCCAATCTGCAACTGTTGCATTGGTAACTGGAGAACCTAAGTATCTCCAAAATCTACCAGTGCTAAAATATCTTTCAACAGTTATATTACCTGAAATAGATGAGGTACTTGGAATCTGACCTACATAAGCAGCTTGAGATGAGGAAGTAGATAATAAAATCAATTGATTCGAACCTGCACCATCAACATCAAATGTAGTGTTTGCTCCTATAGTTATACCATCTGCAATTGTTATGCCAGCAGTATTGGTATTGTTGACTGTTCCACCGCTTACATTTAGTGTATTTAAAGCCAAAGCAGAAGATCCGCCAATATTTCTACTACCAGAACCATTAAGGTTTAAAGTTCCTCCATTATTAACAAATGATCCATTATTAATAAAGTTACCACTTGCTGTTAATGAATTAGGGCTGTTTAGAGTACCTTCAATTTGCACATTAGCAAATGTTGGGACAGTACCTGAAATAGAGGTAATGCCTCCAAAAATGACAGTGCCTCCGTTGGCATCAAATGAACCATTATTTGTTATATTCCCATTGATCTGAAAAGCATCATCAGCATCAGCAGTAACCACTCCGCTGCCTCCTATGGTAAAATCATTAACAGTAATGGGTTCTGATCCACCTAATTGAGACGTAGCATTAATCGTCAAGGTACCTGCTGAGCTACTCAAGGTACCATTATTAGTGATATCACCATTAACTGTCAAACTAGCTGCTGGATTAAATGTACCATTGACTGTTATACTTCCAAATGTTGGATTATTTTCGCCCGTAAGATTAGTCGTACCATCAAAAGTTATGGTAGAATTATTTAGTGTAGATCCTGCGTTAGCAACAAGATCACCATTTAACGAAATTGTATTCGCGCCAGCATTAAATGTACCATTGCTAAAAGTAAGAATACCGTTTACAGTAAAATCGTTCTGAACAGTTAAAATACCTGTTCCTCTTTTTTCAATATTGTTTATGGCGGTGGCAGAAGTTGGTAATTCGACACTGGTGTTTATAGCTGAGCTATTATCATAAATTAAATTATAATTACCTACTGCTGTTAAGGCATTTGTCAATGAACCATTTGTTCTTCTTTCTAAAGTGCCTCCATTTGCAATGCTAATGGCTGTACCATCTAGTGTTCCAGAATATAAGTTGAGGTTGGTTGCCGTAAAGTTAGAAGCAGCTGTATTTAAGGTAGCTGAAGCTCTATCTACTGTAATAGTATTAATATCTCCTGAAAATGACAGACTAGTAGGAAGTGTTCCAGCTCCATTAACTATTAAGGAAGAACTTACATTTGAAATTAAGCTACCAGCTGATTGAGTGTAATCACCACTAATTGTTAAACTATTGCCATTTAGAAGTAAATCACCGTTTGTTTGAGTTAAAGATCCATTTATTGTTAAGTCTCCACCTAATGTGACTGAGCCTGATGAAGTTCTATTGATGGTGAAATCATTTAACTCTTGAGTACCTACAAAACCCAGGGTACCAAATGCACCAGTACCTCCAATTGTTAAGTTTGAAAGTGATCCACCGGAAATTCCTCCGCTAGTGGTAGAAACTGTACCATTTAAAGTTAATAGGTTACCATCTCCAATATTTAATGTACCTGCTGTGAGTGTTAAAGTCCTTCCAGAACTAATAGTAACATCAGAACTCATATTTACTCCGCCACCTGTGTTGTTAATTGTAAGATTAACACCAGAAGCAGGGAAGCCATTTCCTAAAGCTTGGGTTGCAGTGCCATTATACTCAATTGTAGAACCTGTATTAAAGGTCCTTGTTCCTGAAACTCTGATTGAACCTGTTGTGGTTCCTGAAGTGATTCCTTCTGAATTTGCTGTTACTAAAGTAGAACCAGGCCCTATTTCAAAAGTACCAGAACCTGTTAAGAAATAAGTAGATACATCTAATGTTGAGGAGTTATTTATAGAAAAATTAATTGAATTAGAAAAATCCCCTCCAGTATTGGTGAAATTTTGAAGTCCCCCCCCACCAAAAATAATTGAATTAGTTCCTGTTCCTGTTTCAGTAATTGATCCAGCGATTATATTTAAGTCTCCATCCAAATCTACTGTAGTTCCAGAAGAACCAATTGATAAATTAACCCCATTACTTGAAGTATTTACATTAAAATCACCAACAACATTAATATTAACTGGCTGGGAATCTGTAGATTCTAATAGAGCTGAATTAGTTATATTAAAATTTCCAGAAACATTCCAAGTCATTGGATTACCAGAAAATGTGCAAGCAACATAAGTATTCGCTCCATCAAGATTTACATTACCTCCAACATTCAAAGTTAAAGACTGATTAAAGTCTGTAATATAAAGTATAATGCCGCCTGTATTATATACATTGAAATCACCGTTAGCAGTTGTAACGTAACCATCCATATCAAACCACCCTTGTCCCCCAGCAGTTAAATTAGGTGTATTCCACTCAAAATTACCAAAAGATTGCCCCCAGTTCCCAGTAGAACTTAAAATAGTTAATGAAGTATAACCTGTAACTTTTACGGTTGAGTTTAAATCCCATGATGCTGATGGCACAACCCCTTCTGTTGTAGTGAATTGATGATCGTAAACTGAACCTGAATCAAAAAATAAGTTAGCACTAGAAAAATTTGTTACTGACCCTTGATTTTCGAAAATGCCTAGAAATCTGGCTTGTCCTGCTGCACCACCCTTTCCCCCAGAACCAGTTCGAAATGTCCCTAAATTTCTTAATACCCCACCATTGTTAACTGTTATATCATCACCTGAACCATCATTGATTGTTAAGGCAATACCACTAGCAATTGTAATTTGACCACCATTGTTAACAGTTGCCTGATCAACAGTAACAGCTGCAGTTACAGTAACAGTATGCGTGTTTAATATACTAATTACTCCGTTAGCACTTGTTGGCGTATTAGCTGTGTTATCCCAACTACTTCCAGTCCACTCTTCCCAGGTATCTGAGTTATTCCAGTTACCTGTTTGGCGAGTTTGAAAATCGCCAGTAGCCTGCCCAATCCCAACACTCGCAACCCCAACAAAAAACAATATCGAAAGTAAAAATCTTTTCATATCTAATTTAATTAAAATCAACCGTTTGGAAATATCTCCTTTGACACAGCTTCATTTATTCTAACTACAAAAATACAAACATAATTACACATAAGGTAAGTAACCAACTACAAAATCTTACATTTAATCGAAAAATACTTAAAAATCCCTATAACCTAAGTGTAAATTGTTTAAATGACGTACGATTTTGGAAAAGGGTTGGATTTTTCAGGTTGGCAAGTTGAGAAGTTTACAGGTTGACAAGTTTGCTTGTTGGCAAGTTTGTGTGTGAAACTTATAGCTTTACAAATTAAACCCCATTAATTATATCTAAATCATATTTTTTGTTTCAACAAACTGGTGACCCCTCTCGAAGAATACAAAAATTGATAATTGAAGACACATCCATCACCCCACTTCCAACATCCTTCAAAACCAAAAAAGCTCCCCATCTCTGAGAAGCTTATTCGTATTTATATAATTTGTAATTCAATCTTTTTCTGGTCTGACCTTCGGTACTGACCTAATACCCATTGACCCATTTGCGTAGGAAATTCCCCCTTGGGGGGCTAGGGGGCTATTTCTCCCTCAAATGCCTTCTAATAATCTTACCTACATTCGACTTAGGTAATTCCTTCTCAAAAGAAACCGCTTTCGGGCATTTATAAGCTGTTAAGTTTTCCTTACAATAATCGATTACTTCTTGCTCGGTTAAGCTTTCATCTTTCTTCACTACAAAAGCTTTTACTACCTCGGTGGATTTTTCATCTGGAACACCAATTACAGCTACTTCCAATACTTTTTCCATACCGGCAATCACATCTTCAATCTCATTTGGATACACATTAAAGCCAGAAACATTAATCATATCCTTTTTCCTATCCACAATTTTGAAAAAACCGTCTCCATCTTGTACTCCAATATCACCTGTCCGGAACCACTCTCCATTGAAAAAAGTAGTATCATTCAATTCAGGTTTGTTCCAATAACCTGACATCACTTGGGGTCCTTTGCCACAAATCTCACCTGGCTCACCTAATGCCACTTCTTTCCCTTCCTCATCCAAAATCTTCATATCAGTGCTTGGTGTTGGCATACCAATTGTGCCAATTCTTTCTGTCCCATCCAATGGATTAACACTTAATACTGGAGAAGTTTCACTCAAACCATAACCTTCAACCAATGGCCCTCCAGTCAACTTTTTCCATTTTTCAGCAACAGCTCTTTGGACTGCCATACCACCTCCAATAGAGCCTTTCAAATGGGAAAAATCCACTTCTTTAATATTAGGCTGATTTAATAATCCGTTGAACAAGGTGTTTACACCAGTCATTAGAGTAAATGGATGCTTTTTCAATTCTTTAATGAAAGCTGGCATATCCCGAGGATTGGTAATCAGAATGCTTTTGGCTCCAATACTGAACATTAAGACACCATTTACCGCAAGTGCAAAAATATGATATAGTGGCAATGCTGTAATCATTTGCTCTTGCAGCCCTTCGGTAAATAATGGCTTAAACCACTCTTTAGTTTGCATAGTGTGTGCAACTAAATTACGATGTGATAATTGCGCTCCCTTACTAACACCAGTAGTTCCACCTGTGTATTGTAAAAAGGCTAAGTCGGAAGGTTCTATTTCAGGTTTTTTGAAAGTATGAGTCTTTCCCTTCTTTAAAACTTCTTTCCACTTGATTGCAGTTGGTAAATTATAGCTAGGCACCATCTTTTTGATGTTCTTCACTACAAAATTGACAATACTGCCTTTTAATCCGCCTAGCATATCGCCTAATTGAGTAACAATAACGGTTTTAATTTCCGTTTCATCCAAAATCTTCTCCAGATTACTCGCAAAGTTGGCTACGATCACAATGGCTTTGGCTCCAGAATCTTTAAACTGATGCGCCATTTCTCTTGCAGTATAAAGCGGGTTGGTTCCCACTACAATTACACCAGCTTTCAAAGCTCCTATCATAGCAATGGGATATTGCAAACAATTCGGCATTTGAATAGCCATTCTATCACCCTTTTTCAAACCTACCTCGTTCTGCAAATAAGCAGCGAAATTATTAGATAATTCATCTACCTCAGCATAAGTCAATACCTTGCCCATATTCTCATAGGCTTCATTACTGCCATGCTTCTGGAAAACTTCTTCAAATAATTCGGGGAGGTTTTTATATTGGTCGGGGTTTATCTCTCTCGGTACTCCTTTAGGGTAATGATTGTACCATGGAAAATCGCTCATAGTCGTATATTTAGTTTCAATTTTATCGTTTCGGATCGGAAATTAATAAAAAATATTATTCTTACATAGACCTATTTCAATCAACATTCATACAGCTGTCACGAATATTGCAAAATAAACTGTAAATCAATTGGTTAGAGATTTAAGTATTAAGTCTTAGGTTATAAGTTTTGGGTATGAGGTACAGAGTACAGTGAAAAAGGAAAATCTGCCGTTTGTATATCGAAAGTGGTAAATGCTCGTTCCTTTGGAACTTTTTAAACAGAGTTTTAAGTATTAAGTATTCGAAGTCTTTCCAGCCAAAAGCTGATCAGCCTTCGGCTGAAAACTGAATTTCAAAGAAGATAACAAAGTGAAAGAGAGTGTAGCATAGAAGGGAGATTCAGAGCTAATCAAATATTCTAGACTCTAGGTTCTTGATTCTTGAATCTATCCTCAACACTTCCCTACCTCAAAACGTACACACTTTCAATAGCAAACATCTATAATTCGATAAGTAAAAAATATAGTTTTTTGATAACTAAAACGCACAATTTGTGTTAGCTTTGTAACTTAATTGAAATTAGTCTAAATAATTCATATATGAGTAAAGACGATCAAATACTGGAAGAATTTGCCTCTAAGGAATATGAGCATGGTTGGACAGTAGATTTTGAAGCAGACTCAGCTCCTCCGGGGCTAAACGAAGATATAGTACGATTTATCTCTGCCAAAAAAGAAGAGCCAGAATGGCTTTTGGAGTGGAGATTAAAAGCATACAGGAATTGGAGAAAAATGGCAGAGCCTAAATGGGCAAATGTTCATTACCCAAAACCTGAATTCGAAGACATTATCTATTACTCTGCACCTAAACCTAAGGATAAACCTAAGAGTTTGGATGAGGTAGACCCTGAAATGAGAAAAACCTTCGAAAGATTGGGCATTTCTCTTACAGAACAGAAAAGATTGACTGGCGTTGCGGTTGATGCCGTAATGGATTCAGTTTCTGTTGGAACTACCTTCAAAAAACAATTAGGAGAATTAGGAATCATATTTTGTTCATTCAGCGAAGCGGTAAAAGAGCATCCTGAATTAGTTAAAAAATACATTGGCTCAGTGGTTCCGTCAAACGATAACTTCTACGCTGCATTGAATTCAGCTGTATTCTCTGATGGTTCATTTTGTTATATTCCAAAAGGAGTAAGATGTCCTGTGGAGCTTTCAACTTATTTTAGGATTAATGCTGCTAATACTGGCCAGTTCGAGAGAACATTAATCGTAGCAGAAGATGATTCATATGTAAGTTACTTAGAAGGCTGTACGGCACCAATGCGTGATGAAAACCAATTGCATGCGGCAGTAGTAGAGATTTACGCAGCTAAAAATGCTGAAGTAAAATACTCTACTGTGCAAAACTGGTATCCTGGTGATAAAAATGGCAAGGGAGGTATTTACAACTTCGTAACTAAAAGAGGAATTTGCGCTGGTGACTATGCAAAAATTGCATGGACACAAGTAGAAACTGGCTCTGCTGTTACTTGGAAATACCCTAGCTGTATCTTAAAAGGAGATTATTCTCAAGGAGAATTTTACTCTGTTGCAGTAACAAACAACATGCAACAAGCCGATACAGGAACCAAAATGATTCACATTGGAAAGAACACCAAAAGTAGAATTGTTTCCAAAGGAGTATCAGGCGGAAAAAGCCAAAACTCCTACAGAGGATTGGTAGAAATCCACAAAAGAGCAGAAAATTCAAGAAACTTCTCTCAATGTGACTCCTTATTAATGGGTGATAAATGTGGAGCGCATACATTCCCATACATAGAAATCAAAAACAAATCTGCACAAGTAGAACACGAAGCAACGACTTCAAAAATTGGTGAAGACCAGATTTTCTACTGTCAGCAGAGAGGAATAGATGAGGAAAGTGCAGTAGCATTGATTGTAAATGGTTACTGTAAAGAAGTATTGAACAATTTACCTATGGAGTTTGCAGTTGAGGCACAGAAATTACTGGCCTTGACCTTAGAAGGTTCTGTTGGGTAAATAGTATTGAGTACTGAGATGATGGTCGGTGTGCCACCGACCATGGTCAAACCTGTTCCCTGGTCGGTGGCACACCGACCAGAAAAGAAAGGAATAGAATTAAAAGAAGAATAATTTTTAGAAATAAGCATATATCATAATGTTATCAATTAAAAATTTGCACGCCTCAATTGAAGGCAAAGAAATATTAAAAGGCATCAACTTGGAAGTAAAGCCAGGTGAAGTTCATGCCATCATGGGGCCAAATGGTTCCGGAAAAAGTACTTTAGCCTCTGTTTTAGCTGGTAGAGAAGATTATACCGTTGACTCAGGCGAAATCACTTTCAATGGAAACGATTTATTGGAATTAGAAGCTGACGAAAGAGCTAAAGAAGGTGTTTTCTTGGCTTTTCAATATCCTATTGAAATCCCAGGTGTAAGCACAACCAACTTTATGAAAACGGCTTTAAATAAAATCCGTGAGCATAAAGGTTTAGAGCCTTTGGATGCTGTTTCTTTCCTAGCCAAAATGAAAGAGAAAATGAAGTTGGTTGAAATTGATCAAGCCTTATTGAGCCGCTCATTAAATGAAGGTTTCTCTGGTGGGGAAAAGAAAAGAAATGAAATTTTCCAAATGGCGATGTTAGAGCCTACACTTTCCATCCTTGATGAAACTGATTCCGGTTTGGATATTGATGCCTTGCGAATTGTAGCAAATGGTGTTAATAAACTAAAAAATGATGACAATGCAACAGTAGTGGTAACACACTATCAAAGGCTATTGGATTATATCGTACCAGATTTTGTTCATGTTTTATTCGATGGTAAAATCGTTAAAACTGGCGGAAAAGAGCTAGCACATAAGCTGGAAGAAAAAGGCTACGATTGGATTAAGGAAGAAGCAAGCATTGCATAATTTTAATCAGCAATACATATGAGTAAATTGATTAAAGAAGATATAGATAAATTTTTCATTGGGCAATTTAAAGCTTTTGAAAGCTCTCTTAACGGAGAAAGTAAAAAGCCATTGCACGCAAAGAGAAAACAAGCAATTGATAATTTCAAGGAGCTTGGTTTTCCTCATGCAAAACATGAAGAATATAAGTACAGTAATGTAGCCAAGATGTTTGGCAAGCTTTTTAATGTGGGAAATCTGTCTGACGATAGCTTTTCATTAAGTTTAGATGAAGCTTCTAAGTACTTTATTCCTGAGTTGGATGCCATTCGTTTGGTATTTGTAAATGGAGTATTGGATAATAAATTATCTGATATGGAGACACTTCCGAAAGGGGTACATATCCAAGCTATCAAAACTGCAGCGGATGATTATGCTGAAGATTTTGAGAAGCATTTCAACACCCATGAAATAGAAGGTGCTGATAATTTTTCTGAATTGAATACGGCATTTACAAATGGTGGAGTATTTGTGAAAATTGATGCTAATGCAGTTGTAGAAACACCAATTGCTTGCTATTATTTTAATGATGCTAAAAATGCAGATGTTATCAGTCAGCCAAGAAATTTGGTGATTGCCAAGAAAAATAGTCAAGCCTCACTGATTGAATCTTATGTCACCTTAGGTGAAAACACAAGTTTCACCAATGCAGTGACTGAAATTGTGATGGAAGACGATTGTGTTTTCAATTACTACAAATATCAGAATGAATCTGATCAGGCTATTCAAGTTGGGGCTACTATGGTGCACCAATTAGGAAAATCTGTTTTCAATGGTGTGACTTTAAGTTTAAATGGAGCTATGCTTCGAAACAACTTAAATACTGCCATACATAAAGAGCATTCAGAAACCAATATGTACGGATTGTATCTATTGGATAGAAAAACTCATGTTGATAACCACACTGTAGTGGACCATAAAGTACCGAATTGCGAAAGTAATGAGATGTACAAAGGTATTTTAGATGGTCAATCAAGAGGGGTTTTCAATGGTAAAATATTTGTAAGGCAAGATGCTCAAAAAACCAATGCATTTCAATCGAATAGAAATGTAGTGCTTTCTGATGATGCTGAGGTAGATACAAAACCACAATTGGAAATATGGGCAGATGACGTGCAATGTTCTCACGGTGCCACAGTAGGGCAACTGGATGTAGATCAGCTATTCTACTTAAGAGCCAGAGGAATTGATAAGCATACGGCTAAATCAATGTTATTAAATGCTTTTGCATCTGATGTTTTAAGCAATATTAAAATTGAAGCTTTCAGAACATTAATTGAAGGCAAAATTAACGAAAGATTATAAACACTTTATTAAGTAAAAATATCCCCGTTTTATAGAGGATTATAGCTCGATTAGGTTAAGGATTTTTAGCAGGGATTGCTTAAAAATAAGGTTGCTCCTACGGAGCTTGGTTAGCCGTTTTGCATGAAAATTACCATAATATAGCCCTCTGGGGCTGAATTAAAGTAAATAAAGATTAAAAAATGGAATTAATTTATATCTGCTATTTTACCTTGTAGTAAAAATCAAAACACAATAATATTGTAAGTCCCATAGGGACGAACTTATGGTAACAAAAATATAGACATATATGAACAAGCTCCGTAGGAGCAACCTTATAACCTAAACATTTTAGGACTTGAAAATATATAAAAGCACAAATGATTAGTTTACAAGAATGTAAAACTAGTCTTTGTTGTTAAAGACAAGATTATAAATATAAAGAATATGAGCACAGCAGTAGCACCAAAATTGGATATTCAAAAAATCAGAAAAGACTTTCCCATCCTTGAACAAAAAGTGAACGGAAAGCCTTTGATTTATTTTGATAATGCTGCTACCACTCAAAAGCCCAAACAGGTGATTAACGCTATCTCAGAATATTATGAAGGTTATAATGCCAATATTCACAGAGGTTTACATTCGCTTGCTGAAAAAGCTACGACTGCTTTCGAAGACAGCAGAAAGGTTTTTCAAAAGTTCATTAATGCAGCTGAAGTGGAAGAAGTGATTTTCACCAAGGGCACTACTGATGGAATCAATCTGATAGCCAATGCTTACGGTAGAAAATTTCTTCAAGAAGGTGATGAAATCTTAATCACTGCAATGGAGCATCACTCGAACATAGTGCCCTGGCAAATGATAGCAGAAGAAAAGGGTGCAATTTTGAAAGTAGTTCCTGTGAATGCTAAAGGTGAAATTTCACTTGATGATGTTGAGAAACTAATTACTGATAAAACTAAAATTGTATCGGTGGTTTATGCTTCCAATTCATTAGGTACTGTTAATCCTGTTAAAGATATTGCAAAATTAGCGCACGCTAAAAATGCGCTGATGGTAGTGGATGGAGCACAAGCTTCTTCTCACTGTGTAGTAGATGTACAAAATTTAGATTGCGATTTTTATGCGACTTCTGGTCATAAAATGTATGGTCCAACAGGCTGCGGAATTTTGTATGGAAAAAGAGCCATTTTAGAAGAAATGACGCCTTACCAAGGCGGTGGGGAAATGATTGATAATGTGAGTTTTGAAAAAACCACTTATAATGACATTCCTTATAAATTTGAAGCGGGTACTCCTAATATTGCTGATGTTGTGGCTTTAAAAAAGGCTGCAGAATATATTGATGCAATCGGAAAAGATAATATAATGGCACATGAACAAGCTTTGACTCAACATGCTCATGAAAGATTATCAGAAGTGCCTGGAATTAATTTCTATGGTACAGCAGCTGAAAAAGTAAGCGTAGTGTCCTTTACAATTGATAATGTTCATCCGTATGATGCAGGGATGATGCTAGATGCAAAAGGCATTGCAGTAAGAACGGGACATCATTGCACGCAACCATTAATGGATCATTTCGGAATTGAAGGAACGATTAGGGCTTCCTTCTCTGTTTACAATACAATAGAAGAAATTGATTTTTTTGCAGACTCTTTAAAAGATATAGTGGCAAAATTTAGTTAAAAATTAGTCAATGGCTGACAATACAATCAACGCAAAACAAGACGAGATAATAGGACAGTTCTCCATGTTGGACGGAGACATGGAAATGATGATAGGTTATTTGATTGAGCTTGGAGAAAAGCTTCCTGAAATGCCTGAATCATTAAAAACTGAAGATAATATAGTAAAAGGTTGCCAATCAAAAGTATGGTTGACTGCAGATGAAAATGAGGGGAAACTTCATTTTCAAGCAGATAGTAATACCGCCATTACAAAAGGATTGGTTAGCCTATTAGTTTCTATTTTAAACAATGGCAGAATAGATGATGTCTTAAATGCCGATTTATATTTTGTTCATAAAATAGGCATGAATCGTTTTATAGGGACGCAAAGGTCAAATGGTTTTTTATCCATGATCAAACAAATCAAAATGTATGCGTTGGCGTATAAAACAAAATTAGAAAATGAAGCTTAAATTGATGCATTATGGCAGAAGAAACAAAATTTGAAAAGAAAACAGAAGTTCCCAATTTAAGAGATAAAGTGCTGGAAGCCATCAAGTCAGTTTACGACCCTGAGATTCCTGTTGATATTTACGAATTAGGATTGATTTACGAGGTGAATGTATATCCGGTAAACAATGTATATATCCTAATGACTTTAACTTCTCCCTCCTGCCCTGCTGCGGAAGAAATTCCAAGCGAGGTTGAGATGAAAGTGAAGTCTATTGAAGGTGTAAGTGATGTGAAAGTGGAATTGACTTTTGACCCACCGTACTCTCAGGAAATGATGAGCGAGGCAGCGAAACTTGAATTAGGCTTTATGTAAAGCTCCCTAGATCACAAAGAGGGAAGTTTCATGTAAGGAGTAATTAAATGTGTACAATAAATTAAAATAGAAATGGTGAGATTTAACTGATTTAGTATAAAATCTCATCATCATAAATCTTAAATATATAAATATGTATCCTGAAGAATTAGTAGCACCAATGCGTGCAGATTTAACAGAAGTTGGTTTTGAGGAATTCAAAACAGCTGATCAGGTGGCTGAGCACCTAAAAGACCATAAAGGAACTTCTTTAATGGTAATCAATTCAGTATGTGGTTGTGCTGCAGGTGCAGCTAGACCAGGCGTTAAGTGGGCAGTTCAACAAAGTCCGAAGAAGCCTGATAACTTGACAACTGTTTTCGCTGGTGTTGACCAGGAAGCAGTGGCAAAAGCTAGAGAGTTAACGGCTCCTTATCCGCCATCTTCGCCTTCTATTGCTTTATTTAAAGACGGTGAATTGGTTCACTTTGTAGAAAGACACCACATTGAAGGAAGAACTGCTGAAATGATTGGAAATCATTTGGTGCAGGTTTTTGAGGAGTATTGTTAAGAGAGATGCTAGAACATATAGTCTAGAATCTAGACTAAAAAGGTTGTTGGAATAATCCAACAACCTTTTTTTATGAATTCTTCTTATTTTATTATTAACCTGAGTTTCGAAATAAGCAATTAGACGGTTCTAACCATCAAACCGCATGCATCACTGCCTTATTCTTACTGATAATCAGCAGGAATCTCCCTCGCTTTAGTTTTCTTTTCAAAAGCATAGGCAATTTTCAATAATTTCTCTTCTGAATATGGTGCTGCAATGAACGTTATGCCTTTTGGCTGACCGTCTTTCTCATACCCCATCGGTACAGTCAAGGCCGGATGATGAGCCACTGCTGCATATCCTGCACTCCAATTATTGATAGATAAAACAGCATCTAATTCATTCTCATTCATCATCGTTTCAAAATACCTTCTTCCTTCACTCATTAAGCGAGTTTTCAAACTATCAAATTCCATTGCAGAGGTAGAATCATTTACTATCCCATCAAATCTGGCTTGTCCATAAGGAATTCTAGTAGCTGAATCCTCTAAATTAAATTGAATCACATCCTGAACTGAACGTAGTTCAACACTTGGGCCAGCATAATTTTCAAAGTAGTGCGGCAAATCCGCTTTCATATCTAAATTCAATAAGGTTAGAAAACCAGATAGATCTACTTCTGGGGCTTCTACTTCAACTAATTCAGCTCCCAATTCTTCCAACTGCTTAACATTGACTTTATATAAAGAATCTTCCAAAAATCCTTTCATCACTCCCAATCGCATGCCTTCTAAATTACTTTCCTTTAAAGATTTCCAGTAATCTTTTTCAGGTGAGTTGCCAACAGTTACCTCATCTTCAGAATCTTCACCAGTTAAAGCTGAAAGGATAATTGCATTATCCATTACATTTTTGGTCATCGGACCAGGGGTGTCTAAAGTACTGGAAATTGGTACTATCCCTCCTCTACTTAATAAACCAACAGTTGGCTTTAATCCTACAATAGAATTTGAACTGGAAGGGGATAAAATAGAACCAGAAGTTTCTGTTCCAATTGCACCAGCTGCGTAATTTGCTGCCATGGAAGAACCACTACCTGAGCTAGAACCGCCCGTATCAAACTCTCCTCTTCCATAAGGATTCAACGTTTGCCCACCGATGGCGCTATAGCCATTCGGGCAACCATCACATAGAAAATTCGCCCACTCACTCAAACTAGACTTACCTAATATAATTGCTCCGCTGTTCTCCAAACGACTAACTATATGAGCATCACCAGTTTGATTATTCTGCAAAGCCACTGCTCCTGCTGTGGTTGGTATTCCTTCAAAATTGATATTATCTTTTAACAAAATGGGCATTCCATAAATGGGATGTTGATCACCTGACTTACCTTCATCTCTTGCTATTGCTTCTTCAACTGCAGTAGGATTAATAGATATTATATTATTTAAAGTGCTCAAACTATCATTTTCAAACAGGGCAATTCTATACAAATACCACTGCGTTAATTCTTTATAGTTCAGCCTACTATCTGAAATGGCATTTTGCATACTCATCATATCCTGTTCCAGAATAAGTGGCTTTAAACGCTTATAATCATCAGCGCTAAAATCACTGATTTGAGGTTCAATTTGCTTCCATAAATCATTTCTATCACTTACTTTGGATTGGATCAATTTATAGCGCATGTATTCGGACTCATGATCAGCATTCTTAGCAATTATGGCAGTTTCATCATAAGGAACCCAAGTCTCTATTTCTGTATCTGGCTTTTTATCACAAGCCCAAATAACCAAAAGCAGCAAGTAAAATATTCTTCTCATAGTATGAAATTTTGTAATTATATTAATCAAAAATCAAGATAACAATTTACAAAGCTTTAGATTCAGACATTATCAATTTTACATCATTGGTTAATTTGAGTGGTAATTAATAAAAATCAGAACCGTTAATAAAAACTCCCCAATAAAACTTCCCTTCCCTCAATTCTTGATGTTCTTTAAAGAGATATGAGTTACCATCTTTATCCACCATAGGGACATGACGACTCTTTGCAGTATTCCATCTTCTAGGCCAAATCGGTAAATCATGCATGAATTTATTCTGAATTAAATTCCTTATTTTCTCATGATCATAACCAGATGAAATTCTTAACTGATTTCCAAAAGGCAGTTGTCGAGTATAATCGATAGCAAGAATTCCATGAGAATATTTTCCGTAAGGTGTATCGCTTAAATCAAAATAGCCATAGCGTGAAAAATCTGACGAATTAACTCTTTTGGTATCAGGATCATCCTTATTTCCAGTCCAGAATAAAAAGGAAGAGGCAATACTTTGAAGTGAATCCTGATATCCTATTCTCAGGGCTGCAGTTCGAAATTTATCCACTGTTTCTGCAGCCAACAGATCGTTTTCATGAAGGAGAAAAAAATGTCCAAAATTCAACCCTATTTCTCCTGTAGGTTGACTAGTATTCCAGTTATTGAAGTAATAGCGATAGAAATAATGAAATTGATAGAAAGCTCGACTACTAAAGGGCGAATTACTAATGGCTCGAAAAATAATCGGCCTTCGATCAAATGCTGTTGCCAGTTTTATTCCCGCTATATGCTGAAAAGAATTTTCATAGTATCCGAAGTCTTTAAAGGTATAGAAAAAATTGTATTGAAAACTGACATTGGCATAAGACTGACCAAAAGTACTGCTCAGGCTTAACCCTACCCTGTTTTGATGAGAACCAAATTGCAAACTTATTCCACCACTTACATAATATTTTAAACTATTACCCTTACTATTCCACTCTTGGGCACATATTTTATTGGTATAGAGGCATACTAATACTAAGCTGACAAAAAAGATTGGTTTATGCACTTCCTTTCTAAAAATCAATTTTAATTTATTGAATAACATCTCCTTGTAGGAATTATATATGCTGTTGCATAGCGTATAATAAAAAGCAATCTAAATCCATCATTTGTAATTAACGCTAGTGGCAATTATAAATAATTCAGATCATCAGTTTAACAAAGCTATTTTAAAGCAAAGTATCAGTATTAAACTTTAAATAACAAAAATCACTATACTTGTGGTAAGATATCAACAAAATTTAGCAACAATGATGATAAAAACTACCTTAGTTCTCATTTTCGGCTTGTATGTGTATTCTCCCCTCAATATACATGCACAAAATTCGTCAGATAAAATGGAGCTTGAACAGATGCTCCACACATTTATGGATGGAGCTTCAAAAAATGATTCTCTCATTCATGCTAATTTTTGGGCGGAAGATTTGATCTATACAAGTTCTAATGGAACTCGTTTTGGGAAAAAAGAAATTATAGGTCGTTTTAATTCTAATGAAAAAACTAAAATTGAAACTCCTTCAAGCACATATGCCGCTGAGGATATTATCATACAGCAATATGCCAATACCGCTATTGTAGCCTTTAAAATGAAAGCAGTTAGTGATACTAGCATTCAGTACTACCTAAACAGCGGTACTTTTCTTAAGAGAAATGGCAAGTGGCAAGTGGTCAATTGGCAAGCCACCATAAGCGGTAAACCGATAAAGAAATAAGGTTCCTTTATTGGTTATAGCAACGATAACTATAGAAATACAAAATATTATTTGGTTGTTTTTTAACATATAGTGATTTATCAAAAAATTATTTCTACCTTTGTGCAACAATTACAATCCTAGGCTACTCGAAAGGTTCGAAAATGGCTTGGGTTAAGCCAGGGAATAATCGAGAGTCGCTTAATGCAATAGGCTGCTTAGCAGTCATGTCACAACATATCCCTGATATTGTATTAAATTTTAAAACAACACATGTTAACATTTGAAGAATTAGGCTTAAAGCCTGAAATCCTAAAAGCAATTTTAGAAATTGGCTTTGTGGAACCTACTGCTATTCAGCAAAAAACTATTCCACATTTATTAAACACTAAGCAAGATTTAATTGCCTTAGCTCAAACAGGTTCTGGTAAAACAGCCGCATTTGGATTACCTGTTATCAATCAAATTGATAGCGATTCTAAAAAGACACAATCATTAGTATTATGTCCTACTAGAGAATTGGCTATTCAAATTGCTAACGACTTTAACTCATACACTAAATATTCAAAGAAATTAGATGTAGTACCTGTTTATGGTGGTGCAAGTATTGAAACACAAATCAAAGCCTTGAATAAAGGAGTACAAATTGTAGTAGGTACTCCAGGTCGTGTAGTGGATTTGATCAAAAGAAAAAAATTAAAGTTAGAAGACATCGAGTGGGTGGTTTTAGATGAAGCCGATGAGATGTTGAATATGGGCTTTAAAGATGATTTAGATTTCATTTTATCACATACGCCTGACCAAAGACAGACTTTACTATTCTCTGCGACCATGTCGAAAGAGGTATTAAGGATTTCTAATAACTATATGAACAAGCCTGAGGAAATATCTTCAGGAAAAAGAAATCAAGGTGCTGACAAGGTAGAGCATTTCTATTTCGTAGTGAATGGAAGAGATAAATATTTAGCCTTAAAGAGAATTGCTGACATCAATCCTGATATTTATGCTATCATTTTCTGTAGAACTAAGAGAGAGACACAAGAAATTTCTGACCAATTAATGGCTGATGGCTATAATGCTGACTGTTTGCACGGTGATTTATCACAAGCGCAAAGAGATGCGGTAATGGGTCGATACAGAAAAAAGAATTTGCAAATGTTAGTGGCTACTGATGTGGCAGCTAGAGGTTTGGATGTAAATGAAATCACCCACGTCATCAACTACAATATTCCAGACGATTTGGAAACTTATACGCACCGTAGTGGTCGTACAGGTCGTGCTGGTAAAGCAGGTATTTCAATGGCGATTATTGGCCCAAGAGATATCAATAAGATCAAGCAATTAGAGCGTATTTTAGGTAAAACTTTCACGAAAGCGGAAGTACCTGCTGGAGATGCTGTAATCGAAAAGCAATTAATGGCTTTTATTGAAAAAGTGAAAGCAACTGAAGTTGAAGAAAAGCAAATCGAGCCATTTATCAATAATATAGCTGCTGAATTTGAAGATTTAAGCCGTGAGGACTTAATCAAGAAATTCGTTTCATTAGAATTCAATAAGTTTTTGGATTACTATAAAAACTCTGCAGACTTAAATCAAAATGCGAAAGCTGGAAGAGATAGAGATTCAGGAAGAGGCGAAAGAAGTGATAGAGGAAGAAAAGGCGGTGATTTCACCAAACTATTCTTGAACATAGGTGAGAAGGATAATTTAAATGCTGGAACTCTTCTAGGTTGGATTAACGGTTTACAAAGCGTTCCTAACGGAATTGAATTCGGTAAAATTGATGTTCAAAGAAGCTTTACTTTCATGGAAGTAGAAAGCCAGCATGAGCAAACTATTTTAGGAGCCTTGAATGTAAGCGAATTTGATGGCCGTAAAGTGGTAGCCGAACCTAAAATGGGTGGTGGACCAAGAACATCCAATAGATCTGACAGACCAGATAAGAAAAGAGGAAGCGGTTTCAAAAAGCGCCCTAATGCTGGTGGTGACAGAAAATCTGGTGGAAGAGCTAGAGTGAAAGCTGGTTCTGGTGGAAGAAGAAAATAATTTTTGGAGTAATAAGTTTAAGGTTTTAAGTCGTAAGTCTTAAGAGTTAAAAGTGTGACGTCCTAGAAAAGCCTTTTTGCAGTGATGCGAAAAGGCTTTTTTTGTGCCTTGCAGATACACATACTTAAGAGGCTCTTTCATTCGTGTCTAGTACGTTAAATCTGCCAAATCCTTAGGAACATACTGGGTGACTGCAATATTGGATAGCTATTTATCTAAGTGTAAATTTTACACTAACTTTACAACCAAATTAACTACTGTAAATCAACGAGTTAGCACAGTTATTAATTTATTATTTCAACCTTTCCCCAAATAATTTTATGTTTTATACAATAGATTTCCTAATTTCATTCCACTTAAATATCTACAAAACTATTTTATTATGGACGACTCAAACAAAGACAATCATTTAAACAGGCGTAAATTCCTTCGCAATATGGGACTAGCTGCAGCTGGAATAACCATAGTACCAAGTAATGTTATAGCTGGCTTAGGACATACAGCACCAAGTGACAAGCTGAATATTGCTGGTATTGGTGTTGGTGGAATGGGACGTACAAACCTACGGAACATGAATTCGCAAAACATTGTGGCTTTAGCTGATGTAGATTGGAAGTATGCAGACAAAACTTTTAATGACTATCCAAAAGCTAAAAAGTACAAGGATTACCGTAAGATGCTAGAAGAGATGGATAAAGATATTGATGCTGTAATGATCAGTACACCTGATCACACGCATTATGTCTCTGCAAAAGACTCTATGAATGCCGGTAAGCACATATACCTTCAAAAACCATTAACACATTCTGTTTATGAGTCGAGGAAACTCAAAGAGTTAGCAGACAAAACTGGAGTTGCTACGCAAATGGGTAACCAAGGAAATTCATCTGATGATATGCGTAAAGTTTGTGAATGGATTTGGAATGGTGAAATTGGTGAGGTAACAAAAGTAGATGCTTGGACTGACAGACCTATCTGGCCACAGGGTTTAGAAAGACCTAAAGAAAAAATGGAAGTTCCAAGCACCTTGGATTGGGATTTATTCTTAGGCCCTGCAGCTGAAAGACCATACCATGAAGCTTACACGCCTTGGAACTGGAGAGCTTGGTGGGATTTTGGCACTGGTGCTTTAGGTGATATGGCATGTCATATCATGGATCCGGTATATAAAGCGTTGGAACTAGGTTATCCTTATGCATTTGAAGCAAGTTCTTCTCAGGTAAACACTGAAAGCGCTCCAATGGCTGAAAAAGTGACTTATTACTTTGGTGAAAGACCTAAAAAAGGTAAGATTAATATGCCAGCTGTAGAATTCACTTGGTATGATGGCGGACTAAAGCCTGACAGACCAGAAGGATTGAAAGAAGGCATGTATCCTGGAGACCAGATGGGCTGGGGAGGTGCTATTTTTTATGGTACTAAAGGTACTTTAATCTGTGGTACTTACGCTATGGAACCATTCATTATCGGAAGAGAAGATAATCCACCACCTGTGACCAATGAATTGAGAAGGATTCCTAAGGCTATGGAAGGTGTTCATGAAATGGACTTTGTTCGTGCTGCAAAAGAAGATAAAAAATCAAGAGTTGAATGCAGCTCCAATTTCGCTTATGCAGGACCACTTAATGAGGTTGTCGTTGCAGGGAACTTAGCGGTTAGATTACAAGACTTAAGAAGGAAACTAGATTGGGATGCTGAAAATATGAAAATCACCAATATAGGGGAAGATGAAGAAATTAGGGTAGTCAGTACAGATAGTTTCACAGTAGTGGATGGCAATCCTAGATTCGACACAAAGTATGAAACTATTAATGCCAAGAAAGCCGCTGAAGATTATATTAAAAGACCTTACAGAAAAGGCTGGAATTACTAACTCTTAGGCTTTCAATATTTAAACCCAGTTGCATTTACAAAAAAAATCAACTGGGTTTATCTACAAACAAAATCAAGAATAATTTTTAAACTTTTAAATAAAGAGAACAATGAAAAAATCATTATTTATAGGCTTTATAGCATTAATGGCAATTTATGCTTGCAGTTCTGAAAAGAAAGAAAATACTGAAGACAGTAAAGATACCGAAGCAATTGCTGAGGATGTACAAGAAATAGCAGAAGAAAAACCTGCTCATAATGTGTTAACTTCTCAAGAAGAGGCAGATGGCTGGATGCTTCTATTCGATGGAAAATCTACTGATGGATGGCGAGGCTATCAAAAAGAAAATTTTCCGGCCGCTTGGAATATCGACAACAATGCACTGCATATTCAAGGTTCGGGAAGAGGCGAAGCTGGTGCAAAAGACGGTGGAGATATTCTCTATGAAAAGCAATTTGCTGATTTTCATCTAAAATTAGAGTGGATGGTCGATAGTGCTGCTAATTCTGGTATTTTATATCGTGGTAAAGAAAAGTTTGATTATATCTGGAAGACTGCTCCTGAAATGCAGGTTTTAGATAACAAGCACCATCCTGACGCAAAATTAGGCAAGAATGGGAATAGACAAGCAGGATCATTATATGATCTTATCCCAGCTGATCCTCAAAATTTCAAGGGACATGGAACTTGGAATAAAGCTGAAGTAATTGCAAAAGGTAACGATATTACTCATATCCAAAATGGAGATACCGTTGTTCAATACACAATTGGTTCCGATGAAATGGCCAATCTTATCGCCAACAGCAAATGGGCTGATATAGGAAATGATGATTGGGGTAAAATCGCACCTAAAGGTTTTATTGCGCTTCAAGATCACGGTGATGACGTATGGTTTAGAAATATTAAGATTAAGGAATTGAAGTAAGTTAGAAGATGGAAGTTGGAAGCTCGAAGTACTTCCAACTTCTGGCTTCCCCCTTCTAACTCTTACTAATCCCCTTCAAATACTTATAACTCTTCGTGATTTCTTCAAAGGGTTTTCCACTTTTGGTATCATCTTGTTCAACAAAGAATTGCTTTAAGCCTGCGGTAGAAGCATGATTGAAAATATTTTGCCAATCGATTACACCTTCACCCACTGCTGAAAAGAATTGCTCCTCTCCTGCCCCCATGTCTTTCACATGCCATAAAGGAAATCTACCTGCATGTTCCTTAAAATAAGCTACAGGATCAACTCCAGCTCTGGCCGTCCAATATAAATCCAATTCAAATTTTACTAGTTCAATATCGCACTCTGAAAGAAGTAAGTCATAAGGAATCTCACTCTCCAAAGTTTGAAATTCAAAATCGTGGTTATGATAAGCCATTTGAATACCATATTCCTTGGTGGTTTCCCCACATGCGTTCAACAGCTCCGATAACTTCTTATAATCATCTATGCTTTCCCGCTCAGAATCAAAAAGATAGGCACAGGCAATATGTGTTTGCCCTAATTCAGCAGCATCTGCTACTGCCCTCTCCCAATCGTTTGTCATGGTTCCAATATTTTTAGGCATTGCCCAACCAGTCAAAACATGGCTACTTTTAGCTTTCAAATCATATTCTTCTAAAATGGATTTCACTTCCTTAATACTATTTCCAAAATATTTTCCGTCAGAATAATTAAAAAACTCCAAATATTTATAGCCTATTTTTGCTACTCTTTCAATAGTACCTTTAAAATCCTTTTCTAACGCTTCTCTTAAAGTATATAATTGTAAGCCTGCATCCTTTGCCACAGCTTGATTTTGTGGAATACAAGAGGATAATATGGAAGGAGAAATAAAGGCTAATGCCGAAGTCATTCCTGCTTGCTGTATAAATTTACGTCTGTTCATAGAGTTATAGTTGTGTTATAGTTTTGATCAAGGAATTTAGTAAATATTGAAGATAGATGGAAGTAAGTGACCTAAAAATCACTTCCTATCCTTTTCTTTCAGTAAATCTCTAATTTCAGCTAATAATTCTATATTCTTAGGGGTTGTGACCGTTCCATCTTGCTCATTATCGGATTTCTTTCTCAATTTATTGAACATCCTCACTACTATATAAATACAAAAGGCAATAATTAAAAAATCAATTGCAGTTTGAATGAGGTTCCCATAATTAATAGTGATGGCTGCCTTTATTATATTTCCTTTTTCGTCCAATTCTGCTTCCTGAAATACATAAGCCAACTCCTTAAAATTAATCTGACCAATGAAAATACTTAAAACTGGCATGATAAAATCAGAGACTACTGAGTTGACTACCTTTGTGAAAGCAGATCCTATTATGATACCAACTGCCATATCAAATACATTTCCTTTTATGGCAAATTCTTTAAATTCTTTTAAGAAAGTCATATTAAAAGTTTTAAAATGATGTTTTCAATAAAGTACAAATACTGTAAAAACAGAAAAAGCTACAAGGTTGTACCCCCTGTAGCTCTTCACACAAAAAAACGGTGTTTTTCTTAAAACTCAATAGGAATGCTCACCATGGTTTTAGCCCAGATCATTTGCAAACTCACTTCTCCATTTGCCTGTTCGAAACGAATGGTAAATGGCTCAAACATTTCATCGGACTGATTAACGGGCACTTCAAATCTTACTAAATCATTTTCTTCATCATACTTATAGGCTCCCCACTGGCCAACATCCTTATTTAAAATAATCGTCCAGCTTTTAGCTCCCGGAATTGTAAAAAGGGAATATGTTCCAGGGGAAACTGTTTCTCCAGCCATTTTAATGGTATTAGTAATTGTTATCTCAGTCGCCTCATTTGCTCCCGTTCTCCAAATTTTACCAAGTGGTGCTAGTTCTGCAGTTTCAGTAAAAGCTTCTCTACCTCTTAAATGTGGTCTTCCATAAGTTACTTTCACATAAGTGTTTTCAAAAGTATAGGTAACCATCCCTAAAGGGCTAGGCTTTTGTTTTAATGCTTCTTGTGCGTTAGCATCAAAACTTATCAAAGCAAGCAACGCAAAGCATGCAAAAATCGATGTGATTATCTTTTTCATAATTTCCTGTTTTTATTTTAAAAGCAATTTACAATTTTATTACGCATAGCACCATAATCCATTATATTTGTTTTATGGAAAAACCACAATTTGATGATATTTTCATGGAATTAGCAGTTAACCTTGCCAAACGCTCCCATTGCATTAAAAGACATGTTGGTGCGGTGCTGACAAAAGAAACCAGAATCATTTCTATTGGCTATAATGGACCGCCTGCCGGAACCCACAACTGCGATGAGGAATTTCCGGGAAAAGGGTGCGGGTTAGATTCTAAAGGTAGTTGCATGCTGGCAATTCATGCAGAGCAAAATGCTATTATGTATGCTGTGAAAAACAATGCTTCTGTTGAAAACTCAACACTTTATGTCACACTCTCTCCTTGCCTGTCGTGTGCTAGGATAATTTTTAGTATGGGAATCAAAAAGGTAATCTACCTTAATTCTTATGCAGAGTACAAAGGCTTAGATCGGGATGAAGGTTTAGACTTTCTAGAAAAATTTGGAGTAGAAGTGGAAAAATATAGAGGAAATTTGGAGAACGTAACGCATATGATATGAAAAATATCGCCTACCCTTTGCACCACTACTCCTGCCGATATCTTCATTTCTAAGATATTTTTAAGTAGCTTTGTATCAAACTTAAATAATCTTATATGAAAAAATTCAACCTACTAACAGTACTATTCTTAGGTCTATTTGTATTTCAAGCCTGTAACAGTGACGAAAAAGCAACAGAAGGCGAAATTGAAGGTAAATGGAATGTGTCAGATTTAAGCTTTGACTTTACAATCAATGGTGAAGATTTCAGCGACTACTTCTCTGATGATCCATCTACAGCTGATTTAGTTGAAAGTATTCTAACCGCCTCTTATCAAGATAGCTTTGGTGGAACATTAGAATTTAAAAGTGACGGTAGTTACGTAGCAACAGGTGATAATAATTCTACTGACGAAGGTACTTGGTCAGTTAATTCGGATGGCACTGTATTAACTCTTGATGGTGGAACTGCTGAAGAATTTGCTTTTGATATTGTTACGTCAACCAATAGCTCTTTAGTTTTACAATTTACTCAGACTGAAAGTCAGGATATTGATTTCGATGGAACTGTTGATGAAGTGTCTACTTCTTTGAATTTATCACTATCAAAATAATTTGAATTATTAAACCTGCTTTGCAAAGTAGATTTTTACGCTCCTGATTTGTGCGTGCCTACTTGAACAGAAGGTCTGCACAAATCTATTTAGCGTAAAGTTTGTGCTTAAATTTATCGAACAAAATTCACTTACGGATTCTGAGGTCTGAATGAATTTAGCTTAAACTTTATGGAAATTATCTTAATTTTACACTAGATGTAGTAAAAATGAAATGAAAAATTTAAAAATAATTTTAATCGCTGTATTTACTGCTTTCCTTTTCCAATCGTGCAGTGAAGATGAATCTCAAGAATCCAAAATTATTGGTATATGGAAGGTAGACAACATCGAATTTGATGTTTCAATCAACGACCAAGGTTTTTCTGAATTTTTAGGAGATGATAGTGGAGTATTGGAAACACTCTTAGTATCTGAAATAGAGGGAGAATTTGAAAATATTACACTTGATTTTAAATCTGATAACTCTTATGAAATAACTAGTCCTAATGAACCAACTGAAACTGGAACTTGGACTGTTAGCTCAGATGGTAGAGAATTAATTATTGATGAGGGTAGATCTTATAGCGGTATTTACAAAATTAAATTTATATCAAACACTTCCCTAATTCTTAATTCAGAAGAAATTGATGATTCGCAAGATTGGAATAGTGATGGTGAAACAGAAGAAGTAAAAATAATGTTTGATTTATATTTAATTAAATAAAATTAACTTCAGGACTTAATTCTATTCCAAATTTTAAACGAATTGAGTCCTGAATTTTTTTAGCCAAAGTAAGAATATCTTTTCCTTTCCCCTGACCATAATTCACCAAAACAAGAGCCTGTTTATGGTGAACTCCCACTCCATTTTCTTGATGACCTTTCCAACCTGCTTTTTCAATTAACCAACCTGCTGCTAATTTTATTCTGCCGTCTTGCAGTTCATAAGAAGGAATTTCAGGAAATTCACTTTTCAAACGATCAAATTGAACAGCATGAACGATTGGATTCTTAAAAAAACTTCCAGAGTTACCTATTTCAGCTGGATCAGGAAGCTTAGATTGCCTAATTTCTATTACTGCATTACTGACATCTTGAATAGATGGCTTTACTATATTCCTTTCCGATAATATGTTTTTAATGATTCCGTAATCCAGATTCAATTGGTGGTATCCGGGCTTATCTAATTGAAAACTAACTGAGCTAATTAAATATTGCCCCTTCAAGTCATGCTTAAAAATGCTTTCCCTATAACCAAATCGGCATTCTTCAGCCTTGAAATACTCGACTTCTCCCGTCTCTATATTAACAGCTTCTAGTGACTGAAATCTATCTTTGATTTCCACTCCGTACGCACCAATATTTTGCATAGGTGCGGCTCCCACTGTGCCTGGAATTAAGGATAAATTCTCTAATCCACCCCAATTATTTTTCAAACTATAAAGTACGAATTGATGCCAGTTTTCTCCTCCTCCGCATTTCACTACTATTGAACTTTCATTCTCATCAATAATTTCAATTCCTGAAATTCTATTGCTGATTACGAGACCATGAAAATCATCTGTTAGCAATATATTACTACCGCCCCCAAGAATCAAATGCTTATTTTCCTTCCATTCAGAGCTTATCAATAAGGATTGAAATTCATTAATGCTGTTTAGCTCAACAAACAAATCTGCTTTGGCATCAAACCCAAAAGTATTATAATCAGCTAAAGATTGAGACTTTAAGAATTTCAGCATTAGAAAAAATCGCTATTCAATTAATAATTAAGAATTACTTTTCAATCTTCCATTTCGTTAAAAGCTTCTTCTACTTTGCTTTCAGCTCCTTTCAACATGGATTTGCAATTTTTTAGCAGGCCCATAGATTCACTGACCAATTCTGTTAGTTGATCAATAGGTATTTCTTCATTTTCCACCCTATGCAATATCTCCTCCAATTTGCGAAGTGATTCTTCATAGCCAAGTTCTTTCTTTTTTGCCATATTTAATCAATTTTAATATCCCACTCATCATTCAGCATACTGATAGTATGGTGCGCAGTCAAATCAAACTGGCAAGGAACTACAGAAACAAAATTATTAGCAATTGCCCATTCATCATTGTCCTCCCCCTTATCAAAATTCACGAAATTTCCTGCCATCCAGAAATACCTTCTGCCATTTGGATCAAATCTTTGGTCAAATTCTTCTTCCCATTTAGCTCTGGCCTGCCGGCAAATCTTTATTCCCTTAATGCGTTCATTTCTTTTAGGAGGAAAATTTACGTTTAAGGTTGTGTATCTTGGAAGGCCTGTATCCAAAACCTGTTGAGCTATTGCTTTCACATAAGGCAAAGTATGTTCAAATTCTGCATCTTGTGCGTAATCACACAATGAAAACCCAATGGACGGGCAACCTTCAATTGCACCCTCTATAGCTGCAGACATGGTGCCAGAGTAAAGCACGCTGATTGAGGTATTGCTACCATGATTAATACCACTGACAATTAGGTCAGGGGTTCTATCCTTTAAGACATGATGCTTAGCCAATTTAACACAATCGGCTGGTGTTCCAGAACTTTCGTAAGCTACCACATCGTCACCAAAAATATCAGTTCTATCTAATCTTAGCGTATTTCCAATAGTTATAGCATGCCCCATACCTGACTGGGGACTATTGGGTGCAACAACAATCACTTCACCAAGATCTTTCATTGTTTCCACTAAATTTCGAATTCCCTTGCTTGTTACACCATCATCATTGCTGACTAAAATTAGAGGTCTCTTCATAATATACTATTCTGGTATTAATTTCATTTATTTACTTACTTGATTGTAATGATCAATGATCTTAATGAGATCGGATTGTTTATCTACTTTCAATCTATTTTCTTTAACATAGTCTTTCATAACATCCTCTAACCTTCCAAAATAGGGATATAAATCTTTCCTTTTTTCTGAATACTTATTGATTTCCCCATTCTCCGTCAATAAATAATAATCATATGTTAAAATCTCTCGAGAAGAAAAACCTCGACTGGCACTGTACATTGGATTTATAAATCTATTGCTACTATTGCTTTCAGTAATTACATACTCCCTTGACATTAGTGTGATTCTCCCCTCCGCTAGAATTTCAAAAAAAATAGGAACGTTCATTCTGCCTTTTAATTGATATGGAAGGGAATAAACATATCGATATCTTTTGAAAAACTGGCAATAAAAACTAAAATAGAGAACATTTTGAGAACTAAAGGTTCTTATTCTTTTATCCACTGAATATTGAAGAAGATTGGATTCAAAATCATATTGAATCTTTCCTCTTAACGTATCTTCAGAATCCAATACTATCATTCCAGGATGCCACATTTCATGCGGCAAATCTTGTGATGCTGCTGGGCTAAGCCTTAAAATGAATAATATTATGATCAGTGAAAAAAATTTCACATTAGCTATTTTTAAGAATGCTATGCCCCATTTTGTCTCTTTTGGTTCGTAAATAGTTTTCATTATGCTTATTTGGTGGAATCTCTAAAGCAACATTCTCTACAATTTCCAAGCCATAACCTAATAAACCTGCTCTTTTTGTTGGATTATTGGAAACCAATCTAATTTTCCGAACACCTAATTTTCGTAATATCTGAGCTCCTACACCGTAGTCTCGTTGATCCATTTTAAAACCCAAAGCCACATTTGCTTCTACGGTATCCATACCTTGCTCTTGTAATTTATAGGCTTTTAATTTATTCATCAACCCAATACCTCTTCCTTCTTGGTTCATGTATACAATCACACCTTTACCTTCTTTTTCAATCATTTCCATTGCTTGATGAAGCTGAGGCCCACAATCGCAACGGCACGAACCAAATATATCACCCGTCAGACAAGAAGAATGCACACGAACCAACACAGGCTCATCCTCTTTCCATTCTCCTTTTACTAAAGCTAAATGATTATCCTTTGTGGTGGTTTGTTCAAATGCTACTAATTTAAAATCTCCATAGTCTGTTGGCATTTCAACATCCACTTTCTCCTCCACTAATGATTCATTATTTAATCTATACTCGATTAAATCCTTTATCGCCACTAATTTCAAATTGAATTTATCGGCAACTATTCTTAAATCAGGAAGGCGAGCCATAGTGCCGTCTTCATTCATGATTTCCACTAAAACTCCGCCTGGTGTCAATCCAGCTAATTTAGAAAAATCAACAGCAGCTTCGGTATGACCAGTTCTCCTTAAAACACCACCTTGTCGTGCTTTTAGCGGAAAAATATGCCCCGGCTTACCCAAAACTTCAGGTTTTGTATTAGGATTCACTAAAGCTTGAATAGTTTTGGATCTATCACTAGCTGAAATCCCAGTAGTGGTTCCCTCACCAATTAAATCTACAGAAACTGTAAATGGCGTTTCAAATTGGGCAGTATTTTTCCCTACCATCAATTCTAACCCTAATTCATTACATCGATCTTCTGGAAGCGAGGCACAAATCAATCCTCTTCCGTGTTTAGACATAAAATTAATAATTTCAGGAGTGACTTTTTCGGCAGCACAAATGAAATCGCCTTCATTTTCTCTGTCCTCATCATCCACTACAATGATGATTTCTCCATTTTTAATCGCTTCAATAGCTGATTCTATAGTATCTAATTGAATTCTTTCTGACGACATAAATCTTTGAAAAATAATAAATCACAAAGGTAGCCAATATTTCATGATTACCCGACAAAATTTAAAACGAATACATTCTTCAAGTGTTTGAAGATTACACTATTTAACAACCACCATTCCTAATAGATTGCCAATTTCCATTTTAGCCTGATTAAGCTGCATTAAATACTGTAAAATTATCTGCTCATCTTCTTGGGAAACAGAATCCTTAAGCTTTTCTGTGTTTTTGTCAATTAAATGAAGAATGGATCGGTGTTTTAATCTTAAAACATGAATATAAATCGAGTCATTTAGAATGTGACGTTCATGAGGCGTGTAAATTTCGAATTTTTTCTCCCAGTTTTCACTCAACTCGTAGCGATCTGTGTATAGTGAAAATATTACTTTCCTCACTTCTTCAGAACCATTTTTAATAAAATGAGATTCATTCAAAATAGTCCCATCTTTAAGATGAGAAACAAAATCCTCAAGTATTTCAGCATAAACAGGATGTATAAAATCAGTATCGGATAATTCTTGTAACAAGTAATCTATCACTAATTTATCATCCGCCAAAGGCAGTTCAGCATAGGTGAGTAATAACCTTATACTTTCTCTTTCTTGTAATGCAGCTACATCAAAAGGCGTGTATTGTTTTTGAATTTGCTCAGGGGCTTGACTAAAACTTTCACTTAAATAATTAGCCTGACGCTTAGTGATATCCCCTTTGCTTTCCTTTTCCCTTAAAACAACCTTATTCTGTTCTGCAATTAATAGTGCTTCATCTATTTCCAGAATATCACTACATTCTTTAATATAAATTGCCCTTTTAACAGGGTCAGGAATTTTAGAAATCGAGCGAACTATGTCCTGGATAGTCTCGGCCTTCTTGATCGGATCTTGTTTGGTCTCTTCCAACAACAAATCCGATTTGAAGCGAATGAAATCTTTTGCATTTTCTTTTAAAAAGCTCTTGAAAGCTTCATCTCCCATTTTTTGGGAATAGCTATCAGGATCTTCACCATCAGGGAAAATAACTACTTTAACATTCAATCCGCCTTCCAAAATCAAATCGATACCTCGCATGGCAGCTTTCAAACCTGCCGCATCTCCATCGAATAGAACGGTAACATTTTGCGCATACCTCCCTATCAACTTAATCTGTTGAGTAGTTAAGGATGTCCCTGAAGACGCCACCACATTTTCCACCCCAGATTGATGTAACGAAATCACATCAGTATAGCCTTCTACCAAATAGCAATTCTCTTCATCTCTGATACTTTTTTTAGCTTGAGCTATTCCGTAAAGGACTTCACTTTTATGGTAAACATCCGTTTCGGGAGAGTTTATATATTTAGGTTGCTTTTTATCATTGATAAGTATTCTGGCACCAAAGGCAATTGGTTTTCCAGAAATGGAATGAATAGGGAAAATTACTCGATTACGAAATCTATCATAGGTTTTATCCTCCTTCTTTATAATTAAACCTGCTTTTTCCAATAGCTCTTCGGAATGCCCCGCTGCCTTGGCTGCTTTTATTAAACCATCCCATTGATCTAAAGTAAATCCTAAATCAAACTCTTCAATAGTGGCATGTGAGAAACCTCTTTCTTTGAAATAACTCAAACCGATGGACTTTCCTTCAGGATGATTATGCAACAAATCTTTGAAATACTCAGCAGCAAAATTTAAAACAATATAAAGACTTTCCCTTTCATTATAAGCCTCTTGTTGTTCCGGAGAAGATTCAGTTTCTTCAATTTCAATACCATATTTATCGGCTAGTTGACGAATGGCTTCAGGGAAATTAAGCCCTTCCAAATCCATGATAAACTGAATAGAATCGCCTGCTTTACCACAACCAAAGCATTTGTAGATACCCTTATTGGGTGCTACGGAAAAAGATGGAGTTTTCTCATCATGAAAAGGACAACAAGCCCACATGTTTTGCCCTTTCTTTTTGAGTGGCACATAGTCGCCTACTACCTCCTCAATTTCGGCTCTATCTTGTACCTCTTGTATGGTTTTTGGACTTAATCCCACAGAATCATCAATTTTTTTTACTTTTATTTAAACTAATTCCAACTAATTTCCCGTATGAATTGTTAGCTAATTCGATAAAGATTAACTTGCAACAATTTCAAAACAAAACTACGATTTTTTTAATTATAAAAGATATATATGGCTGTTACTAAAGATAGCATAATTAAAGCATTAGGAACTGTAGATGATCCGGATTTCAAAAAAGACTTGGTGACTCTTAATATGATTGAAGATGTAAGCATTGATGGCAATGCAGTATATTTTACCGTGGTATTAACCACACCCGCTTGCCCTCTGAAAGAAATCATAAAAAATGATTGTATAAATGCCATACATAAGCATGTAGATCCAGATTTACAAGTCTTTCCAAATATGACTTCTAATGTGACTTCAACACGAAGTACTGCCCCCTTACTACCCAATGTAAGAAATATTATTGCCATTGGTTCTGGTAAAGGAGGAGTTGGAAAATCTACTGTTACGGCTAATTTAGCAGTTTCTTTGGCTCAACAAGGCGCAAAAGTTGGGTTAATTGATGCCGATATATTCGGGCCTTCAATCCCTACTATGTTCAATTGCGAAGCTGAACAGCCAGAAGTAAAGCAAGTGAACGGTAAAAATGTAATCGTACCTATTGAGCAATATGGAATTAAACTTATTTCCATTGGCTTCTTAACCCCGCCTGATAATGCGGTGGTTTGGAGAGGACCAATGGCAAGCTCTGCTTTGAAACAATTCATAGGAGATACGGAATGGGGAGAATTAGATTATCTATTAATTGATTTACCTCCTGGGACTAGTGATATTCATTTGACATTGGTACAAACAATTCCGGTAACTGGGGCTGTGGTAGTGACCACTCCGCAAAAGGTAGCTTTAGCTGATGCTAAAAAAGCTATAGGAATGTTCAAGCAACCACAAATTAATGTTCCAATTCTGGGATTGGTTGAAAATATGGCTTACTTTACACCTGCAGAATTACCTGACAATAAATACTTTATATTTGGTGAAGGTGGTGGTTACAAGATGAGCGAGGAATATGAGATTCCATTTTTAGGACAAATGCCATTAGTACAATCTATCCGAGAAAGCGGAGATTCTGGTTATCCTACCGCAATGAAGGAAGGACCATCAGCAGATGCATTTAAGGATTTAGCACAAAAATTAGCCCGACAAGTTGCCATCAGAAATGCAAGCATGGCGGGCACCAAAACAGTAGAAATGACGAGTTGAAATCAATAAATTATGGATGTTTTAGATAGAATAGAAAAAGCATTGGATTCCATTAGACCTTATCTAGAGGCAGATGGTGGTAATGTTAGAATTTTGGATTTAAATGAAGGTGTCTTACGTCTTGAATTATTAGGTGCTTGTGGCAACTGCCCAATGTCAACTATGACTTTGAAAGCAGGCGTTGAAGAAGCTGTCAAAAAATCTGTGCCAGAAGTGACTTCTGTTGAAGCAGTTAATATAACTTCAGCTGATGATCCAAATGCAGAATTGCCCCATACAATGCGATAATTATATTTCGAATTCATATTCTTTTCAGAAGATAATTTTGGATTCAATTCTGATACCGCTTATTACTTGGTTTTAATTTGAAGTCTAATTAAATTTAGAGTAAACTGTTTAAACCAAATGAAACAACTATACCACTCTTATTTCAAATACGTCTTTGGGAGTGGTATTTTTATTTATCTATTACTCTTGAGTTTTCATCAAATTCTAGCGCAAGAACGGTGTGCTGTCCCCCAACTATTAGAAGAAAGAGAAAGTAAGTATCCAGAATTAAGCACTGAAAAATTCGAAAAATGGATTTCTGAAAAGAAAAAGCTTAGATTTCAGTCATCGCAAAGAAATCAATCCAATTTAGTTCAAATTCCAGTAGTATTTCATGTGATTCATAATGGGGAGCCTGTAGGAATCGGTGGTAATCTACTTAAAAGTAGAATCGATCGTCAATTAGAAATCTTGAATGAAGATTTTAACAGATTGAATACAGATGCTACAGAGACTTTAGAAGAATTTAGTAATCTAGCTGCATCATTTGAAATTGAGTTTATCTATGCAAAGCAAGATCCAGACGGCTTTGAAACAAATGGAATTGTAAGAATGCCTGGAAGCCAAGCCTCTTATGGCTATCAAGAAAGAGCGATCTTAAGTTCTGAAAGTTATTGGCCCGCTGAGGACTATCTTAATATTTGGGTTGCCGATTTAGCAAACGGCAGTTTAGGCTGGGCCGAATTTCCTGTTTCAAATTTACCAGGATTGGATGCAGCCAGTAACAATAGGTTGATTGACGGTGTAACATTGGATTATGTTTACTTTGGAGAAAACCCTGATAGCCCCAGTTTCGAAAGCAAAGGAAGAACTGCAACACATGAAATGGGTCATTTCTTTGGCTTAAGACACATTTGGGGAGATGGTGGTTGCTCAGTTGATGACTATTGCGAAGACACTCCTTTTGCAAGCAGATCGAGTACTGGTTGTGATTTAGCTAAAACTACCTGTGAAAGTTTGGATATGGCGCAAAACTTCATGGATTATACAAATGATGCTTGTATGAATATATTCACGCTTGACCAAAAATCTCGAGTGCGGACAGTGGTTGAAAATAGTCCGAGAAGAAAAAGCCTTACAGAATCAGTTGGACTAGAAGAACCACCTGTTTTTAATCGCGATTTAGGATTGACAGAAATCAATTCACAATATACTGGTAGCTGCAGCGGAAATTTCACTCCACAAATCAAAATAAAAAACCAAGGCCTCTTTCCTCTGGATCAATATTCTATTCAAATGCTCGTGGACGGAGAACTGACTGAAACATTAACATTCAATGAAACACTGGAAAGCGGTGAAGAAAAAGAGGTTTTCTTTTCACTGCTTAATTTTGAGGAAACCGCTGAATATTCCATATTCTATAGCCTAAACCTCGAGGGAAATTTTCAAGATGAACGTTTGGACAACAACCAAAAAACTGAATATTTTCAAAAACTAGAAAACGCAGACCTACCTTATGAAAAGAAATTCAATAACAATATTAACTCTTGGTTTATTAGAAACGGAGATGAAGAAGAATCCTGGCAGATTTATGATGAGGCAATAGGAATTCCTTTCTATGAAAACCGGCAAAATTTTGGACAAAAAGAAGAAATAATTTCTCCAATTTTTGATTTCACAACACTAGATGTACCCGAACTGAGTTTTGTATTTTCACAAGTAGCGGATTCAATCCCTAACAGAGTTAGTATTTATGCATCCTATGACTGTGGAAGAAATTTCGATGATTTGATATTTTCAAATAGCATAACTGATATATCTACAGCTTATACCGTTGATTCGGTTTTTACACCACAGTTTCGATTGGATTGGGACACAGTGAAAATTGATTTAAATCGTTTGAGAGATGAAGAATCCGTCTGTTTTAATATTGTTGCGGAAAACAGACTTGGTAATAATTTTTATGTCAGTCAATTCAAAATAGAAGAATCAAGCAAAAAAAATAGAGAAATTGGTATTGTAAAATGGCAAGAGATAAATCCGCTTATTTGCGAAGAAAGATTAGAAGGAAAACTGGTAATCAAAAACATTGGACGGGAAAATATTAGCAATTATAAAATTGAGATATTAAATAATGGGTCTCTCATAAAAGACTATATCTTAAATGAGGAATTGCTAGTAGCCGGACAGGATACGGAAGTTGATATTTTAATTGAACAGCCTGAGCAAAATGTGGGTGAATTTGAAATAAGGGCAATAACAAATGGCGTTGAAGGAGAGATAGCCAATTCCTTTTATCTTCCATTCGAAAAAAATTGCATTGAAGAACTCCCTCCATTAAGGCTAGTGTTTAATGGTAGCAACAGTAACAACTGGTTTGAATTTAACCCAGAGAAGGATAAGGGATGGGAATACAGTTCTGCTGATTTCGCTGTTAAAAGTAATTCTTCGGAAATCACCACAGAATCCTCAGAAGATTGGTTGATAAGCCCTCTCTTGGATGTCAGCAATACGAATTATTTGGGTTTAATATTCGATGTTTCTTACAGAAAGGCTTTGAGGCAATCTGAAAAGTTTGAAATTTATCTTTCTGATGATAATGGCGCAAATTTTAGAACCTTAATTTATAGTAAATCAGGAGATTCATTGGCTACTTCTTTCGGAAATGATGTCCCTACTCAATTAGTATGGAGAAATGAATTCATAGACCTCTCCCCCTATGTTTATAGAGATAAAATACGACTTGCTTTTAAAGCCACTCATGACAATGGACAAAACATCTATTTAAAAAATATCACTTTTTTTGTAGGGCAATCACCACCACCACCCTACCCAAATGTCAGAAAGCCATTTGTCATTTATCCAAATCCTGCCAAAAATGACCTTAATTTGCACTTGAATTTAGAAATAGCTGAAGAAGGATACTTCCAAATATTGGATATGAAAGGGAATGTTATTTTAGATTTTACAGAGCCCAAAATCCTAAATCAATTTATTAGTTTTGATGTTTCACAATTGGCTGAGGGGATGTATATTTTACGATTGAGAACCAACAGATTCTCTGCGTCAGAAAGATTCATGATTCAAAAATAGCTGTTCTTCAAAAATCTTTTTTGTTTTTAAATTTACAAACTACAATTCATAGGTAGAATTCTAATTGATATGTTATTTTTACATTTTAGTATAGCTTTACTTAGTTAAGTAAACTGTTTGGTTTAAGTAACAGAACTACTATCACTTAGAGTTAAATATAATTCATATAAACTGAATACATGAGAATCGGAATATTTTTTGGAGGGCAATCAAGAGAAAGAGAAATTTCCTTTGCAGGTGGAAGAACGGTCTATGACAACCTTAATAAATCTATTTTTGATGCTGTTCCAATTTTTATAGATAGCAAAGGACACTTTGTTTTGCTCGATTGGCAATATATTTACAAAGGCACTATTCGTGACTTTTATCCTCCTGTTAATTTCTTACCGAAATCTGATTTACCCGTTCAAATTTATGCCGAATCATTAAAGAATTTATCTGATGAGGATTGGGACAAACTTATCGCAGAAGTTGGTCAAAAAATCAATCCTTCCGACTTCAAAAAACACATTGATTTTGCATTTCTAGCTCTTCATGGTCCTTATGGAGAAGATGGCAATATTCAAGGTATTTTAGAATGGAATGGCATACCTTTTAGCGGTGCTGGAATTTTACCCTCAGCTATTGGAATCAGTAAAATTGCTCAAAGACAGTTCTTGCAGCAAGCTGGTTTTGAAGGCCCCAAAAGTCGTATTCTGAACCAAAACGACTGGAATCATCAACCGCATGAAAACATTTACCAAAACTTAAAGAAGGAATTAGGCTTACCTTTGGTTATAAAAGCTCCTCACCAAGGTTCATCTATTGGCGTCAGCATTTTGAACGAGGATGATCCAAACAAATTTGAAAAGCTTGTTCAAAAAAGCTTCTTCGAACTGGAAATTACTGAGGACGAATGGAATGGCTATTCCCAAGAAGAGAAAATTGGGTTTATTGCCAAATTAGTTGATATCAGGGAAGGTATAGGCTTACCTGTAATTGCTGAGGAAGGAATGCTGTATACTCCCGATGAATTATTGGAATTCCTCAACAATACCTTTACAGCGAAAAAGCAAAGTATTAAACTTAAAGCTATCGATTCTGAGAACTCCCTTTTAATTGAGTCCTTTATTGAAGGAAAGGAATTCTCCTGCATTGTCATTCAAGATGAGAATGAAAGACCGATTGCATTGCCTCCTACGGAAATCAGAAAAGGAAAAGATGTTTTTGACTATCGTTCTAAATACTTGCCAGGCATCAGTAGAAAAATCACACCAATTGATGCTCCGCAAGACATTATTGAAAAAATTAGATCTCAGTGTGCTGCTTTATTTAAGGCATTGCAAATTGATGTTTATGCAAGAATAGATGGTTTTATCACCAAAGAAGGGAAAGTGTTTTTAAACGATCCAAACACAACATCAGGCATGTTGCCCTCTTCATTTTTCTTTCATCAAGCAGCTGAAATTGGATTGAATCCTTCGCAATTCCTGAGCTATATTATTAGAACCTCTTTACAAGCTCGTCTCAAAACTGGCAAGCATCATTTTGAATTGCAAAAAATGATAAAACAGCTTGATGCTGCTTTAGAAGGATTAAAGAAAGAAGCTCAAAAGAAAATCAATGTTGGGGTTATAATGGGTGGTTTCTCCACGGAAAGACATATTTCAGTAGAAAGCGGAAGAAATATTTATGAAAAACTATCTTCCTCTGAAAAATATTTACCTATCCCGATATTCTTAAGCGGAAATGAAGATCAACATGAACTTTATGTCCTGCCTATTAACATTATGTTAAAAGACAATGCTGACGATATAAAAGACAAGATACAGAATTATGAGGTACACCCTATAATCTCTCAAATCAAATTTGAAAGCAGCGAGATTACAGAGAAATACGTGGGCATAGAAAATATAGTACTAAAAAAGATTAGCTATCATGATTTACCTGATATCATTGATGTAACCTTCATAGCCCTGCATGGAAGACCAGGAGAAGATGGAGCCGTTCAAGCTGAACTGGAAAAATTGAACATCCCCTATAATGGTTCAGATGTTGAAAGTTCAAAAATCACTATCAATAAATATGACACCAACGAAATTCTGAAAAATGCTGGAATCTCAGTAGCTGACCACAGATTGGTATTTGAAAACAAATGGCAAAGCAACAAGGAAGCAGAGATAGCAGCAATTGAAGAGCAATTAAGCTATCCTTTAATTGCCAAACCAGCTGATGACGGATGTAGTTCGGCCGTAAAGAAGATAAAAAACAAAGCAGAACTTGAAGCATTTGCTGGTATGATGTTTCGACCACAAGCAGAATTTATAGAGGATTTAGCCAATATTTTAAAGCTCAAAAAAAATGAAGAATTTCCTCAAAAGAATTTCTTTCTATTGGAAGAATTGATAGAAAAGAAAGATGCCAAATACTTCTTAGAAATAACAGGCGGACTATTAACACATTTCAAGGAAGATGGAAGTATCGAATATGAAATATTTGAGCCCTCAGAAGCGTTAGCAGGAGGTGAAGTTTTAAGTTTGGAAGAAAAATTTCTTGCAGGAGAAGGTCAAAACATAACGCCTGCACGGTATACGCCACAGGCAGAAAACTATAAAGTAGTGGCAGAGCAAGTAAAAGCCACATTGAAAAAGACTGCAGAAGTGCTCAATATTACGGGTTATGCAAGAATTGATGCTTTTGTAAGGGTTTACGAGGATTTGAGCGTAGAAACCATTATTATTGAAGTTAACTCATTGCCTGGTATGACACCGGCAACTTGTATTTTTCATCAAACTGCAATCAACGGCTATAAGCCCTACGATTTTATTGATAAAATACTTGCTTTCGGAACTGAAAAAATGAAAAAACAAACCATTACAAAATGAAGCTAAAAGCTAATTCTTTAAAAGATTTACTTATACACCTGGGCATAATTATAGGGTTAGGTATTATCATCGTATTAACGTTCTTTTATATCTACCTACCAGTTACCACGCATCATGGGGAGAGCATTACAGTGCCACAATTGGAAGGCGTTCATCTAGAAGAATTGGACGAATTTTTATTGGAAAGAGACTTAAGATATGAAGTTACCGCAGATTCTGGTTATTCGGCAGAATACCCTCCTTTAACAGTCTTAAGCCAAAATCCGAAAGAGGGCAAAAAGGTGAAAGAAAATAGAAAAATCTACGTTTCATTAAATGCCACCAGTCCACCCAATGTGAAAATGCCGAAATTAATTGATGGCTCATTAAAAAATGCGCAAATGGTTTTAGAAAGCTATGGTTTGCTATTGGGCGAAATCAGTTATGAACCACATGAATTTCAAAATGCAGTTTTGAAGCAAAAGCTAAACGGAAAAGAAATTGAGCCTGGTGCTGATTTACCTAAAGGCTCTACAATTGACCTGGTTATCGGAAATGGACTAGGGAGACCTTTTGCTATGCCTGATGTAGTGGATAGCAAACAAGAGGAAGCAGAATTTATTATTATCGGCAGCGGTTTACAAATAGGGAAAGTAAGAACACGTGAAGATGATGAAAAAGCTGCTGGAATTGTATTACAGCAATATCCTGAAGCAGGCACTTCCGTCAGGACAGGGAACAAAGTGGATCTTTGGATTGTAGCACCCAAAAATCAAGATGAATTATTGACTCCTGAAGAAATATGAGATCAGCTTGGCTGAAAATATTTTTAATCATTGGATTTCTATTCCAATCAATGGCTTTTTATGGGCAAATTATAGAAAGCCCTATAGGTCATCTCTCAAAAAAGAAATCCAACTTTCAAATGAGGCAAATTGCTAACCAAGACACCATTAGCCTGCCTATCTGGGATGATTTTTCATACAAAAGTCAAGTGCCCGACTCTAATGTTTGGCAATATGGTGAGCATGTATTTGTCAATAACGGATACTCTTACCTTCCTCCGTCTTATAATGTAGCTACCTTAGATGGTTTCGATGGAAATGGACTTTCCTATAATACAGAAGATAATTCAAATGGTATTGGAGACAGTCTAGTATCAAAACCCATTGACTTATCATCCTTCAATGAAAATTCAAATATTAACCTCAGCTTTTTCTTGCAAGAAGGCTTTGGAGGAAATGCGCCTGACGCTCAAGATTCATTAAAAATAAGCTTTAAGAATGCTGAAGGTAATTGGGAATTAGTGCAGGCCTTCGGAGGTGAAGGGAATCTCGAAAGATCATTATTTTCACAGCACTTCGAAAGAATCAATGAAGCTAAGTTTCTTCATGCAGGTTTTCAGTTCAAATTTGAAGTGAAAGGTAATTTGTCTGGTGATTTCGACATTTGGAATTTGGATTACATTTATTTAAATGCTGGAAACACTCCTGTCAATACCCAAGATAATGCTTATGATTCCTATGAGGACCGTACATTTTCCGAGAATCCAAAAACTCCTTTTGCTGATTATTACGCAATTCCTTTAAAACACCTAAATGAAACTTGGTTGGTAGAAAATATCGATACCGCCTCCTTTATTTACAATAACTTATGGGCTGGAAATGCCAATAATTTCTCATTCGGAACTGAATTTTTCAGCACTGTATATGACACTTTAAAACCCAATCAAATCATTGATTCTTTAGAAGTTGATGGCGTGTTTTTAACAGATTTACAGGATACCGCACAGTTTATTTATCACCCTGAAAATAAAAATCAATTCATTGATCATCTGTTGTCAGAAAAGGATAGTGAAGACTCCGTTTATTTAAAATTTCAATTCAATTTAGGAACGAATGATAGTCTGTTTTTTGAAACCATTGACGGTGTTGCCGTTTACTATCCTGAATTAAGCTTCAGACAAAACGATACGGTTTCCACAATTATTCCATTGCATGACTATTATGCTTTTGATGATGGTACTGCTGAATCGAGGGTGCAACTCAACTCCAGAAATTATCAATTAGCGCAATCATTTGATCTAATTGGAGAACAGTTTCTTACCGGGATTGAGATTTACGTACCTAATATTGGTCAAAATGCCTCCACTCAGAATATAACATTATTGGTTTGGGATGATTTAACCTCAAATACTAATGATATTTTGAGAGCAAAAAATGTCCTGATAAATGAAACTGAATCCGTAAATCAATTTCAGAGATTCACCTTTGATAGACCGGTGCTGTTGAAAGATGAATTCTTTATAGGATATAGAGAAGAAAATGATGTTCCAGTCTCCATTGGGTTTGATAAAAACACCAATAGTGCTACTAGATTATTTTACAATCAGGGTGGTGAATGGGAACCCAACAAAACGCTCAAAGGTAGTGTGATGATCCGTCCGGTATTTGATGCTAAGGAAGTGCCCGTTTCAAATGACAAAAAAATAAGTCAAATGCTTGATGTAAAAGCATACCCTAACCCAAGCAAGGGAATCATAAAATTAACACAAGAAGTAGATCAAATTGAAATTTATGATTTGCAAGGAAGGTTAAAAGTAAGTGAAACAAAAATTGACAGCAGTCAATCGATTGATATCTCCCATCTGCCCGACAATTTGTACCTCATTAAATTAAGAAAGGGAAATAAGTTTTCTACCTTAAAGGTGATGTTGAGGAAGTGATTTTTCTAATACTTCAAGTGGTCGGTGTGCCACCGACCACGGGTAAGGATTGTAGGGCTCTAAATTACAAACTGTCCAAAGGTCGATGGCACACCGACCTTCTGAAACAATACCTCTAAATCAAAATCTAGACTCTGTTCATATCAATCCTCTGTCTCATCACTGCCCATTAAATAAGCTTTGATATAGTCGTTCAAATCACCATCCAAAACATTCTGAACATCAGTTCTTTCTACTCCTGTTCTGGCATCTTTAATTAATTTATAAGGATGCAATACGTAATTCCTTATCTGAGAACCAAAGTCAATTTTCTTCTTGCCTGCTTCTACTTCATTTCTTTCAGCACTCCTCTTCTCTACTTCAATCTGATACAATTGGGATTTCAACATTTTCATAGCCTCTTCCCTATTGCCTAGCTGGGTTCTGTTAGCTTGGCAAACTACCACTATACCTGTCGGCTTGTGGGTTAACTGAACTTTGGTCTCCACCTTGTTCACGTTCTGACCACCCGCACCACCAGAACGGGAAGTATGTAGTTCCACATCATTTGGATGGATATCGATTTCAATACTGTCATCCACAACAGGGTAAACATAAACCGAAGCAAATGAAGTATGTCTTCTACCGCCACTATCAAAAGGTGAAATTCTAACTAATCGGTGTACGCCATTTTCGGATTTTAAGAAGCCGTAAGCTTGTGGGCCGTCAAATTCCAAAGTAACGGATTTAACGCCTGCTACATCGCCTTCTTGAAAATCCACTTCTCGAACTTTATAACCATTAGCTTCTCCCCACATGATATACATCCTCATCAGGATTCCTGCCCAATCGTTACTTTCCGTACCGCCAGCTCCAGGAGTGATTTGTAGCATAGCCGAAAGTTGGTCTTCCTCCGAAGATAGCATCTTCTTCAGCTCCAGTTCTTCCGTTTTGGTCAAGGCTTTTTTATAGGCTTTGGAAACTTCCTCCTCGCTGGACTCACCCATCTCCAAGAATTCATAATAGGTTTCTACCTCACCATACAATTCACTAAGCTCATCGAAATGTTTAGTCCATTCCTTTAAGCCTTGAATGACTTTCATGGTTTTTTCAGCCTCATCTGAATCGTTCCAAAAATCAGGCTGGGCTGATACTAATTCAAGTTCTTTTATTTCTTCAACTTTCTTGTTGTAGTCAAAGATACCCCCGAAGTGCTTCCACTCGGGCCTTTAAATCTTTTAAATCGTCACTAGTCATTAGGACAGTTATTTATGTTTTTAAAATTTAAACCTTAAAATTAGGAAGCTTAAAAATTTCAGCTTCAATTGAATTCAAAGTTATGTTTTTATAGCTCAATTACCTTCCTTTTTCCTTGATGAAAAAGAAAGAATCCTAGGCTTTATAGATTTAACATCTATACAAGGCAGAGTCTTTCGCTTTATTCTTTCTTCCTTTCTTTTTGCTTGAACAAAAAGAAACAAAAATTCAAGAAAGTTTAATGCTTCCACCCACAAGGCCATCGCTGGCCCGCTAAACTTTCCTCCCTCCCGCTCTCTTCGAGCAAGTTTCAATTAATCATTCTACCGGTTTACTATTTAAAAAATTCCTCTACAATAATCTGATTCTACAAAGTAGCTTCCAGTAGGTAGACACATAGATTTAAATCAATGGAATCAATAAATTACATCACTATTTTCATCAACCGTTACGCAAAAAGTATAGTAAAGTGATACTGAATCAAATTAAAAAGCAAAAGCATTTCAGTGCTCACTATTCCCCGCCAGCTGGCGGGTTAGGGGGCTAAAAAAAAGCCGTACAATCATTCATCATACGGCAAGATCAATATTTTTACTACAAGTTAAAGCTTATAAATCCACTCAAATTTATCTTCAGCTTCGCCTAATTTGATTGCGTCCATTGCTTTTAAGACTTTATTAGAGAATTCTCTTTCTTCAATTGCAGGCAATTGATAGTCTACGCCTTCATGACCAATCAGCTTGATATGCGCAATAGTAGCAGCAGTTCCAGCTCCGAAAGCCTCTTGCAATGTACCATTCTTAGCAGCATCAACTACTTCTTTAATGCTGACTTTCCTTTCCTCTACTTTCATGCCCCAGTCTCTAGCAAGCGTCAAAACAGAATCACGTGTAATCCCTCTCAAAATAGTAGAACTAGCCTCTGGCGTAATCAAAGTATCATTGATCACAAACATAATGTTCATGGTGCCTGACTCTTCAATGTATTTATGCTCTGAAGCATCTGTCCATACCAATTGGTGATAACCTTGCTTTTGAGCTAATTTAGCAGGATATAAAGATCCCGCATAATTACCTGCTGCTTTAGCATAACCTGTTCCGCCTTTAGCCGCTCTGGTAAATTCAGTTTCGATTTTCACTTTCACCGGCTCACTATAATAAGCGCCTACTGGACAAGTGATAATCATAAATCTATATTTTTCAGATGGCTTGATGCCGATATAATCGTCCATAGCAAACACAAATGGACGGATATAAAGCGCTGTATTTTCTTTGTTCGGAATCCAGTCTTTATCTAAATTTAGTAACTCAGTCATAGCTTGAATGAAAAGCTCTTCTGGAACTTCTGGAATGCACATTCTCTCAGCTGATTTGTTCAACCTTTTGGCATTCGCCTCAGGACGAAAAACCACAGCTTCGCCATTACTGTTTTTATAGGCTTTTAAGCCTTCAAAAACAGATTGACCATAATGAATAACACTTGAAGCCGGAGCCATGGAAAGATTTTCGTAAGGAACAATTCTTAAATCACTCCACTGACCATCCTCATAGTCCGCTATAAACATATGGTCAGAATAAACTTTCCCAAAAGGGATGTTGTTAAAATCCACCTCATTGATGCGGGAATTTTGAACTTTACGGATAGAAATATCTAAAGTATCTAACATGATGGTCGGTTTAGTTTAAAATTGCACAAAAGTACAAAAAAAAAGGGTTATTTCCAATTACTTTTTTGGTACCCAAGGCACTTCACTAGCATTCAATTCCTGCGTTAATTTGCGTGAAAGCATAAACAGGTAGTCGGACAAACGATTTAAATAAGTGATTATCAAATCATTGACTTCTTCATGTTCTTTCAATGCCACCACTCCCCTTTCGGCACGCCTGCAGACGGTGCGCGTCACATGCGTAAAAGAAACCAACTGATGACCGCCCGGCAAAATGAAATTTTTCATAGGGGGTAAATTCTCATTCATTTCATCTATAGTAGCTTCTAATCGCTCCACATCTGATTCTGAGATGTCGGGAATAGGAAATTTACTTTCGCCCGGCTCTTTCGCCAATTGCGAACCAATGGTAAATAAGCGATCCTGAATTTCAATAAAAAGTAGGTTGCGGGACGTGTTTTCTTTATGATCGCGCAAAACGCCCATCCAAGAATTCAGCTCATCCACATTACCGTAAGCATCTATGCGTAAATGCGCTTTTGAAACCCGTGAACCACCTAATAAAGAGGTTTTGCCTTTGTCTCCGCCTTTGGTATATATTTTCATGTGTATATTGTTTATATTTTATGGTCACATGGAATCTTTGAATAAAAATTCAACTTCACTTAGTGTAAAATTCGAAGTGGAATTGATATTGTCGATTTCATTTTTTATAGTCGTTTGTAGTGATGCAAATATAGGGGAAAAGGGTGAAAGAAATTAGGGGTTTGGGGATAGAAGTTGGTGGATAAAGTGATGATCTAGGGAAATAATGTTTTGTAGATAAAGCTATACCTATGCTTAGTGGAACTTGGAAAGCACTAAGCTTACCATCTGCACTCAGCCACAGCAATTATTAAATGTATTAATTGTGGCTGACTATCCAAGTACAAACAAAATATCCTGCTTGATAAAACCACCTTCATAAATAGCCCCTGTGTTAGTGATCGAATCTTTTTCGTTGTTCCTCACTGAAAATTACTGGAAAAGCAAAACGTTCTCGTACTGGTTCACCCCGTGAGTAGAATTTCTTAAGTTCTGAAAACTCCTCTAATACCCGATTAAGTTCATCCGCATATAGCTCAGGAGCCTTGCTTTTGATAATGCTTAGACTGTCCTTTGCTCCAGTTGTCAAGCTCACATAAATCTTAAAGTCTTTTGAAAGTTCCGGCAATTCTTCCCACTTAATCATATTGTGAACTTTAGCCATTATGGAATCAGCTTCACATGAGAACCCAGGATCATCTTTAAGGTATCCATTTGTGAAAAATTCTTTGTTTTTAAGTCTGCCTTGTTCGATTGTAATCACAGTTTCTTGTTCATAGTAGCGCTCGAATCCAGAATGTTGATACTTAATCTGTTTCCCATGTTGAATGAATAGTTTGCCAGTGTACCAATCTGCTTTAATTGGAGATACTTGGTCAAAAATTTCTTCTAGTAAACTGTTAGCATGCTCACCACATTTAAAGACATCAATTAGATACAATTTAGAGTTTTCAATCTTCCAGTAGCCAATGTAGTTACGCCATAAACCAGTTGAACACATACCTTTCAAAGAAGGATACTTTTTTATTCGTTCTTCGTACTCTCCTAGAATATCTTCTAGTGGTAAGGAAAGGAGTTCTAAAGTATCTCCTTCATAAATTATTCGTTCTGCAGCTTGTCCAGTTGCGAAGAGTTGGTGATTGCCAAAACAAATTATCACTATGATTAAAAGCCTATTCATAATTCAGAGTTAAAAAGTAGCCTTATTTTAGGACGGGGCATTTTGCTCGCTGCCGCTAAATTTAAGAAACGTAGGGCTATGCAAAGTTTATGAAACTAAGGTGAGGTGGATTACACCGTCCCAATTTGCGAATAGTCACAAAGACCTATTTTTTCTTATATGGTGTTAGACACTACTACAAGTTTCCATCCCATTGAAGTCCATTATTTAATTAATTAACCGCTATTCATCCCGCCCATGACTTATCTCAAAAGTATGACATTTTTCTACTTTCGCCATTTCATACTTTTCTCCCTTAGGAATTAAAATAAATATATTTTTATAATTTTCGAACATAGTTTCGCAACTATATTTTTCTTCATCAAAATATTCAATTACATACTTGTTGAAATCTTCAAAATGCCATATATCTCCTTCTACTGAATTCAAATCAAGTATTTCAATATTGGATTCTGCTTCTATTTTAAAACAGAATGATGAAAACAAAAAAACATCTTTCGTTTCAAAACAAACATCTGCTATCTGCTCATTTTCGTATCGTAAAATTTTGGGAAAATATTTTACAGAGCTTTCATTCTTGTCTGCTATTATAAAAAGTGATTTTTCTTTTGTCCCTTGTAACAAACACAAATTTAAGCTCATTATAATATAGATTATTACTGACATCTTTCTCTATTATTATATAAAATTGATTGATCATTTTCTATTTCGGCTTTCTCTTCCTCAGTCTTATCCTCCCAAAGATCTGTTTCCTCCAATCCCAACCATGCACCCGATTCATAAAGAGTATGGAAATTGACTCCATTTATATTAGAATCAAATTGACTCATCATATACGAAAGTTTATCTAAATAAAACTGCACCATTAAATTATGTTGCGTAGTACCTATTTCTGCTCTAGTATATTCTCTAAATAAATCATAGAATTCAGATTTATCAAGATATGTATATTTATAGTAAAGTTCTGCATGTATAAATTCATGACATAAAGTCCTAGCAATTTCAAGATTCGACCTACCTGCATCAATATATGATTTACTTAATTCAATTTTAATAATTCCATTCGAAGGTGCATAAGTTTTTCCATTTGCAAAACCATCCTCAGTTGGTATTTCTTCTACTAAATCTATTTCCAAATTAGCCTTTGGGTTATCACCAAAAAAATCACTTAGCACATCAAACGCAATATTATTCTCCATCAAATCATCATAAACGCCTTTTGCACAAGGGTTATTCTCAAATTCTTCTGAAAGCTCAATATTTTCTTGTTCCCATAACTCTGCTAACAAAAGCTCTTCATCAATACATACTCCATCAACCCTTACTTCTCCATCACCGCACTGTGGCAATGGTGACGGTCCGTTAAGGGGAGGCTCTAATCCTATTAGTTCGTCCTGTGCTTCTCCTGGGGCTGAAGGACTGCCACCATCATCTTCTGGTGAACTAGGTTCGCCAGAACTACTTCCTCCTGGACTAGTACCACCTCCTATTTCGGGATCGGGTAATGGGGTACCCCAATCGTCAACATCTTCATTTGTTCCATCATCATTGCCACCACCATGAGGGTCAGATTGAATGCAGCTAACAGGAGTAAGTACCACTGTTTCCCAGCACCCATCATCTTCTTCTTCAAATTCGAAAGGATCACACGGAGAGCCATCAAAAGCCAACCACTCCACGCTAGCTTTATAGCAAGTTTCTGTGAGCAATCTATTTGTATTACCATTATTACTATCAGTATTATATTGACTTATTAGCCTACCGTCAAGACTATACTTATTGATTCGTTCTATAGTATTAACAAGGGTTCCGTTAGCATCAGTAAGGTAGTGATATTCAAATAGAGCCCCGTAAAATCCATCAGCCTGCTCTTTTAAAACTAAATTAAGAAAGTTGCTTTCATCTTTTTGTTCTATCGAAAAGGTATAATTGGAATAATTACCATTTCCGTTTTGAACAATTTGGAGTACACGGCTGTGATCTACCATATCCCAACTAAATTGAAATGGAAAGTTAGTTCTACGATTAGGTCGGTTCACAAACTCTTTTGCTTGCATGAAGGCTTCATTTAGCTTTTCTGAATCTTGTAGACCAATATAGCCATTTATTGCGGCTTCTTCAGGATAAACAGCTTCAACCTCTTGCTCTTGGCAAGAGAACAGAAAAGCCAAAAAGAAAATTAGGTTTAGTGAAGCAAATTTGTAAGGTTTCTGAATTTTGATTGACTTGTAAACACAGCTGTGTTTGGGGAAATTTGGTTTCATTTCTTTTATTTAATTGGTTTTGTGCCAATTTTTGTTTTAACGTTTGGTATAAGAAACGTAGGGCTTGACAGTATTCATTAAATTAAAATAATAAGGCTTATTTAACCTTCTCAATTTGAAAATTGCTACAAAAGCCAAATGCTTTCTTATCTGATGTTAGGCACTTTTTTCAAATTGACCCCAATCTATATCTTGAGAATCTACCTTCCACTTTATAAAGCAGTATTTAAAATTATAAAAGAAAGAGTCCGTTTTTATTATTTCTTTTTTATGATTGGTCACAAATTTTTTAAGGTCAGAAATAAATCTTTCAATACCTCCTTCCCATTTAACCTCACCTTTATCGTATGCTCCAAAGAAATCAGCTAGATCTTGCTCACAAATAAATTTTAAAGATTCTAAGAAAATTTCTTGAATCTGACAAAAAGTAAAGCTAGTATTTGAGTTTTTTAAGTAAAGCCAATAATCCCCAATACCATCTTCTTCGGAAGTTTCAAAAAAGAAATTTGAAAGATATTTCAATGTAGTATCAGACAAGTTCATTATAAATAGAATTTTAGTTTAATCGCTCTACCACCTCTTAAGTGAGCGTAGTCTTTCATCAGTACTTCAATGGTCATTTCTCCTTCATTTGTCTTAGAAAAGTTTCTAAACTTTACGAATTGATCTACTCCATTTTCTTGCCACCTAAGTTCCTGTATCAATTTCCCATCAACATTCAAGACTGTTTTAAACTTTCTACCAGCAACCATCTCTTCAAATATGGCTTTAGCTTCAATATTTGTTACATCAGTAAATTTATAAACCCCATTAGAATTCTTTAAACCAAGTAAATTCCTTCCACCTATTTTTAATGTAAGAGAACTATTGTTCAAGCCAAATGATAAGCCTGATTTCATTCTATTGACCACGATAGCGATCGATTTAGTATTGATTCCAATGTTTGCTAGTTGAACACCCCACTTTACACTTAAGAGTCCTTTTACAGAATGAAAAAGTACCCCTGAACCAGTTTCTATCAAAGCTAATTGTACAAACCATTTTGCCGTTTCAACAACTGGGTAAAAGTTTGCCATAATTAGCCGACCTACCAACTCTTCCCAGTAATCATTGACAATTTTGTTGATATCATCTACTTCTCCTCTGGTAATGCCCGGGGTTGCAATAAGACTTTCAATATTATCTTTAAAATCTCTACCTGCCTGAGCGTTATGAGTTGCAATATACATTAATTGTTCCTTTCTTTTCTCTTCAGGATTATTGATATGATCAATTTGTGCTTTCCAAAGTTCCATTAAATAAAGCTCTTCATTAATACATACTCCATCAACCCTTACTTCTCCATCACCGCACTGTGGCAATGGTGACGGTCCGTTAAGGGGAGGCTCTAATCCTATTAGTTCGTCCTGTGCTTCTCCTGGGGCTGAAGGACTGCCACCATCATCTTCTGGTGAACTAGGTTCGCCAGAACTACTTCCTCCTGGACTAGTACCACCTCCTATTTCGGGATCGGGTAATGGGGTACCCCAATCGTCAACATCTTCATTTGTTCCATCATCATTGCCACCACCATGAGGGTCAGATTGAATGCAGCTAACAGGAGTAAGTACCACTGTTTCCCAGCACCCATCATCTTCTTCTTCAAATTCGAAAGGATCACACGGAGAGCCATCAAAAGCCAACCACTCCACGCTAGCTTTATAGCAAGTTTCTGTGAGCAATCTGTTTGTATTACCATTATTACTATCAGTATTATATTGACTTATTAGCCTACCGTCAAGACTATACTTATTGATTCGTTCTATAGTATTAACAAGGGTTCCGTTAGCATCAGTAAGGTAGTGATATTCAAATAGAGCCCCGTAAAATCCATCAGCCTGCTCTTTTAAAACTAAATTAAGAAAGTTGCTTTCATCTTTTTGTTCTATCGAAAAGGTATAATTGGAATAATTACCATTTCCGTTTTGAACAATTTGGAGTACACGGCTGTGATCTACCATATCCCAACTAAATTGAAATGGAAAGTTAGTTCTACGATTAGGTCGGTTCACAAACTCTTTTGCTTGCATGAAGGCCTCATTTAGCTTTTCTGAATCTTGCAGACCAATATAGCCATTTATTGCGGCTTCTTCAGGATAAACAGCTTCAACCTCTTGCTCTTGGCAAGAGAACAGAAAAGCCAAAAAGAAAATTAGGTTTAGTGAAGCAAGTTTGTAAGGTTTCTCAATTTTGATTGACTTGTAAACACAGCTGTGTTTGGGGAAATTTGGTTTCATTTCTTTTATTTAATTGGTTTTAAGGTAATTATACCTAATTGAGTAGTAACAAAAATATAAACACTATCCTTATTATCCACCAGATAGTGACACAGTTACTACTATTTAATTTATAAGAACTCAAACACTCCTCAAAGCAAAAAACCATCAATAGACAGGTTTGCAGGTTTTGATTGCATGTATGAACTGCTAATATATGTGAAATATGAAAAGTTTGGACATCTAAATGATACTATTTACTGAAAAGTTTGTCTAAAACGTATGAGCAAGTTTAATAAAAGTCCAAGCGGACGCTTGAACTAGCGCAAGTTTTGCCTTTCGCTGCTCTTTCTACATGCATAAAGTCGGAGGCAATGACAATTCCTTTTTAAGTTCTCCATCAAAATTTTCTTGCGTTAAACCCACTTCAGCCAAAAGTCCCCAAATATTATCCGCTCCATCTAACAATGCCAAGAGTTTTTCTTTTCCATATAAACGATAAGTTCTTTCACAAATCAAAGCACCAACCATATACGGAATGGCGGTTTCGCCAGCAAAGAATCGTTCAAAAGGTTCTAAATGTTTGGAAAAATCTATCTCAGGATGCTCTTCTATATGACTTCTTAGGTTCTCTTTATGCCATGTATAAGAATAGACTCTACTTCCTCCAACATAGGTAGCCAATCCTTCATCAATCAGTTTAGTGCTCGAAGGATACCAGGCACTGGTGTAAAGATGCATAATTTCATGCGTGTAGAACTCGGATCTATTCCCTGAAAAAACAATATTGAGCGTTGCAGCCAATCCCCCACCTCCTTCTCTGTACATAATCGGATTGTAATCAAAGCCTTTGATTTGAAAGAGTTCTTCAAGACCGATGCAAGAATAATAAGTAATCGGCATAGGTTCGGTACTAAAGAAATCACAAATTTTAGCTATATCCTCAAGCTGCCTTTCAGCCTCCTCTTCATTGAAATCTCTATCCGGTGAGACTACATATTCTATACTCCCTTTCTGAATTTTTTTCCAGTTCTTGGTGAAGTATGGCAGTGGATGACTAAACACTATACCCGTATCGGTTTGGTTGGCCACAATATTATAAATGCTCTTGATCGTGCTTTCTTTTGTGGTATCATCATGCCCTATAAAAGCCAGCTTCAGTAACTTCTTTTGCTCATCATCAGTATTGACAATTTCCATTAAAGAAGGCTGATAGAAATATAATGCACTGTCTTTATGTTCTATTTCATAAAGATCCTGAAAGGGAAACCAGAAGGTATCAAAGTCTTCTGCTAACCAATATTTATTCTCCTTGAAGGAATCATTCTTTGTTTCTAGGAAGTTTGTAAGCGTGCTAATGATTTCTTGATTTAGGGGTTTTTCTTGATTAATGCTGGAAGAGATGCTTAATTGAATACCTTCGACTTTTTCCTGCTCTTCAGCAAGATTACATGAAACCATTAAAGCCAAAAGTGCTACGCCTACTATTTTCTTCATTTTATCGGATACTTTTGAGGTTATTATAAAATAAGCAATAAAAATCACCACCATAGCTCGAATATCAGCTGATGCGGCTGATCTTTTTACGCTTCACAGCAATGCCATTTAAAGCAAAGAAATGTTAGCAGCTCTTTTAACGATTACATAAGTTAATTAGTGCTCTTGAAGAGTACTAATTAGTTTTAAAATAAGAGCAGAATAACAATATTTTACTCCTTACTACTTCATCAAATTTAGTTTTATAAAAATAGTTGGTGAATAAAGTTTTTTCATCTTAGTGTGCTTTACAAAGTACTTTTCATTAAAACCAATTTTTCGCATTATGGAAAACAAAAGATTCTTACTTATTCTTGGAGGAATTGGTGTCCTGCTCCTTATCCCGGCTGTGCCCATGCAGTTTAGCAATGAAGGAAATTGGAAACCTTTTGATTTTAAGACAATGGGTTTTTTACTATTAGGCACTGGTCTATTGTGCGTAGTGGTATTAAGAGCAGTAAAAAGCCTGATTGCCAGATTAATCCCTTGTGGCGGCATCTTACTCGTGCTACTGGTGATTTGGGCAGAATTGGCTGTTGGAATTCTCGGGTAGCCTTTTGATCGATCGTAATTGTTAAAACCTTCCCCAAGAGGTAAGTTGAGATTTTAAATTTATCTAGATCCTATCCGTAACTATTTTTCAAGAGCATTAACTTTAGCTAAGTTAAAAAACCATTCTAATCCCAAGCCCATTTCCACTAGCAATTAACTTAAGTTCAGGCTTTCTTTTAAGGTAAGCTGAGGATTTTAAAGAAGAATTATAAATTCCTATAGCTCTTTCAACATTTTTTGAATAACTACTTGTGAATGGAATTGCTAAAACTAAAACACCGGCACCGATTCCTGCCAAGCCCCAATTGGGATCACCGCCAGCTAATGCAGTACCAACTGGCCATCCTATTAAAAAGCCACCTGTGTAGCCCACAATCGTTGCCAATGTATTATTTGTTTTTGCCTTTTTTATATGTTTATAAGCATCAGGTAATGGCTCCATTATTTCTTCCAACTGATGTATATTTAAAGGTTTTCCTTCTTGAATATATTTATAACCACCAAATACTTTTTCCGACTCAATTTCTTGAGCATTGATAAAGGAAATAACTGTTAAGCTTATTATTAAGGTTAAAATTGCCTTCCCCATTTTTCTTTAAATCTCTATTGAATTATTTAATTTGCATAGATAATAAAATTAAAATTAATTGTTTTTGATTCTGAGGATTTTTTCCAATTATCAATGACCTCTATGCGCATCAATGAGTTCTGCTTTGTTCATTTTAATTCCCACATTTTGAGCTTGCTCTTGAAGTTCTTTAACTGTCCATTCTTCATGAGGAGGTGCTTGCCCGCCTTTTTTACCTGGACCTGGTGTATTAGCAAGTCGAGCAGCCTTTTACTTGTTCACGCCCTTGTCTCTTAAAGCTTCGTATTGCTCTTCATTTTTTACGGTTTGTATGTTATTAGTCTTAGCCAAAGGTCAATTGATTTGTATTTATTTTAACCTTTAAGCTGATCTTAGTTTTCATTTATTTTTGAGATCAAAGAAGTCAGAAGCCTCGTATAGTCCTAAAACTACACTCTTTAAAATCAACCATGAATTTTGTCTATTGTACATTGTCAACTGTCAATTTGATTTATAAGCAATCTCCATTCATTTATATCTACTCAAGCATTCTGTCAGCAATATTCCCCTTGCTAATACAAATTCTTATAGCGAAATTGTGGTATGATGGACAAACCGCAACAGCTATTTGATTATTTTGCTTTAGCCATGATGCATGTCGGAATGCGTTATTTTATCGTGGCTGGCTCTGCATTTATCCTTTTGTATGTCCTTTTTAGGAAAGCGATGAACAATAGAAAAATTCAGTCCAAATTTCCACAAATTACTGACTATGGAAGGGATTTTTTCTATTCCATAATTACCATTTTCATCTTCAGTCTGGTAGCTGTTCTCACTTTAAGAACTTTTGCGGATTATACATTAATCTATTATGAAATCAGTGATATGCCCGTATGGTACTATTGGAGTTCTATACTACTTATGTTTGTATTACATGATTTCTATTTCTATTGGATTCATCGAATGATGCATCTACCTAAATTTTATAGACATTTCCATAAAGTGCACCATACTTCCACTAATCCTTCTCCTTGGACTGCTTATTCCTTTCATCCATTAGAAGCCATTTTGGAAGCTGGCATTATTCCCTTGATTGCCATTACAATTCCAGCTCATAGAAGTGCAATTGTAATATTCTTTATTTTTCAGATCATTTATAATGTATACGGCCATACTGGTTATGAGCTTTATCCAAAGAATTTCCACAGAACATGGATTGGCAGGTATATTAATACCTCAGTTGCGCACAATATGCATCATAAGAAATTCCATGGCAATTTTGGGTTGTATACTTTGATTTGGGATAGAGTGTTTGGTACGCTTAGAAAAGATTATAATGAGGATTATGAAAAGGCAACTGAAAAGAAAGGTGTTATTCACTCCCGCTAGCCCAATGCCGTTAAGTTAAGAGATAACCATAGCACATGAATTAAGGATTAAATCCAGAAAAGCTTAAATATAACTTTCAGTTAAATGTGCCAAGTTGCTATTTATTTTTTTTTGAGGCCCGAAGGGCTGATGTATCACAAAGTAGGGTGAAGCCCTACATAATAATAAACCGAGATAAAAAAGCCCTGAAAGGGTGAAATATTGCGCCCTTTCAGGGCTTGGGAGTCAGTTTGTTTATAACACAGGACTTCACCCTGTGTTACAATATGACGTCCTTTCAGGACTATAATGAGAAAAATAAAAATCACTTAAGTAAGACAAGAATTTAAGAAGGATTCAATTTTATACAAAGCTTAACTTAACGACATTGCCTGCTAGCCTCGGGCTAGTGGAAAATACTACCGCCTCGGACGTTTTTTAGCTGTTTACTGCTTAGTGTCTTTTTAGTCATGCCTGCATTACGTGCCTGAGGCACAAGTAACCATCGTTAGCCAGAGACTAACGATAGAACTGCTATTTTAAATTTTACCAAAACTAATTAATATCTGCCTCCAAATACTCTTCCCCCGTCATGGTGGGTTCCAAGTTCTCGATTTCTTCCATGGTGAAAATACGAGAGCGAATCATAAACCGAATCCCCATAGGAATTTCCAATGAAAAGCTTGAGCCTCTTCCTTCGGTTACATCTAATGTAAGATGGGTATGTTTCCAATATTCAAATTGGTCTTTGCTCATAAAGAAATCGCATCCGTAAACTTGTCCCAACCAAACATCTCCTCCTCCTACTTTGAAGTCTCCTTTTTCAAAACACATAGGAGATGAGCCATCACAACAGCCTCCACTCTGGTGAAACATCAAATCTCCAAATCTATCCCTCAGTTTATCTATTGTTTCAATTGCTCTGTCGCTTATTGATACTCTTTCCATATTGTTCAGTATTCAGTAGTGTGTAATGAGTATTGAGAAAAGTGGGTATCGAGTTCAGAACGATTTTTCAATCTCATTCCCGAATACTCAATACCCACTACTATCTATCTACTAAAAGAAACCTAATTTATTCTTATCATAAGAAATCAACATATTTTTGGTTTGACGGTAGTGATCCAACATCATTTTGTGGTTTTCTCTACCGAAACCTGATTTCTTATAGCCTCCAAATGGTGCATGAGCAGGATAAGCATGATAGTTATTCACCCAAACACGACCCGCTTTGATGGCTCTTGGCACTTGATACAGTTCATGAGCATCTCTACTCCATAATCCAGCACCCAATCCGTACATCGTATCATTTGCTATTTCGATCGCTTCTTCCACTGTTTTGAAAGTACAAACCGAAGTTACGGGCCCGAAAATCTCTTCCTGGAATACGCGCATTTTGTTATGCCCTTTGAAGATGGTCGGCTGGATGTAATACCCATTTTCCAATCCAGAATTTAATCCTGCTTTAGCGCCTCCGCAAAGCACTACTGCTCCTTCTTGCTTTCCGATATCCAGATAAGAAAGGATCTTCTCAAATTGGTCATTAGAAGCCTGGGCACCCATCATGGTGTCTTCGGCTAAAGGATGTCCCATTTTAATGGCTTTCGTACGCTCCACTACTCTTTTCAGAAACTCATCGGCTATGTCTTCATGCACCAATATTCTAGACGGACAAGTACAAACCTCCCCTTGATTTAGAGCAAACATCACGGCTCCTTCAATACATTTATCCAGGAATTCATCATCTTTATCCATTACAGACTTCATAAAAATGTTAGGAGATTTACCTCCCAATTCCATGGTCACGGGAATAAGGTTCTCAGATGCATATTGCATAATTAGACGACCAGTAGTGGTTTCTCCTGTGAAAGCCACTTTTGCTATCCTATCGGATTGAGCTAATGGTTTCCCTGCTTCAGGACCGAATCCTGTTACAACATTCAATACACCAGCTGGGACAACATCCTGAATCAATTCCATCAAAACCATAAGAGAAGTTGGCGTTTGTTCTGCTGGTTTAACCACCGTACAGCAACCTGCTGCCAAAGCCGGAGCAATCTTCCAAGTCGCCATTAATAAAGGGAAATTCCATGGGATAATTTGACCTACAACCCCTAAAGGCTCTTGTAAATTAATACTTACAGTGTGCTCATCATGCTCAGAAATGCTGCTTTCATCCGCCCTGATGGCTCCTGCAAAATATCTAAAGTGATCTACACAAAGCGGTAAATCAGCTGCTCTGCACTCTCTTAATGCTTTACCATTGTCAATGGTTTCGACTCTTGCCAACAACTCAAGATTTTCCTCAATAATATCGGCAATCTTTAAGAGTACATTTGCACGGGCTGCCGCAGAAGTTTTAGACCAGGTTTCAAATGCTTTATGGGCTGCATCTATCGCTCTATCTACATCTTCTTTTGTTCCTCTTGCAGCTTTAGTGAAAGCTTGTCCATCAACTGGGCTTATGTTATCAAAATATTCTCCTTTTGCGGGTTTCACCCATTGACCACCAATAAAGTGGTCGTATTGCGCCTTGAAGGTAGGACGTTCAACTGTTTTTTGAGTTCTTTCTAAAGTTTCCATAGTATTTTTTTAATTTTTAATATGTTGTAATTTCCTACTTATAATTCTTAAAAGTTTTGTTATCCGTATGAATCATTTTGCTTTCCATCTTATTTTTAAAATATCATAAAAATCACTAAATTGTGAGACTGCTTTTTTGAAGCTTTTTGAAAAGAAACTGATAGGTTTACTTATTCCAAATTCTGGTCGGTGTGCCACAGGACCGGGGTAAAACCCATGGTTGGTGGCGCACCAACCATTTTAACCCTAAATCTGACAGTTCTATCTAGAAAAAATAATATGAACAACGCTATCCGTCCATACCAAGTCCCTGTAGGAAATGAAAATTCGCTGTTCACTTTAGTGGAGAATCGAACTGCCTATACTTATGATAGTTGCGAACTGAATGTTTTTGAAACTCATCAACAGGCAAAGGATGTGAAATTGGTTTTCAACGATTTTGTTTTTACTTCTATGCTAAGAGGCAAAAAGGTGATGCACTTAGAAAATAAGGAGGCCTTTGATTATTTACCTGGGGAATCCGTAATTGTCGGCCCTAATGAGGTAATGGAAATAGATTTCCCTGAAGCAAAAAAGGGACAGCCCACTCAATGTATTGCATTAGCAATTTCCCAACAATTGATTGATTTCACTTTGGATATGCTGAATGAAAAGCATCCGAAAGTGATAGAGCAAGATCAATGGAAAATTGACCCTAGCATACATCATATCATCAATAATCAGGAGTTGATTAATACGGTCGATAGAATCATTAAAATCTCCAGAACAGAAGATAGCAGCACCAAGGATTTATATGTTGATTTGGCGATGAAGGAAATGATTATTCGCTTGATGCAAACTCAAGCAAGGCATGTTTTTACTTCCTCACCCAAAACTTTAGCTTCCCACCATCCCTTGGCTTATGCCATTCACATTATTCAGAATAAAATTAATGAGAAAATTGATTTTGACCGCTTGGCTAATGCTGCTTGCATGAGCAGGGCGACTTTCTTTAAGAAATTCAAAGAAGCATTTGGTTTTACTCCAGGACAATATGTGCTTTCGGAAAGAATAAAATTGGCTAAAAAATGGTTAAAGAAACCCAATTGTAGTATTTCTGAGGCTTGCTATAATTCCGGTTTTGAGAACCTCTCGCATTTTACAAGTACTTTTAAGAAAGAAGAAGGAGTTTCACCCTCAGGATATAAGAAGAATTATCAAGGGAATGGTTCATTCTTGAATTAATAAATTTGTGCTAAACTATTCGCTTATTTTCCTACGACTTCACTACATCGTTTTGGTGTTTTCAACAAAGCTTCAGCGATGAAAGATAATTGGCTTTCCATATGTCTTCAGGTAAAAATACCTAAAAGAGAGTTAGCACTTTGAGAATAGGAATTTAGTAAATCCTGTATCTCATATTTATTCTTGTCGTATTAGAGAAGAAACAAATTCATAAATTTGGAAGACTACAACAGAATACTCGATGATATTTTACATACGGTTAATTCAGTAGATACACCAGGAAATGTAGCTTCGTACATTCCCGAATTAGCAAAAATTGATCCTTTCAAATTTGGTGTCTCTCTGCAATTTGTAAATGGAGAAACCTACAATGCTGGAGATTATGACGAACGATTTTCCATTCAGAGTATTTCAAAAGTCTTCACCTTGAGTATGGCCATTCAGTGCATTGGCGACAAAGTCTGGGATCGAGTGGATGTGGAGCCATCTGGAGATCCATTTAATTCATTGGTTCAATTGGAACATGAAGAAGGTATTCCAAGAAATCCATTTATCAATTCAGGAGCCATCGTGATTTGTGATATTCTACTTTCAGAACTGGAGAATCCGAAAGATGATTATTTGCAATTCATGCACGATCTTCAAGGCTCAGATAAAATACAGTACAATGAAGAAGTTTTTAAATCAGAGAAAAGCATGGGCTATAGAAATGTGGCCATGGCTAACTTTATCAAAAGCTTTAAGAACATCCACAACAAGCCAGAAGATGTGCTGGATTTCTATTTCTACACTTGTTCTTTAGATATGAGCTGCGTTGAACTAGCTTGGTGTTTTCAATTATTCGCACAACATGGAAAATGCGCTCCTGATGGCACCTTGTTTCTGGAACCCAATCAAATCAAAAGGATCAATGCGCTTATGCTGACATGTGGATTCTATGATGAATCTGGTGAATTTGCATTTCGTGTTGGTTTGCCTGGTAAAAGTGGTGTGGGCGGTGGTATTGCTGCTGTCTTGCCAGGAGAGTTCAGTATAGCTGTTTGGAGTCCGAAATTGAATGAAAAGGGAAATTCTGCTAAAGGCATGCATGCATTGGAATTGTTTACCACGCATACAGAAAAGTCCATTTTTTAACCACAAAGCGACAAAAGAAAACATAAGAACAGCCAAAGGCTGCAAATGTTTAACCGCAGCGTTTTACTAATATTTCACAACTTGTCCCGTATTCATCGGGAAAGGACACAGAAGATTAGAAATGCTACAATAGCGAAGGAATGATCAAAGTGCCACACGACCATGGGGATTTTGCACAATAATGCCGTAGGCATGACCTTAAGGTAATCAAAAAAGTAAAAGGCTATCCAAGTTCCGTAGGAGCGACCTTTCTCAACATACTTTCAAAATACTCAAACCCTCTTCAACCTAAAACTCAATACGATTGCCAAAACCAGCAAACTCATAAAAAAGATGATCTGAGCTGGTAAACCAAATAACTGAGCTATTACCCCAAAACCGGCTGCCACCAATGTGAATAAACCAATGAAAGTATTCGCTACTGAAACATAGGTAGCCTTATTGTCATCAGGAGCATAATCTACCAAATAAGTCTTTCGACTTAATCTTGCTCCGCTATACGCAATGCCATTGATAAAAAATACGGGTAAAAAAGCATAGAAGCCTAGATTCCAGTCAGAGGCATAGTAAAACAGCAATGCAAAAACAGCTCCTCCTATTGCTATAAAGGAAGATATTCTCATCAGTCGAGTTGCGGATTGATCAGCAACTTTACCCCAAAAAGGACTGCTTAAAACATTTGCAAGTCCGTTTACAATAATTAAATATCCAAGCAAACTCCAGCTAGTATTATCAATATCTTTAGCAACCAGAACATAAAATGGCTGGAGGAGTGGAACCGCCATTAATAATGCCCTAGTAAAAAGGAAATTTCTGAAATTTGCTTCTTCTTTTATCAGCTTAATCCCTGCCTTAACTTCTTCAAATGGAGTTCTACCACCTTTTGTTGCTCCTTTCTCTTCTTCTATCATGAAAAACAAAATAGAGGCTATAAACCACAAACCAGAAGCGAAGAGAAACATAAACCCATAAATGGACTTGTCAGCCTGCCCCTGAATAAAGAATACCAAAACAACGCCTGCTATCAAGCTCAAAATCCCTCCAAAGGTAGAACGGTAGCTCAACATTTGTCCGCGAGTACTTTTGGGAATGGTTTTTCCAATCACGTCTTTGTAAGCAACAGAAGCTACACCGCTTGCCACACTAAAAATCGCAAGTAGCACTAGCATTGCTATCGGAAAGGTTTCCTCATCACCAAAGAAAATGTGACCAGCTGCAGCCAACCAACATAAACCTTGCATTAAGGCACTGATTGCCCAGAAATTTTTATGTATTGAAAAAGATCGGATTTTTCCCGAAACCGCTAGCTGAGGTAATAATGAGCCTGCATCTTTAATAGGAACCAAAGCACCAATCACAGCTGAGGAAGCACCGAAGAAGTCCATAATCCAAGCTAAAGTTAGATTTGGACTGATGATCTTTTCTGCCAATTTGCTTAGTGTACCATTGGCAATATTGAGCGTAAAATTCTTGGGAACATTAGTGCAAGCATCATCTGGAATTGCTTTGCATGCACGCAGTTCATCTTCTTCTATCAAAAAATCATAAAATTGCTCCTTTAATTTAGCCATCAATATTTAAGACTTAACTTTGCAAAAATTAAAAATAAGAATAATGAGGGTAATAGGTGAACTTCCAAACAACTTTTGTAAAATCAGTTTGTTCCAATGGAATGAAAAATATTTAGTGAAATTTGAATTAGGATTATATGAGCAAACCTTCAAAATTGATGAATATGAAGTGGCAGATGTAGAAGAATTAAAAAGCCTAATTTCTGAAGATTTTATCAAAAAAGTGATGCAGCGTTTTGATGATATGCATGCTGATTGGGGAGAAATTGCTTTGGGTTAACGCTTAAAAGAAAAGCATTAAAAGCCTTCATAACCTATAGTTAAGTATTGAAGACTTTTTCAATACTTTTAGTTAACCGTAATACTTCCTGTCATTCCAAGATGTACAGTACAAACGTAATTATCGAGTTCACCTGCCAATGCTTGTGTTAAAGTAAAATTAAAGCTAGTACCGCTAGCTTGAAAATCAACATCTGAGTCTTCTTCAAAACTTCCGTCAACACTATTCATACTTAACAGAATATTATTCTCACTATCTCTAAGTGCAAATGGATGAGAGCTAGCTCCAGTAACTGTTAACACATAACGAGTTCCAACAGTTAATTCCCATGTACTATTATCTTCATTGGTAGTAGTCACCTCTTCATTTCCATTAATTTCAGAAACGAAATAAGCCGAAGCACCAGAATTATCTATTGTCATTTCAACAATATTGACTGAATTATCATCATCGTCATCATTATCATCTACCATATCATCAACTTCCTCTTCACAAGAAAACGATAAAAAAGCAATTGGAATGAGAAATAGAATTTTTCTTAAATTATCCATAAGTAGTTTAGTTTTAATGAGATCAATCGTGAACATTGAACAATATTTTAATTATAGCAATATAAGTTATTCAATTAATTTCACAAATCCTTCAGCATAATTCTCCCCTATTAAATCCGCCTCAGCATTGAATTGGAAATCGCTTAAAACTTCAAAATCTATCGTATTGGGGTTTTGAAATGCTTCCAATAAATCCAATTGAAAATTCATTTCAGCTCCGGAAGAGCCAACCGTTACAGGAGCTTCAAAAGTAAATGATTGAGGTTTGAAATTATTTTCAGTGCCCACATGAACCACTACTCCTCTTCTATTTCCGTCATTATCTTCAAATTCACCGTCCATTCTGATAAATTTATAGCCAGTAGTCCAATTCCACGCCATATTATTGCTTGGGTCCAAATCTCCAGAAAGTGATTCGGAAAGATTGGTGTCTTCACGAATACCTATATTAAACCTGATTTCTGTATAGCTATCTTGTGAAACCGATGGGAGTCTTAAACTGTACTTATTACCTTCTTTAGGCTCAATTAAGTGGTAGCTGTCCGAAAAAGCGGTAATATCTCCTTCAGAATTAACCAATCGAATATCACTGATGTATGTTCTCCATAATCGTAAAGAAAACTCATTACCAGCTGCATTTTGGTATAAAGTATTATACTCAAAATCTGCAGTTCCAGCTTTATGATAAAAGTTAATATCAAGCGGTGCACCAATAAAATCATCATCTTTACAAGAAAGTAAAGCGAATGGGACTATGAATAAAAAGGCTTTAATTGTTTTCATTTTCAAATGGATTAGAGAATTGAGGATTATTAATAAATTCTTCATCAGTTAACATATGTAGAAATGCCAAAATATCTTCTTTTTCCTGATCTGTAAGGAATAATTGTGGTCGTTCTCCTGCAGCCTGACTTTCATTACTACCTTCTATAATTAGAACATCTAATGTACTGCTTTGATGAATTCCATTGTCGTAATGCTCAATCACTTCCTTTAAAGTTTCAAATCTACCATCATGCATATATGGTGCAGTTAAAGCTATATTTCTTAAGCTAGGAGTTTTAAATCTACCTTTATCTTTTGGGTCTCCAGTCACTGCCATTAAACCTTCATCCATATTTTCATCATTATCCAAACCATTATTATGGAAGCCTTGAAATTCATCAATTGCACCAGAAGTAAGTGGCCCCAAATGGCAGTCTCCACAATTACCACCTCTCAACTGACCAGGAATTGGATGCGTAAAAAACAATTGCTCCCCTCTTCGTTCAGATTGAGTTGGTTCATATTCGCCTCTTAAATATTGATCATATTTAGAATTAGATGATATCAACGCTCTTTGAAATTGAGCCAATGCTTTTCCAATTAATTCTTCTGTGATTTGATCAGTGTCAAATGCTTCTTGAAATAATGTATTATAACCTGCATCTTGTAATTTTTGAATAGCATTATCAAAATTCTCATGCATTTCAATGGGGTTACGAATTGGTTCGGTTGATTGTGCCTCTACTGTTTCCATCTGCCCATTCCAAGTAAATTTTTCAGCCCAAAGCAAATTCACCAAAGACATAGTACTCACTTTTCCATTTATGCCGTCTATTCCCGGGCTAAAAGCCTTACCGTCAGTGAAGGCTTTGCTTTGTTGATGGCAAGTAGCGCAAGACATGCTGTTATCACCAGAAAGTTTTTTCTCATAAAAAAGCATTCTTCCTAGTTCGAAGCCTTTCGTAGTAATGGGATTGGCTTCGGGAATTCTTTCATTGAAGCTACCAAAATAAGATGGAGCAGATAGCTCAAAATCCTCTTCAGGTTCAAACTCCTGCTCCTTGGGATCACAACCCGAGGATATAAAAAAAAGAGTAAGAATGAAAATAGGGTGATTCGCATTTTAAGTTCTTGAAAAGAAGTAAAAATATAGATTGTCAATCAATAATAACAAACGTAATTTGTATGAAAAAAAGTTTATATAAAGTAAGATAAATTAATTCCAGTTCAAGCAAAGATTGGTATTTCATTTAATTTAATAACCATTAGTATAAAAATCATGTCTAAAAATTTAGATTTAACGTAATTTTCAAAAAGACCTGTTTATGAAAATAGTAAAAACATTTATTATCGCACTTCTAATTTCAAGTTCTTGTTTTGCCCAAGTTCAAGAACCACTAGATTTCCTATCAAGTGACTTTCATAAAGAAAGAAGAGAAATTTTAAGAAGCAAGATGCCTGAAAATTCTGTGGCAGTGTTCTTTTCAAACCCAATTCGCAACCGAGCCAATGATGTAAATTATAAGTATCATCAAGATCCTAATTTCTATTACCTCACGGGTCATAGACAGCCGCATGCCTTATTGATGATTTTTTCAGAAGAGCAAAACATCAATGGAAATAGTTTTGATGAAATTGTATTTGTTAGGGGTAGAAATGCATTGGCCGAACTCTATGATGGCGGAAGAATGAGCGCATCAGAAGCTGCGAAAGATTTAAAATTAGACCTAGCTTTTGAAACACCTGAATTCAAAAACTTCCCTATTGATTTCTCGAAATACGATCAAGTCTTATTTCATGATTTTGAAGATGATGTGAGGGAAACACAGGAAGAAGGGGACTTATACGATTTGATTTCACAATTTAAGCAAAAAGTAAATTATCCTGATGATAGTAATTTAGATATCACACCTGAGCCGCAAGAAAATAATTTAAACACCACTCTTTTAGATCAACTATTGCGCCCAATGCGCGGTATTAAAACCGAAGAAGAATTGGATTTATTAAGAAAAGCGGTGAAAATTTCTGCTTTAGGACAAGCAGAAGTAATGCGAGCAATGGAGCCGGGCATGTCTGAACTTGAAGTTCAAGGAATGCATGAATTTATATATAAAAAATACAAGGCGGAATATGAAGGCTACCCTAGTATTGTGGGTGCAGGACATAATGGATGTGTATTGCATTATATAGACAACTACAAACCTGAAATTGAAGATGGGGAACTGATCTTGATGGATTTGGGTGCTGAATATCATGGTTATACCGCTGATATTACCCGAACTATTCCAGTAAACGGAAAATTTACCAACGAGCAAAAAGCGATCTATGACTTAGTATACGAAGCACAGGAAGCGGCCATGTCGATAGCCAAAGCTGGTGTTCCTTTTTCAGATTTGTTGGACACCACACAGGCTGTTATTAATAAGGGCTTGTTGGAACTAGGCATAATTGAAAGTTTGAATGAGGAAGATTTAATAGACCCGTCAACCGGAAGACATCGCTATTACCCACATGGATGTTGCCATCACATCGGTTTGGATGTGCATGATTTAGGTGAATACGGTACTTTGGAAGAAAATATGGTCATCACCATTGAGCCTGGGATTTATATTCCGCAAGGAAGCCCTTGTGATGAAAAATGGTGGAACATCCCAGTAAGGATAGAAGATGATTATTTAATTAAAAAAGATGGGATTGAATTGCTGTCGGATGATGCGCCAAGAAAAAGCGAGGAAATCGAAAAATTAATGAAGGAAAAGAGTGCATTTGGGCAGTTTAATTTGCCTGATTTGGATGGAGAATAATGAGCAATTAATAGCACTTCTAGATAAATATAGGTTACAAAATATTTTTAAATCGATTAGCCTAATAAAGGCTATCAATAATGATAATAGCGAATTGTTAGACAAAACAGTAATGAACCGACTGCATCTAATCTTACTATCATTTATACTTATTTCTTGTCAAGAAAGCCAAGAAGAGGACACTCAAAAACTAAATAAAGAAGTAAATAAGGTTGTTAATGTTTTTATAGAAGATAAAGCGATGTATAAATATGGAGTCATTTTAAATAAACTTTCTCCCTATGAATATTATAATTTACAGCACACCTCTGGGAAAGAAATTCCACCTTCTCGTGCTAGTTATGATTTAAAAAATGAGATTAGTTTACTAAAAATTATTGATTCAGAAAAATACTTTGATTCGATTAAGAATAAAAATAATCTCAAGACACAAATAATTCAATCAGAGAAAATTTATTCCGATTTTTCTTTAAATCTAAATTATCTTAGAGAAAAAAACTACGCATTTAAGGACACACTAACTTCCTATAGAATATATCCTCCTTTATTTAATAATGATTCAACTGCTGCATATATCCAATATGATTTTTTTGATTATGGTTGGAAAGAAGGGTCAGGCACCATTTATATTAAAAAAAAAGAAGAATGGCATTTTTTTAAAAATGTAAGTAGTCATATAATGTAAACTTTGCCTAATCGAGTAGACTGCCCTGAGCCATAAACACACGGTGCGGCTCTCATATACAACGATTCAATGAATGACTACTTAAACAATATTGAAAAACATTGATTCAGTTCCTTTCCCCCTGTTTTCGTTGCTGATATCTACAACATAATTATTTGAACACTAAATTAAATTATTCAAATAATATAAAATTATTCTGTTCATAAACGCAACCTAAAAATTAAACATTCCTTTTATTATCAGTGTATCAACATTTATTTAAAAGATGAATCGAACAATACCACTTTTCCCATTAAATTTAGTGGCGTTCCCATATCAAAATCTTAATCTACACGTATTTGAGCCACGCTATAAAGAGCTAATCGCAGACTGTCTAGAAGATAATAGCACTTTTGCAATTCCGTCTTATGTGAAAAATAAGGTGGAATATGGTACTGAAATGGAGATTCGGGAGGTGACTAAGAGATATGAAGATGGTAAATTTGACATCAAAACGAGAGGAAAGAGGATTGTAAAAGTACTGGATATGGAAAACCCATACCGAAATAAGAAGTATGCCATTGGTGCAATTGAAGAAATCCCGAATAGAAATAATGGAGATGTGCTATTAAAGGAAGAAATCTATGAGGCCGTTCAGGAAATGTATGATCTGGTTGAAGTAGATAACAGACAACTTTCCATGGATTTTCAAGTATTTGACATTGCTCATCAAATAGGGCTATCCACTGAAGCTGAATATGAACTCATTCAATTAACTGAAGAAAGGCAACGACAAAGATTTGTACTTGATCATCTGAAAGTAATTTTACCAAAATTGCGTGACATTCAAAGATCGAAAGAACTCATTCAAATGAATGGCCATTTCAGAAAGTATAATCCTCCACAGGAATTTTGAGCAATGCCAACTTTACAATTGGCTCTTTATTCCTTGATTATCCGTTGATAATAATCTTCTTTACCGTTTGATAATTTCAAAAGGTAAATCCCATTTGCAATTCCATCAATTATCAAAGCATGCTTGCTTTTCAATTCCCCTTCAAACAAAATTTCACCTTCTAGATTGATAAATTGATAGTGAAAATTTTCTGACTTTATCGATTCAATTTTAAGTTCGGAACCAACTGGATTGGGATAAATCAAAAATTTATTTTCAATAGATAAACGATTTGAAGTCATTATTTCTTCAATTCCTTCCAGTGCTACCCTTTGTTCTTGTCCACCAGAAATATGTAGTATCTCTCCCGAAATTTCACCTCCCATAGCAGTAATAGGCGTAAAGCGAACATAGACTTCAATTTCAGGAATATCTCCTCTTTCATTTATCGGTAGTACCAATTCGTTTGTATAATTCGAGTTTTTCAATAAACTGATTTCAAAATTCTCACTTATTGAAATACTGAGATTCTCAGGTAAATTTCCTGCTTGTACGCTATAAGACTGGACGGCTGAATACTCATCTAAAAGTATATCGCCAAAACTCAACCCTTCTTTAGGGGCTTCAACTATCAAAATGGTGTCTCTTGGTATTATTTCCAAATCCTCTTCAAATTCAGGGTAAATATGGAATTCATCATTTCTCCTACCAATGATTCCTGTCACATTTACTTTTCCAATAGGAATATCCTTTCCAACTAGAGGATGATCATCTCCATTTAATCTAAAAATCAAGGAATCAGTATTACTGTCAATGATAAAATATTCACCCGCTGTAAATTGACCTTCATAAGTAATCTCTAAATTTTCAATTTTCACTCTCTGTGATTCCACCCCAGCATTAATTTCATTAATTGCTTTTCCTTGAGGTTCAACCACTACGGAGTCAGAAGATAAAACATTGATTTCTGTTTCTGGAAGAATGCTTAACCAGCTATTTTCACTAACTAAAATACCTTCAACCTCCACACTATCCCCAAAACTAAGACTAGCTGAATTTAGTCCTTCAATGGCTATACCTGCAGTTCCATCTTGAATTATCCGCTTATTATCAAATTGATTATTTCCGCCACTTACAACGCCTTGAACTTTTACTCTTTGCCCTATTGATTTGTCTCTTGCCGTAGCAATTGAAGTTAAATTTAGTCTGCCTTCTTGTCCATTAACTGGTAAATAAGTTGTGTCGGCATCTTGGCTAAGATGCAAGATATTTCCATGATAGAATCTTCCAGCATCATCATCAGGGCAGAATTGAACATAGATTTCAGTGCCCTTAAATTTGTCACTTTCAAAAACCAGGGTGTCCTGAGCATTAGTAAAATCAGGATTTAGTGATAGCTTAAATGCTTCAGGCGCCACTGCCAAAATTGAATCTTTTAAGTGCTCAACAGAAATTTGATAAGATTGAATAGTAGAACTATCAGGAAAGGTGATCAATCCAAAATCGCTATTGAACTCACTAGTGTCCAGATTAATTTCAGGTCTAATAAAATTGATTTCAATGCTTTCCGAAAGAATGCTATCGGTAATTTTAAAAGTATATAAACCAGTATTTTCAAAACTTAAACCTTCAAAAACCCCTTTTCCTTTTTCTAAATTGACTTCAGATAATTGGATTTCATTATTATCTAAAATAGCCAAAGTTCGTTCAGCATAATCCAAATTGCCATTTTCATCCTCTGCACTTACTAAAACATCAAAATAATCCCCCACATAAACCTCATCAGGATATGAAATATTCAGTTCCGTAGCGATAACATTTATTGAATGCACAGAAGAAACAATTGATTTACTAAAGTTTTCAGCTAATTGGGAGCCATAAGGTGCTACTTCCCAAGCAGATTGACTAGAAGAAATTTCAAATACTAAATTTTGCTCATCCTCTATGGTTTCATTCAATTTAATCCGCAATTGAAAGCTATTGGAATCACCATCATTCAACTCAAATATTTCCGCTAATTCAAAAACGATTGAATCAGAGGAAATTGAATCATTTGTATTAATCACCACTTCATTTGACAAATCATATAGTTCCACTTTATTAATTACCTCACTAAAATCAACCTCATTTCCAGTCGATGGATGGATGACCATCTGATTGATAAAGGTGGATAATGAATCACTTGTACCTCTATCAACTAAGGTAAAATTAAATACTGGTTCAAAAACCTGACTAGCTTCAAAAGCATTGATTTCAGATGCCGAAAGCTGTTCCGTAGGTGGAATAACTTCCACATCCTTATCAGCTTCAGCATTAAGCGAATAAAAATCAAATTGTAGGATTTGCGTAGCATTACCTAAAGTATCCTCAGCTGCTACATAAATCGAATATTCTGTATTGGAAGATAGGTTTTCGATATTGATCGAAATAGGATCCTCTACATTATTAAGTTCAACTTTCTCATTACCTGCACTAATTATTTGTTCATCAGATTCCGGATTTTTTAAGCTTTGCAAGTCAGGAATTGAATCTTCAACCTGTTTAACAGCATAGTAGACAACCGAGAATTCATTTACAGAAAAACTCATATCAACCTGCTCACTTTGGATATTGAAAACTTGGGGTTCTTGATTGAAAATTGGAGCATAAGGATCCGCAATTTCATGATCTAAGGAAACAATCAATTGAATGCTATCATTTATGCTTTCCATGATGCCCTCTAAATCCACAGCTCCAAAAGGAAGCTGAGCACTTCCATCGTAATAAATATTATTCGGCTCTATTTTCACCAAAACTGTATCTTCCGCTCTAGAAAATTGAAAAACATTTTCAGCAAAATCTCCCCATAATTCAGGCTGATTTAAGATCATACTATCTAGCTTTATCCTAGTGCCAATTAGTTCATTATTTGAATTAAATTCAGAAGGGGCAATGGGATAAGTCTCTGGCAAAACATCATTATTACTTAGATTCATGACCGTATCAGCATTCAATCGAATACGTCCATTCACCTCTTCCCTACTACCCAAAACTTTTACGCGATTGCCAGCATTAATATTGGAGAGTTCTTCACTATAAAAAATTGCCATCCCCTGATCATAAGTAGTGGATTCATCCTTTTGAATATAGAATTGAGAGTTTCCTGAACCAAAATCATTGGATGCCACATAGCCTGTAGTTGAATAAGTAGTTCCATCCGAGCCATTTCGAATAGCTTCTATTCTATCAAAAGCTTCAATAAGCTCAATTTCATTGGAAGAAATACTGTCATTTAAATTGCTGAGCAAAACTGAGCCTGAATCTGAAGACACAAATTGGTGTTCTGCTGGTATTTGTAAAGCAAATTGCTGGGTATCGTTTACATCAAATCGGTTAAACCAAATAGCGATTGTGAAATCAACTGATTGCCCAGAAGCTATTTCATATTCTTCATTTTCAGGGAAATCAATTTTAATCCTATCATCTACTATAGTGAATTCTGCAGTACTGATTTTCCCACTACCATCTTTTAAAATAGCATTGAGGGCGCTGTCCCAAGCCAAAGTATTATTAGGCGAAGATTCAAAAACCATTTCCTTAATAAAAGTAGAAACCGTATCATATGTTGCTAAATCAGCTATCTCAAATGAAATAACCTCTTCTGCTTCTGATTCCTCATCTATTGTAGAAAGTAAATTACCTACTGTTGGCTGGCTTACATTATTGATTTCCGAATCTTCATCTAGCGCTATTTCAGTAGTGAAATTTGTTGTGGCAGCGGCTTCTAAATTATAGCAATTTTCTAGCTCATTATATGCAAAGGCAGCTAGATGATAGCTTGTTCCTGAATTAAGATTTGAAATGCTTACATTTTCTCCATTGTCTGCAAATATAATTTTATTGCCATCCCCTAATTGATTAGCCAGGCTGAAATCGGAATCGGCTGTATAACCATCACCACATATTGGCGGAAAATCAACTTCACTTCCCTCTTTTATCAAAATGATGGATTGAAGACCCGTAGGTTCATTCCAGTTTATTTCAGCAGTATTTTCGGAGATATTTTGAACGGAAATATTAGAAATCTGCTCAGTTGGTGCGCTACATCTAAAATGATTGCCCAAATAAGAAAACTCATCGGTATCATAAATTATCCATTCGGAATCCATTTGATCATTCCCAAAAGAGGATAAATTATCAGGATTTCCTTCCTTAACAGAAGCTTTTCTTACCAAGGTTTTGTCCTGGGTGGCTTCTGAAATGCCAGCAACATCCCAAGCTGATCCTGGGTCAGTTCCAATTTCACCGATCACATCGATTATATTTCCTTTGTATAATAAAGCCAGCGCATCATCTCCATTGAAATTTGCAATAGTACTTGTATAATCAGTAACATTATTAATTCCTACATCTGCTGAAGAATTAGAAACAATTAGTACCTCTTCACTATAAAGTTGATTTTGTATATCTGACAATACAAGTTCTGTGCTGATTATTGGAGATCCATTAGTATAAATTACAATTGAAAAGTCATTCAAATCAATTGTATTACCCGAATTATTGTAAATTTCAATCGCCTTATTATTGCTACTTCCTTCTATATATTCTGAAATAAAAACGGTACTAATCAAAGGTATAATATCAATTTCAGGAGAAACCACCGTCATCCCATCCCCACCAGAAACCTCAATTATAATACTTTCTTCCGTATCATATTCCAAATCCGTCCATTCAAAGAATCCATCATTCATGCTCAAAGGACCAAGTCCAACTGAAGGAGAAATTAAATTTCCAGTTCCTTCTTTTAAAGCCAAGTTGATCTCTCTTGCTTCAAAATCAGGATTGCCATGAATATCAATTGCTCTGATATTTAAATTAAAGGTATCATTAACCTGGGCGCTTGAAACTGTATTGATCTCAAAATCAGTAGCTTCTACTTGAATAATAAAAGGATTAGATATAATTGCTGCTGGAATAATATCTTTTAATAAAGACCCATTGACTTTAGTTCCAAACCCTTGATTTTCAGGGATTTCAAATCCAATTGTATCTCCATCAGTTTGAGATTCATTTAGCCATATTGATAGCGTAAGGTTTTCAGTGCTTCCATCAGCAATGGCATATTCATTTCCTGTAAGATCAAACTCAATATTGTCTGGATTGATGGATAAATTACTAATGGTCAACTCGCCTGCACCGTCATTTAATTTTGCACCTTTAATAGCTGATGACCAATCTTCCACTGTATTGTCAGCACTTTTTTCAATCATAATAGTATTGAGCAAAGTAGGTACTGCGTCACCACTGCCTTGATCGGAAACCTCAAAGCTGAAAACACCTACCGCATCTGTTTCAGTATTGGTAGTAGAAGAAATTTCAGAAGAGATAATTTGAGTAAAAGGAGGATTAATTTCACTATCCTCGTCAAAAGAAGTGGTAGTGCTCACCGAGATTGTTTCACTTTGCATTAAATAGCATTGAGCTGTAGAATAATATTCAAAAATAGCAAAATGATACTCAGTGCCTTGGATCAACCCTGAGATCTGAACTGAAGAAGCACTACCGTCATAAACCACAAAATTACCAATCCCGATTTCATCTGCCAACCCACTGCTAAAATCATCGTCAGAAGTATAGAGGGCTCCATTTTGTGGAGTTTCATTTACAGCAGTGCTTTCTCTAGCCAAAATAACAACGCTGTCACCATCTCCCCTACTCCAACCTAAAGTGATCTGATTATCTTCTATATCTGCTTCAGAGGGTGTGGAAAATGCGGCTTGATTTGTAGGAGCAGTACAGCTAGCACCAAAAGTTTGCCCGTTATTGACTTGTCCTTTGGTAGCCCCAGCTGGTTCTTCCCAAGTAAAATCTGAATAAGCTGTTCCACTTCCGGATAATTGTAAAGATTCACCAATTGGCGTTGAAGTAGTTTCTTCTACCACTACATCTTTTGAAATCTGTCCGTCAGCAAGTCCACCTACTCCTGTAAATGCTCCCTCATAGCTTATAAATTGAATTAGTGTACCATTATATTCAAGGGAAAGAGCATCATTACCATTTTGGATACCAGAAATATCTTTATGAAAAATCGTGAATCCGTTTTGAGTATCACCCTCTGTGAAAGAATCTAAAGTGTGTGAACTCCCATAAGTCTCACCATCAGAGCCATTGTAGAGAAGAAGCTTAAAAAGACTTAAATCATAGGAATTAGCATCTTGCACTACAACTTCTACAAACTCCCCTTCATCCGTACTCACATTATCATAATGAAACTCATTGATCCAGGCATTTTGGGCTTGGAGATTAAAAACAGAAAATAGTATTAACAGAAGGACAAGAGTAGGTTTTGGCGAAAATGGCATTATTTTGAATACAATGGTTCTGATTCAAAAATGATAATTTACCTTTAAAATTCATAAAATATTGAAGAATTTCTAAACTTCTATTTCTTCAAACTTTTAATGTAAAGCCGCTCCACTTTTTCTCTAGCCCACGGTGTTTTTCTTAAAAAAGTTAAACTAGATTTTATGGAAGGGTCATGATTAAAACTATTGATTCTAATTCTATCTCCTAGTTCATCCCAGCTGTAAACTTCTACTAAATGCTCTAAAATAGCTTTTAGTGTTATTCCATGAAGTGGATTATTGGGTTGTTGTTCTGGCATATTAGGTTTTATTTCAATAGTCTAAAATGAAAAAAGCATCCGACTTAAGCCGAATGCTTTCATTATTATTTACTAAAAAGTACTAATTACAATAAACCATTAGTTTTTCTTACTGCTTCGGCACTTTCATTCAATTTTGCTTTTTCAGCATCATCTAATTCAATTTCAACGATTTCTTCAATTCCGTTTTTACCGATGATGGCAGGAACTCCTATAGAAATGTCTTTCAATCCATATTCACCTTCCAATAAACATGAACAAGGGAACATTTTCTTAGAATCATTTGCAATGGCATGAACCATAGCAGATACAGCAGCACCTGGCGCATACCAAGCAGAAGTTCCTAATAATTTGGTCAAGGTAGCTCCTCCTACTTTTGTTTCTTCTTTTACGTTTTCTAATTTATCATTAGAAATAAATTTAGAAACAGGGACACTATTTCTAGTTGCTAATCTTGTCAAAGGAATCATGCCAGTATCGCTATGTCCACCGATTACCATTCCGTCAACATCTGAAGCAGGGCATTCTAGAGCTTCCGCTAATCTGTATTTGAAACGAGCTGAATCTAAAGCTCCGCCCATTCCAATAATTTTATTTTTTGGTAAGTTAGTTGCTTTATGAGCCAAATAAGCCATTGTATCCATTGGATTAGAAACCACAATGATGGTCACATTTGGCGAATTTTTGATTAAGTTTTCAGCAACTTGCTTTACGATACCCGCATTGGTAGAGATCAATTCTTCTCTTGTCATTCCTGGTTTTCTTGGGATACCAGAAGTAATTACGGCAACATCACTATCAGCTGTTTTGCTGTAGTCATTTGTAACACCCGTGATTTTTGTATCAAATCCATTTAATGAAGCACATTGCATCAAATCCATTGCTTTCCCTTCAGCAAAGCCTTCTTTGATATCAACCAATACTACTTCTTCAGCGAAATTTTTGATGGCAATGTATTCGGCACAACTTGCACCCACTGCACCAGCTCCTACTACGGTAACTTTCATTTTATTTATTTTATAAGTTAAACAATCTTGATTTCGCTCACAAAACTACAAAAAAATATGCTATTCTGATGATGATTCCTTAAGTGTTTCTAAGACTAAAATAGCATAAATCTACCTACATTTTTCCGTAAACATGACCTAAATCGAAAAAGCCGAAATTGGTCTTATATGTCGAAAACAAACGAGCCACATAATCATTTTGTTGTTGGGTGTACGACTCTAAAACTTTCGCTTTTATTTTGGGATAATGATCAAAAATTTCAAATATATTAATCTGGGGAATCACATAAATTTGAGCTTTTTCAGAAGCCACTACCGCATTATAAATTCTCCTTGCATCAGGAATTAACGCATTGTCTCCAAAAGATTTATTCTCAGTCAATATACCTAAACTCTCAAATCTATCTTGTATATCAATAGTCAAAGAAATTTCCCCTCTTTGTGTAAGATATAAGGCGTGACTAGGATCGTCCCGAAAAAAAACCACCTCATCTTTTTTATATACACGCATATGCATAAAAGGAACAAAGTGAGATAGTTGTTCAAAACTCAATTGCTCAAACAGTTTAATCTCTTTTAAAAACTTAAAAAGAACCACTTGCTTATGGTCATATGTCTTTTTAAATGGATTAAGAATTTTCATATTCTATTCGTAATATTTTTGTAGTATCTTTTTTAACTTTAAATGAGTCAGAAAATTTATGTCCAATCACCCAAATGATTTCTCCACCCGACTTTAAAACCATAACCTTTTTCTTTTGGGGCAAAGGAACCTTTTGATCAATCAATATATCACTTATTTTTTTCTTCCCCTTCATCCCAATGGGTTGAATTTTATCTCCTTCTTTCCATAAATCTAACTCTATTGGTTCTTTTAGCTTATTTGCTTCAATAAAAACTATTTTATTTCCAATAGAGTAATCTACATCATTTTTATTAATAAAACTCCATTTAAATAATCCTAAAGGTGTTTTAATCAACTTATCTTTTAATTGTATTTGTATCGGAAAAAACTGTTTCTGAATTTCATCAGATATTGGATTTACTAGTAAAAAACCCCTATCTATAACTAAAGTATGAGAGAAAGATGATAACTGAGCACCAATTTTTCGAAATTTGAAAGATTGTAATTGTGCTAAATTAAATCCATAATCAGACAAAAATTCATATAAAAACACTTCCATTTGTGGTAGTTTTAGAATCCTTCTATCGATTCTTATCCCTTCATCCCGATTAAAAACATATTTCTTTCGGATTTTGGCTAATTTTTCATCCCAAACCGACTCTGCAGCACGTAATCTCAAAGTTGTTTGTTGAATACCGCTAAGTAAATTTGGATTCTCCTTCAATAATAAAGGAATGACACGATGTCTCATTTTATTCCTTTTATATTTTTCTGAAGCATTTGAAACATCCTCCCTCCATTCGATGCTGTTTTCCTCAGCATACTCCTTAATTTGTTCTTTGCTTGCAAAAAGTAATGGTCTGGCAATATTATGATGAAGAGGAAGAATACTTCTCAGGCCTTTTATTCCCGTCCCTCTAATCAAATTCAATAAAGTTGTCTCTAATAAATCATTCGCATGATGAGCAGTCAACAACTTACTAAAATGATGATCTTTCATCAATCTTCGGAACCAATCATATCGCAAATCCCTTGCCTGAAGCTGTGTAGAACCTTTTTCCTTATCAATCTCAACTCTCTTGACAAAAACTTCAACTTCCAACTTCTTTGCTAATTCTCTAACGAATTTCTCATCTCGATTTGAATCCTCATCTCTTAATTGAAAATTCATATGAGCCATTGAAAAATGAAAATCAGTCAGTTTCAACAAATGAGCTAAAACAACAGAATCAAGCCCGCCACTAATGGCAAGGAGTAAATGTTCATGCCTATTAAAAAGGCTTTCTTTTTTTATATAATCTAAAAATGACGCACTTAACATAATTCTTTATGAAATTACTTAGATTTGCACAGAATTTGCTAATGAAAGCAATCAAAAGTAAATGTATGAACTTCCAACGAATTTTAATCCTTTGTTTCTTTCTAATCTTATCCATAACTGCGAAAGCGCAGAAAAATGGAGTGAAATATGGCTCTGAAGGATATTCCGAAACAATCAATAAAGGAAAAGACAGTTTTACCCGATTGGTTAAAAATGTTTGGTTTGATATTGAAAAGGAAAATGTCAAAATAAAAGGTGATTCAGCTCTTTATTATGATAAAAAAGGGATAATGATTGTGTTTGGTGATGTAGTAATTACTAAAAACGACACAATCGACATTACCTCTAGAAGGCTGAATTATTATATAGATGAAAATAAGGCAGAGTTAAGAAATAATGTAGTTTATGATGATGGTGAAATGCGTATGACTACCAATTATCTAGACTATTATATGACCACTGAAGATGGTCACTTTTTTAATGGTGGTAAATTAGTAGATGACGAAACTACTCTGATTGCAAGAGAAGGATTTGTGGTAAATGCTGAAGATTTAATCAAATTTTATAAGGATGTCGATTTAACCAACCCTGAATATCAGTTATTAACCGACACCCTCTTCTACCACAGAACTACTAAAATTGCTACTACTTTTGGCCCAACCAAAACCATCATGAAAAATGGTGAGGTAGTAGATGCAGAAAAAGGAGGTAAATTTTATACCGACAAGAAAAACGCTCAATATACAGCTGGTAAAATCACTACGGAATCTTATGAGATTTTCGGTGACGAGCTCTACTTTGATGACCTAACTCAACAATCAAGAGCCAAAGGAAATGTCAAAGTAATCTCTGAGGAAAATGACATTATAATCTTGGGACAAGAAGCTGCCACAAAAAAAGAAAAAGGTATTACTAAAATATGGGGAAATCCCGTTTTGAAACAGGCTGTAGATAATGACACTCTTTATCTCTCAGCCGATACTTTAATATCAATTGATTCTGAATATGACTCTTTGAGCAGATTACTGGCCTTCAACAATGTAAAAATTTATAAATCTGATATGCAAGGAGTTTCGGATTCTATGGCTTATATGATGCAAGATTCCATGATTTTCTTCTACCACAATCCAATACTTTGGAGCGAAGGAAATCAAATAGTAGCAGATACTATTTTCATGGAAATCAAAAATGGCAAAATGGACAAACTCAACATGCGAAATAAAGCCTTCACCATTAATCAGGATACTGTTAAAAATTTCAACCAGATAAAAGGAAGGAATATGACAGCCTATTTGAAAAATGATCAGATGGATAAAATTTTAGTAGAAGGCAATGGTGAAAGTATTTATTTTGCAGTAGACGATGAAACTTTAGAACTAATAGGTATGAATAAAGTTTTATGCAGTTCCATGAGAATACAATTTTTAAATGGCGAAATGAATGATATTACTTTTTATAAAGACCCTGAAGGACGCTTTATACCTCCACATGAAATAGCTGAGCCAGAGACAAGACTGAAAGATTTTAAGTGGCAAATTGAGAAAAAGCCAAGTATGCTGGATGTTTTAGGGAAATATTATTCTTCGAAAACTAACACCAAAACAATTGACGAGACTCTAGAGAGACCTAAGCCTACTCTTTTAGAGCCGGAAATTAAGGATAATTAGAAGCAAATACGGTGAAACGCTAAATGAATTTAATTATTATATCCGCTCTTGCTTTTTTCTTCAAATGAGTAGATTTTTAAATAAAAAAATCCTACTTTTACTAGTCAAACTGAAAAAATCAAGTGAAAATAGTTTTTACCATATCTTTAATATTCCTACTATCCTTTTCTAGCAAGGCTCAGGACATTATTATTAAAGATTTGAGCAATGAAATCACTACTAATTTTCAAAATTCCAAGTCTGAAACATTTCAAATCCATAATTATACTAACCAAGACAAAGCCATTAAAATAAGATCGAATATCCCCAAAATGCAAGGCGGCACTACTTTACTTATATGCCACGATGATAATTGTCAAGAAGATTCAAATGCTCTTATAATAAATATACCTGCCAATAGTACCTCCAAAGAAATCACCATAGTACTAAACGGAGGACTATCAAACTATAAAGAAACTGCTTACTTTGAATTTATTGACATGAAAGTGGATATAGGGATTAAAAAAGAAATTGAGTTAAATGTAAGCAATGAACGCACTCAAGAACTATTCTTTTCCAAGGAAGAAATTCAAGTTAAAAGCTTTTTTCCTAATCCTGCAGTAAAATCAGCTATAATGGAATATAGCATTAATCCATATGAACAAGACGCAAAAATCACTCTTCAAAATGTATTAGGTTCTATTGTAGACACGTACAAACTTAATCCAGATGAAAATAAATTAACAATCAGCACGGAGGATTTAACTCCTGGTGTGTATTTCTACACCCTTACAATTGATGACGAAGGATTAGCAACCAGGAAATTAATTGTAAAAAAATAAATTCAAATCCAATCTTCGAGCAAGATATACGTTAGCACTAAAAAATTGCTCATTCCATAAAACAAATGTATATTTGCACCCTTATGCGAAATTCGTACAGAAATTTACTAATAATATTAACGCTCAGCCTTACTTTAGCAGCTTGTAGTGACTTCCGCAAGCTTCAGAAAAGTGCTGATTGGGAAAAGAAATATGATGCTGCCATTTCTTATTATGAGCAGGGAGAATACTATAAAGCCAATGTCTTATTGGAACAAATTCTACCCATCATAAAAGGATCGGAAAAAGCAGAGATTGCTAACTTCTACTATGGTTACACTTACTATTACCAAGAGCAGTATCTGTTAGCATCGCATTATTTCAAAACTTTTTACGACACGTTCAATAGAAGCGAATTTGCTGAAGAAGCAAGATTCATGTTCGCATTTTCGCTTTTTCAAGATTCACCTCGCTATAATCTAGATCAAACGAGCTCAAAAGAGGCAATCGTAGCGCTGCAAGGATTCATTAATTTGTTTCCGAATTCAGAATATGTTCCAAAAGCTGATGCTGCTTTAAGTCAATTACGTTCTAAATTGGAACGAAAAGCCTACGAAAAAGCTTTGTTATATTACGACTTGAAAAAGCACATGACAGGGGAATTTCTAAAGGCGGCATTAGTAGAGTTCGATAATTTTCAAGATGATTTCCCAGGATCACAGTTTACTGAGGAAATTAGATATCTAGAAATAGAAGCGATGTATAAGCTAGCACAAGTAAGTATTTACTCTGTCAGAAAAGAGCGGTATCTAGAAGCTATGGATTTCTACGAAGATTTTATTGAAACATACGAGCAAAGCAACTATTTACCAAAAGCAGAGAAAATTTACGAAGACTGTTTAGAACAAATTAGAAAATTAAATTCATAAATAAATATGGCAAATCCATCAATTACTACTAGAGATACTTCAGAGTTGGTACAAGATACAGACAATATCTACCAAACCGTTGTAGTGGCTTCAAAAAGAGCTCGACAAATTTCAAGCAATGTAAAAGAAGAGTTGAGTAACAAATTAGCTGAATTTGCTTCTACTGTTGATAATCTTGAAGAAATTTTTGAAAACAGAGAGCAAATTGAAATCTCTAAATTCTATGAAAGAATGCCAAAGCCCACAATAATGGCAATGGAAGAATTTTTAGAAGGTAAAGTTTATTACCGAAAAAGAGAAGAAGAGGACAAATAAACCTGGAAATGCTCCAAGGTAAAAAAATAATTTTAGGTATAACGGGTAGTATTGCCGCTTACAAAGCAGCAACGCTTACCCGTTTGTTGCTTAAAGCAGGTGCTGAAGTGCAAATCATTATGACTGATGATGCTAAAGAATTCATCACTCCTTTGACTTTAAGCACGTTAAGCCAAAAGCCCGTATTATCAAAATTCACTAGAAATGATTCTGGCGAATGGAACAATCATGTCCAATTAGGCTTATGGGCTGATCTAATACTAATTGCTCCTGCATCTGCAAATACTCTTGCAAAATGCGCACATGGTATTTGTGATAACCTTTTACTAGCCACTTATCTATCAGCTAAGTGCCCCGTTGCTTTTGCACCAGCAATGGACTTGGACATGTACCAGCATCCTACTACTACAGCCAACATCAAAAAGCTTGAATCTTACGGAAACTACATAATCCATGCTGCTTCTGGTGAATTAGCCAGTGGATTAGAAGGTCAAGGTAGAATGCAAGAACCTGAATTTTTAGTAGAAGAATTGGTAGATATTCTTTCCGTAAAAAAAAATTCCAAGGTAAAAAAGTAGTGATCACAGCGGGCCCTACGCACGAAGCTATAGATCCAGTTCGTTTTGTGGGTAATCATTCTTCAGGGAAAATGGGATATGCCATAGCTAATTCGTTCGCAAGAGAAGGTGCTCAAGTAACCCTAATTTCTGGCCCTTCATCATTAGACCAACCTGTCGGAATCTCAAACTTTATTGCAGTAACATCAGCTGAAGAAATGTTTAAAGGAGCTGAGCAAAATTACGGAGATGCAGACATCATTGTGTTTGCAGCTGCGATTGCTGATTACAGGCCAAAATCAGTTGCAAAGGAGAAAATTAAAAAGAAAGCAGAGGATATGTCAATAGAAATGGAGAAAACCATTGATATTGCCAAAACATTAGGCGAACAGAAACAAAAACACCAATTGAACATAGGCTTTGCTCTGGAAACAGAAAATGAAGAAGCAAATGCTTTAAAAAAATTGAAAAATAAAAACTTCGACTTAGTCGTTCTAAATAGTCTGAGAGATGAAAATGCTGCTTTTGGGCATAATACAAATAAAGTGAAGATTTATGGACAGAAGGGATTGCTAACAGAATCTGAATTACTGTCTAAATCAAAAGTAGCAGACATTATATTAAATCAAATTTATAAATTGAGTATCTAATAATGATAAAAGGCCTTCTTACATTTTATATTTCAATTTTTTCCCTGACTTCCCTAATTGCTCAAGATTTATTCTTTCAAATAAAAGTTGATGCATCAACAGCTAATACTTCTGAAACAAGGGTTTTTACCGATATGGAAAACGCCTTTAAACAGTTCATGAATGAAACTAAATGGACCGATGAAGAGCTTGAGCTTTTTGAAAGAATTAAAGGGGTAATGGTTATTAATATTACAGACATTCCCAGAACTGGTAGATATCAGGCAGATATGCAAGTACAATCCGTCAGGCCTGTGTACAATAGCAATTATGAATCGATCATGTTTAATATTGCAGATAGAAAATTAAGTTTTGATTACACCGAGTCTCAGCCTTTAATTTATACTAAGAATAGCTTCAACAATAATCTAGTAAGCATTTTAGCTTTCTACGCAAACTTTCTATTAGGAATGGATTTTGACAGTTTCTCAGAACTAGGTGGTCAAAAATATTATGACGAAGCCTTAAACATTGCAAGATCTGCTCAGCAGCAAGGATTTCAACCAGGCTGGGAGCAATTTGGCAACCTGCAAAGTAAATATGCACTAGTACAATCTGCTCTTAATTCACAACTTGAGCCTGTTCGTAAAAGCCTATACCTTTACTACAGGAAAGGGTTAGATATGATGGAAGAGGATCCCAAAGAAGCAAGAAAATCCGTATTGGAGGCTTTAGAAAATATTCAAAAAGCTAATAAGCTCAATCCCAATTCTCCTTTTATCACAGTCATTCTTCAAACTAAATCTGAGGAAATAGTTCAAATTTTCACTGAAGGAGATATGACAATAAGAAGAAAAGCTTACGAAATCATGCGAGATATAGCGCCAGCTAATTCCCAAGACTATGAGGTAATGATCAAATAATCTACATTATTCATATTTTTAATCCCCCTGTAAACATTTCGTCCAAAAATTTTCTCATTGCTGAAAGCGAAAGAATTTACTATCCATAAATTTTAAGTAAATTAGCCCTGCGATAAAAACATAGTGCCAATATGCTTCAAAAGCTTTTGATTAAAAATTACGCCTTAATTCAAGAACTTAATATCAACCCCTCCCGCAACCTCAATACTATTACAGGTGAAACAGGAGCAGGAAAATCTATTATGCTAGGTGCTGTTGGATTATTACTTGGTAAAAGGGCTGACACTAAAGTGCTTTACTCAACTGATGCCAAATGTGTTGTTGAAGGTATTTTTGATATTAAAGAATATAATTTAAATTCTTTTTTTGAAAATGAAGATCTAGATTATGATGAAGAGTGTGTCATCAGAAGAGAGATTAGTGCTAGTGGCAAATCAAGGGCTTTCATCAATGATACTCCAGTTACCTTAGATATTCTTAAGCATCTTGGAAGCTATTTGATGGATGTTCATTCGCAACATGAAACCTTGTTAATAGGAGACCAAGATTTTCAGTTGAGGATAATAGATGCTTATGCTGGTACGATTAGCGATCTAAAAAATTACCAATCACTTTTTTTAGCCTATACTAAAGCAAAAAAAGACTAGAGTCATTCAAAGAAAGTGCCTCCCAAATGCAACAAGAGAAGGATTTCAATCAATTCCTTTTTGATGAGTTGGATAAAGCTCAACTAAAAACAGGGGAGCAAGATGAGTTAGAAGAAAAATTGGAGGTACTAGAAAATGGTGAATTGATAAAAGTCAAATTATCTGAAGCTTATCAATTAGTGGATGGTCAAGAATTTGCAGCCATTCAAAATTTACATCAAGCCACCGAAAGTCTTAAAACTATTCAATCTTATGGGAAGAATTTTCAAGAATTATCGGAAAGATTAAATAGCAGCTTTATAGAAATTCAGGATATTGCAAAAGAGTTGGAGATAGCTGCTAATGAATTTGAACACCAACCTGATGAGCTTCAACAAACCCAGGAAAGATTAAGCTTAGTATATTCTTTACAACAAAAGCATCATGTGGATTCAGTTGAAGAATTACTCAAAATAAAAACAGAATTAGAGGAAAAACTCTTAGCCGTTGCTGATGTTGAAGGAAGTGAGAAAAAACTTCAAAAAGAGGTTGATGAAGCTTATTTACAAATGAATAAAAAAGCTCAAGCAATCAGTCAGCAAAGAATCCAACATTTTGAACGACTTGAAAATGAGTTAAAAGCTCTTTTATCTGGTTTGGGAATGGAAGATGCAGTTGTTAAAATTGCCAATCAAACTAAAACACATGATAAAAGCGGTATAGATGATATCAAAATATTATTTAGTGCCAACAAAGGAATAGCTCCACAAAATTTAAAAAGCATCGCTTCAGGAGGTGAATTTTCACGGCTAATGTTTGCCATTAAATATATAATGGCTGACAAAATTGCCATGCCTACGATTATTTTCGATGAAATTGACACAGGAATTTCGGGAGAGGTAGCTATTAAAATGGTAAATATGATGCAAAGAATGGCTGAAAATCATCAAGTGATTACCATCAGCCACTTGCCGCAAATTGCTGCTAAAGGACATCAGCACTACTTTGTATTCAAGGATAATACTGCAGAAAAATCTGTTAGTAAAATAAAATTGCTTAGCGATAATGAACGCTCATTAGAAATAGCAAAAATGATTGGGGGAGAAAACCCGAGCGAGTCAGCTATTCAAAGTGCGCGGGAGTTATTGGCGGTATAAAGCCCCTTAATCCCCAAAGGGGAAATTAGAGCTATAATCTACCAAAGAGAGGTCTTAGAAGTTAGAAGCTCGAAGTAGGAAGTTGGTTGGATGATTGAATGAAAATTTGCACTTAGATCAGTGCCAAAGGTCAGACCGGAAAGCCCCCTAACCCCCAAAGGTGGGAATGGTCGCCCCAATTATTGAATATCATTTAGATAAAAAGTGGGGAGTTTTGAAGTATTGAGGTGATTTACTAGATACTAGCTACTTGATACTTAATACTTAAAAAACCATTAAATTGCATCCTCTGATATCTGAATAATCAAAACGACCTAAAACTTTAAAGCTTCCATCAGAATTCACCAAACCCACATCTTGCGTTTCAATAAATGCACAACTATCAATATTAGCTAAATCCACCACATTTATTCCCCCACTTCTTTTATCTGAAAATTTAACATCAAATGGATCATTCACTTCTCTCACTAAAACTTTCATGCTGTGAGAGGGTTGGAAAACACCATTACCTTTACTGTAACTTTGAGACAATAATTCAGTCATGCCATATTCAGAATGAATTTTGTTAACATTTAATCCTGCGCACAAAATCTCATGTAACTCATCTCTTGTTATCTCCTTTCTTCTGCCTTTCATTCCTCCTGTTTCCATTATTATGCAATCTGAAAAATCCACTTGGAAATTTTCGGCTAAATCCAATAAAGCAAAACTTACACCCCAAATAATTACTTTCCTGCCGTTGTTTACTTTCTTTAGCTTCTTTACCTTTTCAACTAATTTATTCAAGTCATATAAATAAAATCCAGAATCATCAGATTTTGTCTTTTTTATAAAATCATCCACCATAGCTACCAAAGAAGATCCTTCTCGTTCCAAATAAGAAGGGAGTAGCGCCAAGATCACATAGTCATCCAAACTTCCGTAGTGATCCTCGAAAATTCGTTGAGCATTTGTTAAGTAATGATTTAAGTCAGGTACAAAGTGTTGACTAGTTGTTCTCGAACTAGTCCCACTGCTTTCAAAAATCGCCTCATATTTTTTGATATTGTCATGATGAGTGATGATTTTATGCTGCTTAAAGAACTCAATAGGGAGAAAAGGTATTTTTCGAATATCCTGTACAGCATCTATATTTATATTTAAGGCATCAATATATTTTTTATATATGAAATTGTATTTACTTTGGTATTGGAACAGGGCTAGAGCAAAATCTTGAAAATTTTCAACATTTAGGGCATCAAATTGCTTTAAAAAGCGTTCTCTTTCTGACATTTGTAAAATAAATTATGCGCTACAATATTATAAATAAGGCTCGGCATCTCATATTTAATTCATTATTAATTCTATCAGTATCACTATTGATTACTGCTTGTCCTACTCCACCAGAGTTTGACATGGTGCCGTCAATCACATTCGAATCTCTTGAATTCAGTGAAAGAACAGATACGACAGATAGCGGCCAACCGTTAAATAAAGAAGTAATAAGTTTGACTATTTCATTTGAAGATGGTGATGGTGATTTAGGCTTTCGAACTAATGAATTTGACCCTCCATATGATTTCTATGACTTAAAATTGGATGAAGAAGGAGAACTAATATTTTTTGGCAGTTCTCCAGATTTACCTCCATTCAATTACTATGATTATTTTGTAACTAGCGATACAACGGAAATAAACAATACAGTGCTTGTTAATGATACTATTCTGATTGATTTTAATGAGCGCTACTTTAATATCTACGTCAACTTTTTCTATAAACGACCTGGAAGCGAAGATTTCGAAGAATTTGAATGGGGGCGTGAGGAAGGCTTCTATCAACCATTTCATGGTAGATTTCCGATTCTAAATACTGAAAACTATGATCGTCCTCTTAATGGGTCGTTAACTTACGATATTGTTGGAAGTGGATTTAGATCGATCTTTAGAGATTATGAAATGTATTTTGAAGTCTATATTTTAGATAGAGCTGGAAATGTTAGCAATACGATTAGAACAGATATCATTCGACTACCCAGCCGTCAATAACCTGATTCACAAGATATTGCAAGAAGATTCAAACAAAATCTAAAACCAAGAATTGACAAATCCCTCTTTATCAGTTCTTGGTTTTAAGTTAGCTAAAGCAATCAATTACCTATCTTCATTTTTATTTTGGTCTTTTCTCCACTATTTTTTTCCTGAAGGTTTGTACTAGAAATGCTTCCTAAGTTCGGAATAGGATTGTTTTTAGCTTTACTACTTTTAGCATAATACTTCTGAGCTTCTGGTAGCAATTTGTTTAAGTCCTCAATTCGAGTATTATTACTTGGGTGAGTACTTAGAAATTCGGGAGGGGCTCCACCAGATTGTGCTTTCATTCTTTGCCAGAACTTTGGTGCCTCTGCAGGATCGTATCCTGCTAATGCCATAAACTTAATTCCTAATTCATCTGCTTCAGATTCGTGCAAACGACTAAAAGGTAAAACTCCCAAAACAGTACTGCCGCCAGTATATGCAGCCATTGCTAAGGCTTGAGTTTGTTCAGGTTGCTGTTGAAGGGCTACACTCAGAGCTACTCCGCCCAATTGTTGCACTAAAGCCTGACTCATACGCTCCCCTCCATGCTTCGCAATAGCATGAGCCACTTCATGTCCCATTACTACAGCTATACCAGCTTCATCTTTGCAAACTGGTAATATGCCTTCATAAAAAGCTACTTTCCCACCTGGCATACACCATGCATTTACAACATTCTCAGCAATCAGATTAAATTCCCATTTAAAACCTTCAGTAGCATCTCCTATATTATTTTCTTTTAAATACTGTTCAACTGCCTTTTTGATTCGATTCCCTACATCCTGTACCATTTTCACTTGACCTGAATTATTAGAAAGTTTACTTTCCTTTAGCACTTGATCGTAGGAAGTAAAACTTGAGGAGTTTAATTGACTATTTGGAATTACATTAAATTGATTTCGATCAGTCAAGGGTACCTTCTTACATCCTATAAGAATTAAAACAAGAATTAATATACTTAAAATTTTTTTCATAATCACTTTTATTAAATGGGGCAAGTTGTAAAATTACAGTTTAAAACCCCTTAAATACAATCTAAAATATTTCTTTTAATATTTAACGTAGCTTTCATTTTTATAGTTAAAAGAAAGCATATTTTTGCATAAAATTTCTCAAATGAAGATATTGGCTATAGGTAGAAATTATGGAGACCACATTGAAGAGCTTAAAAATGAGCGTCCTGATGAGCCTGTGATTTTCACTAAACCAGACACTGCTCTTCTAAAAAATAATGATCCATTCTACTACCCTCCTTTTAGCAATGAAATTCACCATGAAGTTGAATTAATTTTCAGAATTTGTAAAGAGGGTAAATTTGTAAAGGAAGAGCATGCGCATAAATACTATGATAAAATAGGTTTAGGAATAGATTTTACTGCCAGAGATTTACAATCAAAAGCTAAAGAAAAAGGCTTACCTTGGGATATTGCTAAAGGGTTTAATGGTTCTGCTCCTATTTCAGGGTGGTTAGATAAAAATGATTTTGAGGATCTTCAAAAAATTAACTTCTCGTTAAAAATAAATGATCAGCTCAAACAAGAAGGGAATTCGGCATTAATGTTGTTTTCCATTGACTACATCATTTCATATTTATCAAAATTTTTCACTTTAAAAACTGGAGATATTATTTTTACTGGGACTCCAAAAGGGGTTGGCCCAATTTCTATAGGTGATAAACTTGAAGGATATATTGAAAATCAAAAATTATTGGATTTTGAAATCAAATAGAATTAACTTAATACTTCTACTACTTATACATAGCTTACCATTTGCGGTGCAAGCGCAGAATTCCGACCCTTATACTTTCCCAATTCGACCCAACAAAACAAATTTCTTATCTGGCACAATGGGCGAATTACGTTCTTCCCACTTTCATGCCGGAATTGACATTAAAACAGGTGGTAAAATTGGCGAGCCTGTGCATGCTACTAAAAGAGGATATATTACAAGAATAAAAATATCAACCTCTGGTTATGGAAATGCGCTTTATATGTTGCACCCAGATGGAAATACCTCTGTTTATGCTCATTTAGAGGAATTTGCCCCGGAAATCCAGAAATATGTTAGACAGGAGCAATACAAACAACAAACTTTTGAAATAGAATTATTCCCTGAACCCTACCAATTTGCTTTCAAGGCGCAAGAAGTAATTGGACTTTCTGGAAATACGGGTGGTTCTTTAGGTCCTCATCTGCATTTCGAAATTAGAGATCCGCAACAAAGAGTTTTGAATCCTCTTCATTACGGTTTTGATGAGATCAAAGATAACATCCCTCCTATTTTGCAAGGATTTGCAATCCGGCCTATGAACATCACTTCCAGAATATCGGGTGAATTAACTAGAACTGATGTCAGAATAAACAGAACTGGATTTAATTACAAAGCCATGGATACCATAAAAGCCATCGGTAAAATTGGTTTGGAACTCTGGGGACACGACAAACTGAACGGTTCTGCAAATAAAAATGGGATTAGCATAATTGAGGTAGAAGTAAATGAAGAAACCCATTATAAGCAAATTATTGATGTCATGAGCTTTAGTTTACAACGACATATTTTGGTGCACTATCCCTATGACGTAAAAATGACAGATGGTTCAAGATTTCATAAATTATACATAGATGATGGAAATGAGCTAAGGTTTTATGAAAGCCCATCAAATAATGGTCTGCTAAATTTAGAACAAAGCAAGCTTTATGATATTAAAATTAAAATGTATGACCCTTATGGCAACATGAGTCAACTGGAAATGATCATTGAGGGTAAACAACCAGAAAAATTCTTAAACAAATCAATAGATTTTGAGCTGGATGAAATTGATTATACTATTGAAGAAAACATCCTAAAAGTATTTTCAGAATTCAATTGCGAAGATGAAAGTGAGGAACTAAATCTCAACCTTGGGGGAAAAATTGAATCCATTAAGCCAGATTATTATTTAAATAATGTTGCTGTCTATTTGTGGGATTTAAAGAATGGCATCCCTAAATCTCTACTTAATTGTGATAAAGGCTTAAATTTGAGAACAATCCACGAAGTCTTCCCTGGGGAAAATAAAAATATCTCAACTGAAAAAATGAACATTAACTTCAGTGCTTATTCTTTATTTGATACGCTCTATTTAGAAACAGATTATGCAATTAAAACGAATGATTCACTTGAGGTTTTTTCATTGGGGCCTTTCACCTCTCCTCTTAAAAGCTCAATGGAAATTGAATTAGCACCGATACCGAATCGTTATAATCCAGAAAAAAGTCACGTTTATAAAGCTGATGATACCGGCAATTTCTCGTTTGAAGGTGGAGAATGGCAAGATGGAAAAATAACTTTTAGCACAAGAGAGTTAGCAGATTACACGGTTTTAACTGACAGTATCGCCCCATTGATAAAAGAACATACTAAAAAATACAGTTATATAATTGAGGATGAATTATCAGGTATAAAATCTTTTGAAGCAAAACTCAATGGTGAATGGGTTTTAATGAAATATGAACCCAAAGACAATATGATTTGGATAGATTGGCTAAATGATGAAATGAAGAAAACAGGTGAGTTTGTATTAAAAGTTACCGACCATGCAGGAAACGAAAAAGAATATATCACTAAATTATAAATATTATGGAACTGAATATAGGCGATAAAGCACCAGATTTTAAGGCAAAAGATCAAGACGGCAACGACATCAAACTAAGTGATTTTAAAGGTAAAAAAGTAGTCCTTTATTTTTATCCGAAAGATAATACACCTGGTTGCACCGCCCAAGCATGCAATCTGAGAGATAATTATGAAGAACTTCAAAAACAAGGATATATCGTTTTAGGAGTTAGTCAGGATTCAGAAAAATCCCATCAAAAATTTATTGAAAAGCAAAATCTGCCATTTCCATTAATTTCAGATGAAGATCATACCGTCCATAATTTATATGACACATGGGGCGAGAAAAAAATGTACGGAAAAACCTATATGGGAACCAAACGCACTACCTTTATTATAGATGAAGAAGGTAAAATTGAGGACATTATCCAGAAAGTAAAAACAAAAGAACATACAGCACAAATTTTAAACTCATAATCAATGGCAAATCAGGCAAACATTCAAGAGCTTGAAAAAATAGCTTCTCAAGTAAGAAGAGATATCGTTAGGATGGTTCATGCGGTTAATTCCGGACATCCTGGAGGCTCTTTAGGATGCACAGATTTTTTTGTAGCATTATATTTCCACATTTTAAAGCACAATGTTGATTTCAATATGGATGCTAAAAATGAGGACTTATTTTTCCTATCAAACGGACATATTTCACCCGTTTGGTACAGCGTCTTAGCTAGAAGTGGCTATTTTGAAACGTCAGAATTAAGCACATTCAGAAAGATTGATAGCAGATTACAAGGACATCCCACTCCAGAAGAAAATCTTCCTGGTATTAGAATTGCATCTGGTTCATTAGGTCAAGGTTTATCCGCTGCTTTAGGTGCAGCTCAAACCAAGAAACTGAATAATGAAGATAATTTGGTTTATGTTCTAATGGGTGATGGAGAGTTACAAGAGGGACAAATCTGGGAAGCCGCCATGTATGGCGCTCATCATAAGGTAGATAATATCATTGCAACCGTTGATTATAATGGCCAGCAAATTGACGGGCCAATTACAGAAGTAATGGACTTAAAAGACCTAAAAGCTAAGTGGTTAGCTTTTGGTTGGGAAGTGATAGAAAGTAATGGTAACAATATGGAGGAAATTGTTAAATCATTAGAGCATGCAAAAAGCTTGACAGGAAAGGGGAAGCCTGTTTTAAATTTAATGAAAACAGAAATGGGCTTTGGAGTTGACTTTATGGTCGGCACCCATAAATGGCACGGTGTTGCTCCCAATGACGAGGAATTGGCAAATGCATTATCCCAACTGGAAGAAACACTTGGCGATTACTAAACTATGATCAAAAGCGTCAGGAGAATTCTTCTGGCGCTTAATAGTATTGAATGAAATATAAAATTATCATATCGACCCTTCTCATATTTACTGTGATATTCAACGTGAAATCACAAAAAGTAGAGCAAAGTATTCCTGAAAAAACACGGATTCTGTTTTTGTTTGATGCATCAGGAAGTATGCTAGCTAAATGGGGAAATGAACTTCGAATTGATGCTGCAAAAAGAGTTCTAACTGACTTAGTTGATTCTTTAAGGGTAAACAATAAAGTAGAATTAGCCTTAAGACCGTACGGACATTTAACACCAGCGAAAGAAAGAAATTGTCAGGACACAAAATTAGAAATCCCTTTTGCACCAAATAACAATGACCGAATAATTGATAGGTTAAAATATATCTATCCAAGAGGAACCACACCAATTGCCTATTCCTTAGAGCAATCAGCCAAAGATTTTCCAAAGGATAACAATTATAGAAATATCATCATCATCATAACGGACGGTATAGAATCATGTGATGGTGATCCATGTGCAGTTTCCTTAGAATTACAGAAAAAAGATATATTCTTAAGACCATTTGTAATTGGCTTGGGTATGGAAGAAAAATTTGCTGCAGAGTTTGAATGCATGGGTGAATATTTCAACGCAAAAGACATCAGTGCTTTCCAAGCTGTTTTAAATGGGATCTTAGACCAATCTTTGAGCAAAACTACTGCTAGTGTAGAATTACTGGATCAAAATGGTAAGCCCGTAGAAAAAGACGTTAATGTGTCTTTCATCAATTCTTTCACAGGGATCTCAGAATTCGACTTTATACATTTTAGAGACCGAAACGGTAAACCAGATACAGTAGAAGTTGACCCTGTGCTAAGCTATGATGTTATTGTAAATACTGTTCCACCAGTAGTAAAAAGAAATGTTTATCTAAAGGGTGGCACACACAATGTGATTGATATAAAAACACCTCAGGGAAATTTAAATGTTCGTCAGAAAAATACATTTGAATATGATCGTGATGTTCAAATTCTTATTAAAAAATCCTCTGGAAGTGAAATCATTAATAACCAAGCAATTAATTCAGACCAGAAGTATTTGATGGGTAGTTATGATTTGGAAATTTTAACACTACCCAAAATTGAAATGAATAATATTAAAATTCGACAGGGAGAAACACGAAACATCGAAATTCCAGCACCAGGAAGAATTAATATGGTATACAGTAGTAAAGGTATTGGAAGTTTATATTCCATTAATGAAAATGGAAGGCAACAATGGATTAAAAAGCTGGATTTAAGAGGAGATAAAGCGAGTTTTGGAATTCAACCCGGAAAATATAAATATGTATTCCGATCAGATCGGGCTATGGGAAGTAAATACACACAAATAAAAGAATTTACCGTACAATCAGGACAGACCCTAAACATCAAAATATATTAATTAGAGCAAGATGGCAGAAACTAAATTTACATTTACAGAAAAAAAAGATACACGTTCAGGCTTTGGAGATGGGCTTTTAGAAGCTGGTAGAAAAAACGATCAAATAGTTGGACTGTGTGCTGATTTAATTGGCTCGTTAAAAATGGGCGCATTTCAGAAAGAATTTCCAGAAAGATTCTTTCAAACAGGTATAGCTGAAGCGAACATGATGGGCTTAGCAGCTGGAATGACTATTGGTGGAAAAATACCATTTACAGGAACTTTTGCAAATTTCTCAACGGGAAGGGTTTATGACCAAATACGTCAGTCCATTGCCTATTCTGAGAAAAATGTGAAAATATGCGCCTCTCACGCAGGAGTTACCTTAGGCGAGGATGGTGCCACACACCAAATATTAGAAGATATAGGCATGATGAGAATGTTACCTAATATGACCGTCATCAACCCTTGTGATTATAATCAAACAAAAGCAGCCACACTTGCTATTGCTGAACACGAAGGACCAGTTTATTTAAGATTTGGAAGACCTAAAGTACCAATTTTTACTTCCGCTGATCAAAAGTTTGAAATTGGCAAAGCAATCAATATGATTGAAGGATCTGATGTAACCATATTTGCCACAGGCCACTTAGTTTGGGAAGCGATAGAAGCAGAAGCTATATTAAGAGAAAAAGGAATTAGTGTGGAATTAATCAATATCCATACTATAAAACCAATTGATGAAGAAGCTATTTTAAAATCAGTAGCTAAAACTGGCTGCGTGGTGACTGCTGAAGAACATCAACGAAATGGAGGCTTAGGAGATGCTGTAGCTCAAGTCTTAGCACAAAACAACCCTACACCTCAAGAATATGTTGCAGTTAATGATAAGTTTGGAGAAAGCGGTAAACCGGATGAACTTATGAAGAAATATGGACTTGATGCAGAGCATATTGTTGCAGCTGTAGAAAAAGTAATAAAAAGAAAATAAATAGAAATAGAAGACCGGCAAATTGCCGGTCTTTAATTGGCTTAAATTATGTTGATTAGAATAGTAAAAATGACTTTTCATAAAGATAAAATTGATGATTTCATCAAGATATTTGAAGAAAATAAAGAAGCTATTCGTAACCAAGCGGGCTGCATACACCTAGAGCTTTGGCAAGACCAAAATCAGCCCAATATTTTTAGTACTTACAGTTTATGGAAAAATGAGGATTACCTTAATCAATATAGGAATTCAGAAACATTTGGAAAGGTTTGGCCAGCTACAAAAGCATTATTTGTAGAAAAACCTATTGCCAGTTCGCACATTCAGCGATACAAATTAGAATAGATTACTTCTTCCGCTCAATGGTGTATTTCACCAAATCCATTAATGATTGACGGTATTCTGTTTTAGGAAAGTCTTTTATGATGGTCATAGCCTCATCGTAATAATTTTGCATTACTTCCTCCGCATAAGCTATACCATTTTTATTCTTCACAAAATCAACGACAGTTTTCACGGTTGAATTTTTGTCGCTCTTATTTTTAATCAATTTGATAATTTGCTTTTGCTCACTTTTATCAGCATTATTCAAGGCGTGGATCAAAGGCAAAGTCATCTTCTTTTCCTTAATATCAATACCTAGAGGTTTCCCAATATCATTAGTACCATAATCAAACAAATCATCCTTTATTTGAAATGCCATCCCTACTTTTTCACCGAAAAGCTTCATTTTTTCACTGATATCATCGTCCTTATTTACAGAACGGCTCCCCACTGCGCAGCAAGAAGCTATTAAAGAAGCCGTTTTTTGCTTAATGATGTCATAGTAAATATCCTCGGTGATATTGAGTTTTCTTGCCTTTTCAATCTGAAGCAATTCTCCTTCGCTCATTTCTCTTACAGCTTCAGAAACAATCTTCAATAGATCAAAATCTTCATTATCAATTGAAAGAAGCAAGCCTCTAGAAAGTAAATAATCACCAACAAGAATAGCGATTTTATTTTTCCATAATGCATTAATGGAAAAAAAACCTCTCCTATAGTTTGCATCATCTACCACATCATCATGAACCAAAGTGGCAGTATGTAACAATTCAATAAGAGCAGCACCACGATAAGTAGCTTCATTGATTTGACCATGTACTCCTGCAGAAAGAAACACGAACATAGGGCGCATTTGCTTCCCCTTCCTTTTTACAATATAGCCCATGATTTTATCCAGCAAATAAACCTTGCTTTTCATGAATTGGCGGAATTTTATTTCAAATTCTGCCATTTCGGTGGCTATTGGTGATTGTATTTCTTTAATTTTACTCCCCATGCGTGTGCAATATTACTACCAAATGTATATCTAAGCAATTCAATTAAACAAAATGATTAAAGAAAATATAATTATTACAAGTACGGTTCATAATAAGCCCATAACAGCTGATTTAAGATACATTTCTACAAATGATAAGAAACCGTTGATCCTTTTTGTTCATGGTTTTAAGGGATTTAAAGATTGGGGCGTTTTCAATTTAATGGCAGATGAATTTGCAGAAAATGGATTCATTTTTATGAAAATAAATTTGAGTCATAATGGTACTACACCTGAACAATTAACAGACTTCACAGATTTAGAGGCTTTTGGAAATAATAACTTCACCCTTGAATTAGCAGATCTTAAAGATAGTATAGACTATCTATTTTCATCTTCCAGCATTGTTTCGACAAAAGAAATCGATTTGAATAATATAAATCTACTGGGGCATAGCAGAGGTGGTGGTCTCATACTACTAAAGGCAAAAGAAGATCCTAGAGTTAATACAGTGACAACACTTGCTGCAATAAGTGATTTAAGTAAAAGGTGGCCACAGCGCTTCTTAGATGAATGGAGAGCAAAAGGAGTACAATATATAGAGAACAAAAGGACAAATCAGCAAATGCCAATTTATGTTCAATTGTATGATGATGTTTTAAACAATCCTGATAGATTATCTATACCATCAGCAGTAAAAGAAATGCAGCAACCCTTATTGGCTTTTCACGGCACTGAAGATGAAACTTTACCCGTCAATATGGCGCATCAAATAGAAAAATGGAAACCTGATACTAAACTAGTGATTTTGGAGAATGAAAATCATGTTTTTGGAGCTACTCATCCGTGGGAGAAAAATGATCTACCTCAAGCATATAAGGTAATCATTAAAAAAACTACAGATTTTATATTGTATGAAGCGGAAAAGTAAAAAAGGAGCCTTAGTAATTGGCTCCTTTTTTATTAGATGATTTCCCGGTTTTTACATTATAAATAGTCTTATAATCTTCTGCTGTTTCAAACTGATCCTTATGAATACCAGGAGGACTATAAATTTCCACTTCATAAGCCGATATCCAATTGATCTTACCTTGAGGTAAAGTGCCTTTTTTTAGTACCTTATCTTCGGATATATTAATAATAACATATTTTAATACGCCAGCATCGGTTGCATTACTTTCATTTTTATAATAAGTACCCAACACATAATCTTTTTCCGAATTTTCAGAAAACTGAACTGGTTCCACTTCTAGCGTTTCGTATGCCAACTTTCTATAATTCTCCATAGAGGAATTTGAAGAGGTTGTGCTTTGTTTAGCACAACCTCCAATGATACCTATTATGAGTAAAGAGATTAGAACTCTCATTATTCTTTAATAATTCTTTTAGTGAGCATTTTACCATCTTGACCAACTATTTGGATCAAGTAAACACCTTGGTTCAGTAAAGATAAATCAAGCTGAGTATTTTTAGCATTGGTGTTTACATCGATCTTATTTACTTGAACACCTTTGCTATTGTATATTTTAATTACATCAACTGCAATTGTATTAGATGATATATTTAAATAGCTAGCTGTTGGGTTAGGATAAACCTTAATGGCATTATCTTCTGAACGTATATTTGATGTCACAACATTTAAATTTGCTAGTGAAACAAACTCACTTCCATTTAGAAAAGCTTTTATTTTTAATTGAAACTCTCCTTGATCCTCATAATCAAATTGAATAATACGCTTTGCATCATTTCTTGTTAAGTTTTGTTGGTCGGTATGAACTAGTTGATCATCAAACAGTACCTCTACTCTATCAAAAAATTCATTGTTTTCTAATTCAATAGTTACTGGATATACGGCACCCTCTTTAGAAGTTTCAAAATTCAAAATCTCAGGAGCTACATTTATTGCTTCAATAGGGAATTTATTGGATGGAAATTCATTTCCTTGAATCACCCCAATAATTTGAATTTCTGCTCCTGAAAACTGATTAAAATCAGTAATTGGAACATCTATTTCACCTTCTTGAGGATTGTCTACTAAAGCAGTCTCTTCACCATTTATTAAAACCTTAACTTGATCATAACTGACAGGAAGATTTAAACTAATTTCTCCTTCTCCAAATCCTAAATAGTCGAAAGAAGCAACTGTTAAGGTATACTCAGCCAAATCCTCAATAGTAGCAGTCCAAATACCTCTTCCGTGAGTCCCTAAAACTACCTCATCATCCACTATCTTCATTGACCATATAGATACAGCGGGGATATCATTCCTAATATTCCAACTTAATCCTCCATCTAGCGATTCGTACAAACCAATTTCAGTTCCTGCCCAAATAATATCCGTATCGAATGGCATTACTAATAGGCTATGCACAAACACATCTGGGAATCCACGATCACTAACACCATTATTACCTTCAAAACCTGAAATATCCTCCCAAGATTGTCCTAAATCAGTAGTCTTTAAAATTTTAGGAAAATTAGCCCGACTAAACAATGCATAAGCAGTATTCTCATCTGTAGGGTGGGTATAAATACCTGTTGAAGAAGTATTCGGCAGTGGAGAGTAATTATTAACCGCAGTATAAGTTTCTCCAGCATCAGTAGAAACAAAGAAATTATATTTGGTATTTGTATCAATCATTCCAGCACCGGCCCAAACAATATCACTGTTGGCTTTTGAGACCTCCACGTCACTTGCACTTGCATTTCCACCCCAGCCAGTCTGATCAATTGTCTTCATCGTCCATGTGCTACCAAAATCAGTACTTTTATAAACTCCTTCAGCACCAATCGCATAGACGGTGTTTGGCGAATCGACTGAACCAGCTAATCTGGTAATAAATGGGCCGTCATTTGAAGTAATCCCACTTGCAGATGGAGAAAAAGACTGACCTCCATTTGTAGATTTCCTTATCTGGTTATTGTAAATACTGCCTAAAACTAAATCAGTATCAATTGGATGCCATAAAACTTCAAAGCCATCTCCACCAATTACAAAGTTATACGCATTGGTTTCGTCAACAGTGGTTCCAGATGAAACCCAAGTGCCATTATCTTGAGTTCCCCCAATATATTTTTCCTCCCCTGGTTTTTTATCAGCACCATAAAATTGCGTGGTTACATAGCCATCTGTAATTTGATCTATTACGCCACCACTATTGGAAGAAATTCCTAACCCACCATCGTTTCCATTTACTATCATAAAAGTCTCACTAGCATCATTCATTTTTATCATAGTTAAATGATGATGATCTGGATGAAGATTATTTTGATTTTGCCCTTCATAGCTTCCATATGCATCATAAACAGCAACAGCTTTTGCGGCTGCGGTAAGAGTTGAACCATATTTTAGTCGAACTGTAGACTCCTGTAAATTATTTGAATCCCATTCTGCATTTTCATTCAAAACAGGCCAGAAATAATACATATTCGCATATTCCACAGCTCCATCTTGAGCAATATTTTCATTAGGGCTTTCCTCATAAGTAACATCATGAATATAAAAATATTCTCTAGCATTACTCAAGTCAGAATCAGAATCAGACCTCTTATTCAAGTTAAAAACACCATCGTTTTCTTGATCTCTAAAAGAAAAAGCTAATTGTCTATTATTCTCTATATCCCAAATCTCAAAAGGAACCTCAACAAAATCCTGATATGCATAATTTGCTATGGGCACACCTGAAGTCTCTCCTTCAGGAACAGTAAAACGATGAGCCATTTGACTATTGTCGCCCCCGAACCTAATTTCAACAGTTACGGGATCTTCTGATGGACTATTATTTCCGCTGCCTATATCTAATGTTCCACCATTAGCCAATTGATCATTAAAAGAAACGAAGTCAAACAATACCGATGATTCCACTTCAACACCAATAAAATCTCTATCAGATTCACTCACATCGTTAGGATCAACCTCATATTTTCCAATACTGACTCCACCAACAAAAACTTCATAAGGATTGTATGGATTAACAGCCACGGTATTATCATACCAACCCTGTCCACCCAAGAAATCAGTATTGTAGTTAGGGTCATTTGCTAGCACCCAGTTTTCTCCTTTATCTTCTGAAAAGTATAAAAAAGTAGTGGAACCAGAATAAGTTGAGGTGTAAACTATATTTGGATCACTTGGTGAAACAGCAACCTCAAATCGTATACCTTCAGAAATTCCATCTGAAGAAATATCCCAGGTTTCTCCAGCATCATTTGACTTTATAATACCTAATCCATTAACCCCTGCATATTGAACACTAAAATCATTGGGGTCAACTTGCAAATCTTGAACTGCGCGGTAAGTTGCTCCTATTCCAGCTGGCGATTCATATTGAATATTCCATGAATCACCTCCATCACTAGATTTTAACACACCTTTATTAGTAGCTATAACTAGAATGTTTTCATTAGTAGGATCAACTTGAATTCTATTTACTGATTGAAAAACATCAGAATCGGTCGTAGAAGGAAGTAAAGCCCAATTCTCTCCTCGATCCGTTGATTTATAGATTCCTTCTCCTCTTACAAATGTAGTATTACCAGCAAAAACTTCACCAGTACCTACATAAATTACATCTGGATTTGATACAGCCTGAGCTATAGAATTAGTAGATAAATTAGGTAAATCAGGTGAAATATTCACCCAACTATCACCGCAATCAGTTGTTTTCCAAAGACCACCGCTTGCTGCCCCAGCTATCCAGGTACAATTAGTAGCATCATCAGGATCAATAGCAATTGCTCGAGTTCTACCGCCTACATTTCCAGGTCCTCTCGATTTAAATTCTGCATTTAAGCTTGATTTTCTAGCTTGAGCGGATTTTTTAATTGATTTAGAAAGCTCCTTAAAGCGATATCCATTAGCATAATCAGAGGTTTTTTGATCTACCCTCTTAGAAACTGAATTGTAATATTCAATGAATCCGTCAGGTTTCATATAAGCTTCTTTCCCTGACTTTACTTTAGTCTTTTTGGTAGACCAAATTTCCTCCTTGGTCTTGACAGAATAAGTAGACTGCTCCGAAACATTAGCTGTGTAGAAGTATAACCCGCCTAATGAAATGAAACAGAAGAAAATTAAATAGTAGAGGTAATATTTTTTCATATACGTTATTTTTTTTCAAAAATACTACAAAATATTACACTATAAAAATTAAACTTTAGATGAATGTGGCACTTTTCTTAAAACAGCTTATACAAACTACACAAAAAAAGGTGAGCTAAAATTAGCTCACCTTTTAGGAAAAATAAATATAAAAATATCTAATTACTCAGCTGGAGCGGCTGTTACAGAAACTGTATTAGCATCACCCAATACTACCTCACCATCGCCTGATGAAACTGCTGCCAATTCTACATTAAGCACTGTTGGTTCTGCACCTTCGGCAACCCAAGATTCATCAATATCTAATACGATTTGAGAACTTGTTTCACCTGCAAAGATTTCCACTGATCCTCCTGTTTTATCGGCACCCACTACAGGTAATCCGTTTTCATCCTCCACAGTATAGGAGATCGTTACATCTTCATTTATTGCAGCACTTAAACTAACATCTAAAAAGAAGTTTCCAGATGTATTTGTACCTATAGAATCAGACTCGACAACTAAATTTACTGATTTTAAATCATCAGCAATATAAAATACTGATTGTCCAATTTCCAAAGAATCTGGAGCATTTTCAACTGCTGTTGATTTCGGACCGGTGGTTAAAACATCACCTAATTCAACTCTAAAATCTCTAGTGCCATCAGCAGTGGTATTGTCAACCAATTGAACCAAAACATATGCTTCGGTCTCTCCTTCTTCGAAAGTTAAAACGTTTGATTCATTCAACACTTCAAAGTCAACACCTTCCTGAGCTGTTCCTTCCACAATACTAAATTCAGCTGTAGTTTCGAATACATTTCTTTCAGAAATCGTAACTGGCAAAAACAAAGTGTCTCCTCCTGCATTGTATTGATTTTCTGATAGATTCAATGTATCTACACCGACACCTAAGAATTCATTTACTGTAGAAATTGTAAATGCAAATGATCCGTCCAAACCATTGTCGTTTGAAACTGAAACAGTATAGTTACCAGCATCTTCAGCCATTACACTCACGAATTCACCTTCTCTATCTGGCACCACCTCTAGAGAGGCCTGACCATCACCCGAAACAGTCCAAGTGTAGGTCTCATCGACTGTAAATCCTTCAACATTAAATGAAGAAGGTTCGTATGTCAAAAACTCATCAGGTCCAGAAATCAACAGATCACTACCCGGTTTAAAACTAATTTGCTCTTCTTCTGTGTCACAGGCTACAAAACCCAATGACAACATAAACAAGGCAATTAAAAATATACTATTTAATTTTTTCATAATTTAAGAATTAATCAATATCCCAAAATAAATTTGTGTCATATGCATCTGAACCAATATTTTCAGAGGCTGCTGAATAATTACTACTATTTAAGTTTTGCTCATCTTGAGGATAAACTCTTCTGTTCAAGATATTTGAAACATCAACAAAGTTTACATCAGGATCTATTTCGACTAAATTAGCAGCAGGTAGGCTTTCAAGATCCATTCTTCTTATTTCAGCCCATGATTGCCATCCTTGATAGTACATAGCAATATATTTCTGAACTTTCAAATTCTGTTCAGAATAAGGATTACTTGCAATATATTCAGCAATTGCAGTCTGATCTGTAACACCCCAGTAATTCATACTAGCAGAAATTGCCTGAGCATAGTAATCAGCAGGAGCACCACTAACCCATCCGTTGGCAGCAGCTTCAGCCAAAATGAAAGATGTTTCAACATAATCCATTAAAATACCTGGGAAATCCGCAGCATAAACTTTAGGATTAAGCTGAGAAACTGCATCTCTACTTATCCCAGCAGCTACTGCACTCGTTACTCCATAAGGAAGACCAACAAAAGTACCAGTGTTTGCTGCTGGCAAGAAATATTCACCAATCCGTGGATCACCTAATCCATTTAATAGTTCAATAAAGTTTTCAGTTGCACAATAATCCTGACGCCCATTCACCACATATGAAACATATAATGGGTTAACATTAGGCTGAGCAGTAATATATTTCACTGAAGCATTATCATTCAAACTTTCCATTGCACCAGACGCTGCTGCAGAAATAGTTGACTCTGCTAATGAGGCATTAACCTCAGAAACTCTAATTCCCATTCTTAGCAATAAAGAATTACCGAATTTTTGCCACTTTTCTAAATCACCACCTAAAATCACATCTCCACCTGAAAATCCAGGTGCACTCGGGTCAATTGCATTTACAGCAGTTGAAACAGAATCAATCAAGGCTGCATAAATCTCCGTTTGATCCGAATAAGCAGGCGATGGGATGTCTACACCTTGAAGTGCTTCTTCAAATGGAATATCACCATAGATATCAACCATAGAATGGAATGCCCAAGATTGTAGTATAGTAGCCACAGCATCTTGGTTCACACCCTGTTGACCTTTGTCAATCGTCTGGTTTATTCTCTTAATTTCCTGCAAATCATTAATTGCAGTATAAAATTCTGACCAAAATGTATTGTTGGTATTAGCACGGAATTGATATCTGGTTTCATCAGAATACTCATTTTGAGCCCAATACTGTGAAACAGTCATTCCGAAAGCAACATTGTCAAATCCGCCATATAATCTGTTTCCTAATTCACGTTCCGCAGAAGTCAATAAATATTCAACGGGCACTTCTGTTGGCCTGTTGGGATCTTCGTTAAGCTCCGTAATATTCTCACACGATGTTCCAAATATTACAGCGAATAACAAGAAATATATCTTATGTAAATTTTTCATATTTAAGTTATTTCAATTTTAAAATCCTAAACTCACTTTAAAACCATATGATCTTAAGCTTGGTAAAGCTCCACCTTCAAGTCCTTGAATATTACCCGAATTTGTAACATTCTCTGGATCAAGATGAGGAATTTTCTTGGAAAGAATAGCTAAATTCCTACCTTCAACTGCTAAGTTAATTTTTGTAAATGGTGTATTGCTTATGATACTAGTAGGTAAAGAATAGCTTAATACTACTTCTCTCAATTTAACAAAACTTGCATCATAAACGTGAGCTCCTCCTAAACCGAAGTGTCCTTGGAAGAAAGAGATAGGGTCAATTACAGTGGTATTTTCCTCCCCACCTTCTGTGACACCATCAGCAATCAAACCTACTTGTCTGATATTCCCTTCAACAGTTTCTGTAGTCATACCAGAATATTTTGCAAAAAGATTTGTTACTGAGTGTAATGCTCCTCCTTTCTGAAAATCAACAAGGAAGCTTAAATTAACACCTTTATACGTAAAGCTATTTCTAACTCCACCTGTAAAATCCGCTAAAACAGATCCTAATGCTTGTGGACTACTAGTAGCTAAGTAATTTCCATTGGAACCAATAACTTTATTACCGTTATCATCTCTTACAAAATCAGCTCCGTAAATCGTTCCATAACGTTCACCAACTCTAGCATCTAAACTTACAACACCAAATAATTCATTAGCTAATCGGTAGTTATCAATACCTTCAGCCAATTCTTCAACTCGGTTGTCATTTTTTGCCCAGTTGATAAGTGCATTCCATTGGAAATCTTGATTTTGAACAATTGCACCTGATAAACTTAACTCAAGACCTTGATTAACCATCTTACCAGCATTAATGATCTGCGCATTATAACCTGAAGCTGCAGAAACATCAACCTCAAATATTTGATCTGTTGATACATTATTATAGTAAGTTGCATCAAAAACTAGACGATCACTAAGAAATCTCAATTCAGTTCCTACCTCATAACTGTTTGTCTGCTCTGGTCTCAAATTTGGGTTATTTAAAGTCCCTGGTAAAGAATAAGCTGGATTAGGCCCAAAATTCTGACCTGGTGCATACACAGTAGAAATTCTATATGGATCTGTATCATTACCAACTTGTGCCACACTGGCTCTTAATTTACCAAATGAGAATACATCTCCACCACTTAATGCGTCCAATTCAGAGAATATGAAAGTACCGCTTACAGAAGGATAGAAATAAGAATTTGATCCTTCAGGCAATGTTGACGATACATCATTTCTCAATGTAGCATCTAAGAAGACTAAATCCTCATAGCCCATTGTTAATGATGCAAACCAACTGTTAATTTGTCTTTCGGAGGTAAAATCAGTTAATACATTTCTATCAATTGAATTCTCTAAGTTATAAAAACCAGGAACACTTAACCCTCCTTGCGTATTTCCATCGTTTCTGTCGTACTTATCCATTCGAATATTACCTCCAACAAATGTAGAAAGTGAAATCTGATCGTTGATCTCTCCGTCATATTTCAAAATCAAATCCATATTGGTTTCTGAAACTTGACGAACATCTTCACTGTAGAACGACTGACCTACTGATCCCTCAGCAATACGGCCTTCTCTTCTGTCTGTATAGAAATCAGTCAAAACTCTCCCGGATAAGGACAGATTTTCAGTGAAATCATAGGTTAATCCTATGTTACCAAATACCCTATCTCTTCCATCATTTTGCAAATTCTTATTTCTGATCCAGTAGGGATTATCCGCATATAAAGGAAATGAGTTGCTCTCACTGATTCGGTTCCAAGATCTTTGCTCACCAGTGGCTTCCACTATATAGTTTTGCAATTCCGAATCGCTCAACTGTCTTTGACCAAAGTGGTTAAATTGAACTATTAAATCGCCATAACCTTGTTGAGGTCGACCTTTCGCTCTTGATTGAACATAATTAACTGTTGCATTTGCACTTAATTTATCAGTCAAGAAGTATGAACCATTGAAGTTCACAGTATTTCTAGTCATTTTACTATTCGGCATTATACCTTTTTGATCTAAATTAGTAAATGACATTCTGAAAGAACCTTTATCATTTGCCCCTGAAAATGAAACATTATTATTAAATGTAACTTGAGTTTGATAAAATTTCTCAATGTTATCAGGGTGCGCTTCCCATGGAGTTTCCTCTCCAAAATTAGGGTGATCTTCATAGTAGCTGTACCACTGACGAACAGGTCGTCCGTCTAATCTTGGCCCCCAACTTTGATCGACAGCAAAACTTACAATTTGCTGACCATCCTCATTAGTTCCAAAAGGACCAAATCCACCACCATATTCATTTTGGTAGTCTGGTAGTACTAATGGATTAGCAAAGGTCACACCTGAATTTACATTCACACCAATTCCTTTTCCTTTTTTACCTTTTTTAGTAGTGATAATAATTACACCATTAGAAGCTCTATTTCCATATAAAGCTGCTGCACTGGCACCCTTTAATACTGACATGCTTTCTATGTCTTCGGGGTTGATGTCCTGAGCAGCATTACCGTAATCATAACCGCTAGCTCCTCTTGATTGTGCAGTAGAGTTAAAGTTAGAATTGTCTATTGGGGTTCCATCTACCACGAAAAGTGGCTGATTGTTTCCAGCAATAGAATTTGCACCTCTGATCAAAATTCTAGAGGATCCTCCCAAAGCACCAGAGTTACCACCAATTTGCACCCCTGCAATTTTACCTTGCAAAGAATTCACAATATTAGTTTCACCGGCTTTAACGATTTCATCCCCTCCTACTTCCTGAACAGAGTAACCAAGTGATTTCTGTTCTCTTTCAATACCTAAAGCAGTTACAACCACTTCAGATAATTGTCGTACATCCGCTTCCATTGCTACGTCAATTACAGAACGTGAACCAATTTCCACTTCTTTATTTGCCATACCAATAAAAGTGAAAACCAATGTACCACCATCTGAAGGAACAGAAATCTTGTAATTTCCATTCAAATCAGTATTCACACCTTGCGAAGTACCTTTCAATAAAACATTCACACCTGGTAAGCCATCTCCTGATCCTGCGTCAGTTACTTTACCGCTTACGGTGCGATCCTGCGCCCATGCATGTAGCACGAACACCAACATGAGACATGTTAATAGAATCTTCTTCATTACTGTTTGTTTAGGTTAAAAATTTATTTACTCAAAACAAACTTAACAAAGATTTAACGCAGGCAAAACTTTACACCAACGAATATGAACTTATTCAATATAATAAAAGAATTTTTCACTAATAACTAAATTAGATATTGAAATATTTCAACTCACGAAAAAAAATCAATTTTTAGCAATTTTTGCAGTTTATTTAGCCTCAATTCACATATTTTTTTCAGTAAAAACATATAAAAATAATCATAATTTTAGCTAACTATCGAAAATATGAAAAACACATACATTTTTACATGAGGATCAACTAACACATTATTACAACACCGTATACATATATTAATTTAATTTTTCTTCTGTCTCTGGGTTTATAAAAACAAAGCCCCTAGCATCATTGCCTTCATGAAATTGCACTTCCATTCCTATAATGTACATCACATGACTTTTATCGATGTATACGGGTATATCCTCAATCTCAAAAGTTTTATCAGACTCTTTGGGTTTATCGAAACCTAACATATAATTCATTCCTGCAGCACTACAGCCTCCACCGCCACGCACACCAACGCGCAACCCATAGCCTTCTGGAATATTTTTATTCTCCATTATATTTTTCACTTCTTTTAAAGCTTCTTTTGAGATTTTAACTGGAATCATAAATTATGAATTTTAATACATGAACGAACAAGCAAAAACAAAAGTTTGACCTACCTACTTGCTTTTATTTGCTGCGAAATTAACTAAATTTGAACATCATCATAGAATAAGAAATTTATGGAGCCGATTTGGGACTTATTTAAAATCATCATTCCAGCTGGAATCGTTTTGTACGCCATGTTTTTAACTGTCAAAACCATGTTACAGAAACAAAATGAAGCTAAGATCATTGAAATAAAAGCCAAAAACAAAGAAATTGTTCTACCAATTAGGCTTCAAGCTTATGAAAGAATGAGCCTTTTCTTGGAAAGGATTTCTCCAGATCAAATTATTAAGCGAGTTCAGAAAAGCGACATGAATGTGGCCGAACTTCAATATTTATTGCTAAACGAGATTAGAGAAGAGTTTAACCATAACTTGTCTCAGCAAGTCTATATGAGTGATGAAGCTTGGAAAATCATAAAAAATGCCAAAGAAGAACTGATTATGGTAGTGAATCAATCAGCAAAAGCCTTGGATCCTGAAGCCAAAAGTATAGAACTAGTTAAAAGAATTTACGAAGAATCATTGGATAAAAAGATTGACAATATAGAATATGGACTTAGTTTTCTTAAAAATGAGATTCAGCAGGAATTTTGATTAGAATTATAAGATTTAAGCATCAAGTTATAAAAAACAAAAATTTATTTTTTAGTCTTCTGCGAAAGAATTCCACATTTATTCCAAACAATCCCCTATTATTTTCTCAAAATCACTTTTCTTCGGTGAGTTCTAGAAACTGATCTATTTTATCATTGTCAATTGTAACAGATAAATCATAAAGGGCTATTTTCCATTCATCTTCCTTAAATACTAAAACAGCTGTTCCTTTACATATACCCATCCAAGTATCTAGTTTTTCATTGAGCCAGGCTGTATTTCCATCTTCAGAAAAATATACATCCCTTTGAATAGCTGTGAACGACCATGCGGATTCCCTTTGGAAATATTCATTTGCCCACTCTGCCATTTCATCTCTAGTCCATTTTTCAGTTTTATCAGTACCTAAATAAACACCTTTTTCAGCCATACTTCCAAAAAATACGTCTTCATCAGCTGTAGCAGCAGCTTTATGCCAATCATCCATGAATTGATTCACCGTTTCTAGCGGAGTTTGAGCAAACAAATAAGCAGGAAAAAGTAGGGCGAAAATAATTAAGGAAGTTCTCATTTGTATAAATGTTTAAATATATGAACATAGAACTAAATACAATTATAGTAAATTGATCTCTACAATTTCACTGTTATGGCAATAAAAGGAATACCAAAAGGGATTACTTCTGCTATTTCTTGATTAAATAAAAACCCTAAATCATAGCTTGCCGTCTCGGTTAGATATCTCCCACCATAAAAAATAATAATTTCATTATTATCATTCTGAAGAGGAACGTAAAAACCTTCTGAAACTATCATTAATTTCTTTGAAATACGAGCCATACCTGCTAAGGAATAAAATGGATCTAATCTTTCGAAATCACTTAAGGCTCCCCAATATACCGTTCCAGTTATATTTAAATCTGGTTCCCCTATTGTTATTCCAGTATTTATAAATGCTGCAGCAGCACCGCCTTCTTCAAAAGAAGTGCCAGCAAAAGCATCCAAGCCAATCTTATATCGCACATTTCTCCCCAATTGGGTAGTGAATTGAGGATTCACATAAATAATTGGTACTCTTAACACCAATGCCCACAGACTGGTACCTACGCCTATTGAAAAATTATCGGTTACACCTCTATGATAGGTCATAGGGTTATTCCTTAAATAATCCCCACCTTTTTCATAGTTAAAAGCACTGGTTCCTACCATGTATCTGACAGCATTAACTTGTTTTAATCGTTCCTCAGCTTCACTATCATTCTCTTGGTTATCATCTAAGGTACTAATAGTTTTAATTCGTTGTGTTGGTATTTTTAATATCCCAACACTTTCGGTCTCTATTTCAAGAAAATCCTTGTTTTGACTGATGAAATAGCCTTTGTAGATTTCTCCTGTTTTTGTGTGAACTACTATTTTTGCCTTAGATTTATTTGAAGTTTCTTCTATTTTCGGATCTTCAATTTGGGCATTGCTTATTAGGCTTGTAAAAAACAACAATATGAAAAGGAAGTATAGTTTTTTCATAAGAAATAGATATTAAAAATTTAGATTCGAATTTAGAACAACCGAAAATTTTAAATCAAAGAACCCATCCCAGTAGATACGGGGCAAATTGTTACCATCAAAAAGCAAATATTATATTCATAGAAAAACAAAATCGGTTCAAATATTGTAAATTTACCAAACGTTTAAATATCAAAAAGTATTATGATAAATCCACATAAAAATAGTCAAATAAAAGCAAACAACATCAGGTTATGGGTAGGCGTTATAAGTTTAGTTGTTGCTTGGAGTCTATTCATATATAAAGAGCTACTGCAAGACTTATACTTAATATTAATTGGGGCTTTTACCATTTATACAATATTTGCGTATATATGGATACCAATTCAGAAGAATAAAAAGTTGAGAGAATCAGAAGATGAGTAAAAGATTGACCTATAAGAATGCTTTTAAGAGAGCTTCTAGAGTTCTAGCTGACAAACGATTAAGTAATAGACTTATAACTCAAGCAAAAGAAACTTTAACAAGTCGCGCTAAAGCATCTGAAAAAATCTCACATATAAAAAACAAAATCTTTACACTAATCCGATTGGTAAAAGCCTACACTAAAGGTAAATACAAGGATATATCCTTTAAGAGTATGCTTTACACAGTGGGTGTTCTCATTTATTTTATAACTCCAACGGATATCATACCTGATTTCATCCCTATTTCTGGTTTTCTTGATGACGCTTCCCTTATTCTATGGCTTTATGGTCATTTAGGTCAAGAATTGCAACAATTTAAAGCTTGGGAGAGTAAGCAAGAAGAAAAGGAAAGTTAATGACTGAAAACACTACCCATTCAATGAAAGTTGACGCTTTTTCAAAAGGTATCGACTATCCATCTTATAGAAGCTTAATAAAATCCTTGCTTGCTGAAAACAAAACTACGGGAACTAATCATTCTGAAGCTATGATCGCTTACACGAAAATGAATGATCAGCGAATGAATAGATGGGATAAGAAACTACTTTTAGAAAACGAGCTTATCGACAACCTAAAATCTTTACCCAAATCTAAGTGGTTGGTGATTACGGAAGCTTGGTGTGGAGATGCCGCTCAAAACATTCCATTTATTGCTAAGCTTGCTTCAGAAAACCCCAAAATTGATTTAAGATTCATTATGCGAGATGAACATCCAGAGATAATGGATCAATACCTTACCAATGGTGCCAAATCTATCCCTATTCTTGTTATGATGGATGAAAATTTTCAGGATTTAGCAGTATGGGGACCTCGACCAGAACCCGTTCAAAAAATGGTGATGGCGGCAAAAGAAAAGCCTGATTTGGATCAGCCAAAATTTATTGAAAGCATTCACAAATGGTATGCAGTGGATAAAAGCCAGACGATTTCGAATGAATTTAAACAATTATTAAACACTATGAAATAATGGCAAAAACAGCGTTAATTGCAGGAGCAACAGGTTTAGTAGGAGGTCATCTTTTAGATTTATTGCTGGAAGATGACAGTTATTCAGTAGTCAAAGTTTTAAGCCGCAGAACATTGGGCGGGGATGATGAAAAATTGAAAGAAATCATCATTGAAGATTTTGACAAAATGGAAAGCCATTCCAACGAGCTAAAAGCAGATGATTATTTTTGTTGCTTAGGAACTACCATGAAGAAAGCTGGGAGCAAATCAGCTTTCAAAAAGGTAGATTTTCAATATCCTACCACTTTAGCAGCAATTGCGAGGGAAAACAATGCAAATTCATTTCACTTAATCTCTGCCATGGGAGCAGATTCTAGTTCCATGATATTTTACAATAAAGTAAAAGGTGAAACAGAAGATGCTGTTCAATCCATGAAGTTGGAGAAAGCATTTATTTATCGACCTTCATTTATAGCTGGAGCAAGAGCAGAAAAACGTGCAGCAGAAAAAGCCGCCCTATGGGTTGCCGATAAATTAGACTTTCTTTTCTCTGGGCCACTAAAAAAATATGCGGCAGTTCATGCTAAAACAATTGCCAATGCAATGCTAGAAACTGCTAAAAGTGGAAAAGAGAAATTCAAAATAATTCCTTCAGATGAAATAGAAAAAATAGGAAAATGATAGCCGTAATACAGCGAGTTACAGAAGCCTCCGTTACCGTTGAAAATAAGGTGAAAGGAGAAATCCATAACGGATTAATGATTTTACTGGGGATAGAAGAAGTCGATAATGAAGAGGATATTGAATGGCTTAATCGCAAAATTATTAATATGCGTATTTTCAATGATGAAAATGGAGTGATGAATAAAAGTCTATTGGATATTGAAGGAGAAATTCTGCTAATAAGTCAGTTTACTTTACATGCCAGTACAAAAAAAGGGAACAGACCTTCCTACATTAAAGCTGCAAAACCTGATATTGCTATTCCGCTTTATGAAAAAATGCTTAGGTCTTTAGATATGGCTATTCCTACCCAAATACAAAGTGGGGAATTTGGTGGTGATATGAAGGTAAGTTTGGTGAATGATGGACCTGTTACTATCATTTTGGATAGTAAAGATAAGAAGTAAGCAGCTGAAAGTTGACAATTTTCAATTGACATTCTTTAACAACAAAGGTAACAGAATCAAATCCGTCAGCAAAGCAAAAAGCATAGCCAAAGACAAGAATAGTCCAAGATAAAAGGTTGTTGCAAAAGAGGATAAAGTAAAAAGAATAAACCCTCCAATTATTAAAATTGAAGTAATAAGAATAGCCAATCCGGCCGATTTAAAGGTTTTGATAATACGCCATAACGGACTTTTGGCTTTTTGTTTCTTATAAGCTCCTAAAAAATGAATGGTATCATCTACCGCTATTCCGAAAGCCACCACAAATATTATGGCAGTGGTTAATTTTAGAGGTACTCCCATAAATCCCATAATTCCTGCGGTGAACAGCAATGGAATAAAATTAGGGATTAAGCTAATCAACAACATTTTAAAAGACTTAAAATAAATCGCTAAGGCAATTGCTATCATGAAAACGGCTAGTAGCAAACCTTGCAAGAGCTCCATCGACAAGCTCTCATTACTTTTGTCAATTAAGTAAGTTGTACCCGTGATTCTGGCTTTTAAAATATCTTCATTTACTTTTCTATCAATAAATGCTTCTAATTTATGGTTCCGATTTTGTGTGTCATTTGACCCCCATTCTGGAATAAATCCTGCAATCCTTGCATACTGCCCGCTTGAATCCATCACTGCATTAGCTATTCCCCTATTGAACAATAAATTTCGTATTGATTTTTGACTTTTAAAATCCGATCTGTCTGGAAATTCATAATACCGATTTGCTCCACCCTTGTCAATTTGGTTGGCATATTTCACTAGATCTAAAGGAGAGAAGAAATTCTCAATCCCAAAAGAATCTTTTAAGTAGGTCTCAATTTTTAAAGCTTCTTGAAGATAATTATAATCCATTACATCTTCAGCCTTCATAGCTGGCATTATTGCCATTTCCCAAGGTTTAGAGCCACCAAATACTTTATCTAGATACTTAAAATCACTTCTAACCTGAGAGTTTTCGGGCAAGTCTTTTAGCAAATAGGCATCCGATTTGAGTTGTGAAAAACCTACAACAGCAACAATTACTAGAATGAAATATATTAAAAAAACCGCCTTTCGCCCTTTAATTAATTTCATAGCCCAAAGCTTATATGGAAGTTTAATGCTTTGCCTCCTGTAGTTTCGTCTAATCAAGAGCGGTCCGAATAAAAAATTCACGCAAAAGGCAATTAAAACTCCTATTCCTGCAAAAACACCTAACTCTTGTATTGGCTGGGTAGGTAAAATCAATAAACTAAAAAAACCTAAAGCTGTAGTAATGGAAGTAAGTAAGGTGGGTGAAAACACCTTTTTTATTGCTCCTTTTAATCTTTTCAAAAAGTCTTCCTCCTCATTTTGCCGGTAAGCATTCACTAAATGAATCGCATCAGAAGTAGAGACGAAAAGAATAATTGGAGGTATTAAAACGCTCAAAATACTTAACTCAATCTTCATAATAGCCATCAATCCTAGCAAATAAATCAAAGAGGAAAGGCTCATTAGTAGAGGTAAAAGCATTATATTGAAAGAGCGATAAATAAGCAGTAGCAGAATGATGGTTACTAAAATCCCTAATCCTAAAAAAATACTGAAATCTGAACGGATATGGTCAATAAAGCTTTTTTGAGCCACTAGTTTCCCAACCAGCCGGTAATCTTCAATTTTATGTTGGATTAAAGAGGATTTCAAACTGCTGAAGAATACTTGCTCATTCTTGGGCGATTTGAAATGCTTGTGGTTAAGCTGAATAATAAGTGATGATGCATCTTTGGCAACAAAATTACTGTAGAGCGGATGACTCATTATTCTTGAACTATCACTTTCTAGCTTTTCGGAATCCTGACTATGAATCAATGGAATAGCTGTAATTCCATAAGGTGATTTAATTAAATGCTTTAGATCAAATATGGATTGCGTACCAACTAGACCACCAATAGAATCTAACCCATTTTTCCAGTTTTCTACCTTTGTTAAAAATTCAGTATCAAATACAGAAGGATGATGTTCAATAGTGATTAATAAATAATCATTATCATAGCCAAATTTCTCAACATGTTTTTCGAAGAACACTTTATCTTCGTTATCATCGGCAAAGAATTTCTCAAATTCAAAAGCTACGGATAATTTAGGAAACTGAGCAATAAAAAAAGCTATGCTAATAAGCCAAACTGCATATAGCATAAAGCGGAATTCTTTTTCGTTGAAATTATCGTAAAATTGTTTAGCTAATTTTTTCAATACTGACTGAAGTTCTAGATCGTAAAGTTAAATAAACGAATATAAGTAGCATTTCAGATTGCTTCTAAATTATGGCCTTCTGTTTGCAACAGTATGCTTAGCCAATATTCTTTTGGCTTCTAGTTTAACCTTCGGGTCTTTGCGCATTTCCCAAATGACCTTTCTGGCTTTCTTTCCTGCATCTTCCAGATCAATAATAGGGCTTGGATAATCTTTACCCAATTCAAAATGGATACTTTTTTGTTCAATATAACTTAACTTCCAAGGTTCATGGATAAAAGCAATCGGTACATTTTGTAATTCTGGCACCCACTTTTTTATGAAATCTCCATTTGGGTCATGCTCTTTTGATTGCTTTACAGGATTGTACATACGGATAGTATTAATACCGGTAACACCTGCCTGCATCTGAAACTGTGGGTAATGAATACCGGGCTCAAAATCCAAAAATTGTCTTCCTAAGTGCATAGCACCTCTTTTCCAGGGTTGCCATAAATGATATACCAAAAACGAAACTAACATAGCTCGCATCCTGAAATTCAGATAACCTGTTTCTGTTACACATCTCATACAAGCATCTACTAAAGGAAAACCAGTTTCTCCTTTCTCCCAAGCTTCATATAAAATATCATTTTCATTTTGGCGGATGCTATCATATCCCCTATTGATATTTTCAAATTCGTAGCGATCTTCCATTTCAAATTTTTGAATGAAATGACAATGCCATCGCAAGCGAGATCCAAAATTATTTAAAGCACTTTTGTTACCATGTTCTTTTGCACTAATCATGGATTGAAAAACCACTCGCATACTAATATTTCCATAAGCTAAATAAGGAGATAAGCGACTGCAGGATTTTCTTGCTTCAGCCGGCTTACTAATATTTTTATTATAACCGAAATGCCTGTCCGATAAAAAGCTGTTTAAATATTTATAGGCTTGGGCAGTCCCACCAGTTTGCGCAATACCTTTTTCTTTATAAATATTTAGTTCTTCAGAATCATTAATGAGTATAATTCCAGGTAGTTCATTTAAATGAATGGTTTTTATATCATTAAGATCAATTTTGATAATTGGCTTTGACATAAATTCATACCAGGATTTTGACCAATCCTGTCTATTTTTCCTACCCCTTTGTAAACCAAATTGCTGAAATTCTTGCCATTCTATATTTTGATTTTCACAAAAGAATTTGACTGCATTATCTCGCTCATAAGTTATTTTTAATCCAGTTTCCTCATGAGAGAATAAATAGTTAATATCAAACTTTTCTTGTACGGCTTTCAAAAAGTCAATGACTTCAGTATGAACTTGAATAAGTGACATTTCAAGTTGTGATAATTTACTTTGCATTTCTATTAAGGATTCAGCGATAAAATTCCAATGCCGATTGCTGAAATCAGAGGATGCTAATAAACTTGGTTCCCAAGCATAAAATATAATAGTTGGTAAACCGATATTTGATGCTTTTTGAAGTGGTGCATGGTCTTCCAGCCTTAAATCTCTTTTTAGCCAGACCAAGGCGATCGGTTTCTTGATTTCATTTGGGCTTGTCATAGGTTAAAGGAAAACCTAATGGAAGTCCCATTGTTTGGAATGGTTTATAAAAACTACTGTATAAAAAAAACCGATTTGATAAATAACTCATCAAATCGGTTTTACTTAATACTTACTACTTAAAACTCAATTATTTTCTTAAAAAATCTCTCAATACATACTGCAGAATACCTTTATTTTTATAGTATTCCACCTCAATTTGAGAATCTAGTCTAGCCAATACTTCAAACTTTACTTCCGTACCATCTGATTTTTTGGCTACTGCCGAGAGCTTTTTAGAAGGAGATAAGCCTTCACTTATTCCACTAATTGAAAATTTCTCAGAACCGTCCAAACCTAAGGATTCAGCGGTTTCTCCATCAGCATATTGCAATGGCAATACCCCCATCCCAACTAAATTGCTTCGGTGGATTCGTTCATAGCTCTCTGCTATTACTGCTTTAATTCCCAAGAGGTATGTACCTTTAGCGGCCCAGTCACGGGAAGAACCACTTCCATATTCCTTACGTCCTAAAACAACTAATTGAGTATTCTCTTCTTTGTATTTCTCAGCTGCGTCAAATACCGTCATTTCCTCGCCACTTGGGATATGCTTCGTATAACCGCCTTCTTTTTCAGCCAACTGATTCTTAATTCTCACATTGGCGAAAGTTCCTCTTGTCATCACTTCGTCATTACCTCTTCTGGAACCATAAGAGTTGAAATCCTTTTTCTCTACTCCCCTTCCTTTGAGGTATTTACCGGCCGGACTATCTTCTGCAAATGCTCCTGCTGGTGAAATATGGTCTGTGGTAATAGAATCGCCTAATTTTAATAAAACATGAGCATTATTAATATCTTCAAAGTCTTCTGCATCTGCACTTATCCCTTTGAAAAATGGCGCTTCTTTGATGTAGGTGGATTTATCATCCCATTCATAATCTTCAGTTTCAGGCGCTGTCATGCTTCTCCATTGCTCATTACCATCGAATATCTCACCATAGTTCTCTTTTTATAAGAATCTGGTGAAAGCACTTTTCGCATCACCTCGAAAATCTCATCTTGAGTAGGCCATAAGTCTTTTAAATAGACCGGTTCTCCATTAACATCGTAGCTAAGTGGGTCATTATTTAAATCAATATCTACCCGACCTGCTATGGCATAAGCCACCACTAGCATAGGTGACATCAAGAAATTCATCTTCACATCTGGATGTACCCTAGCTTCAAAGTTTCTATTTCCTGAAAGCACAGAAGAAACCACCAAATCATTTTCTTTCACTGCTTTAGCTATATGTGGCGGTAATGGTCCGGAATTTCCGATACAAGAAGTACAGCCATATCCTACCACATGGAATTTCAAGGCTTCCAAATCATCTAATAAGCCTGCAGCTTCTAGATAATCTGTCACCACTTTTGAGCCTGGAGCCAAACTGGTTTTTACCCATGGCTTCACATCAACGCCTCTTTCAATAGCCTTTTGTGCAACTAATCCAGCACCTAGCATTACACTCGGATTGGAAGTATTGGTACAACTCGTAATAGCCGCTATCACAATAGACCCATCACTCAAGCTAAACTCATCGTTATGCGTCCTAATTTTTACCGTTTTCAAACCATTGCTCTCTCCTTCTTCAATAGCCACGTCATCATCCACTTTTTTCGGCTGCTGAACTGGCTGAGAACCACCTTCGGAATACCATCTGCTTACAGGTCTTTCAAAAACATCAATATATTGGCGACCATGTTCTTCTTTTAGTAAATCCTTAAATTTATCTTCAAACTCCCTTACCAATATTTTATCCTGCGGTCTTTTTGGACCGGAAACTGTTGGTTCTACAGTACTTAAATCTAATTCCAGAACTGTTGAATAGTTAATTTTATCTTCGTTTTCCCTCCACAACATGTTGGATTTGGCATATTTCTCTACCAAATCAATTTGTTCTTGCGAGCGATTGGTTTTATCCATGTAGGAAAGTGTCTGATCATCGATTGGGAAATAAGTGACCGTGCAACCAAACTCAGGAGACATATTGGAAATAGTAGCTCTATCAGGAATGGTTAATTTATCTAATCCTGGACCGAAAACCTCAACAAATTTACCAACTACACCATGGCTTCTTAATAGATGGGTGATGGTTAATACCAAATCGGTAGCGGTTGTACCTAAAGGCATTTCTCCGGTTAACTTCAGTCCAATTACTTCGGGCATGATGAAATAAATAGGTTGTCCTAAAATAGCAGCTTCTGCTTCTATTCCGCCAACTCCCCATCCTACTACTCCAATACCGTTGACCATAGGGGTGTGGGAATCAGTTCCAACTAGGGTATCAGGAAAAACATATCCATCTCTTTCAATCGCACCCTTTGCCAAATACTCTAGATTTACCTGATGGCAAATCCCCATACCAGGCGGCACTACAGAAAAATTATCAAATGCTTTTTGTGCCCACTTTAGGAATTGATATCGTTCCCCATTTCTTTCATATTCTTTATCTACATTTTTGGCATAAGAATAATTGGTTCCAAAATAATCCACTTGAACGGAATGGTCAATTACTAAATCTACCGGAATTAGTGGATTGATTTTTTTTGGATCTTTTCCTTTACGAACAGCCTCAGCTCTAAGGGAGGCAATGTCCACAACGGCTGGAACACCCGTAAAATCCTGCATTAAAACTCGTGCTGGTTTGTAAGGAATATCTTTATCGGATGGTTCAGGTTTCCAGTTGAGAAGGGTTTCTACATTTTCTTTTGTAATGGCAAAATCGTCAAAATTACGGACAGCATTTTCCAACAAAATTCTGATGGAAAAAGGCAGTTTATCAATATCATGACCTTGCTTTTGGAGTTCTTCCAAGCTGTAGTACTTTAGCTTGCCTTTCTTGGTATCTAGCTCTTTTACGATTTTGTATGGATCTTTGCTCATGGTGAAAAGTTTTAGTTTCAATAAGTTGATATAAATTAAAAAGGAGGTAGCTTCTTTCAAACTACCTCCTTTATTATACCTATTTTTCAGGAAATTGTTACTCCAGGCTTACAACTAGATCATCTTGCTGCACCATGTCCCCTGATTTTAAGTGGACTTCTTTTACCACTCCGGCTCTTGGAGCTGTTATGGAGGATTCCATTTTCATGGCCTCTATAACAAATAATGCAGTGTTTTCCGTTACTTTATCTCCCCGTTTCACCTTGATAGAAGCCAGCTTTCCTTGCAGAGGTGCTCCAACCTCATTTTCACCAGAAATCTTCTTGTTGGTTACTTTATCAACCTTAGCAGAATTGTCTTTTATTTGAACCCTTCTGGTTTGTCCGTTCAATTCAAAAGACACTGTTCTTAATGCTTCTTCATTTGGTTCGGAGATGTACAATAACTTGATGATGATGGTTTTACCTTCAGAAATTTCCACCAAAATCTCTTCCCCATTTTTCATTCCATAGAAAAAGGCTAAGGTCGGGATGTAGCCTACTTCTCCATATTTCTGTTGATGATTATAGAATTCTTCATATACTTTTGGATAAAGCAAGTATGCCAATAAATCAGCCTCATCATCATGCCCATCAAACTTCTTTTTGAAGGCTTCCATTTCCTTATTGAAATCTATTGGTTCCAAATGCTTATTAGGCTTATCCGTAAATGGTTTTTCTCCCTTCAAAATAATTTTACTTAATTTTTCAGGAAACCCACCTACTGGCTGACCCAATTCACCTCTAAATAAATCCACAACAGAATCTGGAAATGAAAGGGTATGCCCTTTTTCAAAAATATCATCTGGCGTTAAATTGTTGGAAGTCATGTAAAGTGCCATATCTCCCACCACTTTAGATGACGGAGTTACTTTCACTAAATCGCCAAACATGAGATTAACCAATGCATAATTCTTTTTAACCGTTTCAAATTTATTACCTAGTCCTAATGCATTAGCCTGTGGACGTAGGTTTGAATACTGTCCGCCTGGGATTTCATTATCATAAATCTCGGCAGTCCCAGCTTTTAAGCCAGACTCGAATGGATAATAATACTCACGAACATATTCCCAATAAGTCGAATAATCATTTAAAGAGTTGATATTCAATTTCTGCTCGCGTTCATGTCCTTGCATGTAACTGGCTACTGAATTGAAATTAGGCTGAGAAGTTAATCCTGACATGCTGCCCAATGCGACATCCACTACATCTACTCCCGCTTCAATAGCTTGCAAATAAGTAGCCGATTGCACAGATGATGTATCGTGGGTATGAAGATGAATAGGTAAATTAATTTCAGATTTCAAAGCAGAGATTAATTCTTTGGCGGCATACGGTTTCAACAAACCTGCCATATCTTTAATTGCAATTATATGAGCCCCTTCACCTTCTAGTTGCTTTGCAAAGTCAATATAGTAATCCAGCGTATATTTCTTTTGCTCAGGATCTAAAATATCGCCAGTATAGCATATAGCAGCTTCTGCAATGGAATTGGTCCTTTCCCTTACCGTTTTGATGCTGACTTTCATTGCCTCTAGCCAATTGAGAGAATCAAAAATTCTGAAAATATCTATTCCTGTTTCAGCTGATTTTTCAATGAATTTCTCAATCAAATTATCAGGATATGCTTTATAGCCTACTGCATTGGAGCCTCGCAATAACATCTGCAATAAAACATTAGGCATCGCCCTTCTGAACTTCGCTAAACGCTCCCAAGGATTTTCATGTAAAAACCGCATGCAAACATCAAAAGTGGCTCCACCCCAAACTTCCATAGAGAAAATTTCAGGATTGTTTTTGGCATAACCTTCAGCCACTTTCATCATATCAATGCCTCGCATCCGTGTTGCTAATAAGGATTGATGCGCATCTCTAAAAGTAGTATCGGTATAATGAATAGCTTTTTCTTTTCTCAACCATTCAGCGAATTTTTCAGGACCTAACTCTGTCAGTATATTTTTCGTCCCTTTAGGGTAAGTTCCATACTTGTCATAATCTGGAACTACTGGGTGACGGAAAGTTTTATTCTCTTCTTTAAATTTCACATCTGGATGCCCATTTACACTCACATCAGCTAAGAAGCGAAGTGTTTTAGTTCCACGGTCAAATTTTTGTGTAATTTTGAATAAATCGGGATGCTCGTCAATAAACTTAACGGTACATTCACCATTATAGAATGTTGGATGGGAAATCACATTCTCAAGGAAACCAATATTAGTTTTTACTCCTCTAATTCTAAATTCTCTAAGTGCACGGTGCAATCTTTGAGCGGCTCCTTTTAAAGTTCTACCATGAGAAGAAACTTTCACCAACATAGAATCAAAGAAAGGCGAAATATTCACTCCGGCATAAGAACTTCCTTCATCTATTCTAATCCCGAAACCACCTGCATTTCTATAGGCTATGATAGTACCATAATCAGGCTTAAAGCCATTTTCAGGGTCTTCTGTGGTGATTCTACATTGAATAGCAAAGCCATTACACTGCACATCTTCCTGACTTTGAATATAAATCCTAGGGTCATCCAAAGCATGACCCTTTGCAATAAGGATTTGCGAGCGAACAATATCAACTCCTGTGATTTCTTCTGTAATAGTATGTTCTACCTGAATCCTTGGGTTTACCTCAATAAAGTAGATATTCTCCTCTTTATCGACCAAGAACTCAACTGTCCCAACATTATTGTAATTAACCTCCCGTGTGATGGCTAGTGCGTACTCGTAAAGTTTATCTCTGGTTTCTTGAGAAAGATTGGCTGAAGGCGCCACTTCCACTACTTTTTGAAATCTTCTCTGTACGGAGCAATCCCTTTCGAACAAATGGACAATATTCCCATAATTATCGCCCATAATCTGCACTTCTATGTGCTTAGGATGGTCAATGTATTTCTCTAAGAAAATAGTGTCATCTCCAAAAGCATTTCCAGCCTCACTTTTAGAATCTGCGAAAGCGGTTTTCAATTGGTCTTTATTTTGAACTACTCGCATACCGCGACCACCACCACCGGCAGCAGCCTTCACCATAATAGGATAGCCAATTCTTTCCGCCTCTTGCAAAGCGGTTTCCGTATCGACCAAATCAATTTTACTATCTTCAATGATAGGAACATTGGCTTTTATAGCAATATCTTTAGCTCTAACTTTATCTCCTAAGGCATTCATCACTTCAGGCTCAGGCCCTACGAAAATGATGCCTTCTTCCCTACATCTTCTGGCTAATTTTACATTCTCCGAAAGAAAGCCATAACCGGGGTGAATGGCATCCACGCCTTTATGCTTGGCAAGCTTGATGATTTCTTCAATATCCAAATAAGGCTTTAGTGGATCATCATCTTTCCCGATTTGATAAGCTTCATCTGATTTATATCTATGGAGTGAATAGCGGTCTTCATAAGTGTAAACAGCTACTGTCCGGATTCGAAGTTCCGAAGCAGCACGCAACACCCGAATTGCAATTTCACCTCTATTCGCTACTAGTAATTTATTGATTTCAAATAATTTTGTTGTCATGTTGATAAGTTGTAATGTCTGTATTTAAGCTTTTTTATTAAGGATGCTGAATTTAAAAAGGGATTCTGAGAAAGGGAAGGAAAATGATGGGAAATTCGGTTTTAAGATAGAGATAGTGGTAAAATTTCATTAAATCTAAGGTATTAGCTTTTTAGGTCTCACTAAACATGAATAATAATCGAAAATTGAAATATCTGACAAATCTAATACTTAAGACAGCTTATCTCTTGCTTACTTTCCTCCTAACTTTCCTATATTTGCCACAAATTACAAGCAATGCAAAAATTGAATAATAGATATACCATTACAGCGGCATTACCTTATGCCAATGGACCTTTACATATTGGACATATAGCAGGTGCCTATTTGCCTGCGGATATTTTCGTGCGCTACCTCAGATTGCGCAAAAAAGAAGTGGCTTTTATGTGCGGAAGTGATGAGCACGGTGCTGCCATTACGATTCGCGCTAAGAAAGAAGGCATTACGCCCAATGCCATTATTGATAAATACCACGAACTCAATAAAAAGACTTTCGAAAAATTTGGGATTGCTTTTGATATGTATCATAGGACATCAGAACCTTCTCATCATGAGCTTTCGCAAGAGTTTTTCACCAAACTTTATGAGAAAGGTGAGTTTGAGGAGCGAGAAAGTGAACAATATTACGATGAAGAATTCAATCAGTTTTTAGCAGATCGATATATAACCGGAAAATGTCCAAAATGTGGAAATGAAAGCGCATATGGTGATCAATGTGAAAAATGTGGAAGTTCTTTGAACCCTACCGATTTGATTAATCCGGTTTCTACCTTGAGTGGAAAAACACCTATATTAAAGAAAACGACCCACTGGTTTCTGCCATTAGACAAATATCAGGAATGGATGGAAAAATGGTTGGTTGAAGGCAAAAAAGGCAAGTGGAAATCGAATGTTTACGGACAATGCAGTTCATGGCTTAATCAAGGTTTGCAAGCCAGAGCCATGACGCGTGATTTGGACTGGGGAGTGGATGTTCCATTAAAAGGAGCTGAAGGAAAGAAATTGTATGTTTGGTTGGATGCCCCGATAGGCTACATTTCTGCTACCAAACAATGGGCAAAAGATACTGGGAACGATTGGGAGAAATTCTGGAAGAAACAAGAGAATCCTGAAGATGACAGTACTTTGATTCATTTCATTGGAAAGGATAACATTGTATTTCACTGCATCATTTTCCCTGTGATTTTACATGCACATGGGGATTACATTTTACCAGAAAACGTTCCTGCCAATGAATTCTTAAATCTGGAAGGCCATAAACTTTCTACCAGCAGAAACTGGGCAGTTTGGTTACATGAATATTTAGAATCATTCCCAGGCAAGGAGGATGTTTTAAGATATGCATTAGCTGCAACTCTACCAGAAACAAAAGACAGTGAATTTACCTGGAAAGATTTTCAAACTCGTAATAACAGTGAGTTGGTCGCTATTTTCGGTAATTTCATTAATAGAGCCGTAGTATTGACTCATAAGTACTATGATGGCAAAGTGCCGGAAAGAGGGGAATGGTTTGATTACGATCAGGAAATTCTAAATGAATTGAAAGGCTATCCTGATTTGATTGAGGAGAAAATTGTCAATTATAAATTCAGGGAAGCATTAGCTGCTATGATGGAATTTGCCCGTTTGGGTAATAAATATTTAGCGGAAACTGAGCCTTGGAAATTGCAAAAAGAAAATCCAGAAAGGGTTAAAACTATTATGAATCTGGCTTTACAGATTGCTGCTAATTTGAGCATAGTTTGTGAGCCATTCTTGCCATTTACTGCAACTAAGTTGAGAAAGATGTTGAATATTGAGGCTTATGAATGGGATTTAGCAGGCAGTGCTGATTTACTGGAAGCCGGACATCAAATCAACAAAGCAGAGTTATTATTTGAAAAAATTGAAGACAAAACCGTGGAAGAACAAGTCAATAAATTAGAAGAGGCTAAAAAAGCCAATGCAGGCGGAAGCCCTGAAGTAACTCCAATGAAAGAAGAAATCAAGTTTGAGGATTTCATGAAAATGGATATGCGAGTGGGGACTATTTTGACAGCGGAAAAAGTAAAAAAATCAAATAAGCTTCTTAAGCTTACTATTGATACCGGAATAGACAAACGCACTATCTTAAGTGGAATAGCCAAGCATTTCAAAGCAGAAGAAGTAGTTGGTAAGCAAGTAACTGTTTTAGTGAATCTGGCACCCCGACCGATGATGGGTGAAGTTTCTGAAGGCATGGTGTTGATGGCAGAAGATTCTGAAGGGAATTTGCAATTTATGCAGCCGGGAGCGGAAGTAAATCCAGGAAGCACGATTTCATAGGTAGTAATGAGTATTGGGTAGTGTGTAGTCAGAAATGGGACAGAAACAGATATTTTATGTATAATTAAAGGTTTTAGGTTATAAGTTGTAAGTTTAAGAATAATAATCTGAATTCCGAGTAAAAGTCTCAATACTCGCCACTCAATACTGAATACTGACAAAAATATGACATTTAAGGAATTAGAACACAAAATCAATCAATACCAATCAGAAGGGAAGAAGTATTTCACTACTTCTTCTTTTCAATCGCATAGTTTGGTATTGTTGCACATGTTGAGCAAAATAGATTCTAATATTCCTGTTTATTTTATCAATACAGGCTATCATTTTCCTGATACGGTTGCTTTTAGAGATAAAATCATGGCTGATTTTGGCTTGACTAATTTAAAGGATTTAAAGCCTTTGACTCCGAAAAATATGCAGCGTGATGCCAACGGAAAGATGTTCTTCACTTCAGATCCAGATTATTGCTGCTACCTCAATAAAACTCAACCGATGGATGCTGTATTGATGCAAAATGATATTTGGATCAATGGAGTTCGTGCCGATCAAAGCAAGACCCGTTCAGCCATGAAAGTAGAACAGCAAGCTCCTCATGGTGCTATGCGCTTGCACCCGATGTTGGACTGGAACTCCAAAATGATTCACGATTACCGAAAAGAATACCAGCTACCAGATCATCCACTAGAAGCAAAAGGCTATTTCAGCATTGGTTGCGAGCCTTGCACCCGCAAATTTGATTTGGATATGCAAGAGCGAGAAAGCCGTTGGTATGGTATGAATAAGACCGAATGTGGCTTACATACTGACTTGGTTAAATAAAGGATTAACATACAATTCACTTATATGTAGATACATGTAAATATTACAAAGGTCATATTCCTGATATATACACAACTTTTGAAGTATTTTCTCTACTTTTCAGCAATTATAGATTTCAAAAATTAAATGTGGAAAAGGTATTTCATCTTCTCCATATCTAGATATAATTATTCTCATTTCTTCTTCATCTAAGAAAACCACAAATTGGTTTTAACTTATTAGTAGTTCATAGATTCTTCAAAACATTAACAAGCCATATCCATAAACTAAGTTTCTTTAAAATATCCTCTTTAACCGTAATCTCAATCAAAACCTACAACTTGTACTTTCTACTGTGAAAAACATACCCATATCTTTTATATTAGCCTTATTTTTGTATTATAATTATTAGTTAGTAAATTAATAGGGATCAAAACACTATGTGGAAGCAGTCATTATCCATTTTCTTCACCATACTTTTCACCATAACATCACTTGCTCATGGTCAGCGAGCTGTGTTTAATCTTCAACAAAGTAATTTAAATGACGAAATTGTATTACTTCAAGGAGAATGGCAATTTGAATATGGGGAACTACTTTCTGCAGAGGAAATGCGAGAATTAAAATCCCCAGTTTATATTGAGATTCCGAAAACTTGGACAGGCATTGAATACAAAGGAGAAGAGCTTCCTTCCACAGGTTACGCAACCTATTATGCACAAATAATTGTCGATAAAAGCATTAGTAATCTAGCATTAAATGGAAAAGTTCAAAGTACTAACTACAAGCTGTTCGTAAATGGCAAAGAATTGGGAGAAGTAGGCAAATTAGGTACTTCTGATGAAACTGCTGAGCCAGATTATCAAAATAAAATATTCTCCTTACCCGTGGATGACACATTAGATATTGTATTTCAAATTTCAAATTTTCACTATAGAAAAGGTGGAATGTCCAGACCGCCAGAGTTAGCAGAAAAGGAGCTTTTAATTGAAGATAGGGGACAAAATATTTCACTATCATTCTTCTTAATTGGTTCGATCTTTTTTATGGGGCTGTATCATCTAGGGTCAAATTTTTTTCGTACTCGAAATAGAATGAATACCTATTTCGCATTGGTGTGCTTATTTACTATCCTTCGGGCGCTTAGTGTAAACGAATATTTGCTTATCGACTATTTAAATTTCCCATGGTGGTTAAGCACTCGAATCGAGCTAATCAGTTTCTATTTGATTTTCGCTTTTACTATTCGTTTTATTTACTACCTCTTTCCAGAATATATTCCTAAATTTTTTGCTTCTATTCCATACTATATAGGAATTTCAGCAACTGTTATTACACTTTTCACCCCAATTCTATACAATTCAAACTTAGTTCCGATTATGCAACTGGTTACTGTCATTACAGGGATTGCTATTTTATACTTTATTTTCAGAGCAAGCCTAAAAGGAAACAAAGAAGTAATAATTGCACTAATTGGTTTTTTATTGCTCTTTGCTGTAACCGTAATAGAAATACTGATTCACCAATCGCACATTGTTGGGGAAATGGTTTTTGCACTAGGTATTTTCTTTTATTTATTTAGCCATGTCATCATTTTGGCAAACCGACAAAATCAAACTTATATTAAAAATCAGGATTTGAGTTTAGCACTTCAACAATCGAATCAGCGACTTGAAAGAACGGTGGAAGAAAGAACCAAAGAATTGAATGAGCGAAACAAGGAACTCGTTCAGAATAATGAAGAATTAAAAAAGATTCATGATGAAAAAAACGGCTTAATCCACGTTTTGGCCCATGATTTAAAATCTCCATTAAACAATAATAAAGGATTGATTCAATTGGTAAGAATGCCTGAAAATTTAACTGAGGACCAAAAAGATTACTTAAATAAATTAGAGAAATCAAATCAGCAAGGTATACAATTGATTGAAGATCTACTTCAACTCTACCGCATGGAATCGCAACAAAAAGCTGAAATAGAAGCTATAGATGTAGGTTCATATTTTGATGAATTGATACAAAAACATGAGGATACTGCTAAACTTAAGAGTATCAAAATTGAAACTAAGATAGAACCCACAAAAAAAGCATTCTATACGGATCCAGATAAGCTTCAGCGTATAATGGATAACCTAATTTCAAATGCCTTGAAATTTTCTTATGAAGAAAGTACCATCTATCTAAAAATAAAGCATGAGGGACATCAGCTACATATTGAGGTTAAAGACGAAGGAATGGGTATTTTGAAAGAAGAACAACCTAAAATATTTCAGAAATTTCAAAAAATGAGCAACAAACCCACAGCGGGTGAAAGCACCTCAGGCTTGGGCTTATCCATTGTGAAAACCTTAGTAGAGCAGTTAGAAGGGACAATAGAGTTTGAAAGTGCACCGAGGAAAGGGACTAGTTTTAAGGTTAGTTTAGAAGACCTTAAATCCGATCATTGAATTTCCGCTTCAACTAATATCAGTTGCTCCTTTTCTGTATCATTGGGTGAAAGCAAAAAATATATTTTACCATCATATATCTGTGGGATCATTCTTTTGGTAGTCCCCACTAGATTGTTTCCACCTATCTTAAATGTATTTAAAGATTTTTTCGCTAAATCTAATACTCCCAATTTAAACTCCAGTGTTTCATAACCTTTTGGTGGAATTTCATTATCATAACGTTGGTAAGAAAAGTAAATCAATGAATCTTGTTTTACTACATCTTTTCCTATTTGTGTGATCTGATCATTTATTTTGGAATCGAAAGGACTATTCTCAAAGTAATAAATTTGTTCGTTAAAATCATTTAGCTCAAATCTATATGAATTCTGCAAACTTCCCGTTAAATCATATTGTCTTATTCGTGGCGCACCAACCGAATTTAATGTAAAAACATTTTTCTGATCCAGTAAATAGTTGTAAAACTTGCTGAGAACAATGCCACCACTATAATAGCTTTCTGGAAAATCACCAAAGGACTTTATAGCTTTTCCGGTATTTTGATATACTCCAATTGTTTTTGTATTCTGAAATAAGTATTGCAAAGATTTATAGCCATCCACCTCTTGATTGATAACAAAATCACCATCTTCTGTTATCTCAAAAAATTCTCTCCCTTCCGCATTAGAACCCTCATTGGGCTGTTCAATAGTTATTTTTTGGATAAATTCTCCATGGATAGTAAATTGATATATTTTATAAATACTCTTGTAAAAAAGGTAAACATAACCCTTGTGGAAAATGTAATCATGTATTGAAACATTAGGAAGACGTGTCCCCCTTACATAATCATTATCCCAAATGCTTAATTGAGCTGTTTTTAGATTATACATGAACAAATCCTGGTATGCTCCATCAATGGTGAATAAAAGACTGTCACCATATAGTTTAGGATTTAAAGCTGATAGCGCTATACTTTGGTTTCTAATTTCAATAGTATCACTAAAAACTAATGACTGATTATTTTCAGTAGTTTCACGAACTACTTTTTCATTAGAGCATCCTATTGATACTAAAATTAATGAAAGAAATATAATCCTCATATTAGTACCAAATATTGCAATAATAATTAAACTATTAAAGTCGTTTATAAAAACTTTTTAAAATGAACATTCATTAATTAGAATTATTAATTTAACTTCCCTGCTCCCTCATTTTCACAACTACCAATAATACGTTAATTTCGCTCTCTTTAAATTAAACACCCCATGAAGAAAATATTGATTACAGGAGGAGCCGGTTATATTGGTTCAGCATTGATTGAGAAACTTTTACCTTTGCAGGAAGTAGAACAAATCGTTATATATGATAACCTGAGCCGAAATAATTATCATTTCTTTTTAGGGAATAAGCTCCCCAATCAAGAGAAGATCAATTTTATTCAAGGGGAATTATTGGATACAAGAAAGCTTAAAAAAGCTCTGAATGGGATTGATACAGTCATCCATTTGGCAGCTAAAGTAACCACTCCCTTTGCAGATGCTGATCCACATTATTTTGAACAGAGTAATCATTGGGGTACGGCAGAATTGGTTTATGCAGTGGAAGAATCTGAAGTAGATCATTTTATTTTTGCTAGTAGCGTTTCCGTATTTGGTTCATCTACAGATCTGATTGGTGAAAACCACCATCCCAATCCAAGAACCATTTACGGTATTTCAAAATTAAGAGGAGAAGAACATGTTGCACGATTGATGGATAAAATCAACACGCAAATTTTAAGATTGGGCAATGTTTATGGCTTTGCCAATGCCGTCCGATTTGATGCCGTGATCAACCGCTTTATGTTTGATGCCAATTTCAACAATCAAATTGCTATTCATGGAGATGGGAAGCAACACCGCCCTTTTATCTCCATTCAAAAGGCTTCTGAAATATTAAAAGAAGTAAGCATCAACCATGATATTCCTTCAGACTATTATAATGTGGTAGATCAAAATCTGCAAGTTTTGGATATTGTAGATGCTTTAAAAGCCATTTATCCTGACATGGAATTCACTTTTATTAACCAGCATTTGAAATTAAGAGAACTGCTTGTCAGCCCAGACAGCAAACTCCAAAAATACATTGATTTTCCAAAGAGCAACACCAATCTTAAAGATGATTTAATGATTTTTAAAGAGGCTTTGAGGTTTTAGTGAGTTGGAAGTTAGAAGTGGGAAGCTCGAAGAAATACTTCCCACTTCAAGCTTCCGACTTCTAACTTACTAATCTTCGGTGTCTCGAATAATTGTCTTCAACTGATCACCTGAGACTTCTTCTACGGTCTCCCATTCTCCGTTTTCATTTAGCCGCTGAATCACATACTTTTTTACGCCTTCTTCCCAGCCTTTAAAAGCATTCCATTTGAGCTCATATTTTCTGAATTGCACATCTTTTTGTAATAATACGGTATTACTTTCCCCGCTTGCTTCAGTATCGATGGAGCAGTCGTTAACCACTTTCACTTGATAATTATAAGTATTATTTCTAGTATCACTTTCTTCGTCTATGTAGAATTGTTCATGGGGTTCAACGCTATCAAAATACTCAAATTCACCCCCATTTTCACTTCTGTATATTTCAAAAGCCGTGATTCTTCCTTTACCTTCTTCAGGAATAGCCCATTCCGTGAAAACTTCACCTGATTCCAAAACTGTTGTATTCTGAATATCAGCTACTTGATTTATATAAATATCATCAGACACCTCATACTCGACATAATTACTTACAGAGCGTAAAGAATTTTGCTCAAATGCCCCTACTCTATATTGATAAACAGCGGGACATAAATCTTCCTTATCTTGGAAACCTAAGACCTTGCTTTCAAGTACTGCGATTTCTTGCCATTGCTCCTCTCCTTTTGCTTTTCTGAAAATTCGTTGGTTATCAATATCAAACCCTTTTGATAAATTCCATTGGATAATTCTTTCCCTGTTTTCAGTGTCCTCTTGTTTATTCAGAAGTAAAGTATTGAATACGGTCAATTGTTCTTTTGCAACAGAATCTTCACACAATGGAACTGCCTGAAAAATGTATTCATGTGACATATCCTGCGGGCGGCATGTTTGATCGTCATATATAACTCTTTGATTAGATTGACCTTCAACATTGATCGTTTTAATTAAATTAAACCCACTTGGACTGTCCCTATAAACATTATAGTGTGAAATATTATTGTAGTTGTAAGCTTCCAATTCAAAATGAACTTTGTTATTCTCGACCAAAACTTGATTCAAATCAGCTTCAATATGTTTTACAGTATCTCGAACCAAAACCTGGTCAGCATGAGTAAAACTTATAGGGCAGCCATCATCATTTTTCACAGTTAAGGAAACATTGAATCTTCCTGTATTTTCAATTAAGATAGTTGGGCTTACTTCAGTAGAAGTTTTTCCGTTTCCAAAATCCCAGAAATAAGAAGGCTTAAGAAGATTTGTGCTATTATTAGTCAATTTTACTTCTACAGGATAACATTCACCTGAAACCTCCATATCAAAATTTACTTCGGGAGTAGGTAAAACCTTAATACCATCCATTTTGAATACCTGCTCACAGCCTTCTTCATTTTCGGCTATTAAAGTAACATTATAAACGCCTGGTTTGTCATAAAAATGCTGCGGATTTTGTTCTGTGGAAGTATTACCGTCACCAAATATCCATTGCCATTGAACTGCACTTTTTGATTTGTCAGTGAAATTGGCAGCATTAGGTAAACAAACTATTTTTTCATCAATTTCAAATGCTGTTTGCGGCCCACTAACCCTGACTAAGTTTTCTTTTCTTAAAGTATCTTGACAACCCAACTTGTTTGTAATAACTAAGCTAACATCAAATTGTCCAACCTTTTCATATAAATGAACTGGACTGGCAACTCTAGAAGTTTTGCCATCTCCGAAATCCCAATGATAACTAATAGCTCCTTCTGATAAATCTGTAAATTCAACTTGTACAGGAACACAAGAATTTTGAGTGACTTCTTTCAATTCAAAATCTGCTCTATAAGGTGAAACTTCGATAAATTGCTCCATGGTAACGGTGTCTTGACAGCCTGATTCGTTTGCTGCTATTAAACTAACATCATATACTCCTTGTGTTTCATAGTGATGCACGGGATTCCGCTCTGTACTGCTATTTCCATCACCAAAAGTCCAGAACCAGTCTACTGCATCTTCGCTAACGGCTGAAAAATTTACATCCGAGCCCACACATACTTGATTAGCATCTACCTGAAAATCGGCACTAAAAATAAAGTCTAAAAGCTTTTTACTCGTTTGCTTACATGCATTTTCATTTTGAACAGTAAGTTTCACCTTACTGTCAGGTAGTTCATAGTAAGTATGACTAGGATTTTGCTCCGTTGAAGTATTGCCATCTCCAAAATCCCACAACCAACTGCTAGCATTTATACTTTCATCTTTAAAGCTCACCGTTACTGGTAAGCACGTTTGATCATATTGAAAAGAAAACTCACTAGTCAATTCATCAATATCTATTAAATCTGTATATGTAATTGAATCTGAACATTGACCAGTGCTAGCTATTAAACTAACAGAATACGTCCCTGCTTGAAATTTTACTTTAGGATTTTCTTCAGTGCTGGTTTTACCATTTCCAAAATCCCAAAACCAAGTTGTAGCCCCTTGCGATTGATTTTGAAAACTGATTTGAACTTCTCCGCAACCTTGGGTTTTATCTACTGTAAATTCTGCTTTGGGGTTTTTGATTCCTACTAAGTTGGGCAATTTAAAATTGTACTGACATCCTTCAAAATCCATGGCAACAACCGAAATTTGATATTCCCCTGCCTCATCATATACATACTGAGAATCAAAACTGGAAACAGTTTCACCATTGCCCATATCCCATTCAAAACTCTCAAATCCTTGAAGATTATGTGAAACAGTTATTCCTTCTCCTAAACATAAGGCTGTAGGATAATCAAATTGATTTTCATCATTGCCGATGTAAATGTTTTTAATCTTAGTAGCCTCACAACTAGACTGTCCACTAGCTGATAAACTTACAGAATACAAGCCTTCATCCCCTAATAAATAACTGCCGTCTGCATCCAGCTCAATAATTGAATTGTTAATTTTCCAATTATAAGCTTCGAATTCTGGATTCTCAGGGCTTAAGTATACCTTGAAGCCTGCACAAACTTTTTCAAGTTGATAATCGAAATCAATGATAGGATTTTGAATCGTTACTGTAATATAATCTTCCACCAAAAAACTACTGTCCTTACTAAATTCAGCATAATAATCAATGGTGAATTCACCAGGAGTAGTGTATGTTTCTGTAAAACTATTTTTAGAGTGAGACTTTTTATCGTCAAATCTCCACTCAAAAAATGTAGCTTCCGGGGCTGGATTCACAATATCCAGACTATAAGGCACACTGCAACTGCTAAATCTAAATCTTCCAATAGGACTATCACTATCTGTCTCTTCTGCTTCTTCTTCTATTTCTGGATTTTCACAATCTGCCCACGGATTAGGAATCATAATTGCTTTTGACTTTGAACACTGTCCGTCACTTTGGACACTTAATGTAATGCTCACATCGCCTAATGAAATAAACGACAAACTTAGTTTCCTTCCATTTCCAATAAGATTTTCATTATAAAACCATCTTACAGTTTGCCCCTCATTAATTTCAGTTGATAAATCAACCCTAAAGTAACCACATTCATGGCCAGCAGTAACCTCATATTGAGCTTTAGGGTCTAAATCAGGGATTTCAATTATGTTATATCTTTCTATGGTAGTTGCGCAGCCATTTTTATTATTAGTTGTCAAAGAGACCTCATATGTTCCTGCTTCACTATAGGCATGCATTGGGTTTTGTTCAGATGAGGTATTGCCATCACCAAAATCCCATTCCCAATAATCATAGCCCATGCTTCCGCTAAATTGAACCTCGGTGTAAGTACATGATTCAATAATCTCTGGTTCTGATAAGTTGATGGAAGAATTTAATACTGAAATAGGATTTTCAAATACATACTCAACCTGACAGCCCTTATTATTGACATAGCTTACACTTGGGTAGTAAACACCGGAGTTGGCGTATTCAAAGTTGACTTTTCCACCTTCATATGATTTACCATCTCCATTATTCCATATAACTTCATTTGCACCACCATTAAGCAAACTAACTTCCGTTATAAAGGGAGCACAGCCTTGCCAATCGTCAACCTTTAAATTTGTTTCTCGCTTAAACACCTGAATCCTATCTTCTAATTTCTTTTCAATAACACATCCGCTTTCATATTCAGTAATGGCTACTATTTCATAGTTTCCATGTTGCTCGAAAGTATAATCAAGTTCTTGACCAGGTATAATTTTATTATTGATTTTCCATGAAAATGCTACAGCACCTTGAGATTGGTTGATAGCAGAAAAATTAAAAGGAGCACATCCAGTGATTTCATCATATTCAATTGTAGGTTCTGAAACTTCAAAAACCTCAATCAAATCTTCTTCTAAAACATCAATTACACAACCGTTTGGGTCAGTATAGCTTAATAGGACATCATGATTTCCAGGTTGATTAAAAACGACATCAACATTTTTACCTTGATATGAAATACCATTAACAGTCCAAATAAACCCTTGCGAATTAGAATGATTGGCAGAAAATTCCAGAGACTGACCTAAACAAACAATTGACTTTTCTACTACCATTTCAGGAACTTCAATCTCACTTACTTGAATAGCAGAATCCAATTCTATTGTACCTGAGCACCCATTAGCATCAATATAATCTACACTAACAAGGTAACTTCCCACAGAAGAATACAAATGACTAACAGTCTTTCCCTCATCAGTTTGTCCATCACCAAAATTCCAAACTGCTTCTGTGATCTCTCCTAATAATTCAAACTCGATAGGTGTACTCTCTTGCAAGCATTGACTGTAAGTACTAACATGCGTGTTGATCTCTATTGCTTCTCTTACCTCAATAACATTTTCCTGAATTTTTAAATCCTGACAACCTCCAAGAGATTTTGCTGTAAGTGTTACGGTATAAACACCAGCATCTTCATATTCATGAACTGGATTTTCTTCTGAAGACTGATTACCATCTCCAAATGACCATTGATATTCCTGCGCATTTTCAGATTCATTTTGAAAACTTACAGATTGGCTAACACAAATAGTTTCATTTTCAACTGAAAAACTAGCAATAGGGCTTTCTGAAATAGTGATCATTTCACTTATTGAAATAGTATCCTTTTCACCAGAAGTTTTATTCAAGACTGCCATTACATCAAAAATGCCAACTTCTTCAAATATGATCGTAGGAGCTTCTGCATTAGAAGTTTGTCCATCTCCAAAAACCCAACTAACAGACTGAAAATCAATTCCTTCTAATTCGAAGTTAACCACTAAAGGAGCGCAACCCTCTGTTTTGTCGGCAGTTATTTGGGCATATGCAAACTGAGACAAGCCAAAATTGACTATTAGAAATAAAAATATGCTCTTAATGATGATAGAAATTTTCATGATGCTGATGATTAATTAATTAAAGTAACTTTACCGGAACGATTTACAGATGTTCCTTCCTGACCTTCTGCATAGACTTGATAAACATAAGCGCCAGAAGGAGCCGTTTCGCCTTGAATTTTACCATCCCACTTTGTTTCGATATCAGTTGATGAGAAAATTACCTCACCAAAGCGGTTATAAATAATAATTTTAAAATCCTCTACTCCTTTAGCAACAGCGCCAAAATTATCGTTCAAGCCATCTCCATTAGGTGTAAATGCGGTAGGAAATTCAACAGAAAAAGGTTGAAATAAGGTTATAATATTAGATGCACTCATGATAGAATCATTTGAAGCACTTATTGCTAATATACGAAATTTAGTGGGTTTATTGTCAGGATCTACTGTTGCAAATCCAGCATTGAGGCCTATAAATGAAAGTGCGATTATGATGATGATCTTTTTCATGATGAATTCCGATTAATGATATATCAAAATTCGACATATAAACACTCCTATAAATCAGCAGGATTCTTATTTAAAAAAATACGCATTAAGCGTATTAAAATAGGGGATTGTACTAAAAGGGTTTAGGTGAATTACGTAAAGTCATAAACAGGATCTTTAAAGTTCAATTGTGTTTAAGCACGAGCGCAGCTAGCGCTAGCTTTCCATTAGAAAACCTAAGATTTTGAAAGTCTTTCGGGTTAAGTTAGTATCACAAACTTTCTAACATTTCTTCAACAGCTTCATAAACTTTATCAATCTCTTCTTTTTTGATAATATAGGGAGGTAAAATGTAGATTACATTTCCTAATGGGCGAAGCAGAATATTTCTTTCTAAGAAGAATGGATATAACTTATGGCGAACTTCATTTACATAAGATGTATCTGCATCTGTTTTTAATTCCAATGCGAAAATTGTCCCCAGTACTCTACTCTTCAACACTTTTGGGTGAGATGAGATTTTGTCATGAAATTCTTTTTGCCATTGACTGATTTTCTCAATTTGGCTTTGGGTTTCTTCTGCCACTAATAATTTAAAACTAGCAATAGAAGCAGCACAAGCAATAGGGTTTGCGGTAAAACTATGACCATGAAAGAAAGTCTTCATGATATCAGTAGATTTGTAAGCGCTCATGATTTCTTCTGTGCAAGATGTAACACCTAAAGCCATAGTGCCGCCGGTGAGTCCTTTAGAAAGACAAAATACATCTGGTTTATTTGCTAAATAATCTGAAGCAAAATGCTTTCCGGTTCTACCGAAACCGGTAAAAACTTCATCAGCAATACAAATCACATGATTATCTTGAGCAATTCTGATGAGTTTATCCAAAAATCTTCCATCATACATTTTCATGCCTGCTGAGCCCAGAACTAAGGGTTCAAAAATAAAGCCAGCTACCTTCCCTGATTCTACTAGTTGATAAAATTTCTGCAGAACTTCATCTTCATTCCCATTTTCTGGCATCGGCAAGAACTCCACGTCAAATAGGAAGGGAGCGAATGGGGCAGAAAAAGGCCCCCTGTCTCCTACTGACATTGCTCCGAAGGTATCACCATGGTAAGCTCCGTCAAATGCTATAATCTTTTTCCTTTCTTCATTTCCTTTATTATACCAATATTGAAATGCCATTTTTAAAGCCACTTCATTCGCTGTGCTTCCGTTATCAGAATAAAATATTTTTGATTGATTATCAGGCAAAATTGATAAGAGATTTTCAGCTAATTCAATAGCTGGGGCATGTGTAAAGCCAGCAAAAATCACATGTTCTAAGTTTTGAGCTTGTTTAGCTACTGCTTCTGCAATTTTAGGATGACTGTGGCCATGTAAATTCACCCACCAACTGGAAATGGCATCCATGATTTTACGGCCATCTGATGTATGCAAATACATTCCTTCTGCCTTTTCCACCATGATGTGTTCAAAACCATTTACCAATTGGGTAAATGGATGCCATATACTCTCACTATCTCTTTCTAACCAATTCATAAATTCTTTTTTAATTCTGCAGCATATTTTCGAACTACCGCATGATTAATATCTTTTTCATCAGCTATCCTTAACAAACATGAATAACCACTATATTTTAATATGATTTCTTCACTTGCAGGATTTGATGGGCCGTTAAAAACAATTCCTTTTACCTTAACTCCTCTTCTTTGCAACTCGTTAACTGTTAGTAAAGTGTGATTAATACTTCCTAAATACAGATTAGCAACCAAAATGACAGGAATGTTCCATTGCTGAGGGAAATCAATAACAAATTCTTGATCGTTGATCGGCACTAAAACACCTCCTGCACCCTCAATTACTAGATTTTCATTATCAGTATCAGGGATATCAAAATCCATCACTTCCAATTTAACATTATCAATTTCTGCTGCATAATGGGGAGAGGCTGGTGTATTCAATACATATTTTTCAGGGATTAAATCCGATTTTAAATTACTTAATAACCCACCTACATAATCCGTATCACGAGGATAACCTGCCTGAATAGGCTTCCAATAGTCGGCTTCAAGGGCTTCACATATTATGGCACTAAACAACGACTTTCCGCTGTCCGTACCTATTGCAGTAATAAAATAGTTCATTGAAAGTATTGATTGATATGATGACACAAATTTGTTATTTCTTCTTCAGAATTGAAAGCGTGAAGGCATATCCTTACCCTTTCTTTTCCTTTTGGAACTGTTGGGCTGAGAATAGGACGAATATCAAAGCTATGATCATATAGATAATTAGCGAAATTTACAGCTTCACCAGCATTGCCCAATATAATTCCTTGCACAGGATGTTCGCTTTCTAATTTGTTTACGTTATTACTCAAAAGCCTGTTGAATAGCTCTATTTTGGCCTGCAATTCTAGCCACAATTCAGGATGATTTGCTCTATAACCCAAAGCATTGCGAATGACTTGGACGCTATGATGCGGCAAAGCAGTAGTATAAATAAATTGTCTACTATAATTGATAAGATACTCTTTCAAGACATTGCTTCCAACCACAGCCGCACCATGAACTCCCACTGCTTTTCCAAATGTGTAAATTCTGGCAAAAATTTGCGCTTCCAAACCTAAGTGGCAGCACAAGCCAAAGCCTGAATCACCAAATAAACCAGTACTGTGCGCCTCATCCACAATTACATTTGCATCATATTGATCAGATAAATCAACAATTGCTTTTAAAGGTGCTTGATCACCGTCCATAGAATAGACCGATTCCACTACTATAAATATATTTCCTGTCTCAATTTTTTTAAGCTTCTTTTCTAAATCTTGAAGGTCATTGTGCTTGAAATTATAATAATTAGCCCTACTCAACCGTACCCCTTCTTTAATACATACATGAGAAAGTTCATCCAATAGAACAGTATCTCCCTTTTGTGGTACGGAAGATAAAACCCCTAGATTAGCCATATAACCAGAATTAAAAAGCAATGCTGATTCTGATTTAAAATACTTTTCTAAAAAAATTTCTAACTCTTCATGATAATCTTTATTCCCACTTAACAAACGTGATCCAGTTGCACCATTATCTATAAAATCATTTTCATAACTATGAATCTCCTCGATTTTAGATAGACCCAGATAATCATTAGAACTAAAATCTGTTAGAGCGCTACGCTGCTTCTTTAGTTGTCTGTATCCACCTTTGCTTTTACGTTTTTCCAGTTGACTTTGTAAATGTTTTTCGAGTTTCATCTTTCTATTCATAGGAATTGTCGTCAAAAATATAACATTTATCGCCATATTCGTTATAACACAATCAAACACTAAAATTAATCAAGATGAAAAAGCTTTTTACATTAACATTGTTATTATTTTTTATTGGATTAAGTGCTGAAGCGCAAATATTCACTATTGGGCCTAAATTAGGGATAAGTAATACGACTTTAAGCTTAAAAGAAAATGCTGAAATATATCAATCAGGCGATGCACAATACAGTTATCACGGAGGAGTATTCGCTAGGGTTAAAATAACTGGTTTTTACATTCAACCAGAATTATATTTTAATTCAGTAAACGGTGAATATACTGACGCAACTGATCCAAATGACATCAAAACTTTAGAGTTTAATCAAAACAAAATTGACTTGCCTATTTTGCTTGGGTGGAAAATGGGACCATTTCGAATTAATGCCGGACCTGTAGCTACTTTTAACCTAAATGATGAGGTTGACGCAAGTAGTACAAATAGTGCAGTATCAGAGTACAAAAATGCTGTATTTGCTTATCAAGCTGGAATTGGCTTAGATATCTCCAAATTAATTGTTGATCTAAGATATGAAGGCAATTTAAGCAATCAAGCTATTTTAGGAAATGATGAAGGTGGCGTTCGAGTAAATCAAATCATGTTAAGCGTTGGACTAAAATTATTATAATATTAGAAAGAGGTTGTTTTAAAGTAAAACAACCTCTTTTTTTTACCCTTTGAACAGATTTATATCCCCTCTTTAATTAAAGGAGTATCCGAATACCTTATCTCAAATTGATCTGTAAATACCAAATGTCCTTTTTCTCCTCTGGTACTTAATAAATGTAAACTCTCACCGCTGACCTGATAATTGTATTTTATCTCAATTGGTTCTTTAAAACTAAATGCCTTGTTAGCAAGTGTATTAAAATTATTGTCCAACAAGCTTAGGTATATATTTTTATTATCCTCTGATTGTGCGCTCACTACTATACCTTTCTCCGTTTGAAAAACACCTGTATATTTGCCATTGATGTCAATTTCTTTTATAGAATAATCAGAACTATCCGGATGAAATTTAACTATAGTCAAATTTGTGGGCCATAAGGCATCGCCTAATCCATCGCCTTGGTAAAGTGCTAATTGAAAATTACTATTCCGCAAAGAAGTTAATTCAACGGGCTGTTCTTGAGTATGTACTTCAATTTCATTTTTGATTTCACCACTTTCATCTGAAACCAGAATTCGGTTTGTAAAATCCAATGAATCAGCATGGCTTTCATATACCAAAAAGTTTAAGTCACCTCCACCAGCAACATTTATATCCTTAACTTTTTGCCAAACTTTACCATTTCCGTAAAAAGAAGGCACTGCATTATACCATCTAACTTTACTACCCATTTTTGCTCCGTAAAAGGCCTGTGACACACTATCGGGATCGAAATAAAAGCCACTAAAATATTCCAAATCATTTACGTTTTTAGCGGAGTAATTTATAAATGCTATATTCTTTTCTAAAGAATCATACTCAAGCCCTGGCATTTGCCATTCAAATCCCACACCTCTATAAATAGGAATTTCTTGTAAATATGGTTCCTCTAAATGATCTACTATTTGTCTTTTTAATTTTTTAGCTGACTCGCTTCTTATATTCAATAATTCTTTCTCCTCAGATTCAAAATAGGCTTTAATACCCTCCATTCCCCCATAATACTTTTGATAGAATTCTTTATTCTTATTTAAATTACTATTTGGGATTTCAGAATTATATTTTCTTAAGTCATTTTCAAGACTAATTGTTTGTTGAAAAACCCGGTTAATCGTATACAATTTTACTTGAAATGATATGTCTTGAGCAGTATCATAAACAGACAGACTCTTCTGTTCATTGATCAAATCAAGCTTATCATCCTTATATTGAAAGACATTGGCTACAGGAGAATTTAGATCATATCTTCTAATTTTATAAATGGATTTCCTTTCAATTGGGTCAAGGTTGATAGAATCATTAGGAACCCAGTTTTCCATTTTAGCAAAACTATCATCTAGCTTCTTCTCAATTTTCTCAATATCAGTTCTTAATAGATTGATCTCGGTACTAATTACTTTTTTAACTTGATCTACCCAAGTCCCATAATCCCAAAGGCCAATATCATCCACCAAAAAATCGGTTTGGATAACCAGACCATCCAAACGGTAAGTTTTAATGGGATTGATTGAAATCTTCTGATCTAAATCAAAAGGAGGATATGCCATTGCTGCTTCCTTATACTTCTTGAAATAGTAAAGAGTTGAATCATAACTACTTTTCACCAAGTCAAAACGGCTCTCCAGTTCATCATCGAACAATAAATAAACATCTTTTAAGGAATTGTAATCTCCATTTATACGCACAAAGTTTTTAGAAGCTAAGTCGTACTGCTCTACCATTTTCATGAAATTTTGATGAATAGAAGGCATATGAGTCAAGAAAGAATCCGCATCTTTTAAACCTTGTTGAAAAACTAACTTAACACTATCAAATTCCACTTCAGGCTTCCCATTTCTTTTAAATTCATTCGTAAAATTCGGATAATACCATGCATTTCTTCTAGTTTCTCTATCATCAATTAAATCCCTTGAACGTCCAAAAAGTAACTCCGCCCTTTCTGCATTGGCAATGGCAGATTCATAGTCAGCTATAGGATGCGCATTTCTATATCGCTCTTCAAATATCAATGCCAGCTGAATGTTTGTAGCGGGATGATCATTGTTATACTTAAAGAAATCATATAAAATAGGGAACACTAAATCAGCACTATCCCCAAGAAAATAGGGGTTAATATCATCCTCATAGTCTAAATCCAATTGTGCAAAAGTTGCAACTGGCAAGACCATGGAAAGCAAAAATATGATTAACACTTTCTTCATTTTATATGGAATCTAATAATTAATTTCACAAATATTTATTATTTGGTACTGAATCCAGATAGCTATCGAGATATATTTCTCTCATGTAATTGCCTAATAGGCTCTACTTAATCGTTTTGAGCTAATTGAATATCCAAAATCTTTAATTCTACCCTACGGTTTTTTGCTCTATTCTCTTCAGAGTCGTTAGCCACAACAGGTTTTGATTCTCCGTATCCTTTTGAAATCAATCTACCTTCTGCAATACTATTGCCTGTTATGTAACTAATTACACTATTCGCCCTTTCTTGAGACAAACGTGTATTATATGCCGCTGAACCTACGTCATCAGTATGCGCAGCTATTTCAATTTTCATGCTCGGGTAGGATTTCATCAATTTAATAACCCGATCCAATTCTTCAAAACTACTTTCAAAAAGAGCAGAAGAATTCGATTCAAAATAAATATCCTTTAATGTTAAATTAGCATCCTTTGCCAATGGCTGGAGTTTCAATTCCACCCCTTTACTATCTTCCTCAATTTCCCCTGTTTCCTCATTAATAGTTTGAAGTTTACCTTCATTTGAAATACCAATTTCTGTAGAATTAAAAGCATATCCCCTATCACTTGAAGCCTCCACCATATAGCGGTCTCCCACCCTCAAGTTAATAGTTTGATTTCCTGAAATCACTATTTCTTCATTTCTGGTTTTATTTCGAATAATTAACTGAGATGAAGAAACGGAACCATCACTCAGTAAATCCTTCACATTTATTGGGACACCTACTTTTTCTGGTACCAATTCAATATCTTCTTCATAAACCCTATACAAAATCAAGCCTGTTAGGTCGATTGAAAAGCTTTTAGGCTTGAAATTTTCGCTCTCCACTTTAATTGTATAAGCACTACCGATAGGAAGGTCAACTTTTGTTTTCCAGTTAACGCCATCCGATTCCACCACGTCAATAGTTCGCCCAATGTCATTTTTCACTGTGATTTTTGCCTTTAAAGGATCATACAATTCAATATCATATATATTGACATTTAAATGAGCCGTTGTAAATAAATCGATATTCTGCTCATACTCTTGATAACTTTCAATATCTCTTAAATCATAGTAGTATAAAGCACTGCTGTAATCATCTTTTCTAACCTCAAGATTATAAGCTCGGCCTGCTGACAAAACAATAGAATAAAAACCATCAGAAGGGTTGTTATCAAAGCTTGAAATCATTTCAGAGGTGTTGGCATCTGTTATTCTCATTTTTGCAGCTAAGCCTTCCTTACTATCCGCATCACGGATCACTCCCTGGATTGTAACATTTTGAAATTGTCTGAATTCCTGCGGAATCTCCACACTATAAATATCATTCTGCTTGGAAAAATACATAAGGTCACCCGAAGCTGAAATACAAGAGAACAAATCATTATCGGTTGTATTTACATATTCCAAAGGAACTGGAGTAGTCCAATCACCATCTGCGTTCAATTGGGTCTGGTATAAATCAAATCCTCCTATACCTCCCTCCCTATAGGATGCAAATATTAAAGTGCGGTTATCGGCCATTATTTTAGGCGCTTTCTCACAGCCCAAATTCACAGGATATGGAAGAGCAGTAGGTTCTGTCCATCCCGAATCTGTTTTTTGAGTAGCATAAATTTCATAGCAAAATTCCGAAACTCCTTCAGGTATATTTTTACTATTCCTTGCAAAATAAAGCGTCTTTCCGTCAGTTGTGATGGTAGGAAAACCATCAAAACTTCTACTGTTTACATCAGGACCCAGATTTTGAGGTTTAGTCCAGCTGTCTCCTACCCTTTCGGAATAAAAAATATCCTCTGAACCATATCCACCATCAAAAGATGCATGAAAATAAATTCTATTTCCATCATAACTGAAATTAGGTCCTGAAATCACATCTATTGAATCGCCATAATTATTGATACTATCTAGCGGAATTTCATTTGACCACTGATCATTTTCGAAACGAGTAAGGTATAATTTCCATGATCCATCTTTATTCGACTCATAAATTAAGGTTCGACCATTAGCACTAATACTGGGAGCATATTCGGTATGTTGATCAGTGCTTATTTCACTTACAATCTTCTTGGGATACAATGAATCAAGCACTTGTTCAATAGAATCTTTTTCACTTTGAGCATTAGATGAAAAAGCAAAAAAGCATGCTATTATTGAAAGAAAGCTTATTGTGATTTTTTTCATTTGAATCATTATTCTCCTATTAAAGTAAATGCAGCCCAATAATATGGCTGAGGAAATTCTTCTTTAATTTTCATTTGTGCTTTTCGGAAAGAGGTGAATTTATCATCTCCTTCTGTCCAATGTTTATAAAACTCAGTCATCAAAAGCTGGGTAGTATAATCTTTAACAGTCCATAAACTCATAATGAGATTTTCGGCTCCAGCTACTAGAAACGCCCGCTGTAATCCGTAAACCCCTTCACCATTTTTCACATCTCCCAATCCTGTTTCGCAGGCAGACAGCACTACTAACTCTGTCCCTTCCAAATTCAAATTCATGGTTTCATAAGCTGTTAATAAACCATCTTCATAACTGTTTTCATAAGGCAATCCACCTGCTAAACCAATTGAAGCACCAGATAATAAAATTCCTGATCGTAAAAGAGGATTTTCCTCATTGCCTTGATTTTCCGCTCCGGAAACTTTCTTATCCGCATCATAGGTTTTGAAAAAGCCATGTGTGGCTATATGTAAGATACTAGGAGCCGTCAGACTATCTATTAAGATTTCATTTGCCTCTCGATCCATGTATTTGGTCACTTTCCAATTGCTGAGACTTGTCATCGAATCAATTGCATTAATTTCTACTTTTGTGCCAGGTAAAGTCGGTATTCCTCCACTAAAATTTCGCATTAAGCCTGTACTTTCTGCCGTTAGGGTCATTTCATCTTCAGCTCTTCCCAAAGAAAAATCTGGGGAGCCAATTAAAACTAGCGTAGGATAAACTGGCACCGAAAGCGAATCAGCTTTTGCGATAGAAATAGAATCAGTTGGCAACTCATCTCGCCTCTTCTTAATCAGATCTCTCGCACTTGTTATTATTCTAATATTCTCTTTTTCAAGAAGGTATTGACCTAGATTTTCACTATAAAGGGTATTGATATTAATTTTATTGTATATCCCATCAGGACTCACATATAGTTTATCTAGTCCTTCAGGTATGTCATTGTCCACCCATTCCCACAAATTTTCATATGATATTTTATCCATCAATTTGAATTTGATGAGATTTTGATATGCATTAAAATATTTCTGTTCAATTCTTCTCCCTTCCTGCAAAACTGCAATTTGGGGTTCTGCCATAGTATCGGTTAATATCAAGCCTGCATAAATAATAGAATCATTTTTCAAGCTTTTCTTAACACGAACTAACTCAACCACACCAGTATTAGGCTCTAAACTTTTCTGTAACATCCTCCAATTGATACTATCTGCACCAAAACCAGCATTAAAAAGATTTGACTTCACACTCAGTTCTTTCTCCATAGAATTAATTGAGTTTTCAATCTCATTTAAATTGATATCCTTTTCATTCAACTCCTCTTTGGTATATGAATAATATTGAATAGCCTTTTCTTTTTTATCCTGCCAAGCTGAAAAAAGCGCAATCAATTCTTGATCACCACTATTAAGAATTTTATTTCTCATTTTTGCCGAAGCATTTAAGAGCATTGCCTTCGTGGTCAATTGTAAGTTAAACAAGTCTTCTTTTAACTTGGGGATAGTTTGAAAATTCTCAATCGCAAAATCTTTGTAGGCTTCAAATACGGGATTAACCTTGTGATAGAAAGCTGCTTTTTCACTTTCACTCATGGAAGGGAAATACTCTTTAAATAAGTATAAATAGCTATCTACTGATTCGCTAAACAATGCATAGGCAGAATCAATGTCATTTTGAAGTTGCTTTAATATTCCCCAACCATATAAAGTAAAGATATAATCTGGATGATTTATGCCTAGTACTTCTTTCCGTAACTGAGTTACTTTTGAAAATAATGAATCGGCTTTGTCAAATTCTTCTTGTTTTTGGTACAAAACAGCTAAATTATACTGAGTACTGGCAAATACTGGATTATCTATACCATAAACCTTTTCATCAATCACCAATGATTTTTCATAATACTCCTCAGCTTTGTCATAATCTTCATTGGCAAGATATAATGAAGCTAAATTATGCAGGGTAGTAGCATATTTGGGATGATTCACTCCATAAATTATGGAATCCATTTCTAAAGCTTCATTCAATAATGGTAAAGCCTTTTCAGGATTGTTTTCACTTTGATAGATTGAGGATAGATTTTCAATAGAGGTTACATAGGAAGGATGCAATTTTCCCAGTTTATCTATATAAATATCTATTGCATTTAAAAGGTTGCTTTTTGCTTCCTTCAAATTCCCAGTATTCTGATAGTAAAGTCCCATTCCAGATAATGCATCTGCAAATGCAGGACTTTGATTTCCATAAATTGTTTTAGATAAATCCAGCGTTTTTCTAAAGTATTGCTCTGCTACAGGATATTCTGCCTCGCCCATTTTCACAAGAGCCAATTTAGAATAGACATTTAAAAGGGCTGGATGATTCTCACCTAAGCTGTTCAAATACGTTTTTTCCGCAAGCTTATATAGCGAATCTGCCTGCCGAAACCTTGAACGGCTTTGAGCTATAGTCCCGAGGTTTTCAAATACTTTCGCATTATTTTCATGATCAATTTCGTAAATAGTGTTAAAAATATATCCTGCATCTTTAAAATAAGATTCAGCCAAATCATAGTCGCTATTCTCTAAACTTAAAGAACCTAAATTATTGAGTGTATTAGCATATTCAACCGTTTGTTTCCCTAAAGCGGTCTCAATTAATTGTAAATTTTTAGTGAAATAACTAGTGGCTTTTTCAATATTTGTTCGGTTTTGCTCTAAAACACCAAGGCTATTTCTCGTCTGAATTTCAATCTCCGTCTTGAATTTATTTTCACCTTCGAATTGTTGTAAAGATCTATTTAGGTAAAGCTCTGCAGAATCAAAATCCGCTAAATCAAGATAAATATCACCTGTATTTTTATAGGCAATTGCCTTTTCTTCACTTTTGCCAGAGATATTTTTCAGAATATTTTCATCTATAGATAGTAAGAGATACAGAGCAGAATCCAATTTCCCCATTTGTTTATAAACCAATGCTTTTTGAGCCAAAATTTTAACAGACTGCAAACTATCTTCCTGTGTCTCTATCATTAAAGAATCATTTGCTATGCTATAAAGTGCTAATGAAGTGGTATAGTCTCCTTTAGTAAAAGCTATTGCAGCACTATTCAATTGACTTTGAAGGTCATCGCCACTTAGAGCTAGCAAAGATTCTCCTTTATTGGTTTGTCCAGTTTTCTGATAAAGAACTCCCAAATTATTCCTGGTGCTAGCATACATTTCTCTATCAGTATCCTCATCATTCTCTAATTGGGTTTTCAAGATTTCATAAAATGATATTGCATTATCATTCTGGCTGTTTTCTTGATAAATCAAAGCTCTCTGGTAAGCTGAAATTTTCCATAAATCTGAATTTTGCAGATTGTTGTCTTGTGTAATACCAATTACCTTATCATAAAACTTTGCTGCTTTATCTGCTTCCCCTTTTTCTTGCAATAAGCTAGCTACATAATAAAGTGAATTCAAATACTGAGAACCTGCCTGGGAAATATGATTATTTAGTAAAGGTAAAGCTTCTTGGAAATATGCTAGGGCATCTTCTTCTTGACTTTGATAACGTAAAGAAGCATAATCATAGACTGCTAAAGCGTGATTTAAGGAATTTTTGTTCTCCTGAATTAAAATCTCCATATAGTCTTTGGAGAAAGTCATGGCTTCTTCCATATTTCCTAACTGAAGATTTAATTGAGAAGTGTAATTTAATAATTGAATATAAAACTGAGTTTGCTGATCAAAATTCACCTCTTTCATTAACTCTAACTCTTGCTTGGCTAGTTCTAATCCGCGTTCAAAATCTTGCGACTTAAAAGATAATTTTACTCCCAAATGGAGTGTCAACACATATGCTTGATGTTGTTTTCCATATGTATTTTCTGCCTGAACCAATGCTTTATCAAGCAAAGATTCAGCTACTTCAATATTATTTACATTCTCTGCTTTCTGCAGTGCGGTAAAGGTCTCGTCCCAGGAATTTTGACCGAACACAGAAGTGAGAACACCTACTGATAGAAGAATAGTAACTAAAAACTTCATTTTACGAGTATACATACAACGCAAGATGATGAATATGTAGGAATTTCGAAAAATATTCATCGAAATACCTATTTTTAGGTATATCAATTATTGAATGTGTTAAAATAAATATTTCTTTAGTTTTAGAATTCGTCTAAAAATGTCAATCAAATATGCAAAACATCAAATTTCAGTTACTGCTAATTTTTGTTTCAACCCTTTGTTCCACCGCTTTAATAGCACAAAAGGAATTTAATAAATCTGACAGTTTAAAAGGCGGGCTTTCTAAAGAAAGAATCTGGTGGGATTTAAAATACTACCACCTTCAAACTAGAGTACAACCTGATGAAAAATATATATCAGGCAGTAATCTTATACAATATGAGGTTTTAAAACCTTATCAAAGCATGCAAATTGATTTACAGGAACCAATGCAGATTGACAGCATTATACAAAACGGAAAAAAGCTTAATTTCACAACTAAATTCAATGCCCATTTTATTGAATTGGTTGAAGATCAAAAGAGAGGAGAAGTAAATGAATTAACGGTCCATTATTCTGGTAATCCTACAATTGCAAAAAATGCACCGTGGGACGGTGGTTTCACATGGGAAAAAGATGAAAATGGAAAGCATTTTATAGCTACTGCTAATCAGGGAATTGGCGCCAGTGTCTGGTGGCCTTGCAAAGAACACCCAGCAGATGAACCAGACAGCATGCTCATTAGCGTGAATGTACCCAAGCCTCTAGTGGACGTATCAAACGGGAGACTGAGAGAAATAGAAGAGCACAGAAATAGTAGAACATATCACTGGTTTGTGAGCAATCCAATCAACAATTATGGTGTTAATATTAATATCGGGGATTATGTGAATTTCACTGAAAAATATGATGGAGAAAAAGGAATACTAGATTGCAGTTATTGGGTATTGAGCTATAATCTAGCGAAAGCCAAAAAACAATTTAAGGAAGTAGCTCGCATGTTAGAAGCATTTGAATATTGGTTTGGTCCATATCCTTTCTATGAGGATAGTTACAAACTAGTAGAAGCACCTTATTTAGGCATGGAACATCAAAGTTCGGTAACTTATGGAAATGAGTTCAAAAATGGCTACAGAGGAAGAGATTTAAGTCAAACAGGCTGGGGATTGAAATTTGACTTCATCATCATTCATGAATCAGGACATGAATGGTTTGCCAATAACATTACCAATAAGGACGTTGCTGACATGTGGATTCACGAAGGATTCACGCATTATTCTGAAAACCTATTTTTAGATTATCACTATGATTCACTAGCTGCCAATGCCTATGTGCAAGGCGTTCGATCTTCCATTCAAAATGACAGACCTATTATTGGTGAATATGGAGTTTCTCATGAGGGCTCAAGTGATATGTATTATAAAGCAGGAAACATGCTTCATCTCATTAGGCAATTATTCGATAATGATGAAAAATGGAGACAAACTTTGAGAGGATTGAATAAGGCATTTTATCACCAAACCGTGACTACCGAAGAAATTGAAAATTATATTTCAGAAGCCTATGGAAAGTCATTAGATAAGGTTTTTGACCAATATCTTCGTACTACTCAAATCCCAACTTTCACTTACAGGATTTTAGGTAATCAATTGCTTTACAAATGGGAAAATACTGTTGATGGATTCAATATGCCAATTCGGATATTCATAAATGGCGAGCCAGAATGGTTACAGGCTAATTCGAAATCATTTAAAGCATTACAAAATATGCCGGAAAATGCAGAGATCTTAGTAGATCCTAATTTTTATGTGGCTGATTTTAATTTGACTGAATAGCCCCCTAACCCGCAAAAGTCCCCTAACCCCCGAAGGGTGATTGGCAGCCACTTAATCCCCATTGGGGAAATTAGAACAGCACCACTTTGAAATAGCGAGTTACAAGTCGGGTGACTCGTTCACTTAGGTCAGTACCGAAGGTTCGGAAGTTACTTTGAAAAGTAGGAAGTTTAAAGTAGGAAAATGAGCCTTTTGTGTAATTGTATTCAATGACAAAAGGCTCATTCAAATTATGACTTAAAACTTATATCTCCCGTCTTCAATCAACTTTTGAGCTACTCTCCTTCTTACATCTTTCAGATTAAAAGCTTCTACTTTGGTGAACCGCTTTAAAGCCATTTGCACCATTTTCAATTCATCGCCTTCCGAAAATGACCATAGAGCTTCCTCAGCTGAATTTTTGACTTCTTTTACAGCATCCAACATAAATAATTGACAGATATCAATCTGAACAGCACTAGCTTCTTCACCTAGTGTTTCCTTAATTCTTTTAGTTTTCACAATTACTGATTCTAGCAAATAAATCTGAATCAACATATCGGCTACATTCATCAAAATCTCTTGCTCATCCTTCAGCTTCATTATCAGCTTTTGCGCAGCTGCCCCTGCTACGATTAAGGTGATTTTCTTTAGATTGTCCAAGACCTCAGTTGCCTTTTCTAAAGTATCGGTATTTTCGTTTGGTGTTAATGAAGGAATATTAGTTAATTCTTTTTGAACCGCTGTAGCTGCATTCATCAAATCTAATTCCCCATTCATCGCTTTTTTAAGAAGCATGTCCACAATCAACATTCGGTTGATTTCATTGGTGCCTTCAAAGATTCTACTGATTCTTGAATCACGATACAATCGAGCCATAGGTGCTTCTTCGGAAAAGCCCATACCGCCAAAAATCTGCAAGCCTTCATCTACAACGAAGTCTTGCGCCTCTGTACCAAATACTTTTATAATAGCACATTCAATTCCATAAGCACTCACCGCTTTTGCTTTTGCTTCCTCCATTGACATTCCTGATTTCAGGTATTCTTCTTCCTTTTGGTCAATCAATTCACCAGTCCGGTAAGCAGCCGCTTGTAGTGCATAAGTTTTGACCACCATTTTTGCCAGTTTTTGCTGTATTGCTCCAAACGAGCTGATGGATTGACCAAACTGTTTACGGTTTACGGCATATTCCACTGCATAATCAATTGCCTTTTTAGAAACGCCTAAACCTCCAATACCGAGTTTAATTCTACCTGTACTTAAAACATTTAGCGCCATTTTAAAGCCTTCTCCTCTTTGCCCTAAAAGGTTTTCTTCAGGAACTTTAACATCATTCAGAAATACTTGTCTTGTGGAAGAAGCTCTAATACCCATTTTATCTTCCTCCTCACCTAAAGTCAAGCCTTCGAAGCCCTTCTCAACTATAAATGCTGATAAATTCTCATCATCTTCAATTTTGGCGAAAACAGTAAATACATCTGCTATTCCAGCATTAGTAATCCACATTTTCTGTCCAGTCAAATAATAGGCTTTTTCAGCTTCATTGTATACTGCTTTGGTCTTCCCAGAATTAGCATCTGAACCTGCATCAGGTTCTGTTAGGCAATAGCAACCTTTCGACTTACCAGAAACCATATCAGGAATATATTGAGCCTTCTGCCTTTCGTTCCCGTATAATAAAATCGGAGCGATTCCAATACTGGTTTGCACACCAATGGCTGGAGAAAACTCAGTAGTCTTCGCCATTTCCTCAATTACACGAAGCGTGGTATTAAAGCCCACCTCTATTCCACCGTAATTTTCAGAAACTCCTAAACCTAGCAGACCTAAATCGCCTGCTTTTTGAAGTAACGCAATAGTTTGCGATAAATCCTTTTTCTTTTCTAATTCGTCAGCTAGCGGTAAAACTTCCTGTTCTACAAATTCTTTTGCAGAAGCAACCATCATACTTTGCTCCTCTGAAAAATCAGATTCAATAAAAACACTTTCTGGAATATTATTGATTAAAAATGAACCACCCGTTTGAGTAGGGATTTGATTTGTTTTAGTTTCCATAGTTCTATTTAATATGTAATAAGTTTCTTTCTGAAATTTGAGATTCCAAATGCGGATAGTGCTTAATCAATTCCTCTATAAAGAGATTATAGGGGACATCATCAAAATGACCATATTGATGTAGATACTCCATAAACCTACCTCCTTTTTGATTGAATTCCTGAAAAATGGAGTCTCCATCAGGATTAAATTCCAAAGGCTTCACATTTAGCTTTTCGCAAAGTTCTCGATTGAAAACAGGAGTTACTTTGATCCATTTATCATTTAAATAAATTTCTGCATAGCCATGAAAAACCAAAATATCTGTTTGCAGTACGGCTTCCAATTTGGCAGTACCTAGATGGTTTCTAACATTTGCAAAACCCAATCGTGAAGGAACTCCGATTACTCGGCAGGCAGCAGCAAAAAGGCAACTTTTCTCTATGCAATATCCATAGTCCCTTTTCAGCAAACTATTTGCCCTCAAAGCTTCTTTAGAAAAATCTAATCTGTACGGATCGTAGCGAAAACCATCACGAATAGCGTAATATAAATACTTAACTTTTTCAATAGTATCTTGGGCACCAAAAGTAACATCACTTGCAAATTGCTGAACAGAAGAATGATCTGAATTTATAAATTCCGCTGCTCTTAAATACTTATTAAATCCCTCCACCTTGACTTTTTTTTTACAATTTAGGCATTAATGCCTAACAAATGTAATAAAGAAATCTAGAAAATAGGCACTTTTGCCTAATATTTAATTTAGGAATTAAAAATGATTAATATTGCATGAGATTTCCATTAAGATGAAGACGAAAGATAAGATATTAGAAACTGCTCGTATATTGTTTAATACACATGGAATTTCTGCTATTTCAAGTAAAGCTATAGCCGAAGAAATGGGGATTAGTTATGGAAATTTATGCTATCATTTCCCTAAGAAAGATGATATTATTCTGCAACTCTATCTCACCATGCAAAAGAATGTAGAGCAACAGTTTAAGAATATAAAAGAGGAAGTGATCAACTTGGAATTTATGTTAAGCCGACTTAAGATTCTATTTGAGGAAATCTACAAGTATAAATTCATCTATCTAGGGATCACCAAAGTCGTTCGGCACTTCGACCACATCAAAAAGCATGCTCAAGATCAATTTGATCAAAGGTGGAATATTCTAGACCATATTTCTGGATTCTTAATTACTAATGGTTACATGAAATCATTCAAAGATGATCGTCAAAAAAATATGTTAATCCATGCTTTGTTAATGGTAAGCAATTCTTGGATTTCCGATGCAGAGGTATTTTATAAAGGCAAAGACAGTGAGAAAATTGACTATTATATGCAAGTCTTCTTTAATCTGGTAAGACCAAACTTAACAGAAAAGGGTCTGGAAGGATTTAAGAAAGTGTATAAGAAAAGCTAATCATCAACTTTAATACATGGTATTCGGATTTACAGACTCATTAGGAATCTCTTGAATACTATCCCAATGTTCTACAATTTTTCCGTTTTTATCAAAACGAAAGAAATCCATGGTTACATACTCAGCATCTCCTTCCCAAATTTGATGAGTATGTAGTGCTACTAAATCATTTTCTGCCACAGCTCTCAGAAACTCAACACTTTTGTTCGGGTACTCCCTTTGCATTCTTTCGAAATAATCAATAAATCCTTGAGTTCCATTAGCAACGGCAGGATTATGTTGAATATATTCATCTCCGACATATAATTCAACAGCTTTTGAAGGATTGCCTTCAAAAGCTGTTTTGTAAAATTCAATGGCACTTTCTTTTTGCTGCTCTAGCGCAATCATATACTTAATTTTACATATTTAATTACTATTAACCTGAAAGTACAATTTTGAACTCTCTTTTGCTGTAAAACCAACTAATAAATCCCTTAATTCATCAGATTTCGACATCTTTTCCCACATCAATTGGTTTGCCTTATCTATGTAATCAAAATATTCTATGCTTTTCATTTCTCTAGAAACTTCAGGTATCTTTTGATTAAAGTAGTTCCAAACTGCTTTCTCTGGATTAGAATATTTCTCCTCATATACTGCTTGAAAACATAATGCTTGAAGGATAACGGACGCATAACTTTTAGATTCACCATAAATCTCTGGAAACTTGCTTTTACCAGCACAAAAAGACCACCCCACTCTTCCTTCCCCAGCAGATGAAGCATAAAATAATTTCGAACTCAAACTCACCAGACTGTCCATATTGATTTGATATTTATGTTTGAATTCTTCAGGATAAATTAATAGCTTAATGCTCTTTTTATCTCTTCATCACGATTTACATAATTTAAAAAATCATTTTGAACCTCATCATAACTTTTAGCTGAATATTTTATAGAATCAGGCAGTTTTTCAAACATCAGGTTCCATTGAAGATACCCCAAAACATGCTCAATTTCATTAAAAAAATCATAGTATTTATTTTCCTTTAAAATCCCTCTATTTAATCTGGGCTGCCAAGAAAAATACTCCGATTGATTAACATGCTTTTTTAGTAGAAACACCGAACCAATAAATTCTTTGGTAGTAGATTCCTCTTGTTTTGAATTACATCCTGTAAGAATTAATACAATGAGGATGAAAGCATAATTCCTCATGATAGTTTATTTTAGTTTGTCATTGTCCTGGTGCCTATCCTTATCCCGATTAGTTTTCTTCTCAATATTTTTCTGCAAAGCTTCAGTCAGGTCAATTCCAGTCTGATTGGCTAAACAAATCAATACCCATAGAACATCTGCCATTTCATCTCCCAAATCAGCATTTTTATCACTTTCTTTGAAAGATTGTTCACCATATTTTCGAGCCATAATTCGAGCCAACTCTCCAACTTCTTCAGTCAGGATGGTCATATTGGTCAATTCATTAAAATATCGGACGCCTATGGTTTTAATCCACTCATCTACTTTTTCTTGGGCTTCTGCTAAGGTTATGTCTTTCTTCATCACTTCAATTCATATACTTTTTCACCTGCCGAATGGGTCTGAATTACTTTAGTGGTTCTCAATTCCTCTTGTGGGACTTCCATAATATCTTGATCTAAAATCACAAAATCAGCCCATTTGCCTTTGGCAATGCTTCCTTTTTCCTTATCTTCAAATTGTCCGAACGCAGCCCATGATGTCATTCCTTTTAAAGCTTCTATCCTGCTCAGTGAATTTTCAGATTGGAAACCACCTTCCGGTAAGTTATTATTATCTTGCCGGGCAACAGCTGCATGAAAACCATAAATAGGATTAATGTCCTCCACAGGAAAATCAGAGCCCAATACTAATCTGCCGTTTTGCTTCAATAATTCCTGATAAGCATAGGCATTTTTCACTCTTTCCTCGCCCAATCTTTCATGTGCCCAATCCATATCTGATGTGGCATGAGTCGGTTGAACAGAAGGTAAAATATTATAATCCCCGAATTTGCTAAAATCATTTTCGGCTAACACTTGGGCATGTTCAATTCTCCACCTTCTGTCATTTTTACCTTTCAAATATTTCGCATAAATATTGGTAATGGCTCTGTTTGCAGAATCGCCAATGCAGTGCGTATTCATTTGAAAATCTTTAGCGAAAATAACTTTCGCCAGGCTATCAAAAACTTGAGGCTCGCTTCTTAAAAAACCATAATTATCGGGATCATCAGAATAAGGCGCAATTAGACAAGCACCTCTCGATCCTAAAGCTCCATCTCCATAAATTTTAAATGACCGAACATTTAGATAGTCTGTTTTGTAATGCCCATTGCTAAAGTAATACTCCATATTTTCAGGAGTAGGATTTATCATAGCATAAATCCGCATCTTTAAGAGACTATCCTTTTGCATTTCATCCAATAAATCAATTTGAGATTTATCTAAACCCGCTTCAGCCAATGAAGTAATACCTACTGCAAAGCAATTGCCTTGTGCTTCCCGAATCAATTCCTTTGTCTGTTCTGAATTCATAGCTGGAATTTTATCCATCAATAAATTCATGGCATTATCAATCAAAACACCGCTCGGCTGTCTATCTTCTTTCAATAAAACTTCACCACCTGAAACTTTTGTATTGGCAGTTACTCCAGCTAAATCCAATCCTTTTTGGTTGGTTAGAACAGCATGGGCATCTACTCTTCTGAGCATTACGACCTTATTTGGAAATAAAAGATCCAACGTATCTTTGGTAGGAAATTGCTTCCCTTCCCAGTTATTCTGATCCCATCCCAAGCCCAAGACTGTTGACTCCTCTGGATATTTTTCCACATGCTTTTGCAAGCGCTGAATTAGTTCATTAAAAGATGTTGTTCCATATAAATCAACTTCATGCAAACCTTTAGCATACCTGATAAAATGCGCATGACCATCAATAAATCCAGGATAAACTGGGGAATTCATCAGATCGATTTCTTCATTCGCTTGATATTGATTTCGGATGTCCATAGAGCTTCCAACTGCTATGAATTTCCCATCTTTTATTGCAAACGCTTCTGCTTTTTCAAAATTGGCATTTACTGTATAAACCGTTCCATTGAAATAGATGGCATCTACTTTTTCTCTGCTAGAACAGGAAGTTATTATTAGAATAAGTGTTAAGCTGAGTAATAGTTTATTCATTTTTATGATTGGGTTTAAAACTTGTTAGGTTTGCCAAGCCTGCATACTGGTCTGTGTGCCACCAACCAGGGAAAGCTGTCCCCATGGTCGGTGGCACACCAACCATTTTAATTCCAAAATCTGACAGGTTTCGATAATTAAGTAAATTAGAATCAATCCTGATCAAATAATGTTTCAGTGAATTTCAGATGCTTAACAGATTCACCAGAGTTTTTCAATTCAATCAATGAATCGATACCAATTTGAAGGTGATAATTTACATAACTGCCCGTTACTTTTTGATCACTTTGGGCTGTCTTTACTCCTTCAGGAGTCATTGGATTATCAGAAACTAATAATAGAGCTCCTCTTGGAATACTATTAACAAAGCCTACAGAAAAAATAGTGGCAGTTTCCATATCCACGGCCATCGCCCTAATTCTTCTTAAATAATCTTTAAATTCATCATCATGTTCCCAAACTCTACGATTGGTCGTAAAAACTGTTCCGGTATAATAATCCATTTCGTGTTTTTTAATCATAGACGAAACAGCTCTCTGTAAGCGAAAAGATGGTAAAGCCGGAACTTCTGGCGGCATATAATCATTGCTTGTTCCTTCTCCTCTTATTCCTGCCAAGGGTAAAATTAAATCACCAATTTTAGATTTCTTTTTAATTCCACCGCATTTCCCTAAAAACAAAACTGCTTTTGGCATAATAGAAGAAAGCAAATCCATTACAGTTGCTGCCACAGAACTACCCATTCCAAAATTGATAATGGTGATTCCATCTGCCGTAGCCGTCTGCATCGGTTTATCCCTTCCTTTTATTTCAACATTATATTGCTGAGCAAACATCTCTACGTAATTAATGAAATTGGTTAACAAAATGTAGTCTCCAAATTCATCTAAGCCCGTTCCTGTATAACGAGGTAACCAATTGTCAACGATTTCTTTTTTTGTCTTCATTTATGAGTTTTGATTAAATAATTGTCAGTAATTTGCATATAAATTGCCACAAAGCTAAGCGAAATCAATGCAAAAATTAAACCTTCCGCCTTATGATGTGAAATTGCGTAAAATGGACGGCAAGATACATATTTTTGATCCCATCAGGAAAAAGTTTTTGGTTTTAACACCAGAAGAATGGGTTCGCCAGCATTTTATTCAGTTTTTAATTCACTATAAAAACTATCCATCGAGCCTTATTAAAGCTGAATCCGGATTAAAATATCATGAAAGAAAAAAACGGACAGATGTGACTGTTTTCAATCGTAAAATGAAACCGCTTCTTTTAATTGAATGCAAGGCTCCTGAGGTTAAAATAACAACCCGTACCTTTTCTCAAATTGCGAATTACTACAGCCAGTTTCAGGCAAAATATATGATTATTACCAATGGAATGGAGCATTACTGCTTTAGACCAGACGCAAAAGAATTGATTTTTGAGAAAGAGATTCCTGAGTTTTCGGATTTATAATCTACCACCTAAAAATTTCCTCAAACAACTTTAGGCCTTCAGTGCAATCTCCCATTTTTGTGGCATAAATTTTCTGAATGCAATTTACGCCAGCTACATTTATAGTAAAAATAGATAATCTATCTGACATCAAATCTTCAGGTAACCATAGTACCTCTTTCATTTCCAGATCAAACTTCTTTGCATTTTTAAATAAATACCTTCTACTTACTCCATTGATGCAGCCAGTTTGCAAGGATGGTGTATAGATACTTCGATTACTTAAATCCAGAAAATAAAGATTAGAAGAAGAAGCCTCTGCTATGTATCCATCTTGATCTAACAAGATAATTTCTTCTAGTCCCTTTTCCTTCTTTTCAATTCCGGCCATTACATATGGCAAAGCAGAAATCGTTTTCAAGTGACTAAAAGCAGTTTTTTGCAGAAAAACTGTATCTGCTAATCCCACTTTATCAAATTTTTGATTTTTTTTTCTTTGAGCTTGATCAGCAGTTAACAAAAACTCAGCATCAAAATGCTCAGGAGTATATAAACCACCAGCTTTTCTCCAAATATAGAGTTTCACTCTAGCAGACTGCCCCATTAATCCGTTCACTTCTAACAATTCCAAAAGTGTTTTCTCCAAGTCCTTTTTTGTAAATGGAAAATCTAATTTCAAGTCATTGACGCTGTCAGAAATCCTTTCCCAATGCTCATTTAGAAACATTATTTCTTTTTTCCTGAAAATAATAGTTTCAAAAATTCCGTCCCCATATTGAAAACCACGATTCGAAATCCCCAAAGTAGCTGATCCAGAAGGAGTTAAGTTACCATTGTAATTAATCATGTTTATTTCTCTTTTAAAACTTCCATTATCCACTCATCAATAATACTTTTGCTACAGCAAATAATTGTCTAATATTGGGTTTTATTTTGAATAATGGCAGAAAGAAGTAGCATTTTTGATATGATTGGTCCCGTTATGATAGGTCCCTCGAGTTCACATACCGCTGGAGTAGTGAGGATTGCGCGCGCAGCTGTAAAAGTTTTGGGTGGTATTCCTGATGAGGCTATTATCACTTTTTATAATTCATTTGCAAGAACTTATGAAGGCCATGGAAGCGATAAAGCTATTGTTGCCGGATTGCTAAATTATAAAACAGATGATATCCGTATAAAACAAGCTTTTGATTTAGCGGAAGAAGCCGGACTAACCTACACCTTTAAATCAATTGGCAGTGCAGGAACTTACCATCCAAACACTATCAAATTAAATTTGACCAAAGGTGATCGAAAAGTCGAAGTAATAGGTGAAAGCTTAGGAGGAGGTGTAATCAATATTTCAAAGGTGAATGGATTTACTGCTAATATTTCTGCTGCCCTACACACGCTAATTATCACGGCTGAAGATACACAAGGAAGTATCGCTTTTATTTCGAATATTATCAGTAACGATAAAGCAAATATTGCCACTATGAGCGTTTCCAGGAAAGGAAAGCACGATATTGCCTGTTTGGCAATTGAAATGGATACAGGATTAAAAACTATATCACTTGAATATCTTAAAAATCTGGATTGGGTAATAGATGTTATCTATATTCCAGATATTGACATGTAAACTATTAATTATAATTATGCTTAGAATTTTTATTGTATTTATTTTCTTAACCATAGGGCTAAATGCCCATGGGCAGGATAAATGGTCATTGCAAAAATGTGTTGACTATGCTTTGGAAAATAACCTGCAAGTAAAACAATCCGGATTAGATGTTGAAAGTGCAGAGATTAGCTTATTTGGCTCCAAAATGAGTACTTTGCCAAATATGAATGGTAATTTAGGATTGAATACTTCTACTGGTCGTTCCATTGATCCTTTTACTAACACTATTATTGATAGAGGGATTAATTCTCAAAATGCCGGTTTAAATGCAAGTTTACCTTTATTTGACGGAGGCCAAAGATACAACAGTATTAAAAGAGACCAGTTTGGTCAGCTTGCAGCAGAAAAAGATTTAGAAAGCGTGCAAAATGATGTCACCTTAAATGTCGTTACTTTCTACACCAACATTCTTTTCAACAAAGAACTGCTAGAAACTGCAAAGCTCAGACTTTTGACAACTGAAAGTCAAGAGAATAGAGTAGAAAAACAAGTTGAAATTGGCGCATTAGCTCAAGCAGATTTGTTGCAAATAAGACAACAAAAAGCTAATGATGAGTTGGAAGTGGTAAGAGCAGAAAATAATTTAGAGATTTCGTACTTACAGCTAAAGCAAGCCCTTCAAATTCCTGCAGATCAAGAATTTGATATTGAAATCCCTGAATTGCCAGAACCAAACGAGGGTGAGTTAATGGAATCCTCTTCGAATGTTTATCAATATGCCTTGCAAAATCAGCCTGTTATTAAAGCAGCTGAATTTAGAAAAGAAAGTGCAATGAGAGGAATTGGAGTGGCGAGAAGTGGCTACTACCCTTCTTTGAGCTTAAATGCAGGAATATCAACTAACTATTCCAGTGCTGCCCCAGATCGATTCCCTGTTTTGGGCTCTGAGAACGTAACAATTCCTCAAGAGATCGGATATGTTCCTTTGCCGAATGGTGAACGCCAACCTGTTTTTGATGACGTGACTGTCCCTTCTGAATCTGCTGAAAATACCTATTGGAATCAATTAGATTTTAACCAAAGAAGATTTGTCGGACTAAGTTTAAACATTCCAATATTCAACCGTTTTCAAGTGAAAAATAATGTTCAACAATCCATTATCAATCATAAAAGAAGTGAATATCAATTGACTTCTGCTAAAAATCAGTTACAGCAGACCATTGAGCAAGCGTATTTGGATGTAAAAGCAGCAGCAAAATCTTATCAAGCCTTGAAAAACAGCTATGAGGCTGCTGAATTAAGTTTCAGAAATGCAGAACAACGACTGGAATTAGGAGCAACGGATGCCGTTGAATTCACACAAATAAAAAATGACTTCGAAAGAGTAAAATCGGATCTCATTCGAGCAAAATACGATTACATATTTAAACTTAAAGTATTGGACTTTTATCAAGGGAAACCTTTAAACTTTTAACCATGGCTAAGAAAAAATCATCAAAAAAACCATTATATATCCTTTTAGGAATAGTTGCTGTCCTTATCATTGCAGCGATTATTGGTAAAAAATCGGGCGTTATTGGACAACCACCTTCTATTTCAGTTGAAACAGAAGAGGTAAAGAAAAGAACCATTATTGAAAAAGTGAATGCCAGCGGTACAGTTCAGCCCGTGGTGGAAGTAAAATTAAGTCCTGATGTGGCTGGAGAAATTACTGAGTTGGCTGTGGAAGAGGGTGACCCTGTAAATAAGGGAGATTTATTGGTGAAAATAAGACCTGATAATTTCCAAAGTGCATTAGAAAGAGCACAAGCCAATTTAAATCAACAAAAAGCAGCATTAGCACAAGCAGAAGCTTCTTTAGAAAGAGCTAAAGCTCAGTTGACTCAAGCAAAGCAAACTTTCGAACGTCAGAAAAAATTATACGAAGAGAAAGTAATTTCAACTTCTGACTATGAAGCTGCTGTGGCTAATTACCAAATAGCCCAAAATGATAAATTAGCATCAGAAAAAAGTGTCTTAGCAGCCCGTTATACGGTCAAAAGTAGTCAGGCTACTGTAGATGAAGCAAGTGAAAACTTAAGGAGAACTACTATTTATTCTCCTGTTGACGGCACTGTTTCCAAACTTAGTGTTGAGCTTGGTGAAAGAGTTGTAGGAACTCAACAAATGGCAGGAACCGAAATGATGCGAATTGCCAATCTGAATAACATGGAGGTTCGAGTAGATGTAAATGAAAATGATATCATCCGAATTAATATTGGAGATACTGCTAACATTGAGGTCGATTCCTACACGTACATGGAAAAGGAATTCAAAGGGATTGTAACTGCTATAGCAAACACGGCTAATGACAAAGCATCTCAAGATGCTGTAACTGAGTTTGAAGTGAAAGTAAAAATCCTCAATTCTTCTTATAAGGATTTAATAAAAGATGATGGCGACTCTCCTTTTAGGCCAGGTATGACCGCCAGTGTTGAAATCATGACGGAAACTAAAAAGGATATTTTAACTGTTCCTCTTTCATCTGTTACATTGAGGTCTCCTGAAATTGAAAAAGACTCAACTGCAAGTGCAGAGGTAGATAAAAGAGAGCCGAAAAAAGAAAAAGAAGTTGTATTTATTGTTCAGGATGACAATACCGTTAAAATGACAGAAGTTAGTACTGGAATAAGTGATTTTGAATATATTCATATCCAAGAGGGTTTGACTGCAGGTCAAAAAGTTGTAAGAGGGCCTTTCTTAGCTATTTCAAAAACCTTGGAGGATGGTGATTTGGTTGAGGAAAAGAAAAGTAATAAAACTATTAAAGAGGAATAATCAATCTCTTGGAATTGAAGATATTGAAATGGCAGTTTAAACAACTGCCATTTTTTATTGTATCCCCAACACAATACCCGGAAAGAAATCACCCATGTTTAATAAGGGTGGATCTTGATTTTCCATTTTAGTTAATTGATAATTTGCAGCGATCCCTATTTCTAAGTCTCTCAACTTAGTGAGTTCAAAGCCATAGATTAATTCTGATCTTAGTATTTTTGGTCCTTTTAATAATTTTATATTCTTCGCCTTTTGCTGCCATAAAGCTGCGCTTATAGAAATGAATCTGGTTTTTTCTGGATTGCTCCACTCCTTCTCTAATCCATATGACATTCCCCAAACAGGCAACCCATTGATGGAGAAATTATAACCAAACTGTAGCATATTACCAAAGAATCGACTTCCTGTGGCAATAGAGACATTGGATAAAAACAAATCGGTTGATCTAAAACTTAAGCGACCTTTACTGGCATCAATATTCAACAAGCCTAAAGGCACTCCATTATTTTTTCCGCTGATGTTAATCAAGCCAATTTGATTTCCATTATTCACCTTACTAAAAGTGATTAATCCAATCTGCCAAGTGTCACTTAAAAAACTGCTGAATTCATGACCGAAACCAGCAGTTCTTGCGTAATTAAATAAGCCCAGTTGTAAGCCATTCGTCTGCCCATCAGAATAATTGAACAATGGTGCTATTTGAAAGCCCACCATCCCGATTTTAGATGAATTGATTAAACCTGCTATTTGAGCTCCTTCTAAATATCTTGATTTGTTGGTCAGAAAACCTAACTGAAAGCCTGTAAAACCTGATTCTGCTGCATTAAACGTTGAAATTTGAACCCCTGCCCCATCCCCAAATGTTTTGTTGGATATTGTAGCAATCTGAAAACCGTTAAAAGTCTCCTCTAATTTTTCCTTTGGGTTAAGCCTATTATTTACACCAGATATATTGGCCAAACCAGCAAACTGAATACCCTGAAACTTTTCATAATTATAATTTGAAATAAGCCCCAACTCAATTCCACTTACACTTCCGGTAACTCCCGATGTTAAATTCAAGGATAGCTTGTAATGATTAAATATTTCATCTACTTTATGATTACTAAAACCAGGAAATGCTGAGATATGGATTTTGGATTGTTTGGTGTAAGATTGAGAGGATAGTTTTAAGGGTATTACTATAAATAATAATACATGTAATAGTCTTGTAAACTTTTTCAAAATAATTAGGCTTGATAGTTAGAGCTAATTAACGCTATCATCTTATTTTATTTTGAAAATAGAACTATAATTATAAAAAATTACTACTGACGTTTTCATCAAAATAATACATATTGACAAATACATCAATAAAATACTTTATAGATAAAATTATCAATATTTGTATATATTTACAAATATATCGATATTTATAGAAGATATAAAGCATTATAATGATAGCAGTAATAACAGGCGATATTATCAACTCAACTGAACAGGCATCTATTAATTGGTTAAAAGAACTGAAATCAGTTTTAAATCAATATGGAAATAGCCCAAAAAAATGGGAAATCTATAGAGGGGACAGTTTCCAATTGAAACTTCCCGTTGAAAAAGCCATTTTAACCGCTTTTCATATTAAAGCCACCATCAAAAAAATTAAAAACAAAGATGTCAGAATGGGCATTGGAATCGGCCTAGAAGAGTCCGTTTCCAAAAAAATATCAGAATCAAACGGTACTGCCTATCAAAATTCAGGCTTATGTTTTGAGGCTCTTAAAAAGAGTAATCTGGCTATTAAATCAAATGATGCTGACTGGGACGACCCTTTAAATATAATGTTGGAATTAGTGCTTTTTATTGCAGATAAATGGACTATAAGTCAAGCTGAAGTTATAAAAGCGAGCATTGAGAACCCTGATAAAAACCAAAATCAACTTGCAGAACTTTTAGAAAAAACTCAAAGTACCATAAGCACATCTCTAGACAGAAGTGGATATAACAGCCTACAAAAAATATTTGACTATTATAAGAAACAAACTCAATTGTTATGATTTCATTTCTCCTCAAAACTTTAATAGCACATGTGATTGGTGACTTTGTATTTCAACCAGACCATTGGATCAAAGACAAACAATTTAAAAAGGCGAAATCAAAATTCCTTTATTTCCATATAGTTATTCATGCGGCCTTATTGTTTATACTTTTCCAATTCAATATGGAGTTTTGGTTAGTATTTCTAATTATTCCTGTAAGTCATTACATGATTGACATTCTTAAAATCTATCTTGAAAAAAGTATCAATTCTCGATATCTGTTTACATTTGATCAGTTAGCTCATTTAACAGTAATTTTGGGATTGGGATGGCATTATTACCCTCAAGAATTGACCTTAAATATCCAACTATCCAATACCTTATTGCTATTAATGCTAAGTATCACATTGCTTACTTATGGCGTTGCAGTTTTCATAAAAGTTATCATGTCGAAATGGGATTTACCCGAAGATTCCGATAAAGATTCATTATCAAAAGCAGGGAAATATATCGGAATTTTAGAACGACTGTTCGTTTTCTCATTTGTGGTAATGCAAGAATGGCAAGCCATAGGATTTTTAATCGCTGCCAAGTCCGTTTTTAGATTTGGAGATTTATCTCGCGCAAAAGACCGAAAACTAACAGAATATATTTTGATCGGAACATTACTCAGTTTTGGCTTTGCTATATTAGTCGGTTTGATGTATAAATATATTAGCAATCATCTTTAGTCAAGCAAGTAGTTATAATTAGCACTAAAGGAAAATGGATTTTCATTTTCCTTTAGTACAAAGAAAATATAGGACAGAATCAATTCAATTCACCTCTCAATTCATAAGCTTTCCTCATCTTATTGACCATTGCACTACTTTCTTCAAAATATAATGATTGCTGCCCGTCACTCATCGCTTTTTCCGGATCAGGGTGCAATTCATAAATTACGCCATCTGCTCCTGCCATAATTCCCGCTAATGCCACAGGTTCCACATATTTCCTGATTCCGATGCCATGTGATGGATCTATAACCACTGGTAAATGCGATCGATCTCTTAAAACCGGAATTGCATTGATATCCAGAGTATTTCGAGTCATATTTTCGAAAGTTCTGATTCCTCTTTCGCATAATATCAAATCTTCATTACCTCCACTGAAAACATATTCAGCAGAATAAAGTAATTCTTCAATTGTTCCGCTCACACCTCTTTTAATCATAACCGGCTTATCCACTTTGCCCAATTCATCCAGAAGGTTGAAATTTTGGGTATTCCGAGCCCCTACCTGATAGATATCAATGAAATCATACATTTCCTCTACTTGCGAAACCTGCATTACTTCAGTGATGATTTTAATACCAGCAGCTTTGGCTTTATCATGCCACATTTTCAAGCCTTCCATACCTAATCCTCGGAATGAGTAAGGTGAGCTTCTGGGCTTGTAAACTCCACCTCGCATAATTTTTACATTATTTTTTACCAAATGCGCTATCACTGCATCTACTTGATCTTCATTTTCAATACTGCATGGACCTGCCATAATATTAAAATGGTTTTGCGAAAGAATATCGCCATCACGTAATTTGATTTCTGCTGGGCTTACCTTCCACTTTTTGGATACCAATTGATAGTTATCCGAGACCACATGTACATCTTTTACTCCTTCAAGATGTCCTATCTCACGAATGTCAATATCCCCTTTTTCCAAGGCTACCAGATAAAAGCCTTTTTGAGTTTGGACTTCGCTTACTGACTTTGTGAATTTACCCAATGAAGAGATTAGGTCTTCCTTTTGGGTATTGTTTATGTTTTTTTCTAATTGTAATATCATGTTTTAGATTTTTAGATTCTAGAATCTAGAGTCAAGACTATAGGTGGTGCTCCTAGATTTTAGATTGTTTATATTTTTTAATCGTTATAAGTTTTAGGTTTTAAGTGTACATCTCAGATACTGATATCTTCCCCGCCATCTGGCGGGTTAGGGGGCTTTTTGTGGACTAGGGGGCTTTATCATTTCGACAAACCTCTCAATACTACCCTCCAAATCATCCTCGTCCAATGCTTTAATAAATGCACTTCCGATGATACCACCATCGCTATGCTGATTTACCATACTTAAAGCCTCATGATCACTGATTCCGAAACCTACCATTCTTGGTGTTTTTAAATTCATAGCTTGAATTCTTTTCAAATAGTCTAATCTTTCTGGACTATCTCCCCAGCTTCCACCTGTGGTGCTTGAACTGCTCACCATATAAATGAATCCGCCTTCTTGAGCATCCACTTCTCTGATTCTTTCTTCAGAGGTTTTCGGAGTAATCAAAAAGACATTCTTCAAATTATACTTTTCAAAAATCGGCTTAAACTGCAATTTGAATTCATGCATTGGCATATCAGGTAAAATCAATCCGTCAACACCCACCTCAGCACACTTTTGGCAAAACTTTTCAGTGCCGTATTTCAATACATTATTACAATAACCCATGATGAAAACTGGCTTATCCGTTATTTTTCGTAGATCAGCTAGTTGCTCAAAAAGCTTGTTCAAATTCATACCATTTTCCAGCGCTTTCATGCTACTCTGCTGAATAACTGGCCCATCAGCTAAGGGATCGGAATACGGCATACCTATTTCAATGATATCAACATCCGCTTTATCCAGTGCTTTTAAGACAGTACCAGTATCCTCCAAATTTGGATATCCTGCCGTGAAATAAATGGTCAGCTTTTCTTTTCCCTTTTGCTGAAATATATGTTCAATTCTCTTTGTCATTTCTTTTTAGAATCTAGAGTCTAGAACCTAGAATCAAGACCATGACAGATACGTCACCCTCAATTCCAAATTCGTAATTAAAAAATTCGTAATTCGTAATTAGTCAATAATTGCCAAAGTTGATGTAAGTCTGCAAGTCTTTGTCACCTCTTCCAGACAAATTAATCACTACAATATCGTCTTTTTTAAATTCAAATTGATCTAAAGCAGCCAAAGCATGGGCAGTTTCCACAGCTGGAATAATACCTTCCAACTTACTTAATTCCACTCCCGCATCCATAGCCTCTTTGTCGGTCACATATTTAAAGATCCCTCTTTTGCTGGCATATAAGTGAGCATGCAATGGCCCTATACCCGGATAGTCTAAGCCTGCCGAAATTGAATACGGCTCTGTTACCTGACCATCTTCAGATTGCATGAGTAATGTTTTAAAACCATGCAGTACACCAGAACTACCTCTGGCAGTTGTAGCAGCCGTTTCACCGCTATCCAGACCATGACCGGCCGCTTCAACGGCAACCAATTTCACCTTTTCATTATTTAAGTAATGGTAAAAAGCGCCAGCGGCATTACTACCTCCACCTACACAAGCCACCACATAATCTGGTGCGTTAGTGCCTTCTTGCTCTTGCAATTGCGCCATCATTTCTTCGCTAATAACGGACTGGAAACGTGTCACCATATCAGGAAAAGGATGTGGCCCTACCACAGAACCAATAATATAATGTGTATCATCTGGGTTATTTATCCAATATCTCATGGCTTCGTTTGTGGCATCTTTCAAAGTTCTGGACCCAGAAGTAGCAGGAATCACTTCTGCCCCAAGGATACGCATACGCTCTACATTGGGCTTTTGTCTTTCCATATCCACTTCCCCCATAAAAACTTTACAAGGTAAGTCTAGCAATGCACAAGCCGTAGCAGTTGCCACACCATGCTGTCCGGCACCAGTTTCGGCAATGATCTTCTTTTTACCCAATCGTTTTGCTAATAATGCTTGCCCAATGGCATTGTTGATTTTATGAGCTCCTGTATGGTTCAAATCCTCTCTTTTGAGATAGATTTTAGCTCCATGCTTCTCAGAGAGTCTTTTTGCCAAATATAATGAAGTTGGTCGACCTACATAGTCCTTCAACAAAGCTTTAAACTCTTCTTGAAACGCAGGCTCTGCAGATATTTTTAAATAATTATTTCTTAGCTCCTCGATATTCGGATGCAAAAGCTCTGGAATGTAAGCTCCTCCAAATTCTCCATAATATCCGTTTTCATCTATTTTTATTTCCATATTTTTAGTATTGAGTAGTGGGTAATCAGTACAGAGTACAAAGATAAGTCCCCACTATTTTTTCTAATTATTTCAATTTTTCTTAGTATAAAGTTTTAGGTTTTAAGTTTTAAGTAAAGGGTCTTCCGGTCTGATCTTCGGTACTGACCTAAGTGCTAACTTCCGAATTCCCCGCCAGCTGGCGGGTTAGGGGGCTTTAGTAATTCTTTCACTTTCTCCACATCCTTCAATCCCGGCTCGAGCTCCAGCTTACTATTAAAGTCCAGTGCATAAAGATTTTTAGATTTAAAATTTTTTACTATTTCCATGTCTTCTACACCTAAACCACCACTAAGGAAAAATGGCTTTTTAATTTTGCTTTTTTCTAAAACATCCCAATTAAATTTCACTCCATTTCCACCTGGTAATTTACCTTTAGTATCAAATAGGAAGTAATCAACATCAGCATACTTATTTAATACTTTGGCCTCAAAATCATCATCTACTGAAAATACTTTAACAACTTCTAAGCCTTCCGCTTTTAATGACTTTACCACTTCTGGAGATTCATTTCCATGCAGTTGAACCACATCAAAAAATCCCTGATCTGCAAAACGTAGAATATTTTCAACGCTCTCATTCACAAAAACACCCACTCTTTCGGTTTCACCAAAATTCAGTTTAATAATTTCCTGCATTTGGATTTCCGAAACATATCGAGCCGATTTTTCATAAAAAATAAAGCCTAAGTAGTCTGGTTCCAATTCAATAAGCTGTTGGATATTTTCCTTATCTCGCATCCCGCAAATCTTTACTTTCAAATCTTGTTTTTCCATTTCCTTCATAAGGTTTTGATTTAGTTTTTAAGCAGTTGGTTTAGCTACTCCTTCCGCCAATAAGCTTTTCACTTGCTGAGAAAATCGCTGACAGGCTTTACCCGGCTCACTGCTTTTCATAAATGAAGTCCCAATTAAAAACCCATCAAATCCAGCTCTCTTCATGGCCACCACATCCTCAGGTGTTTTCAAACCACTTTCTGCAATTTTAGGAACATCAGTTGGAAGTTGGTTTGCCAATTTCCTAGCCACTTCTAAATCAGTATTAAAGCTTTTCAAATCTCGACTGTTGATTCCCACTAAATCGGCATAATTGCCATAATGAGAATCTAATTCTTCCTGATTATGGACTTCCAATAAAACCTCCATTCCTAATTCATGTGCCAATTGAGCTAAATCCTGGCATAAGGATTTATCAATCATGGCCGCAATCAATAGTATCGCATCTGCACCATGTGCTTTGGCTTCATACACTTGATAAGGATCCAGCATAAAATCTTTTCGAAGTATCGGGCAGTAATTGAATTTTCTAGCTACTTCCAAATCTTTCAAACTTCCACCAAAGGAAGGCTGATCCGTTAAAACGGACAATGCACTTGCTCCGCTTTGCATATAGCCAATAGAAACTTCCTCCACTGAAATGTGTGAATTAATCTTTCCTTCTGATGGCGACTTTCTTTTGATCTCCGCTATAATTCCCGTTTTCGTCTCATCCATCACATAGGATTTCAAACTGACTGGCGTTGATTTGTAGTATAACTTTTGCTTCAAAAACTCCACTGGAAATAGCTTTTGACGCTCTGCTACTTCTGCTTTCTTATATTCTGCTATTTGTTGTAATATGTTCATTTTTTTAAGTTTTAAGTCCTAAGTAATAAGTTTTAAGTGTTAAGTTATAAGTACAGAGTACTGGGTACAAAGTACAGAAATGACCCTCTATTTCATTATTTACGTTTAGCAGCTAGCCAGCAATCCCCCCTTTTGGGGGCTAGGGGGCTAACTTTTTAAACACTTGCAGGGCTTTACCTGACTCAACGGCTTCTCTTGCTGCTTCGGTAGCATCTTGCAAACTATCGTATTTGCCTGCTGCTTTTAAGGCCAGCGCACTATTGGCATAAACCACAGAATTTTGTACTTTGGTTCCTTCGCCTTTTAAGATATCAGTAAAAATTTTAGCTGCTTCTTCGATGGTTTCTCCTCCATGTATTTCTTCGGCTTTTATCAGATCCAATCCAAAGTCAGAAGGCTTCACAATTTGTTCTCCTTTTGAAGAAAACACCTTGGTTTCCCCAGTGAGAGAACACTCATCATATCCTTCCAGGTCATACACCACACTATACTGTGCATCAGATTCTTGAAATAAATAGGAATAAATCCGGGCTAATTCATGACTAAAAACACCTGCCATTTGTTTTTTCGGAAGAGCAGGATTAACTAATGGCCCCAGCATATTAAAGAAAGTTTTTACTCCTAATTCTTTTCGAATTGGGCCCACAAACCGCATGGCCGGATGAAATTTTGGAGCGTGTAGAAAACAAATTCCGCTTCCATCTAACTGTCGTTCTAATTCTGCTTGTTCATTAGTAAATTCATAGCCAAAATGCTCCAATAAGTTAGAACTTCCGCATTTTGACGAAACTCCATAGTTCCCATGCTTTACTACATTTTGACCACATGCTGCAACCACGAATGCTGACATGGTGCTGATATTGAAAGTATTTTTACCATCACCACCAGTTCCACACAAATCCATACCGTCATAAGCTGACAAATCAATAGGTACACGTAATTCCATCAAACCGTCACGGAACCCACTTAATTCCTCCACTGTCACAGGACGAATCATAAAAAGCGTCATGAATGCCGCCAACTCTGAATTATTAAATTCTCCTTGTCCAATCCGTAAAAAAATAGCTTTCGCTTCTTCCTTGGTCAAGGTATTATATTGTGATAATCTATTTATAAGTTCTTTCATTTGTTCTTTTAGTCTTAAGTTTTAGGTTATAAGTTTTAAGTGTCAAGTACTGACTTACTCCCCGCCAGCTGGCGGGCTAGGGGGCAATCCAATTCCTCAAAATCCTGCTACCCTCTGGCGTCATTACTGATTCGGGATGAAACTGCAAACCACACACATCATACTTTTTATGCTTGCAAGCCATGATTTGTCCATCTTCTGAACGAGCAGTGATTTCTAAATCTGACGGAAAATCTACTTCATCTATAACCCATGAGTGATATCTTCCTATATGTATCTTTTTTTCAACTCCCTCAAAAAGATAGTGAGAATCCAACTTTGCTGTGCTTTGAATTCCATGCATAACAGGCTGTATATTCAAAAGTTTGCCACCAAAGGCTTGGCCAATAGCTTGGTGTCCTAAACAAATTCCTAAAATTGATTTTTCAGCTGCATAGCGTTTAATCAAGTCCAACATAATGCCTGCTTTCTCAGGAACGCTTGGGCCTGGTGAAAGCAAAATTTTGTCATATTGAGCCACTTCATCTAGGGTAATTTTATCATTTCGGATCACGTCTATTTCTACATTCAGCTTTAGCTGTCTAATGACCTCCACCAAATTATAAGTGAAGGAATCGTAATTATCGAGTAATAGTATCTTCATTTCCTTCTATTATTTTTGATGTTGGTCAAATAAATGTTCAGCTTTTTCCATCGCTTTTCGCAATGCAAAAAGTTTGTTATGCACTTCCTGTAATTCACTTTGCGGATTAGACAAAGCTACAATCCCTGCGCCTGCTCTGTAATTAAGCTTATTACCCTTGCTAATGAATGAACGAATCACAATGGCATGATTCAAATTACCATTAAGTCCTATTAAGCCAACAGCACCTCCATACAAGCCTCTTCCGGTCGGTTCATATTTATTGATTAATTCAAGTGCTTTGTATTTTGGAGCTCCACTCAAGGTACCAGCCGGGAAGGTGTCAGCCAATAACTTAACAGCCGATTTTTCAGGCACATCTGCTGTGACTTTACTTACCAAGTGGATTACGTGAGAGTAAAATTGAATCTCTTTGTAAACCTCCACTTTTACATTTTCTCCATGCTTTGAAAGATCATTTCGACCTAAATCCACTAACATGGTATGCTCAGCATTTTCCTTTTCATCATTCAAAAGTTCCTCTGCTAATTTTGCATCCGCTTGGTCATCGCCACTTCTCCTATAGGTGCCGGCAATTGGATTGACATATGCTTTATTGCCCTTAACTCCGACTTGTGCTTCAGGTGAAGAACCAAACAATTTATAATCTCCATAATCGAAATAAAATAAATAAGGAGATGGATTTAAGGATCTTAAAGCACGATAGACCGTAAATTCATCTCCTTTAAATTCTTGCGAAAATGCTCTAGAAAGAACCATTTGAAAAACATCTCCCAACTGAGCGTGCTCTATTCCTTTATTAATAATTTTCAAGAATTCCTCATCGGTCATATTGGTTTCTTCCGCTCCTACTTTTTTAAATTGGAATTGCGGAACAGATCGATTCAAAATCACTTGTACCAAATCATTGCGGTCAAAATCATAAGATTTTCCAAGCTGATGTTCAAAAACATGCAGTTCATCTTTAAAATGATCGAACACCAACACAAATCGGTAGAAATGATAACGCAAGAACGGAATATCATTTTGCACCTTTTCAAATTGAATATCCTCAAAATACTGCACTCCATCAAAGCCAGTAGCTCCAAAAAATCCACTTTCTTCAAAATCCTCCTGAGGAAATAATTCTTCTGCTTCAAACTGATTAATGAAGGATTGCAATTTATTTGGTAAATCTAATTTGCTTTCTAGCTTTTCTGTCTTGCTGACACCTTCAATCTCGGTATAGAATAAATCTTCAGTTGCTTTCACTTCCGCTATAGACTGCACCCCTATATAAGAAAAACTATTTCTTCGGGTGTGATAATCGGAGCTTTCCATCAAAAAAGTATGAGGAAACTGGTCCCTCAACCGAAGGTAAAGTGCTACCGGAGTAAAGGAATCAGCTGGAAGCGTAATGTGTTGCTTTTTGATTTTGGTCATCTTTTAATTCAATTAATAGTATTGGGTTAACAATGTTTTAGAAATCTGATTATTATAAAATAAAAAAGGCTTACCGGATGTCCGGTAAGCCTTTCTATTCGCAATTAAGCATGGCATATCCCTTCATCCGGTTTCAGATGTTTTCTTGTGCCACCACCATGCGTTATTTAATTTATTGATCATATTTGTTAATTCTTAGTCAAAAAAAAACCTCACTTGACAGCGAGGTTTTGAATATTGTATATACCAATGCTGTCTTCTAAATATTAGAAGTCCACCACCAATTGATATTTTTATTTCTTTTTTGCATTTGCACAAATGTAAACGGCAAATTCAAATAAGCAAAATTATTTGTCAGCTTTTTCAGTTTTTTTCTTAGCAGTGGTTTTTTTGGCTGCTGTAGTTTTCTTTGCTGTACTTGCTTTTTTAGCAGGTTCTGTCTTTGTCTCCGATTTAGGCTTAGCTTCTTTCGCTGTTGAATTATCAGAAGAGGCATTTGGTCTTCGCCTAGTATTTCCAAAACTTCCCATCCAAATTTTACCTTTCTTTGTTTTTCTATCTCCTTTTCCCATAATATTATAATTTTTATTTTAATTAATTTTCAGAATCTAAAATAAGAATAATTAAACTATTTTGATAAAATTTTATAGTTCTTGTTTCCCAATATAAATACTTATGCTAACTTGATGAGCAAACATATATTACTTTTTCAATTTGGAACTACTACTGGATACGGCATTAATAATATTAGGATTTATATTATTAATTAAAGGGGCTGATTTCATGGTAAATGGAGCCTCTTCCTTTGCCAAAAGATTTAACGTATCAGAAATAGCTATCGGCTTAACTATTGTAGCTATGGGTACCTCTGCTCCTGAATTGGTGGTTAATTTAGTATCCGGAGCTCAGGGTTTAGATGATGCTGTATTCGGAAATTTGATAGGTAGTAATATTTTCAACTTATTTCTAATATTAGGTATAGCTGGTACTATTCGTCCTCTGATTGTTCAATCAGAAACGGTATGGAAGGAAATACCATTTAGCATGGGTTTAGTAATAGTATTATTCATAATGGTGAATGATACTTTTTTCTTTGGAAGTGACGAAAACACCTCCGGATTTGTGGATGGCTTTATTCTATTGTTACTTTTTGTATCTTTTATTTATTACGTATTCTACAACGTTAAAAAGAATAATCACCTTATTGATGTTCCCGATGAAATCCCTGTCCATAACAATTGGATTACCCTATTAATGATTTTGGGAGGTATAACGGGATTGGTATTAGGCGGTAAACTTGTGGTTGACAATGCAGTAGATATTGCAAGAAGTTTTAATTTGAGTGAAAAACTTATAGGTTTAACCATTTTAGCTGCCGGAACATCTTTACCAGAATTAGCCACTAGTGCTGTGGCAGCTTACCGCAACAGAGCAGATATAGCAATTGGAAATGTAATTGGTTCTAATATTTTTAATTTGACTTTCATTTTAGGAATAAATTCAGTTGTTAGTCCTTTGGTTTTTAATACAGAAATGAATTTTGACTTTTATGTATTGATAGGTGGTTCCATTCTGCTTTTCATTTTCATGTTCACCTTAAAAAGCAAAAAACTTGACAGGTGGGAAGCCATTCTTTTCCTTGCTACTTTTCTAGCTTACATGGTCTACATTTTCATTAGAAAATAAAGGCTAATACCCACTGATTATCAATAACTTAATATTTATTTTATATTATCGTAAAAATAAATTACTTAAAGGAAACTAATCCTAATATCCAGCGTTATCGAATCAGTTTTGAACTACTAACTTGAAAAATAACACACTCCGACTGGATATTTCCAGACAACCCAATGACAGCACTTGTGGCCCCACGAGTTTGCATGCTGTTTACAATTTTTTTAGCGAAGAAATTAGCCTAGAAGAAGTCATAAAATCCATTGAATATTTGGAATCTGGTGGAACACTGGCGGTAATGTTAGGTATTGATGCTTTAAAAAAAGGCTTTCAAGCAGAGATTATAACATTCAATTTGAAAGTATTTGATCCTAGTTGGTTTCAAGATGACAATATTAACTTAATCGAAAAGTTAAAAGCTCAACTGAAGTTTAAAAAGACTCCTAAATTCAAACAAGCCTCATTAGCATATATTCAATTTTTAGAAAAGGGTGGGAAAATTACCTATAAGAACTTAAATAAAAATTTATTGCAGTCTTATTTGATTCAAGACATCCCAATTCTAACTGGATTGAGTGCAACCTATCTCTACAATGAGAAAAGAGAATTTGGCGAAGAGCCTGTACTTTATGATGACATCAAAGGCCAGCCATCTGGTCATTTTGTAGTTTTGAGCGGCATTAATCATGAAAATAGCAGTGTTCAAGTAGCAGATCCTTTACACGGAAATCCTTTTGATTCACAATTATACTCAGTAGATATTGATCACCTTATTTGCGCTATACTTTTAGGAGTAATCACCTATGATGCAAATTTATTAATTATAAATAAATGAAGATAATAATTACCGTCACTAGCCTAAAAGATTGGGATTTTGACATACAAGACGTAGAAGTTGTCACGGGAAAACAGTACCTGACCAATCCTGTTTATTCTAAATTAAAAAATGCCAGGGTTTTTAACCTTTGCAGAGATTACAAATACCAAAACACGGGTTATTATGTATCATTACTGGCTGCTGCCAGAAAGCATAAAGCAATTCCTAGTATTAACACCATTCAGGAAATGAAAACACTTTCTGTTGTAAAAATATTGTCAACAGAGCTAGATTCTTTAATCCAAAAGTCACTTAAAGATATTAAGTCCGAAAAATTTGTTTTAAGCATCTATTTTGGGAAAAACCTTTCCAAAAAATATGATGCTATAAGTGTACAATTATTTAATCTGTTTCAATCTCCTTTTATACGTGCTCATTTTACATTTAGTAATGGCAAATGGGGCGTTCAAAGTATCTCTCCAATTGCTTCGGGTGATATTCCGGAAGATCACCAAGCTTTTGTAGAAGATGCAACAAAGAAATACTTTGAGGCGAAAAAATTCAGTGTACCTGAACGTACAACAGCCGCATATTCGATGGCCATTTTATGGGATCCATTGGAAAAAACTGCTCCGAGTTCAGAAAAAACTTTGCAGAAATTTATTAAAGCTGCCAATCAAAAAGGAATTCAAGCCAATTTAATCACCAAAGATGATTACAGTACGCTTTCTTCTTATGACGCATTATTTATCAGAGAAACCACAGCGGTAAATCATCATACTTTCCGATTTGCCCAACGTGCTAAAGCAGAAGGACTGGTAGTAGTAGACGATCCGGAAAGCATTATCAAATGCAGCAATAAAGTCTATTTGGCTGAGCTTTTGAAAATGCACCAAATTGATGCTCCTGAAACGCTGATTATCCATAAGGAAAACATAAATATTGCTCCCGATATTCTAGGTTTCCCAATCATTTTAAAGCAACCCGACAGTGCTTTTAGTCAAGGGGTTAGCAAAGCCGAAAATATGGAAGAATACAAAAAGAAGGTAGTTGATTTACTGGAGAAATCCGATCTGATAGTTGGACAGCAGTTTTTGCAAACGGATTTCGATTGGCGAGTAGGCGTTTTTAATGGGGAAGCAATTTATGCTTGCAAATATTATATGAGTAAAGAACATTGGCAGATTGTGAACTGGAACAACAATGGAAAGTACGGAAAAGTAGAAACTATGCCAGTTGAAATGGCACCACCTGCATTAATTAAAACCGCAGAAAAACTATCCAAATTAATTGGAGAAAGCCTTTATGGTGTAGATATCAAACAAAAGGGAAATAAGTTTTACGTGATTGAAATCAATGATAATCCAAATATAGATACGGGCGTGGAAGATGCCGTTCTGAAGGATAAATTATATAGTAAAATGATGGATGTGTTTTTAAACCGTATTCAAAAGTCTAAACAAGTGGTACTTAATTAATATGGAAGCAATAAAACCGACCAAAACCTATTCCCTTTTTGAATGTATCGGCATTGAACTGGAATACATGATTGTAAACCGTAAAACTTTGATGCCTGCGCCTATCTCTGATCAATTAATTTTAAGAAAGATAGGTGAAATTACCGATGAGCTAGTAAATGGAAATATCAGCTGGTCCAATGAATTGGTACTGCACGTATTGGAATTGAAAACCACTAATCCGATGCCCGGAGTTGAAGGATTATCTCATGATTTTCACCAAAATATTTTGGAGATCAATAAGATTTTGGAACCATTGGATGCACAGCTAATGCCGACTGCTATGCATCCATTATTTAATCCAATTAAGGATGTAAAATTATGGCCGCATGAGCGGAATGAAATTTACAGCAGATACAATCAAATTTTCGACTGTAAAGGGCACGGCTGGGGAAATTTGCAGAGTATGCATATCAACTTACCTTTTGCCAATGATGAAGAATTCTATTTACTGCATGAAGCCATTAGACACATCATGCCCTTAATTCCTGCTTTAACTGCCTCCTCTCCCATTTTTGACGGACAGAAATCAGAAATATTGGATAACAGATTGGCTTTTTATGAGCAAAACCAAAAGAAGATTCCTTCCATTGCCGGAAAAGTAATTCCAGAATCAGTTGCCAATAAAGCAGAGTACGAAAAAGTAATTTTCAAGAGAATATTTGAAGACATAGCACCTTATGATAAAGACAAAAGCTTGCAGCATGAGTGGTTGAATTCAAGAGGGGCGATTGCCCGCTTTGATAGGAATGCCATTGAAATCAGAATTATTGATTTGCAGGAATGTCCTGCGGCAGATCTTGCCATTGCAGAATTTGTTGTGCAAGCACTGAAATTTATTATTCCACATATTAAAGATCATAATCCTATTGATGAATATGAGCTTTATGGAATTTACAGATTGGCTCTGGAAAAAGGCGGGAAAAGCATGATTTCTAATGAAGAATATCTTCGAATTTTTGATATGGACAAAGAAGGAAAAGTAAGCATAGAAAATGTATGGAAAAATATTTTAAAGCATGTTTATTTAGCAGATGATAAAAAAGCCATCATTGAATACATTCTTGATAATAGGAATTTATCGCAACGTATTTTAGGCAACCTTAAAGGAAAAGAGTGGTCTGATGAGAATATCAAAAAGGAATATGCGGTTTTGGTGGATTGCCTAAAAGAAAACAAGCTTTATGAGCTCAGATAATGACTAAGTATATTTTCAGTTGTGAGCACGGAGGTTATGAAATTCCCGAGCCATATCAATCCTATTTTACAGGACAAACGGCTGTATTGCAAAGCCACCGTGGTTGGGATAAAGGTGCTTTGGAAATTGCGAAATATATTAGCCAAAGGGCAAGTAGCAAATTGATTTCGAATTCAGTTAGCCGATTATTGATTGAATACAACCGCACTTTGGGACATGAGGTTTTATTCTCTGAATTTTCTAAAAATATGCCCCATGATATGCTTAAAAACCTAGTGGAAGAGTATTATTTACCATACAGAAAGCAAATTGAAAGAAAAATAGAACAGCATTTACATCATAACCATCAAGTTATTCATCTCTCCTTCCATAGTTTTACGCCCATTTTAAATGGCGAAACCAGAAAGACAGAAATCGGAATTCTTTTTGATCCAGAAAATAAGCTAGAGCAAGAATATGCTGAAGTCTGGAAAGCTAGTATAGATGAAAAAATGGATAGCTGGCGAGTGAAATTCAATTATCCCTACAAAGGCACCGATGATGGATTAACGACTTATTTCAGAGGAAAATACAAAGAAAATTATGCTGGATTGGAATTGGAAGTCAATACCAAATTAATGGACTTGTATCCGATGCACCAAATAAGTAACTGGGTCTTCCCTCCTATTTCTTACCGCAAGAAAAATAATTACGAAATATGAATTAGGGAATTACGAATTAATTCGGTTTAGCCATCCTTCCGATGAGTAAAGAAATCTTCAGCTTACTCAAAAAGTGAAGTTGTTCGTGAAATTTCTTCCTTTTTATTATGCATGCCTACTACTTTTTCTATAATTTACAGCATGCAATCAGAAAGCCTATTTATTGAAAAGGAAAATTACCAGCTTCACCTCAAACGATTTTACACTACAGAAAATGCTCCATCCGTATTTCTAGTACATGGAAGCATAGAAGACGGAAAAATCTTTTATTCCAAGTCAGGTAAAGGTTTTGCGCCCTTTTTAGCCGAAAATGGCTTTGATGTTTTTGTAGCGGATTTAAGAGGCAGAGGAAAAAGCAAACCTCATCCAAGTCGAGAAAACAACTTTGGAATGGCATCTGCTTTTGAAGAAGACATTCCTGATTTCATAGCCAAAATAAAATCCATTACAGGAAAAGAACCTGACCATTGGGTTTCCCACAGTTGGGGTGGTGTGCATTTAATGGCATATTTAGCGAAAAATGAAGCGCCCAATTTAAAATCAATGGTCTTTTTTGGAAGTAAAAGAGATATAAGAGTAAGAAATTTCAAAAAGTTGTTGATAGTAGATTTATTGTGGTTTGGATTTTGCACATTTCTAGCTAAAACTAAAGGCTATTTACCTGCCAGACAGTATAAAATAGGCAGTTCCGATGAAGCCAAAGACTATTTCTTGGAAGTAAATAAATGGGTCCGCTCCCGAGAATGGAAAGACCTAAGAGACGGCTTTGATTATGCTGATGCCCTTCAAACCAAAGCAGTTCCCCCAATTCTCTCCATAACAGGAGCCAACGATATGCAAATTGGCCACCCAGTAGATTGCAAGCGATTACTCAAGGAAATAGGTGATCAGGACAACTTTACATTTAAAGTTATTGGCAAAAAGCAAGGTTATAAACACGATTATGATCACATCAATTTGTTAACACATAGAGACGCAAAAGCAGATCATTTTCGGGAGGTGTTGGAGTGGTTGAAGAGTATTTGAATTGATAAAATATAAGTTATTTATGCTCCGTACTACTATCAAGACTATAGTCAATAAAGCTACTTCTCTCCAATGCATTCTTTAAAATTAAGAAGTTGTTGCTAAACAAGTCAAATAATTGTTTGTTCTTCAGATTTCCAATTGTGATTAAGAATAGCTTCTTAGCTCCCTTAAAGACATATTTAAGTTTTCATATTTCAAGCTTCTTGCCTCCAATTACCCATTGAGAGCTAGGGATTCAAACTTCTGCCTTCTAACTTTTATTCTTTCTAATTTTTTCCATAATTTGATCCGAACTTCAACCTGGAATGAACCAAAATGGCTATACTGTTTATTGATGTAGAAACCGTTCCCCAAGCGGAGAATTACGCAGATTTATCTGAAAAAGAACAATCCTTATGGCAACATAAAGCCTCTTTTCTAACCAAAAATGAGGAGACAGCTGAAGAAATCTATCCCAAAGCTGGAATTTATGCGGAATTTGGAAAAATTGTGGTGGTCTCTTTAGGTTGGATGTTCGGAAAAGAGAATAACAGAAAACTGAGAGTCACTACACTAGCAAATGAGAATGAAGCACAACTTCTTATTGAACTCATTCAAATCTTGCAAAAGGTAGATGATACCAATTCAGTAATTTGTGGCCATAATATCAAAGAGTTTGATATTCCTTATATTTGCAGGCGTATATTAATTAATGGATTAAAACTTCCTTCCATATTGGACGTTTCAAGCATGAAGCCTTGGCAAACCCCCTATCTGGATACATTGGAAATGTGGAAGTTTGGAGATCGGAAACATTATACAAAACTAGATTTATTGGCCCATATATTTGATTTGCCCACTAGTAAAGACGATATTGACGGAAGTCAAGTATATGAAGTATATTATAAAGAAGGTGATTTAAAAAGAATTGCCGAATATTGTGAAAAAGATGTAGTGCTCACTTGCCAATTGTACCTAAAAATGAATGGTCAACCCGTCTTGCAAGAAAAGCAAATCATTAAAGCTAAGGATGAGTGATTTATTGATTTCTTCATATTCACTTAATCACATCCTTTTCAAAACATATTAATTTTAAACATGAGTAAAAAAAGAAATAAAAAAGGTCCCAAAAAGGCCAAAAGAATAATAAAAAGCATACCCGAACTAAAGCAAGAAGTTCTTCAAATTTTAGATTTGAATCTAGATAAATCATTTACAGTAAGAAATATTGCAAAAGCTGTTGGCAGCAATACAGCGGAAGCAAAACGCCTAATTGATAAAGTACTAGTAGAATTACTGAAAGAGGGAAAAATTGAAAAAGCTTCTAGAGCAACCTATGTTTCGGTTAAAGAACCTGAATTTATCATTGGAAAGGTAGATCATGTCAATCCTAGATTGGCCTATATCATTTCTGAAGACAGGGAAACTGATATTATCGTAAAATCTGAAAAACTTAAAGGAGCTTTTCATAAGGATACTGTCAAAGTAGTTGTTACTAAGAAAAACAAAGATGGTCGGGAAGAAGGCAAAGTAATTGAAGTAATAGAAAGGGCGAAAACTCAATTCGTAGGTCGAATTGATAAATCAGTTCGCTACGCTTTTATGATTCCAGACAGCCGATATATCCACACTGACTTTTTCATCAATAACGATAAGTTAGGGGGAGCTCAACATCAAGACAAAGTCATTGCAGAAATCAAAAGCTGGGGAGACCTTGATAGAAAACCCGAAGCTAAAGTCATTAAAGTATTAGGGCCAGCAGGAGAAAATGAAGCAGAAATTCACTCCATTATGGCGGAATTTGAATTACCTATGGAGTTTCCTGAGGCAGTCATCAAAGAATCTGAAAAGATCAGCGACAAATTACCAGAAAAGGAAATTGCTAAGAGAAGGGACATGCGTGATACCACTACTTTCACCATCGACCCTGAAGATGCAAAAGATTTTGATGACGCCATTTCTTTCAAAAGATTGGACAATGGTCATTATGAAATCGGAATTCATATTGCGGATGTAACCTACTATGTTCAACCAGGAACCTTATTAGAGGAAGAGGCTTTCCATAGAGCAACATCTGTTTATCTGGTGGACAGAACAATTCCGATGTTGCCTGAGAGGCTTTCAAATGGGCTTTGTTCATTGAGACCGAATGAAGACAAATTCACCTTCTCTGCTGTTTTTGAACTGGATGATAACGGTACAATTCATAATGAGTGGTTTGGTAGAACAATTACGCATTCTGATAGGAGATTTGCTTATGAAGAAGCACAGGCAATTCTAGAAGCTAGAATAGGTGACCATGCTGAAGAATTACATTCACTTAATTCAATAGCAAAGAATTTGAAAGCAACTCGCTTTAAGCACGGAGCAATTGCTTTTGAGTCTGTTGAAGTAAAATTCAAATTGGATGAAAATGGAAAGCCATTAGGTGTTGTTCCAAAAGTAAGGCAAGATGCTCATAAATTGGTGGAGGAGTATATGCTTTTAGCCAACAGAAAAGTGGCTGAATTTATTGCGACTAAGAAAAAAGGAGATCAGAAATTGACTTTTGTGTATCGTCAACACGATTACCCCGATCCGGAAAAGCTTAGCACATTCTCTATTTTTGCCAAAAGATTTGGTCACGAATTAGAGATAGAAGAAAAAGCAGTTGCCAAGTCATTAAATTCATTAATGAATGATATCCAGGGTAAGCCAGAGCAGAATGTTTTGGAAAGTCTGGCAATACGTTCCATGGCAAAGGCAAAATATACTACTAAAAATTCATTCCACTTCGGATTGGCATTTCAATACTATACCCACTTTACTTCACCAATCAGAAGATATCCTGATGTGATGGTACACAGATTGTTGCAGCATTATTTAGATCAAGGTAAATCTGTTAATGCTGAGGAATTCGAATCAAAATGTCTGCATTCCTCGGAAATGGAGAAAAGAGCTTCAGATGCGGAAAGAGCCTCCATTAAGTATAAACAAGTTGAATTCATGGCTTCCGTGGAAGATAAAGCTTTTGATGGCTTAGTGACAGGAGTAACTGAATGGGGCATTTTTGTGGAAATCATAGAAACCAAATGCGAAGGCATGGTTCGCCTAGTTGATATGACAGATGATTATTATGAATTTGATGAAAAGAATTACAGAATCATAGGTCGGAATAATAAGCGTATGATTACACTAGGTGATCCGGTTACTGTTAGAGTGAAAGCCACTGATATTGATAAAAGAACGATTGACTTGGAGTTTTGTGAGAAGGAAGAGAATTAATTCAGCTAAAGCTGATTTTAATAACCACAAAAGATTCAACAGGACAGCCAAAGGCTGTAAAGGATTAACCACGGAGTTTCACTGAGATTTTCACAAAGATTACAGAGAAGAATGTAGCTGAAGCTGAGTTTTTAATATCAGATGTGGTGTCTTCCTAAAGAGCTGGTGGAGCTTCCCAGCTCGTACACAGATTCCACCACTGGTTCAACCGTCCGCTTGGAACTATATTCATGTTGTAGCTGAGTTTACACTTAAGCTTATAAACACAAGCTGACGCTTGCCATGGCAGTTGTGCAAATTTCCCAGATCGTACCACTTACCATATTTTTGTCACAGAAATGCCTAGTTGTTTTTTTACAAAGTCTTTTAAAGCATAAATTAAGCAATCTACCTATACAACCCTCTGCTCTTATTTCTACTAAACATTTTACGAAACCGGAAACCACTCAAAGTGCTGAATCCGCCCACTAAAGCTGCAACTATCCCTGATATTACCACCATATAAATTCCATCACTCAAGCCGAATAACTCAGCAATTTTATTGGATAATATACCGCCTGAGTCATTATGAATAATAAATGCTTGGATAAGCCACAGGAAACCAAGTCCAACAAATCCACTAAAGAAAGTGCTTAGGTTTTTACCTGCTATAATTGCTCCAGCAAAAAATGCACAAATTGCCATGGACCACCATGGGAAATAAAGCAAAGAAAAATGTGCTGCTACTACAATTATTATCGTTCTGATGATAAATTTCATTTTGCTTCAGGTGTTAAAGTTTGAGTGAAAATAATATTGTTAAGATCGGATGCATTGGCTTTGTTTTCCAATTCATAATATTCTCCATTGCTCCAAGGCTCAATCAAGTTATCATAGTAATAACTACCTGGGTTCCCGGATTGTCCTCCTGGATATACGCCATATGCCTTGATTGGCTGTTCTAAGGAAACAACCATTCTCCACGATGGACCGTGTCTTCCAGAAGTTGCATTCAAAATATGTCTGTTCCCTCCTATTTGAATATTATCAGTACTAAATGGAGCTAATCTGGCCAAATGTTGGACTGTAGTATTTTTAAAATTACTCCATGTTAATTCTTTCTCATTGGCTGATTTCCAAGTCTCGACTGAATCAACAGCTGATTTAAAGCTCATTTGATATAAATCAGTTGTGCTTTCCTTTTTGTCTGTCTTTTGATTGTCTATATATTTTTCTTCAGGATGCTCTTTTAAAATTTCAACTGTAACAGGCAATTCTGGTCTTCTGACTTTAGTATCCAACCCATAAAACTCATCCCATAAATTTCTGTATAAATCATCCCATAATATTTCGAAATAAGCAGGAGCTACAGCATCTTGATCAGCCATAAAATTCCAATTAGAGAGTGCGTCAAAAGCTATTTTTTCGGTTTCACTCATGTTATTTCGGTTTAAACTATCCAAAATACTAGGCAAGATATCAGACGCTAATAGAGAGAAATTATCATTTTGCAATCTCATCATATCTTCTACTGTGATATTTTGCAAAGTCTCTAATTTACGATTCAATCTTCTATTTCTGTAGTGTTCAAAACCTCTATCGTAATGATAATACGGATAGGTGCTATCCACAGGAATTTGATTGGCTGAACTTAAATAGCCTTGTTCAGGATTTTTCATGTAGGCGTTATGTCCTCTGGGAATAAAACCAGCCCAATCCATGTCTGCTCTTGAACCGTCCATGATAAATTTTCCTTGCTCTTCCCAGCGTAATGGAAATTTTCCATTTATCCATAAAGCTATATCACCATGCACATCTGCAAAAGCAAAGTTTTGTGCTGGGCAATCGTAGTAGGTTAGAGCTTTTTCATAGTCTCCATAATTTTTAGCCCTGTTCAATAAATGGAAAGTCAACTGCTCGTTTGATGGATCATGAGCTGTCCATCTCAGTGCAAAGTCAGTTTTGCTGTTTTCTGATCTGAAACTCTCATCATAAACAATTGGGCCATGGTGAGTATAGTAAATAGTATCAAAGTAATTTTCATCTCCACGAATTTTAAATTCTTGAATTACTTTTTGAGTTTTTAGCCATTTCCCATTATACCTGTATTCCTTTTTCTCATCACTTTTAAAAGTAATATGATACCAGTCTCGTACATCTCTGGTAGCATTAGTGACACCCCATGAAACGCTGTCGTTAAATCCAATAATTACACCTAAAGCACCCGGCAAGGTTGAGCCGTACACATTTACAGTTGGTGAATTTAAATGCATTACATACCAAATAGATGGCAAGTTTAAACCTAAATGCGGATCATTTGCAAGCATTGGTTTGCCTGTTGAGGTTTTGCTGCCATGAACAGTCCAGTTGTTACTTCCATTTTGCGGATCAGGCTGTGGGGCTTTATCATCCGGAAAAACTAATGGGAATTCAATAGAATCAGGTCTCTCAACTGTTTCGGCATCAAAATCCCATTCCCTACTTTTAGGGATCACAGGATCGAAATCTTGATATCTATCAGGAAATAAGAAATCAAATCTTTCTTTCCCTAGCATTTTTAGCAAGTGAGTGTTTTCAGCATCGCTATCACCACCAGCTAAGTCATTTGCCATGTATTTTAGAAGTAGTCCAGATTTCAAATTAGACCATTTTTCGGGTTTGTAGTCCAGTAGTTTATATTCAATAGGAAGGTCTTTATATTCTAAAGAAGCTATATACTGATTTACACCTTCAGTATAAGCATTTAAAATTGGCCCGATGGTTGGATCTTCTGCCATTAACTTAACAGCTTTTTCAGCACCATACAGCAAACCATTCCTTCTCTGATAGCGGTCAAAATCTAATGCGTCTTTCCCTATGATTTCGGAAACCCTACCACCTGATGCATGTGTTTGAAACTCCATCTGCCATAATCGATTTTGTGCAGTTACATAACCTTGCGCCATGTATAAATCATGATCATTATTGGCATATACATGTGGTACCAAAATGGAATCGTAATAAATGCTTACGGTTTCATTAAGTCCTGGGATTGAAGGGCTTTCTTCAAATGCAACGTCTTTATCGTCTGAATTAGCCCAAAAACCACTGTAAGGATCCAGAAACTTACCTAATGGCGGAACTTGTCCCCATTTGTTATTCAGCCCAACAACTAATGCCAAAGAAATAAGAAAGGGAAAAATAAATTTTATAAAATTCATAGGGAATGAAGCGTTAAATCATCGCCTAATGTATAAAAAATTGGATTTATAATATAATGGAATGCTATAAAAATTATGTTGAACCTAATAAAACTTATGTAGAGACATTAAAAAGTCACAGATTTGTTAAATAATTCCTCAAATCAGACAAAATAGTTATTGAGAAAATCTCTAATGTTAATATCCATTGTGTATGGAAGTTCACCTAAAAAATTGACTCTATAGCAGTGTAAAGTGATTATGGAAATTATTATTTCACCTGCTCTTTTTTCTCTATCAACCTCTCTAAATAATGTTCAGGAACGCCATAGTCCTTTTTCAATTCTTTGATTTGAACGTCAATTGCTTGAATATTAGGCGCTTTACTAGCCTTTGACCCCACCAACATTACATTCTTTCTCGTATGTTCATTTGAAATAAATTCGAATACTTTGGTTTTGTACTGGTTCCTCTCCAAAAGAAGTGCCCGTATCGTATCGGTTACCATCTCAAACTGACGCTCTTGGAAAATGCCATATTTCAGGATAGGGTTTTCTTGAGCAATTCCTTTTACACTTTGACGGACTTGCTTATGACAACACGGAGCACAAATAATTAGCGAAGAATTAGACATCAAGCCTTTATAGATAGCATCGTCCGTAGCGGTATCGCAAGCGTGAAGTGCTATGAGGACATCTATTTTTTCTTCACTGTAATTTTCAATTCGCTTTGAAATAAAGGAAAGATTCGTATATCCGCATTTTTTGGCTACCTTATTGCAGTAAGTTACAAGCTCTTCCCTTAGTTCGATACCTGTAACTTGAACATCCAACCCACGCGTATTCCTCAAGAAATCATAAAGTGCAAAGGTTAAATAGCCTTTACCAGACCCCATATCTACAATATTGATTTTCTTCGGAAGCGCAGTAGATTTAAGCAATCCCTCAATGATTTCTAAGTATTTGTTAATCTGCTTATACTTGTCAGCCATTTTAGGAATCACTTTTCCGTTCTTATCTTTTATTCCTAAATGAAGTAAAAACTCGCTGTCAGATGCGCGCTTCACTTTCTGCTTATCGTGATCGACAGGCAGTTTATCGCTGAAGGTGGGAGGATTATTTGTAATCGAGGCTTTTCCTTTTTTATTGATCCGAATAGCAATATCTTTCTCCAGAGTAAATAAGGTGGCAATGCGAAAAGTGTTTTGCAATAGATGCTCTAATTCCTTTATAGCTGCTTCAAATGTATAGTTTTTTACCTTATCATTTGTTTTGAAACGATAAGTAAAAGAGATCATTTTCTCTTTTTTGAGTTCCACTTCACGTAAATAAACATTTTCTAAATCTTCCGACTTTCGGATGGGTTTACTTAAAGTAAGCTTTACAAAGGAATCTTGCTTAATAGATTCTTCGATCTCCTGGAAAAATTGTTGTAATTCATTCATATCAGTTGCAAAGCTACGGAAGCTTACCAAATTAACCGCATTGAAATTAACTAAAGCATCTTGGAACTGCTTTTAGCCAAACTTAGTTCCGGTAACGTTTGACCGTTTTGCCGCACAAATCGGAGTAAACAAAAAAAGCAGACTTTTCAGCCTGCTTTGAATATCCCGTTTAATGGAATTGTCTATTGGTAATAGAAACGTTCGTGAACGATTTTTCCATCTTCCCATTTCTGAACGCCCACTTGTTCCATGTTTACTCTGTTTCCGTCTTGGAAAGTAACGTCCATAGCAGTTTCATGCATTACAATACCCGCTTCTTCGTCTGAAGTGATAGCGGTTACTTCCATTCCATGAAATTCTTTGATCATGCCTAAGAATTCTTCTTCATGCTTTCTGCATTCAGCTTTTCCTTTCCAGGTTCCTCTTGGCTCTGTGATGACTACACTTTCACCATAGTACTTATCAAATGCATCTAATAATTTTCCTTCACCGATTAGGTTGTAAATGTCTTGAGTTTTTTCTCTAAGTGTCATATAATTAATATTTAATGTTATTACAATATATGTATATACATGTAAATTGATAAAAGGTTTAAACATCCTAAGAATATTTTGAAAATATTTTAATACTAAAGCTTGGAGAGTAAGATATCGATCATAAAAAAAGCAGATTAAGTACTAAAATACCTTGCTGATTATCTGAAGAAAAGAAGAAAGTGCCTACTTTAATAGACTAAAACCCTTTTTTAAATCAAATAGAAAAGGAAGCGCAATAAAAAATTAATGCCTAGGTGTAAGATTATCTAATACCAGCCACTAATAAAGAAAAAGATAAAATTATGAAAAGGATCAAATTATTATTTCTAGTGTTGGTGATACCATTTCTAGCATCTGCACAGCAAATTAGTGGAGACTGGTATGGTCTCTTAAAAGTACAGGGTATGGAGCTTCCACTTATTTTTCATATTACAGAATCTGAAGGAAAGTATTCTGCCACCATGGACAGTCCAGCACAAAAAGCCTTTGATATGCCGGTTAGTTCAGTAACATTTATTGAGGGTCAGTTAGATTTGCAGATGGCCAATATTGGAGCACAGTACAAAGGATCGCTTTCAGATAGCAAGATCAAAGGAAACTTTTATCAGGCTAATCAGTCTTTCCAGCTTGACCTCTATACTGAACCTATAGCCAAAAAGGAGATTGTTAGACCTCAAGAGCCGACTAAACCCTATCCTTATGATACAGAGGAAGTAAGCTTTACAAGCGAAGAAGGAAAAGTGACGCTTGGAGGGACACTCAGCTTACCAAAAAATACAGAGAATTTCCCTACAGCCATCCTAATTTCTGGTTCAGGACCACAAAACAGGGATGAGGAATTTATGACGCATAAGCCCTTCCTGGTGTTGGCAGATCATTTGACACGAAATGGCATTGCAGTTTTACGTTATGATGACCGTGGCTTTGGAGCCTCTACTGGCGATCACAATGCGGCTACCAGTTCCGATTTTGCCACAGATGTTAAAGCTGCTATCAAGTACTTAAAGAGTCGAAAAGACATAGATCCGAAGAAGATCGGTTTGATTGGTCATAGTGAAGGAGGCCTAATAGCGCCCATTGTGGCCGCTGAGGTACCTACGAGTTTCATGGTATTACTAGCAGGACCTGGAGTTCCTGGGGAGCAAATCTCAATACAGCAAATCGAGCTATTAGGGAAGTTGCAAGATGCAAACCAACAAGATATCAAAAATGAAATAGCCGTTATGAAAGGTATATTTGAGCTAATTAAAAATAATGAGGAGGATATCGAAGTTTTAAGAAATAAGCTTGAAGTTTACATTAGCCATCAGATGGAGAAAAATAAGGTGGTTATAGAAGGAATGAGCACCGAAGAATATATAGAAAAGCAGATAGCTCAACTGACCAGACCTTGGTTGCGGTATTTTATAAGCTATGACCCAAGACCGACCTTGGCAAGAGTGACATGCCCAGTGCTTGCACTTAATGGAGAAAAGGATGTGCAGGTAGGTTCGGCAAATCTCATGGCAATAAAAAAAGCATTGCACGATGGTGGGAACAGACAAGTGACCACTCAAGAATTTGACAGCATGAATCACCTTTTCCAGCTCTGTGAAACAGGAGCAATGAAGGAATATGCTCAAATTGAGACCACCATGGAACCTATAGTGCTGGAGACGGTCTCAACTTGGATAAATAAGCAGAACTAATGAGCAGCGATTTTTATCATTCTTCCATTGTGCCTTATGCAGCCATCATCGTCAAGATCTGCAGAGCATATACCAATTCTCAGGAAGATTTTGAGGACTACTATCAGGAAGTTTGTCTACAAATCTGGAGAAGTAGAGAAGGCTTTAAGGAGCAATGTGCCTGGACGACATGGATTTATAGAATCTCTCTGAACGTATGCTTGACGCTGTTGAAGAAGAAGAAAAATAATGAGCCTATTCATTTTACCTCCGATGTATTGCCAGATTCAGTTTCTGTTACGAATAATGCTTTCGAGAATGAGACACTAAATCAATTATATACCGCCATCAAGCATTTATCGGAAGTAGATAGAGCAGTGATTCTTCTCTATTTAGAGGAAAAGCCGCAACAGGAGATTGCAGAAATTTTAGGTACTAATCCAAATAATATTGGAGTACGAGTAAAAAGAATTAAAGAACGACTTAAAAAAATTATAGATGAAAAATTCAATTGAAAATATGTGGAAAGAAGGCTTCCTGGAAGAAGGAGCTTTAGATTTACCGAAGATTAACAGATTATACGAGCAAAAGTCTCAACACATTGTGGATAAAATAAAGAGTAGGTTTAGGTTCAACCTGAAGTTGATTATTGTAATGGCAATTGCTATCCCGATCATTTACTTCTTTATGAACGCACTATGGGAAGGTGCAGCCATAGCAGTTCTACTCTTGGCAACAGCTTGGTTTAGTCAAAGACAGATTGATCGAATAAAAGCAGTAGAAACCGGACAAAATAGTTACGATTATTTAAAATCATTTAAGAGCTGGTTGGATACCGTTTTACTAAAAAATGGAAGCGTGATCCGCTTTACGTACCCAATTTATTTCCTGATCGTCATGAGTATGCTTTTTTCTAGCTGGTCAAGTCAGGAAGAGCTAGTCAATGAAGTAGTACAGAAATTTCCAGATATCACTTTTATAGGAGATGTTCCGCTCATGGCCTGGATCATTACTGCTGTTATAACAGTATTGATGCTCATATTTTCTAAGCAGATATATTTATTTGATGTAAGACTTATGTATGGGCGCATATTTGATAAGCTGGATGCTACTATAAAAGAAATGGAGACTTTGAGAGCATAGTTAAAATATAGAAATAACAACTATTTTGGTTCAATAGCGATGAGGTGGCTCATCGCTATTTTTTATATTTCAGTAATTGCTTTTAGCTTTTGCTAAGAGTTAAAAAAATGCAGAGAGTCCCAGCAGCTCAGTTCAACAGTATTTTACACATCATTCTTACTGCTCTTAAATCACATTTACAGAAATGGGGATTTTACCTTTTTTTATTTACTGTTAGAGAACGATGAATAAAACGCTATAATGTTACCTTTCAGAAGTAGTTCTTCACAAAAATTGTAGCCAAAGGATTTATTTTTACTACTAGTTTGTTAACTTCAAAATATGAAACAAGTAGCTCTTAAAAAATACCTTATACAAATAGCGGAAAAATTGACTCCAGAGTCAACACTTGAAGATGTCTATGAACAGCTTTCTCTACTTTCAGATATCGATGAATCTGAACAGCAAGAGAAAAATGGCGAAACCCTAAGCCAAAAAGATGTTCAAACCATGTCTAGGGAATGGTTAATGTAATCTGAACAAAAAAAGCAGTCGGACAATTAGAAAGAGCGATTAAGTACATTCGAGAAGAACAAGGACTTACATTTGCTGAAACAGTCCTCAATAAGATTTTACAGACAACGGAATTATTAGAGAACTCACCGAATATTGGGACTATTGAACCACTTTTAGCACATAAAAAATCAGAGTACAGGTTCCTTGTTGTTTGGAGCTATAAAATAATCTACAGGACAACTAAAGATAAAGCTGTCATCTCAAGAGTTTTTCATACCTCAAGAAACCCAAATAAATTAAAGGGAATATAAATCCGAAAAGGTAAGATATGCTAAAAATGCATTTTCTTACCGCTTCTTCTTGCAAACTGAGCAATTAATTCGCCACAAAGCCAAATTTTTGCTGATATTCAAGGTAAGAATAATCTACATGCTTCCATCAATTCGATTCTTAATAATTGTAGTTGCAATTTGGCTTTGCTATTTTAGTACTTTGTTAGCAAAGTTTGATAAATGCATTTTAGCATGGCGTTAGCCGTAATTAACAAATCAAAATGAGTAAAGAGCAAATATGGATAGAAGCAGGATACCAGACTTTTGCGTTTGAGGGTCCGCAAGCATTAAGAATTGAGAAACTTGCCAAATCAGTGGGTATATATAAATCTTCTTTCTATCATTTCTTTTCTGACTTGGAGGTGTTTACTGAACGCCTACTGGACTTTCATTTAATACAAGCTAAAGCCATGAGTGATAAAGAATCAAATGCTCAGAATGAAGCCGAATTAACACAAACACTTTTGGATCATAAACTTGATTTGCTTTTCAATCGACAATTAAGGATTCATAGAGATAATGCGGATTTTCAGACCTGCTTCCTCAAAACCAATGAGATTTCCTTAAAAGGATTTATGCCGATCTGGAAAAAAGTTATTGATTTACAGGAGAGTAGCCATTTGGCTAATATGGTACTGATGCTCAGTATCGAAAACTTTTTTCTTCAAATCACAGATGAAACATTAAATTCAAGTTGGATTTCGGCATATTTTAGCAAAATAAGAGAAATGGTCCAGCTATTCAAAACAACAAATTCTATTCCTTCAATAGACGGGAGCGTCTAAATAATCAGACTACAAGTACTTAAATTTGACCCAATCAAATAGGTCAGATATGAAAATTTCATTTTTCAGAACGCAGAAATTCCATAAGCAATATTTAAAAATAACCGCATTTGTTGTAGGATCATTTGGCCCCATATTCTTTTTAGGTACTATGCAAAGCAGTTCAGAAGCTGCCCGTTGGACCTTGGACCTATTAAGTTGGCCCATAGATGGGGCGCAAGTTTATACCGAACCTACAACTATGTTTTTATCCGCACTAACAGGCGGTTTTCTATTTGGATGGGGAGTGATGATATGGTGTCTATCCCTTTGGGTTTATGACAAAGCCCCTGAATTTGTAAGACGCTGTGTTCTTATTGGATTACTCTCTTGGTTTGTTTTGGATAGTGCGGGGTCAATCGCTTCAGGGAATCATTCAAATGCTTTTTTCAATATCATAGTGCTTCTATTGGCAATTGGACCAATGTGGGCTTCAGCTAAAGAAAATTAATAACTCAAAATTAAAGTTATCATGGAACAAAAAAATAAACACTACTTTTTAAAAGGTCTCTTAATAATCCAGACACTTGGTTTATTAATTTATTCAGTTATTACAATTCAAAATGATGGAGCCAATTTCTTGGCAAGAGCACAAGAATTTGCTACTTCAATGACTTGGATGGGGCAATTCGCTTTAGACTTTCAATGTTATTTAATATTATCGGCATTATGGATTGCTTGGAGAGACAAGTTCTCACTTAATTCAATTATAATTGCGATAGTAGCAATGATTCTAGGGATTATTGTTTTCGCACCATATTTACTTTATCTATTATCTAAAGAAAAAGGAGATTTGAAAAGAATCTTAATTGGAAATAGATAAAAAATATTGCAGTAACAAATAGAAAAGATAGCGGTATAAGGGCTAAATTATAATATAAAGAATAAAATTAAGATCGGCTATAATCCGAAAAGTTAATGTCTAAAAATCCGCTACTTTTCACATACCACTACGTTAATATTCTAAATGATTTTGGAATACGTATTTCAATTAAAAATAGACTCCCATGAAAAAAGTAAACCTTCAACAGAAATTCTCTTTATTTTCTGAACATTGGTCACCAAAGATTGTGGGCGAACTAAATGGCCAGCATGTAAAACTTGCCAAGCTGAAAGGAGAGTTTGTTTGGCACAAGCACGATGAGGAGGACGAACTCTTTTTTGTGGTGAAAGGCAGCTTTAAAATGGAATATCGAGATCGGACAGTTGAAGTGAATGAAAACGAATTCTTGATTGTACCCAGAGGTGTTGAACACAAACCGGTTGCTGAAGACGAAGTTTGGGTGATGCTTTTTGAACCAACTTCTACTTTAAATACAGGAGATGCAAAAAGCGAATTAACCAAAAATAATTTGGATAGCATCTAACATCAACTTTTTAACAGCAGATATCTTTGCTCCGTTCTAAGCAAAAGAATAATCGAGCTCATTTAAACAAACTTCTCCCGAAACTGCAAATTAAACATTCCATATAGCAGACAAAGCGCACTGGCTACAATCAAGTACAATCGGTTTTTGAAAATAATGCTATGCCAGATGAACTCGCTCATTTCCCGCGGTTCTGAGAATGGATTGAGGAATACATTATATACGTTGTATTCGAGTGGTTTAGCAAATACGAAAAATATAAAGGATACAATGACAATCACAATGGCGGTTCCGTTTCCATTTTTAATCAAAGTAGAAAGCATAAATGCTAATGAGGACAGGAAGATTATTGGAAATAGCACTTGTCCGACCATTGGCAATAAATTAAATCGATAAAGCGTAAAATTAGCAATGCTGCCTAGGACCAGCAGGATTACAAATGCAACGCCTACTGCCAGAATAAAACGGACTAGCCATACCTTGTAGCGGTAATTTGGAATACCAAAAATGGTCTCCAGCATCTTGGAATCATCGTCATTCTGGATGCCATATGCCATCGGATAAAAGATTAATAGCAAGCCAGGAAATACCAAAAAGCCGTAGATAACCGCTTCATTAAAATCAGGATCATCAAAAATGGCAATGGTGATGATAAATGCAAAGAACAAAAAGGACGCCACCACAAAGTAGACGAACTTATTTGCGAATATCACCTTCACATTGTAGGTGATTAGTTTATATAGTAGCAGTAAGTAGCTTTTCATTTTGTTTATTAATTATATCTTCTTTTTAGCTTTATAGCCTTTTGATTCACTCAAGTAACACCCCCCCAGCCCCCCTCGAGGGGGGAGCTTCACGGATTTACCGTAGTAGTAAACCATCCATTTTATTACCTTTTTTTATTTTCTGAATGAGATATCATTTACCTTCTCATTGTCAATTTTCTAAAATAATCACATCAAGGCGACTCCCCCCTTGAGGGGGGCGAAGGGGGGTGTTATTAGCTCTCAGTGATCACACTTTCCCTATTGTTTTTACTCTTCATCAACCATAAATAAGCATCCTCCAACTGGGCACGAACTTGTACAGCATCTTCCCTTGGGTGCGTGCCTGCCAAACATTTCACTCTAATCTGATCCCCTTCACGCATGTGATGCACAATCAGATAGTTTTCTTTTTCCCTCTCAAATTCTTCAGGAGAAAGATGGAACTCCCATACTTTATCATTGGCTAGCTCTGCCATGGTCGTAGGGCTGCCGATATATTCAATATTTCCTGAAATAAGTACTGCCAAATTATTACAGCTACTGGCTATATCTTCTATGATATGCGTAGAGAAAACGACAATTCGTTCCCGACTCAATTCTACCAGTAGATTCCTGAATCGGATTCTTTCTAATGGATCAAGACCTGCGGTAGGTTCATCTACCACCAATATCTTAGGCAAGTGAAGCAAGATTTGAGCAATCCCAATTCGCTGCTTCATTCCTCCGGAAAAAGAGCCAATTTTCTTATGCTGATGCTCATCCATATGCACCGCTTTCAGTACATATTGCACTCTTTCTTCTCGGACATCTTTTTGGCTGATTTTACGCAGTATCGCCTGATAATCCAGAAATTCATAAGGCGTCATATTCTCATAAGTACCAAAAGCCTGCGGTAAGTAACCAATCAATCCCTGTAGTTCTTCTCTTCTTAGGTTCGTATCATGTCCATTGATCCAGATTTTTCCATAACTCTGATCCATAATTCCGCATAGAATTCGCATCAATGTAGTTTTTCCGGCTCCATTAGGCCCTAAAAGTCCGAACATGCCTTGTTCAATCGTCAGGCTTACTCCTTTAAGGGCTTTGAATTGTGATTTCTTTGGTTTAACAAAAGGAATAGCCAAGAGTAATTTGTAATACAGTCTTCTGATTTTTGCAAAACGCCCTTTAATCTCATCAATTATGACAGGTTTTTCCTTAAGCTTGCTGGCTATTCGCGCCAAAAACAAACCTGTAAACCATACAATAATTAGGAACACACCAACTCCTTTTGTCTGGATATCGCTATAGAGATAGGCTGCACTTACGATAGGGAAGCCCCAGTACAAGAACGAATAAATGAATCGTATGAACCTTTTCCCTTTTTGCGCTAGTAGAGCTACTTCCTTAAAAATAGATAGTAATAAGGCATGAAGCGAAATCATAAACAGTAGTTGCCAAAATGCTTTGTCCAGGAAGAAATAGATAAAATACACCAGAAAGGCGATTAATGCTCCTTGCCATATGGCATTTTGCAATACTGCCTTTACAGTAACCGGTTCCTCATTACGTTTTTCAAATAATCTTCTATTGCCTTTCCATTCTCTGATCCATCGCTTATCTCTTCCATAAATTTTGGTCAGGCTTTGGATTTCAATATGCATGGCCTCATCAGGGCCTACCATTTTTGCATTAGCTTGTCGTAATGAAGTCATGATGAAATAGGTGCCTCCCGGAATCAAAATCACAGCTACCAAAAACCAAATGATTTGCCATAACGCACCTTCTATTTGGAAATAGATTAAAGCTGCAAATCCAATCAAAAGGACAATTTGCACCAGCTTTGTACTAGTTTTAAGATTTCTAAACCAGTGCAATACACTTTCCAGTCCGGCACTCATAGTAGGGATATAGATCAAGGTCAGCACCGTAGCAAAAGCCAGTCCGCCCATTACGGTGACAGCAAACGGTTGTCCTATGCTGGTCACATATTCAGCATCTCCCATTGCCAAGGGCAACATGGCCACAAAAGTGGTAATAGAAGTGATGAGAATCGGCCTAATTCGAGAAATTCCACTCATCATCAGGGCTCGATATTTATTAAAACCTCTTCTTCGAAGAATTCGGGAATAATCAATAAGTATAATGCCATTATTAACCACCACACCCAATAATATCATAAGTCCAATTAAAGTATTGGCATTAAGGAGAGAATTACCTGTGAAAGTAAGACCGAGGAAAGCGCCTATTCCTGCTAGCGGAATTGAAAACATAATCACTAATGGCAAGTAGAGCGATTCAAAAACTGCAGCCAGAATCATGAAAATGATCATGATGGCTGCAAAAATAAAGAAGTATAGCTCATCATACATTCCTTCATCATGGATGACATCCACCACCATGCCCTTAGGAATATTGACACTGCGCACAATCTGGTCAACCTCCATTCTGGAAGATTCAAGCAGGGATTCAGATTTTAATACTTCATCAATAAAGCTATAAGTGATTTCAATCCTTTTTTCCTGGTTTAATCGGGTAATGGTACTTTCTCCTGCGGAATAAATTACCGAGCCAATATCGTCTAGAGAATGTGCCACTCCTGCGGTGCTGGTAACCGGCATCTCTCGAAGGTCTTTCATTTCTTTGGCTTTCCGAATTTGATTTTGAGTATGAATGGTAATCTCAAATTCTTCCCCTCCGCTCACGAAATTAGAGCCGGAAGCAAAGGACGGTTGAAAATCATTCAAACCAATAGCCACATTTTGCAGGGTGATATTATTGTCACTCATCCGCTTTTGGTTAAATAAAATGTGTGCTTCAGGTCGTTCAGGACTGATATTGACAGTACTTCTTTTGATGGATTGTAAGCCGGTGACATAATTATTGATATCATTGGCGATAATTTTCATCAGCTCAAAATCCTGACCTTTTACGATGATTCGTTCTGAAGGAGAACCAATTCCCAGCATACGCTCAAAGTCAGAAGAAGCTGAGCTGCCCACTCCACTTTGTCCGCCTCTTGCGCGAGGGGGTTCGTCCAAAGAGATGTCCATATCTTCAAAACTGCTGCTGATGCTTCTTAATTTGTTTTGAACATCCTCGACAGAGACGGTATCCAAATCTTTAAATCCTTCCACCAGCATGACGGTAAGCACCGCTTCACCTTCCGAAACCTGACTGATCAATTTATCCACCACTGGAATTTCCATCACCTTCTCTTCCAATTTTCTAGTTTTAATATCAGTCGTTGGGAGTGTGGCGCCTTCCGGCATGGTGACAAATAGATTCATTTGAGCATCATTCACTTCTGATGGTCCTGACATGCTCACCAAAAAACTTAGACCAATGGTTACGAAGAATAGTACTAATCCTCCAATAACGGTGAGCAAGGGTTTTCTAAAGCATGATTTTAAAATCACCATATACTTCTGAATCAAGCGCTGGCGGATAGAAGCATTTTTTATCAGTGGAGCTTTTTCCTCATCATCTTTATTGATGGCAGCATGCGCCAACATGGGGATTAAAACCAGTGCCACTACCAAGGAGACCAATAGAGTCGATATAATGGAAATGCCGATATGCGTTCCGATTTTCGTAATCAGGAAATTGGACGAGAAAATAAAGGGAAGAAAAACGGTTACGGTGGTTAAAGTGGCTGCAATGACTGATCGCATCACTTCCTTGGTGCCATCCACTACAGCATTTTCTTTTTTCTTTTTATTGACTACATGGCGGTAGATGTTTTCTAATACTACCACACTATTATCCAGAAGCATCCCGATAGCGAGTGCCATACCAATCAGCGTTAGACTGTTAACAGAAATGCCAGCCGCATAAAAGAAGTTGAAAGCAGTATAGACAGAAATAGGAATGGCTAAGGCAATACTCAGTATGAACTTTAATCTTCTGAGAAATACCCACAAGACAAATATGGCGAGGAGACCACCGGTCACGGCCAAATTTTTAATCTGGTCAATATTTTTGGTCATCAACTCGGCTTGATTGTTTTGCACCACCATTTCTACACCCATGGATTCCAAATCCTGATTGATGGCATCAATAGTTTCTAGAGTTGCATCTGAAAGCGCAATAAGGTTAGCCTGGGTTCCTTTAGATAATCGAATGGAAACGGCATCTTTCCCATTGATACGGCTAAGGGAAGTCTGTTCTTTTACTCCAAAGAATACTTCTGCTACATCGCTAAGCAGCAGCGGACCTTTTTCCGAAACTACCAGATTCTGGATGTTTTTGATATCCTTTAATTCGGCTGTTACATTGACAAAAATCTGCTGTCCGTTTCGTTCTATTTGCCCCGCAAAAGCACTTTTATTAGAATTTTGAGAAAGTACATTGCTGATGGTGTTGGGCGTAATGCCGTTGGCTTCACAGATTTCATCATTCATGATGATTTCTATGGTTTTTTGACGACCACCAAATACTTCTACTCCTCCGATTCCGTCAATATCATTGAGTCGGTCGGTTATATATTGATCCGTAACATTTCTTACTCGATCTACTCCGCCACTGCCCAAGACCTGCAAATCCATAAAAGCATTAGTGAACTGCTCCGTGTCAATTTTGACAATATTCACTATAAACTCAGAACCAAGCTCAGCCTTGATGGCACTGACCTTTTGTTCCAGCTTTAAGTAAGCATATTTTATATTCACGCCTTGACGGAAAGATATAAAGATCATGCCTTGCTGACTGTCCGCATTGGCAGTGATTTCTTCTATGCCTTCCATTGTACTAATGGCACTTTCAAGCGGAATAATGGCTTCTCTTTCCATGTATTTCGGATCCACTTCTGAAGTAGCGCCTACCTGCACAATCAAGACAGGTAGTTCCACATTAGGGAAAAGCTCAACTGGCAATTTGTTGTAGGAAATATAGCCCATCACGGTGAAGCCAATGAAGAGCATCGAAACCAGTACTTTCCTTTTTATGATCGTATGTAATAGTCCGTTCTTACTCATGTGAAACTTCTTTTTTGGCGCTAGATGTTCCTTTAATCTTGCTGATTAGATTTTCTATGCTTTCATAGAAGCATGGAATCACAATGAGAGTTAATAAAGTAGAAGAAACCAATCCACCGATTACGGCTACAGCCATTGGGGCACGCAGGGCTGCACTTTCACCAAAACCAAATGTTAAAGGCAGCAATGCAAGGATAGTGGTAAGACTCGTCATAATGATGGGTCTAAATCTCCTTTGCGCAGCATCCAGTATGGAGTCTCTTAAATCCATACCGCTTCTTTTGTTGCGATTAATGCTATCCACCAGGATAATTGAATTATTAACTGCTATTCCGGCCAGCATGATGATCCCAATAAAAGCCATCATATTGAGCGACATTCCAAGGATCCAAAAGGAAACGAGAGCCCCAACGCAAGCCAATGGAATCGTAAGTAAGATCGTGAACGGATGTAAAAGGGACTCAAACTGAGAAGCCAAAACCATATACACCAACAAAACCGATAAAAGCAGCGAAAACAATAAGTTGTTCATCGACTCCTGTCTTTTTACTTCCTGACCGGCTACACTTATTTTGTATTGTGGAGGCACTGACATTTCTGCGAAAGCGTCATCAACCGATTTTACAATTTGATTGTATGCTTTGTCTTGATTGACTCTGGCACCTACGGTTACCATTCGGCTTTGATTTTTTCGGTAAATGGAATTGGCGGCATATTGCACACTGATATCGGCAATTTCGCTCAAAGGGAATTCTCTGTTGCTGCTTTTAATGCGCATATTTTCAAGTCCGCTCAGCGATATTTTAGGAACTTTTACAAGGATGTCCTGTAATTCTCCACCTCGCTCTAAGGTTCCAGCCTTCTTGCCTTCCAACTGATCTTTGATTTGGGTGATAACATCCTCAATGGACAAACTCAATAAGCCTGCTCTGTATTTATCTACATCCACTTTGATCTGCGGCACGCCTTCTTCCAGATTAGAAACAGGTTCATAAATATCCTCGTTGCCGTTCAGTATCACCATTACTGAATCGGAAAGTGCACTAAGTGCTTCGAATTCAGCTCCACTTACTTCTACTACTAAAGGCATCTGCTCTTCACCTAAGATTGCATTAAGTGCGCTTTCATCATTGCTAAAACTAGCGGTAAGGCCTGGAATGCCTTCAAAATAAGTGGATAGGGCAGAAGTGACTTCATTAATGTCCAATTCTACATCCTCTTTGAAAATTAATTTTAAACTGGCTTTGTTCTCATCATATACATTTTCATTATCGATGCCCGACTGACTTTTTTCAGGTCCAATATGAGAATAAACATGGTCCAGCTGCTCTTCAAACAAAATCGATAATTGACCTTCAATTTGGTCCACAGTAGAAGAGGTTCTGGTTAAGGGAGTGCCATTAGCTAATTTTAAATCAACCGCAATCGCTTTCGTGCCCGCTTGTGGCATGTATTCGCTGCCAATGATTCCAATTAATTGATAGGAACCCAAGACTAACAAAAAGGATAAGACAATAAAAGCAATTCTGTAATGCAGTACCTTATTTAAGAAATTTCGGTAGGCTTTATACTTAAGCGGCTTTTCCATTTGCTTCCTATTGTCCTTGCGGAAAATTTGTGAAAAGAGCATTGGGATTACCAAAATGGCAACGGCCAGAGATGAAATCAAGGAGAAAGCCACAGTCCATGCTTGATCTTTAAATAGCTCACCGGATGGTCCTTGCAAATAAACAATCGGCAAGAAAACCACAATGGTGGTCAGCGTGGAGGCGGTAATGGCACCACTCACATCGCTGGTGCCTTTTACTGCTGCATCAATTACACTCATTCCTTCTTCTCGTCTTCTAAAAATGGCTTCAACCACTACAATAGCATTATCCACTAACATTCCTGCTCCTAAAGCGAGACCTCCAAGCGTCATCACGTTTAAAGTCAAGCCATTAAAATACATCAGATTGAAAGTGGCGATAATAGAAACCGGAATTGCGATGCTAATGATGAGGGTAGATCCTATTCTTCTTAAGAAAACAAATAAGATGATCACTGCGAAAAGTGCTCCATAAAGCCCAGATTCCTTTACTTCATCTATGGCTCCTTGTATAAACCGGCCTTGATTCTGAATGATGACAAACTCATAACCTGGGACAGATTTTTTCAATCCGTCCAGTACTTCGGTTAATTCATTTACGGCATTGACCGTATTGTATTTTGTTTCTTTAAAAATGGAAAGCCCAAGACTTCTTTGTTGGTTCACTCTAACAATGCTGTTAGCTTCCTTGTCCATGATTTTTAAAGTGGCTACTTCACGTAATAAAACCGGAACCTGTGCAGTAGTGGAGGTCTGAGGATTTGAAGTTGATTGCGCCATTTCAGCATTCACATTAGTGGAATTAGGATTGCTGCTTGTGCTTTGACGATTGGTATATCCTACTACCAGCTCCTCTAAATCTTCAGAGTCTTCAATAATTCCAAGGCCTTTGATTACATATTTTCGACCTAATTCTTCAATAAAACCACCCGATACATTGCGGTTGTAGTTTTCGATTTTAGCTACTAAATCGTTTACTGTAAGTCCGTAAGAAGCGAGTAGATTAGGATCGGTTTCCAACACCACTTCTTTCTCCTGCTCTCCTGAAAGTCGAACCTCAGCTATGCCTGGCAAGCGGATAATCTCATTTCTAAAGTTATTTTCTGCTACTTTTCTGAGGGCCTCCGTATCATTAGAATTGGGATTATAGATTCCCAAAATCATAATAGGAGTGGCGTTAGGATCAAATTGAGAAATAACAAATTCTTCAATTTCCTCATCTAAAGAAAAGCTAGAGAGCGACTTTTGTAGGTCTAGGAATGCCTCGTCCATGTCTTTGCCCCAGTCGTATTGTACGGTCACGCGACCATAACCTGTTTGGCTAATGGAACTTACTTCTACCGCGCCATTTTGCCTTATAGCAACCGACTCAATGGACTCTACAAATTGCTTTTCAATTTCTGATGGGGGCTTAATTCCTGCTTTTAGCTCCACAAATAAAGTGGGATTCTTTAGATCTGGGAACAATTCAATTGGTAATTTACCAAATGAAATGGTGCCTAATAAAATGACGGCCAGGACCAACATCAGGATGGAAATGGGGTAGGAAACGGCCAATGAAACTATCTTTTTCAAATCACTTGGGGTTAAATATTGAAAACATTACAAACTGACTTCTCATCAGTGCTTATTGTAATACACTTACCTTTGATTTATTTCTCAAGGTCTCAAATCCACTCACTACCAATCTATCGTTGATCTTGAGTCCACTGATCACTTCTATGTCATCCATGGTTTCTAATCCGGTTGTGATCTGCTTTTCTGTGGCAATACCATTTTCTACTATAAATACCACTTTAGCATCCTGTCGAGAAATCACGGTTTCTTTTGGAATCACAATGGTGCTATCACGCTGCTCTGAAAGTATGGCCGCTTTAATGAACATGCCCGGACGAAGAGAATGCTTATCATTATTGATTTGCAAAACACTTTGGAATGTTCGGGTTTCCGGGTCGATGATGGGTGAAATCTGGCTAATCTTACCTTTGATAGTGTCATTACCCATATTGTAATTGGTGATTTGGACTAATTGATCAAGCGTCACTTCCGGTAAATGCTTTTCTGGTAACTTAACATCCATCAAGAGGTTGTTGTACTCCATCACCTTGAAAAGTGCTGTACCCTGATCGATTTTAATACCATTCGTGTGATAAGGCAGTTCTACAATTACACCGTCAAATGGAACTCTAACTGCCATTTTAGCCAATTGAATTTCCGCATTTTCGTAAGAGTACTTTGCGTTTACGTATGAAATCGAGGCGTTTTTTAGTTCAGTTTGGGTAACGCCTCCTTTGTCATAAAGGGATTTTTGCTTTTCGAGATTGTTTTCCGCCAACTCTAGGTTGAGTTTTTTCCCTTCTACTTGCAGGCCGTTCACGAACTCTTCATTTTCAAGTCTGATTAAGACCTGACCCGCTTTTACGATATCGCCCAGTGCAAAAGGTCTTCCCGTAGCTGGATTTCTTTGAAGTTGATATAGTCCACTCATTTCAGACTTCATTTCTCCTTCTTTGGAAGAATAGACTGTACCGGTGGTTTCAATAAACCTGTAAATACTTCTGGGCTTGATGGTTTCTACTGATACCGGAATTTTTATTTCTGTTTGAATATTGTTCTCTTGGTTATTGCATGACCATAAAAGAATCATTATCAGTAGGGGCGTGCACCCTTTTAATAGCTTTTTCATAATATTTTTTTTAAGTAGTAAGTTTTAGGCTATAACCTCTTTCTAGTATCTGTTAATCATTACGGGTTGGTTTTTCTCAAAATCGTAAAGGGATTGCACCTTTAGATTTAATAATTCCATCTTATAATTGATCAAGGCATCTGCCAGTGCCCCTTTTTTCTCCGAAAGCTGACTTTGAAATCTATTGAGGTCAATGCTGGTCAGATCACCGTTTTTGTATCGCTCCAGATTAATATCATAAGTCAGCTTGGCATTTTTTACATTTTGCTCTGCTATGGAAATTTGGTTTTCTAGGTTTTGCAGATTTCGGTAAATTTTTCGAATCCCGATAATGATATTATTTTCTTCCACCTGTAAGTCCACCTTATTGATTTCCAGATTAGCATTGGCGGCATCCATTCTGGCTCTGTTTTCGCCCCAATCCCAAATCGGAATATTGAAAGAAACAGCTACACGAGGGTTTAAATTAGGTTGTTCATAAACTTCAGGCGCTTGTTCATTATCACCAAAAACGCCAAGTGAGAGGGAAACGGATCCTTTAAACTCATTCAATGCTTTGGTTCGTGTCAATTCAAATTGAGACCGTTCGATGGCCATGCCACGTTGTCTCAATTCCATCCTATGCTCTAGTCCGTGTTCAATGGCTTTTGCCAAGTCCACCTTTCTTGTGATGAAATCGATATCAACCGCTACTTCTATATCCTCATCCAAATTGAGTCCGAGGAGGAGTTTAAAGTCATCCGCAGCATTGTTGAGTAGTACCTCATTATTTTCCAGCGTGGATTTAGAGGAGGCAAGGTTTAATTCGGCCTGATACAATTCCTCTTTTGCCAAAAGGTCTGCTTCTACTTTATTCAATGTAATTTCATAGCTGATTTTTTGGTTCTCGTATTCATCAGAGGCAATCTCTAAATTATTTTGACGCTGATAGAAATTGTAAAAAGATTGGGTTACCTCTTGTTCCAAACTAAGCAGTTGTATGCTGTTGCTGATCTGTGCATTTTCAAGATTCAGTTCCAGCTCTTTTAATTGCAGCTTCGTTCTGTTGTATGTGAAAATGGGCTGCTCCAGCTGTAGGTATAGGTTGTTGCTAAAGGTTTTTGTTCGCACATCTTGAAATTCAGAATAGTTATCTCTATAGCCGAATTGGTTGATTAAGGAGATGCTACCATCAGTTGCGACAATAGGTTGAGTCACCGAAAAATTGGCAAAGGAATTATAATCTTCATTGGTGTTCCATTGAGAAAATAAATCATTGAAATTACGATTTCTATTATAGTCGAAAGGCGTCACATCCAATGAAAATCTTGATTTTAAAGAGGCACGCTGGGCATCTAAACTCCGCTGATTCCCATAAAGGTTTAATTTAGATTTCTTGATGTTTGGACTCTTCTGCTGAGCAATTTTAATAGCCTCTTGAAGAGTGAGCGTCTGTTGCCCCATTAGATTTTGAGACATTAAGCTGCATCCTACAATGATGAGCACCAGCACTAATTGGCTGAATCTCATTGGTTTGTTTCTTAGGTTTTCTTTAATTGTTTTCATGTCTTTATTGCTTAACCCATTTAATCGCATCTGCATAAACTGTTCGAAGGTCACATTCATCTGTTAATGAAATATTTCCCCCTTCTTCGTTGAAATAATAGGATCCCAGGTAATTCCAGCCCGGTTCCGCATTGGATATATTGTAATTGATATTGTCTTCGCCATCGGCATGCTTAATGATGTAGTGATAGAAATACTGCTTTCCATTGCTGTCATTGCCACTATAAGCGTTCTGATTTTTTCCTTTCATGTAGGTATAGATATCATAGAATCCTGCTTCTTTGATTTCAGGAGTCCAGGTAGCTACTTTTTCACCACTGCCTGAGCGGGTGAAGTGTGCCGATCGTATTACAGTCCCGAAATACTCAGAACCCGTTGTGGCTAACCATTTGGAATAAGGACGATCCCATTCCCCATAGTATTTTTGTTCTGTGGTCTTTCGACTATCCAGATAGGCTTTTAAATAAGTAGGTTTTATTGGGCTAAAGCTGCTGAAATTTTCATCTTCATTGTCCACAATGACTTCTGTAAATGCCAACTCTTTATCTTCTGTAGCCAGCCTTTCACCCTCAAACAAAGTAGCATTTTCACGCTTGCTTAATGTCCCGACTGGCATGGTGATTTTAGAAGGTATGTTTCGAGAGATTAAGGTGTTAATAGTGATATTATTCGGTTTTTCATCCAAGATGAAGCCTAGCTCCTTGGTTTCTCCCTTTTTAATTAAGGATAGCTGTCCTTCAATTTCAGATTCAGTTTCCTCATTCACTTTTCCTCTATAAAATTCGCCATCGCTATTATCTTTATTGTCAAAAATTATCTCAATCACTCCATCATTATCACCACTGTTTTTAATTTTGGTCAATATTTGATAACGCTTTCTATCGCCATCCAAAATCTCATATTTCTGAAGTTCTAAAATCTCAAATGCTGGCTGCGATGTCTCAGAATAGACTTTTTGAATAATGGGATCAATATCCAAATTGAATTCATTCAAAAGTGCTGTTCTGAGATCCTCATAATGGGTCAACTGGTGGTTATGTGCATTGATCCAGTCATATAGAAAAGCTTTCAAGTTGGGTTCTCCCACTAATTGTCCAAGATAAGAGAAGAGGTATTCACTCTTCAATTCAATAGACTTCTGGATTTTATTGAATTCTGCCTCTGATACAATCTCGTTCAGGGAGGACTCTCGCATCAGATCGTTGCATTCTTCCGTAAAAGATACCCCATTTCTGTTTCTGGAGAAATCTCTTTGAGCCTGCTTTTCGTTTACCAGATAGTTAGCAATGCTGCGGTTTAGCAGTCCCCATTCTTCACTGACAAAACCCGTATTGTAGGTATAGTAATTGGGGAAAATCGAGTAGTTAGCATCATCTTGGTTATATCCATCAAAAGTATAGTTGGCTCCAATCTGCTTGGTGATTACTCTCTTAATTAAATCATTGAAAACGTTGGCCTGCTTTTGTTTATCTGTTAAAGTCTGATTTTGCGACTTTGCCTGATTATTCATATCCCGTAATTGCATTCTGAGATCTAGCTGCCGGATATCACCTCCTTTTTCGGGCCAAAAGACGGTTTCCGGTTGTAAATAGGCTTGATGTGTCTCGTAAACTTTTGTGTAAGCTGCAAACTGAAGCGGAGTTTCTACAAATTGTAGCCTTTTGAATGGGTAGGAAATTTTTTGTGCATCCTCATATTCATTGGAAAGATCGGTAATCAGTGAACTCAACGTATCCGGAAGTTGGTCCAAGTGATCCGCAAAGAAATCATGGTCACGGTAATGATATATCGCATACTCTATGGAATCTACGACAATGTCTTTCTTCACATAATCGCCTATGGCAAGGGAGATTTGCGAAAGGGGATATTCCGGTTGGAATTCATAAATATTGTCTTTCACCACTGGTTCCCCTTGAGAAATGGCCATCTGCCCCTCCTGTATTTTCACTTTCAATTGAAAATCTATGAAGGCTAACCTTTCTTGCTTAGGAGTTTTAGGACTATATCCAATCTGAGTGTCAGGATACCACATAACGTCTTTGGTGAGCAGAACATAGTCAGATTGCAAAAAGGCATATTTCTTTTGCAGAGAGAAGGTGAAATATTCTAAAGCTTCTTCGTAGCGTTCTTCATCTACTTCCAAATGTGCAGCTGATTCCTGAATAGTACCGCTATACTTCAGTTCTACATTCATTTCCTGCGCTGGTGCTAGGCTAAATCCTTTTGCAATTGAAACGATATGCAGATTTTTTTCTGCAGGAACAGATTGTCCATTTACCATCACCTCATCGAGTTTTAGCCCCGGATTTAAACTGAAGTGAATTTTATTAAGGGTTTGAGGTGTATTGTTTTTTACCAACATTGCGGAATTCCCCATGATTTCATTTTCTGAGAGCTCCAAATTGATGGAATGGGAAAGAATGCTAATGTTCGGTTCTTCTGCCCACTGTCCGTTGAGGCTGACCATTTGCTCTCTTAATTCTATCGGATCTTGACGCATATCCCATAATCTTAGCATGATAATGGAAGAAAATGCCAAAACTGCTAATCCAATTACTCCAGTTAAAACCTTGGTCGTTTTATGGCTTGAAAGTCGATCCAACAAAAAGGCAGTCATAAATAAAAAAGCGATGCCTAAGATGAAATAAAATGATCGTTGCATGAGTGCAAATTCCATGTCTTGGAAACCGGCAATATCAGAGGTAAACATCGGCAATCGGAAAGCCACAAAATCCAGAATATTGGAAAACTGATCGAAATAGTAGATCAGCTGTACTCCGGCAAGTCCTAGTAGCAATACAATGCTAATCGGCTGGTTCTTTAGAATGGTGACCAGTAGGAAGGATATTCCTGTAGTGAACATAATGGTGGGTATGCTGGTCAGCAAAGGATACAGAATATAAGCCATTGGCTCGAAGGTGGTGTAGGGGCTGGTTATATTGAAGATCAGCGAAATCAATACGAACACCAGGTTTAATAGGAAAAAGAGCTTGAACAGTGCCAATGCTTTCCCTAAAACATAATCTAAATTGCTAATAGGACGCACAAAAAAGACCTCATTGGTATCCACTTTTTTATCTTTCTTAATCAAGCCAGTGGCCAAAAACACCACAGCAGCTGCTTGTGGTATGCTAATCAACACCAAACTGGCATAAGGCATCATCCAACTATTGGATAGGAAGGCCCATCTTGGGACATCTGCCTCGGAAAAAACCGCAATATTAAAAATAGTCAGGAAGCCTATTCCGGCTATGGCTAAAATTCTGAAAAACCAATTTCTCCAAAGCACTTTAGCCTCAAATCGGGAGATGGTCAATATGTTTTTGATTGAAATCATATCAGTGAAATGCCTAGTTGGTTTTCCATAAAATATACATAAGCATGCTCTAGATTGGGATTAGCATGAGTCGCATTAGGATGCGGTGAATTTTCAGCAATCAATTGCACTTCCCATTTTCCATCGATAGGAATGGTAGAAACCACAGAGTATTCCATTTTTATTTTATTGAATTCTTCATCGTTCAGATTGACTTGCCATACATGACCTCGAACCTTTTCTATCATTCCTTCCGGTGAACCTTTAAAGGCCACTTCTCCTTTGTTGAGCATGGCCATATTATGGCAGGTACTACTGATATCGCCCACAATATGGGTGGAAAGAATAATGGTCACATCTTTTTGACTTAGATCAGATAAGATGTTTCGAAAGCGAATCCGTTCTTCTGGATCTAGACCTGTGGTGGGTTCATCTATTACCAATAACTTAGGTTCACCAATTAGTGCCTGGGCAATTCCCAGCCTGCGTTTCATTCCTCCGGAAAGTTTGTTGGCCAATCTTTCACGCACATCCAGAAGGCCAACCTGGTCCAACAGTTGATCTACTTTGATGATTCGCTCCTTCTTTTTGAGCGAGGTGGATAATTGGGCAGCATAATCAAGGAACTCCCAGGTCTTAAGCTTTGAGAAAAAGGTAAAATCCTGAGGAAGATACCCTATGCGGGTGCGGATTTTTTGTCGGTGCTCATTGATGTCCATACCATCCATTAAGATGCTGCCGGATGTAGCTTGCTGTGCGGTTACCAAAATGCGCATAAAGCTGGATTTACCCGCGCCATTAGGGCCTAGCAAACCGAACATTCCGCTGCCGATTTCCAGATTCACATCTTTTATTGCAGTATAGCCATTCGGATAGGTCTTCGTGAGTCCTGTAATTTGTATATTCATAGGGCTTTAAAGTTGATAGCTTTAGATCTTTGCCTGTATTTCGTTCGTAGTGGATATAAGTAAGAAGCTGCAACTGCTTTTTTGTTGCAGCTTCTATGGATTTATTGGGTTAATTCAAGATCAGCCTACTGCTTTCATCTTTTTTAAATTGAATTTCGCTAGCCCCATCCAGGTATAAATAGGAATTATTAGACATAGAACCTTTGACCAATTTCATAGGCTGCGGAATAGAAACCTCTGAATCATCAATGCTAGTATTCAGGATATCAATTTCTCCTTTGAGAAAGTTGAAATAGGCTGTGTTTTGAGCAATTAAGTTAAGTTGACCAATTTTGTTGCTATCACTCATTCTAATCCATCCGTCTTTTTGTTCAATGTCCAAACTTGCTTGTTGCAGGTTTGAAATAATGACTCCGCAATGGCTGCTACTCAAACCTCTAAAAGTGGATTTGGGAACATGAATGGTCAGATTTACTAACTGCTTTTCCTCCATTTTCATGGAGATGATATGTAGTGTGTCGCCTATCATTTCATATTCTAAATGCTGCAGCATATCGCCCTTTACACTTTTCACTTCTAGGCCGGGCATTTCCGATCCGATAATAGTAACGCGCGGGTCTAGATTTGAAAGCTTGATATAGTTTGCAGCTGTAATTTCAGCTTTTTCTGAAATACTGTTGCTACCGTCAAAGCGGTTTAAATCCCCTTTCAATCGCATTTCAGTAAATGCCACAATCATATAAAGGAATAAAAAACTGAAAAGACCGATCAATATTTTGTTGCTCTAGTTTCATATCTATGAATTAATTTTTTCAATATGTTTTTTCAATTCAGTGGCGCTAATACCCAATAGCTGAGCCTGCTTCAAGAATTCAGGCAATACCTTATTAAAGAATTCTTCTCTTTTGCCTTCCAAAATAATTTTAGGGGCATTTTTATTGACGAAATAGCCAATTCCTCTTTGATTTTCTATAATATCCATAGCTTGTAGTTCACTGTAAGTTCTCATGATAGTATTTGGGTTTACCCCCATTTCAGCTGCTAACTCTCTCACTGAGGGTATTTTTTTACCTGCAGGAAATTCACCATTCACTACCTTGTCGGTAATGCTGTCCGCTATCTGCAGAAATATGCTTTTGCCGTTTTGAAATTCCATTTTATACCTCCCTTTCTTTTAATTTTCTGTAGGCTACAAATAGGATCACCAGATTACCGATGATGGCTAAAGTGCCGAAAAATTGCATTGCCCCTTTTTCACTATGCGGCATTAGCCACATGCTCTCATTGGGTTCGTATTCCCCAAATCCCATGGGTTCGAGTAAGATATAGGTAACAGCGACATAAAAAATCACGATTAAGGCTACTGCAAAAAGTGTTTTAACCAAGGGTTGTTTGCTAAACATGGTCCCACCCGTAAAAGGCAAGACAAAGCCTAACATCACCAATGCTATGATCATGGTCATAAACCAGGCTTGAAACTCTTGAATCTGATCGGGTAATTCCAAATCTGTCGCCATTCCGAAACCGATGCTTTCAAATTTTTCGGGACTGAAAAGATTGAAGAAGTAGCCCTGAAAGTGGAACGTAAGCCAAAATAGCCCTGGAAGTAGAATCACCACAATGCTTAATCTGGTGATCAATTCAAATAAAAACTTTTCCAGCACCGAGCTGGGTAGCATCAAATAATTGATGGTGCTTTCCTTGCTTCTAAAGGCTGGGAAAGAATAACCGGTATAGAGA